>NZ_JAXFNY010000006.1:0-136486 GCF_034180645.1 Mobiluncus sp. | reverse complement strand
GTGGCGGCGGTCATAGCAGCAGGGAAACGCCCGGTCCCATCCCGAACCCGGAAGCTAAGCCTGCCCGCGCCGATGGTACTGCACACGCCGGTGTGTGGGAGAGTAGGAAACCGCCGCACTAACACTTCAAAACGTTTCGCCCCCCACCCCTGGGGGGCGAAACCCGTTTAAACACGCACCCAACTAGAGAAACCCACCAACACGGCTTCGTACCGAGTTGCTCGGCGTAGGATGGAAACGTGAGTAACCTCGACATTCTTGATGAAATGACACGCCAACAGCTGAAAACTTTGGCGGGATGGATGAGAGGGAAAAAGACGGTGCTGGTCACGGGGGCTGGCATGTCCACCGACACCGGCATTCCCGATTATCGTGGTAAAGGCAACACCGAGATTCCCTCGGTGGAATACGACCAGTTTGTGAGTGACCCGGTGTGGCAGCGCTGGGTCTGGGCTCGCAACCACCAGACTTGGCAAACCATGTTGTCCCTTGACCCTGCTCCAGCACATCTAGCGCAAGCGAGACTGGAACGTGCCGGGCTGCTGACCGGCATCGCTACCCAAAACGTTGACGGCCTGGATCTTAAAGCCGGGTGCAAGGAAGTCTATGAGATGCACGGTTCTTTCGTGCGAGTGGAGTGCGTGGACTGTGGGGAAGTGACCGGCAGGCAAGCGCTGCACGAACGGCTCACTGAGGCAAACCCGGATTATCCACTTGACCTGAATCCCGCGCACGTCGCCATCCTGGCGGTGGCGGACCGGAAAGCCGCTGAGGCCTGTACGTTCAAAACCGTGCCTTGTGAGCGTTGCGGCGGATTGCTGAAACCCGCTGTCGTGTTTTTTGGACAATTGCTGCCCGCAGAGGTGATGTCTCGGGCATATGCAGCCGCGGCAAAGGCAGACGTAGTAGTGGTAGTTGGTTCTTCGCTGGTGGTGGGGACAGCGACTTATGTGATGCAGGCCGGCTTAGCAAAAGGAGCTCCGTTAGCCATCATCAATCGGGGGCGCACCATGTACGACCGGGCGGCGGACCTGCGTATCGAAGGCGGAGCTTCCCAATGCTTGACGGCCTTGGCGGATTTACTGGGAGCCTGACGGAAGGGTGACTCAGGGTCACTCAGTGGTCCAAAGCTGCGCGCATCTCATCAGCTATATCAGTAAAAATCCCATCGATTCCCCAACTGGCGAGTTCTCGAGCGCGGGAAGGCTCGTTGACGGTCCACACGTTTATCTGTAGCCCTGCGTCCTTGAGACGCCTAGTTATTTCGGCGGTGAGTCCGCTGTCCTCGGGATGAATCGCGGTGGCGCCGACCTGTTCGCAGCGGCTAATCGCGTCATACCACAGACACTCTTTAGTAAATAGGCAGGCCAGCTGTAGATCGGGACGTTGCTGGTGAATCTGGTACAGAAATACGTGGTTGAACGAGCTGATGAACAAATCTTCAGGCCGTACGTCCCGGATTTCGCGTAAAACAGTGTCAATCAACAGGCGAGACATCGCGCCGCCAGCTTCGTTAGATTTCACTTCCAGATTGCACTTCATATGGCTTTCTCTGAGGAACGCCAAAAGGTCGGTGAGCAGGGGAATTTTTTCGTGGCGGTAACTGGTGCCGTCACCGAATTTTGCTCCCGCAGAAATCTCACCGAGATCCGAGAACTTCAGGTCATACATTGAACCGCTGTGGTCTGTGGTGCGATCCAACGTGGAATCGTGCAGGATAACAGCGGTGCCGTCCCCCAGAATGTCAACATCAGTTTCTATCCATTCCACACCGGCTTCGTGAGCCAGCCGGAAGGCGGTCATCGTGTTTTCCGGTGCTTTCCGGTTCAGACCCCGGTGCGCAAAAATTTTCATGGTTTCAGTCTAAGGTTGATTTATGGGCGATGGGTTTGAAACTACTGACATGAAAAGTCGAGACCGAGTCGCAAAGTGGTGGACTTTGCGTGAGGACGGCCGAATTCGCTGCGACTTATGCCCCCGTGCTTGTACGCTGCGCGATGGACAAAGAGGATTTTGCTATACCCGGATGGCTCAAGGTCAAAAAATGGTGCTGGATACCTACGGGCGCTGTTCCGGTTTGGGGCTCGATCCCATCGAAAAAAAGCCGCTGTACCATTTCCTGCCAGGTTCTCAGGTGCTGTCCTTCGGAACGGCAGGATGTAACCTGAACTGCCGGTTTTGCCAAAACTGGGACATCTCGAAAGCCCGGGAAAACGACCGTTTAACCACTGCTGTCAGCCCTGGGGAAATCGCGGATTTGGCGGTGCACTACGGGGCGCAATCGGTCGCTTTCACCTACAACGATCCCACGATTTTTGCCGAATACGCCATAGATACCGCCAGAGCCTGCCACGCCGAGAAGCTGCGGACAGTAGCGGTGAGCGCGGGGTATATCTGTGCCGAGCCACGGCGAGAGATGTATGCGGAAATGGATGGGGCGAACCTCGATCTAAAGGGGTTTACTGAATATTTCTATTGGCATTTGACCGGCGCTCATTTGTGCGACGTGTTGGAAACTATTGCTTATGTATGCAACGAAACCGAGTGCTGGGTGGAACTGACCACGCTGCTAATCCCCGGTCACAACGATTCCGATGGGGAAATTCGGAACCTCTCAAAGTGGATAGTAGAAAATATTGGACCGGACGTTCCACTACATTTCTCGGCTTTCCATCCCGACTGGAAGATGCGCGATGTGCCGCGAACCCCGGCAAGCACACTGCAACGGGCGCGGGAAATTGCGCGAGGCGAAGGAATCCGGTTTGTCTATATCGGCAACATACGCGACCGTGAGGGGGGAACCACGTTTTGTCCCGGGTGCGGAGATTTGCTCATCGTGCGGGACTGGTTCGATGTTTGCGAAAACACGGTTGGAGAGTCGGGACAATGTCCCCGCTGCGCAGCCGTCATACCCGGAGTCTGGGCTTAGTCGCGTTTTCCCTCAAGATATGAGGAAAAAAGTTCATTAGCGGAGCCGCCGAACCACGCTGCAATGAGCTTGGCCGCCGCTTTCGCCTTCACCCCTTGTTGTACCAGATGTTCCATTTTCTCGAGGTGCTGTGTCGAGGTTTCAGATTGGTCCCCGGCTGGTGCCCCTTGGACGACGATAACGATTTCGCCTAAGACCTCGGGGCGTGAGCACAACTCGGAATGCACAGATTCCAAGGTGCCCCTGATGAATTCTTCATGAGTTTTCGTCAGTTCTCGTGCTAGTGCAGCCGGTCGACCGGGGCCGAAAACCTGGACCATAGCGTCCAGCGTCTCGATGACCCGGCGGGGCGACTCAAAGAAAATCAGGGACTCGCTGCGAGCCGCGAGAGATTGCAACGCCTGGTACAAAGCGGCGGGTTTGCGTGGCAAGAATCCCACGAAGGTGAAAGAATCCGTAGGCAAACCCGAACCCACTAAAGCTAGGAGCGGAGCGGAAGGCCCGGGGAGAACCGTAAACGGTATTCCAGCCTGTGCGGCAGCTTGGCTCAGACGAAACCCGGGGTCTGAAATTCCCGGCATTCCTGCATCCGAAACCTGCAGAACCCGTTTGCCATCGCGGGCTAGGCTCAACAATTCCGGGGTTATCGCCGCTTCATTATGCTCATGGTAAGCCAATAGGCGGGCAGACATTTCGACTCCCAGGCGGCGGGCTAAGTCGCGGGTCCGGCGGGTATCTTCACAAGCCACAATGTCCGCGGTGCGAAGCGCCTCGCGTAGACGGGGTGAGCCATCGCCGACATTTCCGATTGGAGTTCCGGCCAAAACCAGGTGTACTTCCTCAAACACCGGGGGATAATCCATGCTCACCATTCCATTCTTCCATTAAACTTGAGGGCGTGAATATCCCACCTCGACCCGCACCCACGGAGTACCGAAACGCTCCCGCATCCGGCCTGGCCCTGCTGCTGCGTCCGGGGAGGAACCGACCGGCCTTCTTGGGCAGTGCTTTCCGAGCTCGGCCCCAACGCGGGGAGCGGGAATACCTCTGGGGTTGGCTGGGACCCCTGGTGTTGGCCCTTCTGGTGTTTTTGACTCGGGTGGTACGTCTGGGCGCAATCAAAACCCTGGTTTTTGACGAAACCTATTATGTCAAAGACGCCTACGGCCTGATTAAGCGCGGCTACGAAGTGCAGTGGCCCAAAGATTACGATGCCACCTTTATCACCGGGAACTTCGAAACTCCGCTAGAAGGTTCTTTCGTAGTCCATCCCACCGTGGGAAAATGGCTGATTGGGGTGGGAATTAAGCTGTTCGGAAATCAACCTTTTGGGTGGCGCATCGCGGTCTGTGTGGCGGGCGCGGTGGCGGTCTACCTGGTGGGGCGCATCGTTTGGGAGCTGTTTGGTAACGCCAAAATGGCCACTCTCGCCTCCGTACTGATGGGTTTAGACGGAGTACAAATTGCTCTGTCTCGCACCGCTATCCTCGACATTATCCTGGAAATGTTTATCCTTCTGGGGGTGCTGTGCGTCGTTCGCGATCAACTCAGCTACCGTCCCCGACTCATTGCTGCCCTTCAAGACATCGATGCGGCCAGGCACACTGAACAGTTGCGTCGACGGCCGCGGGACACTGCGGGAGCGGAAACTTCGCCCGGTAGCAAGCGCCGGACATCCAGCTCCGGAATCGCCCCGGACTTTTCTCGCTTTGCGCTGTCTTGGGGGCCGAGCTACTGGTGGCGTCCCTGGCTTTTCGCGGCGGGCGTAGCCTTCGGGTTGGCCATGAGTGTGAAATGGTCGGGGCTCTATGTAGTGGCGGTCTTTGGGATTTTCGTATTTATTAGAGAGCTATCCGCCAGGTGGTGCACCGAACCGCGATGGATTGGGTCGTCTGTCCTGACCGGAGGGATTCCTGCTTTTTTGAACCTAGTGCCGATTGCCTTCCTGACCTACGTAGTTTCTTGGATGGGATGGTTTACCCATTCACAAGCGTGGGGCCACACCAATCGTGGTTTGGTAGCGGATTGGCTCGATTATCATCGCCAAATTTTCATTTTCCATACCAATCTCAATGCCACCCACCCCTACATGGCTAATCCGTGGGGCTGGCTTTTGCAGCTGCGTCCCACCTCGTTTTATTACGAAGAAGTGCCGGGAGACTGTGGATCCAGCAGATGCGTTGAGGCGGTCAACTCTTTGGGTAACCCGGTTCTATGGTGGGTCGGATTCGTGGCGTTCTTCCTGATTATTGTGGCGGCTTTCGGGTTTCTCGATTGGCGTGCCGGGCTGATTTTTACTGGTTATATGGCCACTTGGCTGCCTTGGCTGGTGTATTCAAATCGGACCATATTCACCTTTTATACGGTGGTTATCTCTCCTTTCATGATTATGGCTGTGGTGTATCTGTTGGGTTTGCTGATGGGGGCTTGGCGAATCACCAAAGACCGAAATTGGACTGGTCGATACAATCTGGTGCCCGATTCTAGTCAGGCTTCACCAGGCGCGTTCATCACTGCCCTGGTGATTGTGGCGTTCATTTTCTTGGCAGCGGTGTTCTTTTTCCCTATCTGGACCGGTATGCCTATTCCCGAAGACCACTATGGGTGGCGAATGTGGCTCAATAATCCCAACATGAAGTGGGCGTATTGGATCTGAGGAACTTACCGGCGGCGTTAGGATAGAGTCATGACTCATATACTTTCTGCCGTCGCTTGGCCCTATGCTAATGGCCCGCGTCACATTGGACACGTTGCTGGTTTCGGAATTCCCTCAGACGTCTTTTCCCGCTATATGCGGATGCGTGGTCACGATGTCCTGATGGTGTCCGGTACAGACGAACACGGCACGCCAATCTTGGTCGCAGCCGAGGCTGCTGGGCTGACCCCGCGAGAATTGGCGAACCAGAACAATCGGGCGATTGTGGAGGATTTGTGTCAGCTGGGTCTGTCTTACGATTTGTTCACTCGCACTACCACGGGCAATCACTACGAGACTGTTCGTGCCATGTTCAAAGTCGTGCGAGACAACGGCTATATGAAGGTACAGACCACCCGGGGTGCAATCTCTCCTTCCACCGGTCGGACCCTTCCGGATCGCTATATTGAGGGAACTTGCCCGATCTGCGGAGCGGAAGGTGCCCGGGGGGACCAGTGCGATGCCTGTGGCAACCAGCTCGACCCTACCGACCTGATTCACCCGCGTTCCAAGATTAACGGCGAGACCCCGGAATTTGTCGAAACCGACCACTATTTCTTAGATTTACCGGCTCTCGCGAGCGCCTTGAATGAGTGGCTTGATGACCGGGAAAAGAACGGCAATTGGCGGCCCAACGTCATAAAGTTCTCCAAGAACTTTTTAAAGGATATTAAACCGCGAGCTATGACTCGTGACATTGACTGGGGTATCCCCATTCCCGGATGGGAGGATCAGCCCAAGCGTCTCTATGTCTGGTTTGACGCGGTAATCGGTTACCTCTCGGCTTCCATTGAGTGGGCGCGTCGTTTTGGTCAGTCCCCAGAAGATTGGCGTCAGTGGTGGAATGACCCCGAAGCCTTGTCGTACTACTTTATGGGCAAGGACAATATCGTGTTTCACTCCCAGATTTGGCCCGCCGAAATGCTGGGCTACAACGGACGTGGAGACTTGGGTGGGCAACCCGGTGACTTAGGAGTCCTGAACCTGCCTACTGAGGTAGTTTCCTCAGAATTTTTGACCATGGAGGGCAAGAAGTTTGCCTCTTCGCGGGGAATTGTGATTTATGTGCGCGACATGCTGTCCCGCTATCAAGTCGATGCACTGCGGTATTTCATCTCTGCGGCGGGACCGGAAAATCAGGATTCTGATTTTACTTGGAGCGAGTTCGTGCGGCGTACGAACTCTGAGTTGGTGGCTGCTTGGGGTAACCTGGTAAACCGCACAGCGTCCATGATTTCAAAGAAATTTGGCGAGATTCCTCCGGCCGGCGATTTCACGGCTGAGGATCAGGAACTTTTGGATGCTGTCGGTGCCGGATTCGAAACGGTAGGTGGCCTCATCGAAAGCCATCACCAAAAGGCTGCTCTAGCGGAAATTATGCGTCTGGTGGGGGAGGCTAACCGTTACGTTGCCACCACTGAACCCTTCAAGCTAAAAGACGAGTCGCAGCGGGAACGGCTAGGGACAATCCTGCACGTTCTAGCCCAGGTGGTGACGGATTTGAATCTGATGATGTCGCCATTCTTGCCGACTTCGTCCAACGCCATCGACAAAGTCTTGGGTGGAACCGGGAAGGTGGCGCCCCTGCCGCGTATCGAGGAAGTTGTCGACCTGGATGTGAAAAACGAGGACGGGAGCGACCGCACTTACCCAATCATCACCGGGGACTATCGCCATGCTCCGACGTGGGAGCGTCATCCGGTACAGGTGGGGCAAGCGGTGGCGAAACCGGCTCCGGTATTCCAGAAGCTAGACGAGTCTGTCGTTGAAGAAGAACACGAACGTTACGCGAATCTGTTGCGCAAGTAACCAGAAGCACTGAGGGCTCCGGTGAGTAAACGCAAGTCAAAGCCAAAGGTGTGGCCGCCCGTACCGGTGAGCGGCCAGCCTTTTGACGGCGGGGAAAGGCCGTTTGGTACTGGCAGATTGTTTGACAATCACACGCACCTGCCTTTGCTGCCGGGGGAATATGTCAGCGATTCCTCCGGGGTGCGGCTCAGCGCAGAAGAACAAATGGAACGGGCGGTACAATCCGGAGTTCAACGTGTCGTCGTCTCCCTGTGCAGCCTTCCAGAAGTTCAGGTGCTCGGTGACGACCGCGAGCGGTTCTCCGGTTCCGCTTTTGAAATGGTGCGGTTTGCGGTGGCGATTCATCCCAATGATGCCCCGCGTCACTTGGGGATTTTGGATACGGCACCGGATAACGTGGCGCAAACGCGTGAACCCTGGCAGGAAACGCCCCTTGACGACGCTTTGGCGGCGGTGGAACGAGCAGCCCGCGAATTTCCCGAGGCGGTGGTGGCCATCGGAGAAACGGGCTTGGACTATTTTCGCACTGCCGAAACGGGCAAGGAAGCGCAAAAACAAGCATTCGCAGCGCATATCGAGTTGGCGAAGGCTCTGGATCTGCCCCTGCAAATTCATGACCGTGACGCCCATCAGGATTGTGTAGAGATGTTGCGACACTGCGGCGCGCCACGAAAAACGGTTTTTCACTGCTTCTCAGGGGATAGTGAGTTGGCCGAAATTTTGGCAGAAAATGGCTGGTATGCGTCTTTTGCGGGGAATGTTACTTACCATGCCAACCAAGATATCCAAGCTGGAGCCCTCGCAATGCCGGCGCATCTGCGCCTCATTGAAACAGATGCCCCGTATCTGACGCCTCAGCCTTATCGAGGCCAGCCCAACGCCTCCTATCTCATCGGGCACACCGCAGACTTCTTGGCCGAACTGACCCAGGTTACGAGCGAGGAGTTGCGTGAACATACTTATCGCAACGCCACAACGGTCTATGAGTTTTAGGATTTATGCAGTTCAGCGCCTTAATGTTAGAAAAGTTAAAAGTGTGAAAGTAGTGGTTTTTGTTAACTAAAGGTGTACAATAGATAACGAACTGGACAAAAATATAACGAATCGATAACATTTTTGTTGATGGAAGAGAACACTGCGATTATGAGCGTATCCCCCAAACGAGCCCCGCGTCACCTTCAAGCTAAGCCGGTTCGAGGCCCTCGAAAGTTTTTTGCGCCCCTCGTTGGTGCATTGGTTGCCACGTTGGTATTGGGTACAGGCATCGGTACCGCATTTGCGATGGCGCATAAAACCGCAACCGTGGTGGCAGACGGAAAAGCCCAAGAACTTGGGGGCTGGGGGGCGACCGTATCCGATTTATTGACTGAAAATGGCGTGAATTTCAGCGCTAAAGACTCCATCGTCCCCGGACCTACAACCGCCGTCAAGAACGGGATGAAGATCACTATCAAAAGCTCTCGGGGGCTAACCGTTATGGTTAACGGCTCCCGGAAGGACGTGGACACGACAGAAAAATCGGCGAGTGCGGCGATTAAGGCTCTCTGGGAAGAACAAGCGGTGCAATTTGTGGGCACCAGCGGCAAGGATTTACAAGGTATGCCCCTGGCTCTCTTTGCTCCCGGCGAGGTCTATCAGTTGGTTCACGATGGTGCTACCGCCCAGATGAAAGCCGCGAAGTCCGACATTACCCCAGAGGACATCCTCGTTCGCAACAAAGTGAAGCTGACTGGGTTGGATCAGGTCCAAGTGCTGTTTAACCCCGGTGCGGCGCCGATTGTGCAGGTGCAGCGCATTACGGAAGAAAACGTCACGACCAGCGAACCGATTCAGTTTGAAACGGAAACTACCAACGATGATTCAAAGTTCACTGACGAAAAGGTCGTGACACAAAAAGGCGTTGCCGGGGTAAAAGAAATCACCAAGAAGGTGCGCAGTATTGACGGTGTGGTCTCCTCCGAAGAAACCTTAAGCGAAAAAGTCGTGACTCAACCGGTTAGCGAAAAAGTCACGGTCGGCACCAAGAAACGTCCCGCCTCTCAACCTATTGCCGCGACCGGCGATGTCTGGAGCAAACTGGCATTTTGTGAAGCCGGCGGGCGTCCCGATACGAACACGGGCAATGGTTTTTACGGAATGTACCAGTTCACGCTGCCGACTTGGCGATCAGTAGGGGGTTCTGGTTTGCCGTCTGAGGCTTCGGCAGAAGAACAGACCCACCGGGCTCAGATTCTGCAAGCGCGTTCCGGTTGGGGACAGTGGCCGGCGTGTTCCCGGAAACTCGGTCTGCGCTAAAATTTTGAGGTGCTGTTGTTAGGTGCGCGCGACATTGTTGAGCTTTGTGCTGCCCTAGAGGTGTCTCCGAGCAAGAAAAAGGGTCAAAATTTCGTTACTGATCCCGGAACTGTGCGGCGTATCGCGGCTGCAGCGGGAGTTACCCCAGGCGATACCGTGGTGGAAATTGGTCCGGGATTGGGCTCTTTGACTCTGGCCTTGTTGGAACGGGGTTGCAAAGTCATCGCCATCGAGATTGATCCGCGTTTGGCTGCCGCCCTACCGGTGACAGTAAAACAACACGGCGCGAACAGCGCAAACTTGTGCGTAATGACGCAAGATGCTCTCGAGATTAGCGGCGTATCCGAACTGGACCTCCCCGAGGAATGGGCTGTGCCGAGTCGGTTGGTCGCGAACCTGCCCTACAATGTGGCCACCCCCCTGCTGCTGCATTTCTTGGAAGTCTTGTCAGATTTGGAGGGCGCCCTGGTTATGGTGCAAGCTGAAGTGGCTGATCGTTGGGTGGCTGGAGTCGCTGACGCAGCCTACGGGGCGCCGAGCGTAAAACTGGCTTGGTGGGGCAGTGCTAAACGCGCTTTTAAAGTAGGGCGAACTGTGTTCTATCCGGCCCCGAATGTGGATTCAGCCGTGGTGGATTTTCAGCGTTTAGAGGTTCGTCAGCGGCTCAAGGAGGACCTGAAATTGAGCGCAGAAGGCTTGACGGATGAGGCAATCGAAACGTTACGGAAGGAAGTGTTCGCGGCGGTAAACGCGGCATTTTCGCAGCGCCGTAAGACCTTGCGGCAGTCTTTGGCTAAATACGCCGGTTCCCCTGATGCGGCCGCGGCTTTGCTCGAGGCTGCTGGTATAACTCCCGGATTACGCGCTGAACGTCTCAGCGTCACAGATTTCACAAAAATCGCGGGTGCAAAACTTTATGGAACGAGCGATACAAAATGAGCGGAGTGCGAATCCTTGAAAATGAACCGGGGCGACGTCTCAAAGTCTTTGCTCCCGGAAAGGTAAACCTGTTGCTCCGAGTGGGCGAGCGACCCCCGAACCAGCCCCGACACGAGCTATTGACAGTATTTCAGGGCCTGGACCTTGGGGAATACTTGACTGTGGAACCTCGTGATGCAGACGAAACCGATGTGGTCCACACCGTGCTGGCACCGGGATTGACGGGACCAAAGAACCTGGACGGGCCGGGAAATCTGGCGCTCAAAGCAATCCAGGCCTTGCGTGTAAACGGCGCCAAAGTGCCTCCCACCAGCATTAAGGTTGAGAAAAATATTCCGGTGGCGGGAGGTATGGCTGGAGGGTCAGCCGATGCCGCCGGCGTGCTCTACGCGGCGAACGCGCTTTACCAACTGGGATTCACCCTCGCTGAGCTGCAGTCTCTGGGGGCTAAACTGGGTGCGGACGTGCCCTTCGGGTTAACCGGTGGAAACGCCTTGGGGCTCGGCTTCGGAGATAAAATGCTGAGTTTACCGGGCGGTACAAAATGTTATTGGGTCTTGGCGGTTTTCCCCCGGGGACTGTCCACACCCAAAGTCTTTGGGGCCTTCGACCGGTTGATTCCTGATCCGCAACCGCTGCCCGCTACGCTCTCACCAGACTTTGTGGCAGCACTGGACGGGGATGTCGCCGAGCTGGCCGGATACCTCCACAACGATTTGCAGGCCGCTGCCCTCGACATTTTCCCTGAACTATCACAAGTTATCACCGCGGCAGAGCAGGCCGGAGCTCTGAAAGCCGTAGTTTCGGGTTCTGGTCCGACCATCGCCGCTCTGTGCCCAGACGCGCCCTCCCAAGAAAACGTAGCGGCGAGGCTTGGCGCTCACCCTTTGATAGCACGAGTTTTCAGTGCTGCCGGACCGGCAAGAGGGGATACCACAGACTCTGAATCCGCGAGTTTTAACCAGTGAAAAGGTAAACTTACCTAGTTTTAACAAATTAAGCAGGTAAGTCCTAACGCGAGTTTCCTAACCTAGAGACGCTAATAAAGTTTCAGGAAAGGAAAACCCTTGAACAAGAAATTTTCTCTGATGGCAGGCGCCGCTATCCTGGTCAGCGCCTCGTTGGGATTGACGGCTTGTGGCGGCAGCGCGACAAACGCGGAAAGCGCCGCAGACAAGACCAAGTATCAGGCAGCCGTTTCCATCGATGATTTTGGCGGAATGGAAGGACTGGAAAAAGCGGCGAAGGCAGAAGGTCAGTTGAACCTCATTGCGTTGCCGCACGACTGGTCAAACTGGGGTGGAGTGATTGAGGCGTTTAAAAAGAAATATCCCGAAATCACTGTAAACGAACAAAACCCCAATGCGTCTTCAAAAGAAGAAATTGATGCCATTAAGACGAACGCCGGCACGGACAAAGCGCCCGACACTGTTGACGTCGGTTTAGCTGTAGCCGTGGATTCCACCCAGTATTTTGCGGCGTACGAAACTCAAGGGGCGGCACAAATCGATCCGAAACTTAAGAATAAAGACAAGCTCTTTACCCCTGATTACACCGGCGTGATGTCTTTGGGTTGGAATAAGACCAAGTACGGCGACGTCAAGTCCATCGAAGATTTGAAAGATCCGAAGTTTGCCGGCGTCGTCTCGCTCAACGGCAAGCCAGCGGAAGCCGGGGCGGCATTCAACGGCTTTATCATGGTGAATCTGGCCAATGGTGGGGATTTGCAAAACCTCCAGCCGGGTCTGGATTTCTTTAAAGAACTCAAGAGCATCGGCAACTTGAACACCATTGATGTGACCTCGGCTACCATCGATTCCGGCCAGACCGCCGCGGTGTTGGACTGGTCTTATAACCAAATTTCGACTCGTGACCGCTTAAAAGGTCAGGGAGTTGAATGGGGAGTCATCGTGTTCCCCGGCACCGAGGTCGGCAGCTATTACCAGCAGGCCATCAACAAGGAAGCTCCCCACCCGGCGGCCGCACGTTTGTGGCAGGAATTCCTTTACACTCCGGAAGCCCAGAACCTGTGGATGAAGGGTGGGGCAATGCCGGTGCTGATGGAACAGATGGAAAAGGACGGCACCATTGATGCCGAGGCTAAAGCCACCTTGATTGAAACCTCTCAACCTCCGTTGACTTACAGTCCGGATGATTCAGCTCGAATCACCACTTGGTTGCAGCAGAACTGGGACAAGGCTATTGGTAACTAAGCCTGTTCAAGAAGATTCACGGCCAGGGAGCTCGGATACCGATTCGGGCTCCCGGCTCATGCCTACGGATCAGAAGTCAGAGGTCAACGAAGAGACTGGCTGGCGTGGACAGTTACTAGCCGAGTCAAAGACCTGGTACCCCTCGTCAGTGCGGCGGCGCAAGTCCACGAACCTGGTTACAATCCCGTTTTTCCTCTATGTGGCGATATTCTTGCTCACGCCCACCGCGATTGTGATTGCGGGAGCCTTCACCGGCGCACAAGGGGGATTCACTCTGAAAAACCTGGCGCGTTTGGGAGAGCAGAACACCTTGGAATCCCTGGGTACCTCGGTTTTTGTTTCTATCGCTTCGGCTCTGATTGGAGCCGTGGTAGGGGCACTGGCATGCTATGCCTTGGTGGCTCGTTCCAGCCAAACCGGTTTGCTGCGCCGCCTAATCAATGCCGTGTCTTCGGTATTGGCTCAGTTCGGCGGGGTCATGCTGGCTTTTGCATTCATCGCCACCATCGGGATTAACGGTATCGGCACTCAGATTCTGTTCGCGACTACGGGAATTCAACTCGATCCTAACTGGTTGGCCTCTCTGCCGGGACTGGTGCTGGTGTACTGCTACTTCCAGATTCCCCTGATGATTATCGTGTTCCTGCCGGCGATGGACTCGCTGCGTCCCCAGTGGAAGGAAGCGACCCTGAACTTGGGCGGCTCGACTTGGGATTATTGGTTTCGGGTGGCGGGACCGATTCTGTGGCCGCGATTCCTCGGCGCCTTTTTGCTGCTATTTTCCAACGCATTTTCCGCCTACGCCACCGCGGCAGCGCTGTTTACGCAACGCTCCATCCTGGTGCCACTGATGATTCAAAGCGCGCTGCGTAACGAGCAAGATGTCGGTCAAAACGGGTTCGCTCAGTCTCTCGCCCTGTTGATGGTGGTCGTAGTGGCTGTGGTGATGACAGCTTATGCGCAACTGCAAAAAAGGACGGCAAAATGGGAGTGAACCTCATGGATTCCGTAGATTCTAAGCCGGAGGATGTGTTGACCGCGTCCTCTATCGAGGTCACGCCACGCCGCACAAGCCGGAAGCGGCCTGCACACGTAGGCGTAGCCATTTACCAGTGGGTCATCCTTGTCGCTGTACTGCTGTTTTTATTTATACCGTTGTTAGGTATGGTATTTTTTTCGGTGCGGTTTCCGCTTACCGGGGCGTGGTCAGGCGGGGCTTGGCAGTCTATCTTTAGTTTGTCAGGAACCACCGCCTCCGGGGCGGATATGTCGATTCTGTGGGACGGTGTGTTGAATTCCTTGGGATTGAGCGTATTTACCGTGGTGCTGATGCTGGCGTTGTTGTTGCCAACTATGCTGGCGCTAAAAATCCGACCTTCCAAACTGTCTCGCGTAGTGGAGTTTATCTGTCTGCTTCCCCTCGCGATTCCGGCCATCGTGCTGGTGGTGGGTTTAGGACCGATATATCGATTTATTTCGATTAACCTGTTGAACACGCATCCAATCTGGCTAGCTTTTGCCTATACCATCTTGGCACTGCCCTTCGCGTACCGGGCTCTCGACGCCGGGTTCTCGACGATTCCGGTAAAGACCCTGGTAGAAGCCGCTCGTTCCTTGGGTGCGCCGTGGCTAACGGTCATGTTCAAAGTCATTATCCCCAACCTTCGTGGAGCCATTGGAGCCGCATCCTTTATCACTATTTCAGTGGTGCTGGGAGAGTTCACCATTGCATCGCTGTTGAACCGCAACAACCTGCAGGTCGCCATATTCCAGTTGGGTCAAGACGACTCTATGACCGCCACCGCGCTGGCCCTGCTGACCATGGTGTTTGGCATCGTGGTGTTGATGACGTTGGAAATCGTAAGCTACGAATTGAAAAAGAAGAGAGAGAAAAATGCCAAATGAGGCTGTCGGTGCCGAGGTTGAATTTCGGGACCTGAACAAACGATATGGACACACCAAGGCTCTGGATCATTTCAACTGTGAATTCCACAGTGGAGAACTGGTCGTGCTGCTGGGACCCTCAGGATGCGGGAAAACAACCGCGTTGCGGGCTCTGACAGGCTTGATGCAGGTAGATTCAGGCCAAATTGTGGTCAACGGGCGGGACATCACCCACACCTCCGCAGCAAAGCGAAATATGGCCATGGTGTTTCAACAGTATTCCCTGTTTCCCAATATGACGGTGCGCCAGAACGTAGAGTTCGGTCTGACGGTGCGCAAAGTCGACTCTAAACGTCGGGTTCGTCAGGCTATGGAAGCCCTAGAGATGGTGGGTCTGGCTAACCAAGCTGATAAGTACACTCACCAAATGTCCGGAGGGCAGCAGCAGCGGGTCGCCCTGGCGCGAGCATTGGTGTTGCGCCCCGCGGTGTTGGCTCTCGATGAGCCGCTCTCGGCTTTGGATGCCAAAGTGCGGGTGCAGTTGCGTGGAGAAATCCGCCGACTTCAGCTGCAATCTGGTTTGACAACCCTGTTCGTGACGCACGACCAGGAGGAGGCTTTGGCTGTGGCAGACCGGGTCGGTGTGATGAAAGAAGGCAAACTGCAACAAATCGCCGAGCCTTGGGAGTTATACAACGAACCCGCCAACGAATTTGTGGCGACTTTCATTGGTGAATCCAGCCGTATTCCCGCTGTGATACGGGATGGTTCGGCTTTCGTAGGAGACCAAGAAATTCCGATTCTGAAAACCTCAACGAAACGCACCAACGGGGAGGCCACAATTTTGGTGCGTCCCGAATCTGTACAGCTGGAGATGGTGCAGCCTCACGTTCCCCGATTAGCCAATCAAGGCGTGGTGAAGAACCTGACTTTCCTGGGATCAACCGCGAAAGTCGAGGTAGAGATGCCCTCGGGAATCACGTTGACGGCTCAGATTACCCCTTCGGAATCCATGATGGTCACGAAGGGACAACGCGTGGCGCTCCGAATCGAGCCGAAAGCTGTACTGGCTGTAGCTCCTGACGACGTCCCCCAGGCTGACCCTATCAAAGTGGTGACGCGGGTCGAGGAGAAACAACCTTCTCAGGTGTCCTAGCGTGACTGGGCATCGAAGGGGAGGAGTACGGCTCTCAACAGCCGAGCCAATTCGTTCACATCCGCTTCGGAAAGGTCGCCCAGCCAATCACGTTCCGTAGCCATCAGCTTAGTTATCGCGGCATCGGCGTGCCTTTTGCCATCCTCGGTGAGCTCTACCAGAATGGCACGGCGGTCCTCCGGGTGGGCGCAGCGGCGCACCAGTCCGCGTTCTTCCAGCCGATCGATGCGGTTCGTCATGGTCCCGGAGGACACCAGAGATTGCTGCATGAGTACGCCGGGCGTCAGGGAGAATGGTTCTCCTGCCCGGCGTAGGGCAGAAAGCACATCGAAAGCCCAGGGCTCCAAATCTACTGAGGAGAACGCTTCGCGACGCGCCTGGTCAAGGTGACGAGCGAGGCGGGAAACTCGGGAGAACACTGAAAGTGGAGTTAAATCGGCACGGGGAAGCAGGGAACGCCAAGCCTTGAGGATGCCGTCGACTTCGTCGCCATCAGATAGATCGGAGGGGGGAACCATAGTACCGTCCTATTAGAGGAATATTTCTTTAATAATACTTGAGGTCGAGATTCTTTGTCGCGGAGAAAAGCGCTGTGACGTAGTGATTTTTTCCGTGGCGGCTACCGGCGGTCTACTGGGGGGAGTGGCTGTAAAACTTCCAGCCGTGTTGCAGAACTGTGTAGCGCTTGCAGATTATGGCCACGCTAAGCCTCGGTTTCAACTTTCTAAAAAAGTTGAAAAATGGCAAAATGGACGGGCGCTGTTTTCGACTGCAGTCAGCGGCGCATTCCGCCCTGGTGTAATGGCAGCACAGAGGTTTTTGGTACCTTTAGTCTGGGTTCGAATCCTGGGGGCGGAACGTTTTGCTTTTTAGGAGCTGGCGAGGCGTTAGGATAGGAACATGACCAACGTCAGCACCATCGTTATCTTGGCTGCAGGCCAAGGCACCCGTATGAAGTCTAAGAAGGCCAAGGTCTTGCACTCTTTCGCAGGGCGCACCCTACTTTCTCACGCTATCCACACCGCTATGGAAATCGAACCGGAACGGATTGTGGTAGTGGTCCGTCACCAGGCCGATGCTGTAGCCGCCGAAGCTCTAGCAGTCAATCCCGACATTGCGATTGCTTACCAGGACGATGTGCCCGGTACCGGTCGCGCGGTGTGGTGTGCTTTACAAAAGCTCGAGGAACTGGGGGCTGCGACGGGAACTTTGGTGGTGACCTCTGCTGATGTACCACTGCTCGATTCCTCCACTATTCTGTCCCTGGCGGAAACTCGCGAGGACGAAGGGGCGGCCTTGTGCTTGCTGACTACCGAGATAGCCAATCCTTTCGGCTACGGGCGAATTCAGCGAGTGGCCGGACATGTTGCCGGCATCGTTGAGGAGCGTGATGCAACCTATGCTCAAAAGCAAATCAAAGAAGTCAACGCCGGGATTTATGCCTTCGATGCCGAATTCTTAAACCGCTGCTTACCGACCCTGTCGACAAACAACGACCAAGGGGAAATCTATCTAACCGACACCATTAAGGCTGCCCGCCGGGAAGGATTAAAAGTTTCTTCGGTGTTGCTGGCAGACACGGCGCAAGCGGAAGGCTGCAATGACCGGGCTCAGTTGGCAGAACTGCGAGCCGAATACAATCGCCGCCGCACTCGGTACTGGATGCTGCAGGGTGTCACCATCATCGATCCGACGACGACATGGATTGATGCCGACGTGACCATTGGTCAGGACACCACGATTTACCCCAATACGCAGCTGCGCCGCCACACCAGCATCGGAGAGGACTGCCGTATCGGACCGGACTCGACGCTTATCGACATGAAAGTCGGAGACGACGCGGAAGTCTTTCGGGTTCATGGCCTATCATCCGAAATTGGCGCCCATTCCTATATTGGGCCTTTCACTTACCTACGTCCGGGAACCATCCTGTCGGAAAGTACGAAAGTCGGAGGCTTTTGCGAAACGAAAAACATTCAAGTCGGGCGAGGCACCAAGATTCCTCACCTGTCTTATGTGGGGGATGCCACCATCGGGGAAGGCACCAATATCGGCGCCGCCACCATCTTTGCAAACTACGATGGGGTACATAAGCATCACTCCAACGTTGGGTCGCATTGCCGAACGGGCGCGAATAACGTGTTCATTGCCCCGGTCAATATCGGAGATGGCGTTTATACCGGCGGGGGAACCATCGTGCGCCAAGACATCCCGGAGGGATGCTTGGCGGTCAATGACTTCCAGATGCGCCAAATTCCCGGCTGGGTCGCCCAGAATCGTCCCGAAACTATCGCCGCCATCGAGGCGATGCGAGCTGAACAAGCCGAAGGGAACTCCCCAGACGAACCAGACGGTACGAAATAGTCCCGGTGAATGAAAGGGAGGGCAACCACCCTTATGAAAACCTTTGCAACAACAGAAAAACTCCGATAAAAGAAGGAAAACAAATGGCAGAGTTGTTTGATACCCCGCGCAAGCGCCTGGTGATTGTGTCGGGTCGATCGCACCCCGAACTGGCTGAACAAGTCGCCGAAGAACTTGACGTGGAGGTGCTGCCGACGACCATCTACGACTTTGCCTCGGGCGAAATCTATGTGCGTTACAACGAGTCGGTCCGCGGCTGTGATGTGTTCTGTATCCAGTCCATTTCCGGCAATGTCTCTAAGTGGTTGATGGAGCACTTCATCATGATTGATGCCCTGAAGCGAGCCAGTTCCAAGCGCATCACCGTGGTCGCCCCGTTGTATCCCTATGCCCGTCAAGATAAGAAACATCAGGGGCGCGAACCGATTTCGGCGCGTCTGATTTCGGATTTGTACAAGACTGCCGGAGCGTCCCGTTTGATGAGTATCGATATGCACGCCTCGCAGGAACAGGGATTCTTTACCGGCCCGGTGGATCACCTCCAGGCGATGCCGGTGCTGATTGACTATGTCCGCACCCGCGTGGATTTGAACAATGTAACCGTGGTGTCCCCGGATGCGGGCCGGATTCGCGTGGCTGAAAAGTGGGCGAACCGCCTGGGCGGATACCCTCTGGCTTTCGTGCACAAGACTCGTGACACCTCCCGTCCCAATGTGGCCGTGGCCAACCGCGTGGTGGGTGATGTTGAAGGGCGCACCTGCGTGCTGGTCGATGACTTGATTGACACCGGTGGCACGATTGCGGAAGCCGTGGGCGTTTTGAAGCACGCCGGGGCAAAGGATGTGCTGGTGGCGGCCACGCACGCGGTGTTTTCTGATCCGGCGGCAAAGCGGCTGAGCGAATGCGGAGCCCGCGAAGTTATCGTTACGGATACGGTGCCGATTCCTCCGGATAAGTGGTTTCCGCAGCTCAAGGTTTTGCCGATTGCGCCGTTGCTGGCCCGGGCAATTCGCCAGGTCTTTGAGGAAGGCTCCGTGACCGCCCTGTTCGAGTAAAACGGGCGCGATTCCCATGGAGTCTAGGGGTGCATGAGGAATCCCTGAGACTCGATATCATCCAGGAGGGAAGCGCGGCGGTTGCGTACCTTGCCGAGCTTCTGAAAGATTTGACTCGTAAACCTGTCCTCACGCCTGCCCTTATTGCGCAGGTCATAGTATTCGCGCATCTGCGCGTCGTAATCCTTGAGGGCTTCCAGGTAGGAATCCGGACGCACATACGTGTCAGTCATGACCCGGAATTCTTTGGGCATCCGCGGTTTGAGCTGCGGTTCCTCACTGGGATATCCCAAGGTTAGGCCCAGGACCGGGAAGGTGTAAGGAGGCAGCCCGATAGCCGTGACCACCGCCTTGGGGTCATTCAAAATATTGCCTAAAATATTGGCTCCCAACCCCAACGACTCGGCTGCAACCACCACGTTTTGAACCATGAGAACCGCATCGGTGAAGGCTTCTTGGAATGTATCTATCGTGGCGGCCGATTGAGGAAACAACCCCATTTCCTCCAGAATGGCTGCGCCCCGAGCTAAATCTGCAATAAACAGCAGATACTCCGGGGCGTGGGCAACATATTCTTGACCACCAATTTCAGCCAGCTTTTCGCGCTTTGCTTGATCCTTAATCCGAATAATTGAGGCATTTTGAATCCCGCGGGACGAGGGAGTGCGCATGGCTACGTCCATCAGGGTTTGGAAAGTATCCTCGGGAATAGGATTCGATTTAAACTCACGAATAGTGCGATGCTTGAGCTGGACATCGATGGTTTCATTCATAAACCTATTGTTTCACATTTAACCTTTAGGTATCCCCAAATATTGTATCTGGCCAGATTACTGTTTGACCGGCGAGAAACAGAGGAGGTTAGTGTTTCCACAAATTAGCAAAATTGCGGTGTTTTCGCTATTATTGTCGGGTTGCCTCGGCGAGGGGGAACGTGGCGGTCATTCCGCGGCGTGAACCGTTATCGACGCGGCCCGGTAACTTTGCCGGATGCCCTTCGCCCGCTTTTGCTTTTTTGAGCATGGCGGGTTTTTCTGTCTCATGGCATGAAACGGAGTCGTCTGCCCACCCGTAAGGGGAGGAACGAAACTTCGGAAAGGTGGTCCCGCAACAGAATTCCGCGGTCCTCCCGGGAAAACACAAACTGATTTCATATTTTGGAGGATACAAAACATGGCTGATAACCCCACTTTGCAAGTCGAACAGCGCACGGATTTTGGTAAGGGATTTGCTCGCCGCGCTCGGGTCGCCGACAAGATTCCGGCAGTTCTCTACGGCCACGGCACCGATCCGGTGCACCTGCTGCTGCCCTACCACGACACTTTCCTGCTGGTGAAGGACAACGCGAATGCCGTTATTTCCCTGAAGGGCCTGAAAGACCCGGCGATGGTCCTGGTCAAGGACATTCAGCGTCACCCGGTAAAGCGCCAGATTATGCACATGGATCTGCTGCTGGTGAAGGCCGATGAAAAGGTGGACGTGGAAGTGCCTATCGAAATCATCGGCGAGCCTATGGCTGGTTTGGTTGCCAACCAAGACCTGCTGAACATGGAAATTTTTGCTCCGGTTATTGCTATTCCGGAAAAGATCGAGGTCAGCGTGGACGGATTGGAAGACGGCGTGGTGTTGAGCGTGGCAGACATCAAGTTGCCTGAGGGCGTGGAAGCCAAGACCGATCCGGAAGCGATTGTCTTGAGCGTCACCACTCCGCAGGAAGTTGAAATTCCCGAGGCGCCGGCTGCGGAAGAAGAAACTACCGAGGCTGAGGCTGCGGAAGAAACCAAAGAATCCGCTGAGTAGTAGCGGTTTTCTGACACTTGCTTGGATTGCTGATGAGCCCCACTCACGAACCACGTTTGGATCCCTCTCGTCTGGTAGACGAGGAGGGAACCTGGCTCGTGGTGGGGCTCGGCAATCCCGGTGAAAAATATGCCGGAACCCGGCACAACTGTGGATACCTGGTGACTGATCGCTTCGTAAAGCAATCTGGCCAAACGTATCGGAATCAGTCTCTGGCGCGTGCGGGAGTGGTGGCGCGCGTGGCAACAGTGAGCTTGGGCTACGGGGTCGATGCCCCCAAGATTATCGTGGCTCACACCGGCTCGTTCATGAACGAATCCGGTTCGGGGGTGAAAGAACTGCTGGATTACTACCGGCTTGGCTCCGAGCGCCTGCTGGTGGTTCATGATGAGTTAGACCTCGAAATGGGTTACGCAAAGCTGAAAGTTGGCGGCAGCGATGGCGGGCACAACGGGTTGAAATCAATCCAAAAGTCTTTGGGTACGAAAGATTTTGCGCGTTTACGCATCGGTATCGGGCGTCCGGTCAAATTGCCCGGGGAGGGGTCTGACGTCATCAACTGGGTTCTAGGACGTATCCCGAAGTCCCAGCAAAGTATCCTCGATGAGGTTTTGGACCGAGCGGTACAATGCGTGACGGATATTGCGGAAAACGGACTGGCGAAAGCTCAAGCCAGGTTACATTTGGGCAACCCCAAGTAAGGGGCGGCGCGTTCCCAAGTCAGGTCTGAACTTAGGGGGTCAGGTTCATTCATGAGTTTGCACGGTTTACTGGAGGAGACCGGGGCTGCTTTGGCAGGCCTGGAGCCTGATGCGGCGGGTTCGGTGTGCGAATACGTGTCGCCCCCCGGGTTTTACGCCCCGCTCATTGCGGGTTTGCCTGGTGGCCGCGAAGGTCTAACCGTGGTCCTCGCGCCGAGCACTCGTGCCGCCACCCAATTGGCACGTGAGCTGGGAGCTTACACTGCTGGAGTGGAGCTGTTTCCTGACTGGGAAACCTTGCCGCACGAGAGGCTTTCCCCCCGGGCAGACACGATGGCGCGCCGAATTTGGGCTTTGCATCGGGTGACGCATCCCCATCCGTCAGATGCGGTACATTTTCTGGTCATGCCTATGCGAGCCGCTCTAGCCCCGGTGAACGCGCATATCGCTAACTATCCCCTGTTTACGGTGCGGGTGGGAGACGCTTATGAGCGTGACGCCATGGCTGCGGACCTGTTGCGTTTGGGTTACGAACGGGTTGATATGGTCGGAACGCGCGGTCAGTTTGCGGTGCGTGGGGGTCTGATTGATGTTTTTTCGCCCACAGCCGCCCATCCCGTGCGTATAGAACTGTTTGGCGACGAGGTAGACACCATTCGGGCGTTTACGGCAACGGATCAACGAACTTTTGGCGGCGACATCCGGGAACTGGTCGCCCCGGCCTGCCGTGAACTGCTCCTCGACGACGCGGCGCGAGAGCGGGCCGCCAGCCTGGCCGACCAAATGCCCCAAGCTGCTGAATTACTGAATCTGGCAGCCGAGGGCAAGTACGGCGAAGGATTGGAATCCTTGAGTCCACTGCTGGGAGCGGAAATGGTGCCCCTGTTTTCCCTGCTACCGCCCGGAGCCCGTCTGGTGGCAACCGATCGTCCCCGTTTGGAAGCACGCGCGAAAGAACTGGTGGAAACGACCCAAGAGTTCCTGGCGGCTTCCTGGTCAGCGGCCGCGGGCGGCGGGGAAGTGCCCCTGGAGATTGAACAGGCTTCGTTTTTGACCTTGGAACAGCTCCACGCCGCCGCCCAAGAGGCGCGTATGGACACCGTGTTCGTCTCTCCTTTTGCGGTGGGCGAGAACGCTCAGAACGTGGCGGCGCAAATCGTGATGGAGCCTCCCGCCGGAGAAACTGGACTGATTGGTACAATCGGCGATTTGGTGTCACAAAACTGGAATGTCGTGATTACTACGACAGGTAGGGGGATGGCGAGCCGTCTGCGGGATGTCCTCAGCGAGGCAGATGTCCCGGCGAAGGTGGTTGCGGATGCCACAGTGCCGAGCAGCGGCGCGGTACAGATTACGGTGGCACCCCTGGACGAGGGGTACCAGGTCCCCGCAGCGCAACTTTTGGTGGTAGGTGAGGCACAGGTCTTGGGCAAAAAGAAGTCCCGCCATGCCTCCGACAAGGCAAACCTCCCCGCCAGACGACGTAAAGCCATTGACCCTCTCACGTTGAACCAGGGAGACTACGTGGTTCACCTGCACCACGGCATCGGACGCTTTGTAAAACTGTCGAAGCGCACCATGGGACGAGGTCGAGAAACCACCTCGAAAGAGTACGTGGTTTTGGAATACGCCCCCAGCAAACGCAACGGGCCCGCTGATCAGCTCTGGGTTCCTACCGATTCCCTGGACTTGCTCTCGAAGTATGTGGGCGGAGAATCCCCGGCGCTGTCAAAAATGGGCGGGGCAGATTGGGCAAAAACGAAGTCCAAAGCCCGCAAAGCGGTGAAAGAAATCGCTCGCGAACTGGTGCGTCTCTACGCTATTCGCCAAGCCACCACCGGGTATGCCTTCAGCCCGGATACCCCCTGGCAACGCGAGCTGGAAGATAGTTTCGAGTTCGTGGAAACTCCCGACCAGCTCACGGTCATTGATGAAGTCAAGCACGACATGGAACAAACCGTTCCGATGGATAGGCTGGTCTGCGGCGACGTGGGTTACGGAAAAACCGAGATAGCGGTACGCGCGGCCTTTAAAGCTGTTCAGGACGGCAAGCAGGTGGCAATTCTAGCTCCGACGACCCTGCTGGTCAGCCAGCATGAGGAAACGTTTACGAACCGTTTTGCGGGATTCCCGGTGACGGTAGCCGCGCTGTCGCGCTTTACTACTGCCAAAGAGGCCACTCGGATTAAGGCCGGGTTGAAAGACGGCTCTATCGAAGTCGTAATCGGAACCCACGCCCTGCTGTCGGGCAATGTTCGGTTTAAAGACCTGGGTCTGGTGGTGATTGATGAAGAACAACGTTTCGGGGTGGAGCACAAGGAAGCCCTCAAGGCTTTGCGTGCTAACGTTGACGTTTTGACCATGAGCGCCACCCCGATTCCGCGCACCCTGGAAATGGCAATCACCGGCATTCGTGGCATGAGCACCCTCACCACCCCGCCGGAGGACCGCCACCCGGTATTGACCTACGTGGGAGCCTACTCGGATAAGCAGGTTGCGGCCGCTATCCGGCGCGAGCTTTTGCGTGACGGCCAGGTATTTTTCGTGCATAATCGCGTGCAATCCATCAATAAGGTTGCCGCTCACCTCGCCGAGCTGGTGCCCGAAGCGCGGATTCGGGTGGGCCACGGGCAAATGTCGGAAAAACAGCTGGAATCGGTCATGGTGGATTTCTGGAACCAAGAATTCGATGTGCTGGTGTCCACGACAATTGTCGAAAACGGGTTGGATGTGACCAGCGCCAACACAATCATCGTGGACCGCGCGGATCGCTTTGGTCTGTCCCAGCTGCATCAGCTGCGCGGACGAGTCGGCCGCGGGCGGGAACGAGGCTACGCTTACTTCCTCTATCCGTCCGACATTACTATGAATGAAACGGCTTTTGAGAGACTGAAAACGATTGGAACCAACACCGGACTGGGGTCTGGGATGGCTATCGCTACGAAAGACCTGGAAATTCGCGGGGCCGGCAACCTGTTGGGTGGCGAACAGTCCGGACATATCGCCGGAGTTGGTTTTGACCTGTATGTTCGCATGGTGGGCGAGGCGGTAGCGGCCTATAAAGGCCAGGAAGCCCCAGAAGACACCAGTGTGTCTATTGAGCTGCCCATAGATGCCTACATTCCAGAGGACTATCTGGATGTGCAGTCGCTGCGTCTCGATGCCTATACGCGTCTGTCCTCGGCTACCACTGATGAGGAGATTGACCAGTTAATGGAGGAAATGACCGACCGCTACGGACGACCTCCGCAACCGTTTGAACGATTGGGGGCAGTCGCGAAACTGCGTAACCTGGCGCGGACTCAAAAGGTGCAGGAAATAAAGGTCTTGGGTAAATTCATTCGCTTTGCGCCCGTTGAGTTGGCAGATTCACAGATGGCACGTCTGCGGCGCCTGTATCCGGGGGCTCGGCTGAAACTGACTACGCGCGAATTGTTCATACCCGCCCCAACCAGGAAAAATGGGTTGAGCGAAACTCCGATTGTGGACCTGGAGCTCATGGAATGGGTACAGAAAGTCATTCGAGGCGTCATCAAACCCCTGGTTTAAAATTCCCTCCCCAGTCAAAGAAAAGCTAAGATGGGAACGTTGGGCCGGACTATTGAAGGGAAAAACGATGGCGGAAAAGTCCCTCGTGACCAAAACCACAAAAACCGCAACCAAGCTGATGACGGGCGTTGCCGCGCTGGCGCTCGCGGGGGGACTGCTGAGCGGGTGCGAAGCGAAACCAGGAGTAGCCGCCTATGGTGATGGATGGGTCGTCACCGAAGCGCAAATCGGAACGGTCACCAAAGAACTGGCCGAAGCGGGAATTAACCTCAACGACACGCCGGATATGCAGACCGCACGCATTTATGCCCTACGTTATTTGCGGACTCTCAACGAAGGCGGCAAGGATTTGCTCTCGCAGTGCCCGCAGCTTGATGAGATTAAAACCGACCTGTTCAAGGTGGACCCTGCACAGATGTCCCCCGAAACTCGCGATGTCATGCAACTGTTGCTGTGCGCCACCGCCACAGATCAGGGAGTCGCTCACGAGTTGGGTGTGTCACCGGTCAATTCGCAGGTGGCAGCGCAGATTGAACAGGCTTACCAGGCCGGTTTCGACCTAGATAATGCGAAGCTGTCGAATCGGATGAATCAAACTATTCAGCTGATTCAGCAACGTGCCGCGCAAATGCAGATGATGGGTCAGGCCCAGCAGTAAGCGAAAACTGCGGCGAGAACTGGAAAGTTAAATCGAGAAAAATTTGTTTGTCCGGGGAGAAATCCCCGGACAAATGCGCATTTTAACGAAAGAATAGGAGTGGCTGCCTGTGCCCTCTTTCGGGCGGAGCGGCGGAAAAATAACAACCTGTCACATAAGGAGACTCAGTTGGCAATCATCGAAAGTATTTACGGTCGCGAAATTCTCGATTCCCGCGGTAACCCCACGGTCGAAGTCGAGCTTGAGTACGAAGGGGGTATGGTTCGCGCTGCGGTTCCTTCTGGCGCATCGACCGGCCAGTTCGAAGCGGTGGAACTCCGCGATGGTGATAAGGGACGTTACCAGGGTAAGGGCGTATTAAACGCGGTCAAGGCGGTAAATGACATTATTGCTCCCGAGCTGGTGGGATTTGATACCGTCGAACAGCGCAGTATTGACGCAGCAATGATGGACCTGGACGGCACTCCCAATAAGGGCAAACTGGGGGCGAATGCGATTCTGGGCGTGTCCCTGGCAGTGGCGAAGGCTTCGGCCGAGGATGCCGGTCTGGAACTGTTCGAGTATCTCGGCGGTCCTAATGCTCACGTCTTGCCAGTGCCGATGATGAATATCCTGAACGGTGGATCCCACGCGGATTCCAACGTGGACATTCAAGAGTTCATGATTGCCCCGATTGGTGCCGAGACGTTCGCCGAAGCGTTGCGGATGGGCGCTGAGGTGTACCACTGCCTGAAGTCCGTTTTGAAGGACAAGGGTCTGGCCACCGGTTTGGGCGACGAAGGCGGGTTTGCTCCGAACCTGGAGTCTAACGCGGAAGCTCTCGATTTGATTCTGGTTGCTATCGAAAAGGCCGGTTACAAGCCCGGCAAGGACGTGGCATTGGCTCTGGACGTAGCTTCTTCTGAGTTCTACGAGAACGGCAAGTATAACTTCGAGGGAGAAGCCCGCGATGCGGCTTACATGGAGAAATACTACGAGGAACTGATTGAAAAGTATCCGATTGTTTCCATTGAAGATCCGTTGAACGAAGACGCCTGGGAGGACTGGCAGAAACTCACCGCCGCCATTGGCGACAAGGTGCAGCTGGTGGGCGACGACCTGTTCGTTACGAACCCCGAACGCCTAGAGCGTGGCATCAAGGAAGGTGTGGCAAACGCTCTGCTGGTAAAGGTCAACCAGATTGGTTCGCTGACCGAAACACTCGAAGCTATCGAGATGGCCCACCGGGCGGGATTCCACACCATGACTTCGCATCGTTCGGGCGAAACCGAGGACACCACGATTGCGCATCTGGCGGTAGCGTCCAATGCAGGCCAAATTAAGACTGGAGCCCCGGCTCGAACCGAACGCGTCGCCAAGTACAACGAGTTGCTGCGTATCGAAGATATGCTTGGCGATGCCGCCGTTTACGCCGGTAAGTCCGCATTCCCGCGCTTCCGCGGCTAAGTTCATTTCGTTTCCATAAGTTTCCCAGGCTGGCGTCATCATCGGCCTGGGAAATTTTTTACCCGCTCGGGCTCGCGAGCTTCCTCCCGGATGGCTACTACTGCGATGCCAAAGGGCTATTGAGCGGCCTTTACGGGGCGCAAATCGTAGATGACTGCCTGGTGATCCGAGATGGGCAGACGCAAAGCTCGCGGTTCGCCCACCAACTCCCAACCGTTGCCCAGCAACTGATCCAGGGCAATCCACGGCTTGTCTGCCGGATACGACGGGATTGCCGCATGCAGTTCGGGGTGTTGTTCTGCGGGCAAAGGCTGTAGCACTTTGTCGATGTGGTAATCGCGCAGGTTGAAATCCCCCACTAGCAGGCATGATTCAGAACGCAGGTGGTAGAGGGAACGCCAGGCACGCCGCAGCTGAGAAGCGGCCGTGGGGCGGTGAATTTCGAGGTGGGTTGTGCCTAGAGCAACGGTCCCCAGCGGAGTAGCCAGCCGGGCCGCCAACAGCACTCGCATCTGACCAAACCGAATCCCGGTCCTTTTTGCAGCATCGGGAAGGTCACGTAAACCCTCGAGAAAGCCGTGAGAAAATCCCTTCCACGGGTCGCTGCCCCACACTATGCGGGCCCGGACTCTGCCGAGCCGTTTAAAGTGCCAAGATTTCACCGGCCAGCGGGAGAGCAGGGCGATACCGTACCCGCTTTCCGCCTTTAACTCGCTGTCCAAAGGGCGGCGGTGCAGGACTTGGGACTGACCCGCGTAAGACGCTCCGATACGCCAATAGGGCAGGTGCAAAGATTGCGCCAGTATGCGCGCCTGGTGGAGGTAACCAGAACGTCGCTGTCCTTTGTCGACTTCCTGCAACGCCAAAATATCCGGTTTCAACCGCTTGAGTACCAGGGCAGTCTGTCGCAGATTTTCCTCAGTCAGCTGGGTGCGAGTATTGACCGAACCCGATTTGAACAGACTGCGACAGCGTTCCCACAAACCTCGGATAAATGCTCCCGTTCTTGAATTCGCCTTTTGGATATCGGGCCAGCCCTCCGCTGGGGTACCCCACTGTAAATTGCAGGTAATAATCCGCAGGTAATCCGGATTCGGCGTATTTTGGGTGGTCGAGCGGGTTTGGGCGGGAGCAGGTTTCCGAGAGCGTTTACTCCGGCTCATTTCTGTGCCTCCTCAGAAGGTGGGATGGTGTCTTTAGTTGTGTTGTCACTGTCAGCAGTTGGCTTGCGGTCAGTTTGTTTGGGTCCCGTGACAAGTTTGCGGCGTTCCTCTGCATCGGGAGTCCCGGAATAGAGCCGGTCACAAGTCATCGTGGCGGTGGTACTCATCAACTTGGTATCTTGCAGGGCATCTTGGGAGGGGAGAAGCTGTCCGGGAGCTTCGCTCTGGGTTGCATCCAGATGCCGTGCCTTAGAACGCCAAGAGCGGCGTCTTTCCTGAATTTTGCGGGCATACTGGTCTAAAAGCGGCTCCCCGTAAGGATTAGTCGGGACAGCTTCGTGCTCCTGTTTCGCGGCGGCCGCGGTGTGGCGATCGCTGTTCGCTTCCCGGATTGTGGCGATAGCCAACTCGCGAGCCTGTTTCTCAATCTCGATTTCATCTACGGGAAGCTTGACTTCTGTCACTTTGTCGGTTTCAATGCGGCGGCGCGGCAGGGCGTAGGAGGCTTCGCCTTGAATCCACTCAATGAGGCGTTCTCGCAAGAAACACTTGAGATCCCACAAATCCCCGGAGTTCGCGGCGCTCGCCACCAAACGCACCAGCATGGTTTCTTCGGAACTGTCTGTGACCTGCACACTGGCGGTGCGTCCATCCCACAAATCCGTTTCTGAGAGCAATCGATCCACTTCGTTACGGAATGCCGCCAACGGCAGACGCCAATCCACACGCAGTTCCACTATCCCCAACAAATTGGTGTCCCGTTTGGTCCAGTTCTCAAAAGGTTCCTCGGTGAATTTCTTGGACGGCAGGATGAGGCGGCGTTCATCCCACAGATGAATGACAATATACGTCAGCGTGATTTCTTCAATCGTGCCTTGCTGGCCTTGCACAACGACTACATCACCCACCCGAATCGGGTCGGAGAAAGCAATCTGGAGCCCAGCGAACATATTGGCCAACACCCCTTGTGCCGCGATGCCAGCAATCAGGGAGATAATGCCGGCAGAAGCCAGCACCGACCCCATAGCGGCACGCGCTTCTGGAAACGTCAACGTAATCGCGATAGCCCCAAAAACGCCGAAGAAAACTTGTGAAACCCGGTGTAGGACCTGAGCTTGCGTAACCAGACGGTTCGGCTTCGACCCGCCCTCAATCTGCGTCCGGGTCATGTCCTCCAGGACAGCGCACAGTTCAATCATCCACACCGTCACGGCTACAATCATGAAAATCAGCAAGCTGTGTGAAACTATGTCGTAACCAGGAACGTTGGGGTTGCGAACTGTCCAATGCCACCCGATTGTCGCCCCCAGAGCAACACAGGTCAGAGATCCGCCCACCCGGGAACGACGCTCCAGATATTTAATCAGGCGGTGTTTGCGTCCCCAGCGACGCAACAAAAACCCGATGACCTGGGAAGCCACCAGTAAAGCTAGGATGCAGACCAAACTGGCAGCCAGAACTGCCATGATGTCCAGGGAAGTTTCCAGGACTTCCTTGACGGCGGTATCCGGGGTTGGATTCGGCTCCGGGGTCTGGATGAACACAAAACTCATGTCTCTAGCATAGGTTATCGCGCTCGGGATGACCGGGGGACGAAGTTTTGCACTCTAGGCTTTTTTCACCTAAACTATTTCAAGTCCTTAGCCCCCTGGGCTTAGGCGACGCTCCTATCGTCTAGCGGCCTAGGACTCCGCCCTTTCACGGCGGCAACACGGGTTCAAATCCCGTTGGGAGTACATGTAAACCTTCGGGTTTGCGCTTTGAATGGCCCTGTAGCGCAGTTGGTTAGCGCGCCGCCCTGTCACGGCGGAGGTCGCGGGTTCAAGTCCCGTCAGGGTCGCAGTTCGTCGATGGCCACAAGCTAAGACGAACGTTGGCTCTGTAGCTCAGTTGGCAGAGCGAACGACTGAAAATCGTTAGGTCACCGGATCGACGCCGGTCGGAGCCACCAAATCCTCGCGTAAAGCGGGGACTTTTGGTTTTTACACTTCGGTTAGATTAACGGCTGTTCCAGGTCATAATAGAGGTATCCCCAAAACAACGGAGGAACTATGGCCGAAATGAAACGCGCACTGCTGATTGTTGATGTCCAACCGACCTTTTGCGAGGGCGGAGCCTTAGGAGTGGTGGGCGGTAACGATGTCGCGGAGCGGATTGCGGACTTTGTCACCGAGTACGAGGACGAATACGAGATTATAGTCACCACTCAGGACTGGCACATCAATCCGGGGGAACATTTTTCCGACCATCCTGACTTCGTCGACACCTGGCCGCCTCACGGCGTGGCGGGCACGGCGCAGGCGGAACTGCACGACGCCATTGCCGCCCTCCCTTTTGACGACTCCGTTAAGAAAGGCCAGTACGCAGCTGCTTATTCAGGATTTGAAGGGGTGAACAAGGCGGGGGATACCTTGGAAGAGATCTTGCGTCGTGCCGACATCACCGACGTGGATGTGGTCGGTATCGCGGAATCCCACTGCGTGAAGGAAACCGCTCTGGATTCCCTAGATTTGGGTTGGCCGACACGAGTTCTTGAGGACCTCACTGTCCCGGTTTCGGCTGAGCTCGGTCAAGCTGCGCGCATAGAAATGGCGCAGGCCGGGGTAGACGAAATTCCTAGCGCTGACGCTTTCAAAGAAGAGGACTGATCCTCTGGCTTTTTGTGCCGGAGAGCATCTCGGGGGCAAAATGTAACCGGTTCGAGAGCGCGCCCTCGAACCGGTTACGGATAGCCTAGTTAGTCCAGATACCCCAGCTCCTGTGGCGTCTTTCCTAAACGAGCTGCGATACGCTCTTTGACTTCATCAGTCGCGGTGCGGCGGATAATCTTAACGTTTTGCGGCAAATCCGCGTACAGCTCGGTCTTGAACGGATTGCGCTTTGTCTTTACAATCCTCCACACGTGGTAGATGGCCAGTCCCGCGTTGGTTGCCAACGCCAAGAAAGACAGCAGGAACAGCGCGGTGTGGTTTTGACTCGCCACGTGGCTAAACATGGAGTCTTGGGTGAAGTGCGGGAACGAGAGCACGAACGCTGACCAGAAAGTCAGGGTGCATGCGCTACAACACGCGCAGGCGGCACTCCTGGTGCCACTACCTCACCCCCGACATGTTTGAAACCCTCACATCAGCTACAATGACCCACGCAGCATAACCACCCCCGATGTGTCCACTTTCCGGGGGTCAGGCCCAACTCGCCCGACCCCACAAAGGTAGGCCCAGAGGGACTTTTTCTGTTTGGTGCTTCGGCTAAAACGGCACATCGGTGCCGTTTTTTAACGCCTCCGCGCTGTAACGCGCTGACTCATGCTCCCTGCGGTCGCTGCCAGCGCGCGACTGCGTCGAGGGTCCGAGTCCCCAGAACCGTTAAATGTTTGAGTGGGATGGGCAAAGCCCATCCCACTCAAACAAGTAGGCCCAGAGGGACTCGAACCCTCGACCCACGGATTAAAAGTCCGCTGCTCTACCAACTGAGCTATAGGCCCGTAGGAAAGATTATAGGTAAAAAGTCTGCGTAACGACAACTGAGCGGCTGGTTCATTCTGGAACTCAGGCTCGGCAACGGATTGTCCCGAAATTCGGCCTTAATTTGCGCCTCTAGTGCGGGCACTGCAACTGTCAGTGGGGTTCGTCACATTTTTTACAGTCAGGCACGGTTCGTGGGGAAAATACCTTCCGCGTTACCAAGTCCACACAAAATCCCGGGTGAACGGGGATAATTAAAGTGAATCGAACAGGGAGGAACCATGGAAACCAGGAAACCGCGACGCCCGGCCATCATCGAACCAGAGACCTTGGAATACTTGGAAGGCGAGGAAGACCCGGCGCTGTCCAGCGAATCAGCCCACACCTCGGCCCGGATATTGGTGAAATCCCCCAATGGGGAGTGGTCTGATCCCGATCCGGAAACCAAGGAACGCCTGTTGAAGCATATGCAGGATAACGGCGTAGACGAACTGGCTGAGTTGTGGTCACGTTCCCCGGTCAATACCTTGCCGGGCGTTTTGTGGCGGCTGCTGCTGATAGACCAGTGGGTGAAAGGTTACCCCGAAGGCGTGAATACCCGCTTTAAGCAGGGTTTGAATTCGCCGCGACTGTCTGAACACCTTGATATCGAAGGAGCTCATTCCTTGGATTTTCCGGGATGGAAAAAACAGCTAGGACAAATCTTGGGAGGCAGTTTCGACGGTAATTTCGCCGATTTTCTGGATACGTCTCAAGCTGTGCTGCGGGTGTTGGCAGCCAGCGAGTCGGTCTGGATGAAAGAAAATCCTCAGGACGTGCTGGCCAACCCGGTGACCCTACGGGACAACGCTTTGCTGGCTACCGCCGACGAACTGCTAGATGCGGCGACGATGTACCGCGAAGGCCGCTTGGATTGACGACTGCGCCGCGCGCCGCGCTCAGCGGCGGCACAGAAACCTGTGCAACCAGGCAATACTTGAGCAAAATTAACGAAAAAGTTGAGGGGATATAAGGTGTCTGAGAACCAGGAAAACCAAGATACACAGAAAAACAATGAGACAGGAGTTCCGACTCCTCATCCCTTGCCCGGGGAAGCAAAGAAATCCCTTTTCGAGGGAGCTACCGCCGAGGAATTGTTCCCGAAAAAAGATCTCAGCTCAGGTGGTTCCCAAGAATACGATGACGCGGACTTCACGGAACCAGACACCCACCGAGAGGAACAACTGCCCGACTCGGTAGTGATTGCTCGTGCGGACGCCTTGGGCTCGAAGGTCAAAAAGAACAAATCATCAAAGAAATCCGACCACAAGCCCCTGGAGCTTAAGAAAGAAGACGGACTGACTCCCGACGGACTGCAGAAGCTACCCAAAGGACGCTTCGCCGACCGAGAGTTGTCCTGGCTAGCCTTTAACCAACGCGTGTTTGAGCAGGCCCAAGACCCCCGCCTGCACCTGTTGGAGCGGGCGTGGTTCTTGACTATCTATTGTTCCAACTTGGACGAGTTCTATATGGTGCGTGTCGCGGGTCTGAAGCGCCGCATCGCCGCTGGGTTCGCGACAGTGTCCGCTTCGGGGTTGACACCGCGTCAGCTGGAGGGCGAAATCAGCCGTCGCTCTCATGAGATGACCGGTAACGTCTACCGTTATTTCCAAGACGAGATTCGCCCGGCCTTGGATAAAGCTGGTTTGGTCATCACCGACTGGGATAGCCTGAACGAAACCCATCACGAAATCCTGCACCGCTACTTCCGCAACCAGGTGTTTCCTATCCTGTCGCCGCTGGCAGTAGACCCATCGCACCCTTTCCCATACATCACTGGGCTGTCGCTGAACCTGGCGATAATTGTGCGCAACCCCAACACCGGCAAAGAACACTTTGCTCGGATTAAGGTGCCGCCCATCCTGCCGCGTTTCGTGGCAGTGACCGAAAACGGGGTCGAAAATGACCCCTCCAGTGTAATTCTGGCGGGAGAAAAGGTCCATTTCGTGCCTATCGAACAGATTATTTCTGCGCACCTGGACCATTTGTTCCCCGGTATGGAAATTAAAGAAGCCCACGAGTTCAGGGTGACCCGTAACGAAGATTTGGAAGTCGAGGAAGACGATGCGGAAAATATTTTGACCGCAATGGAATCCGAACTCGCGAAACGGCGTTTCGGGCCGGCGGTACGTCTGGAAGTGGCAGAATCCATGCCGGCGTTCCTGCTGGACTTCTTAAAAGAAAACCTCGAAATCGGGACTTCCGACGTGTTCCGGCTCCCCGCGCCGCTGGACTTACGCGGTCTCAACGACCTGCATGATCTGGATATTCCCCAACTCAAATATCCTCCCTATGTTCCCGTGACCCCGGCCGGGCTGGCCGAAAAAGAATCATCGAAAACCGCGGATATTTTCAGCTCCATTCGTAATCACGATGTGCTGATACACCTTCCGTATGATTCTTTCGCCACCTCGGTGCAGCAATTCATCGTGCAAGCCGCTCAAGATCCGAACGTTTTGGCAATCAAACAGACCCTGTACCGTACTTCTGGCGATTCCCCTATTGTTCAGGCCCTGATTGACGCGGCTCGCGCCGGTAAACAGGTCGTGGCCATCGTCGAGATTAAAGCGCGTTTCGATGAGGAAGCCAATATCGGCTGGGCTCGCAAGATGGAACGCGCTGGGGTTCACGTGGTTTACGGTCTGGTCGGTCTCAAGACTCACTGTAAGCTGTGCCTGGTGGTACGTCAAGAACCCGATGGGCTGCATCGCTACTGCCACGTTGGTACCGGCAACTATCACCCCAAGACAGCTCGCGGGTACGAGGACCTGGGTCTGCTGACCGATGACCGCGAGGTTGCCCAGGACCTGACGCGTTTGTTCAACCAGCTCAGCGGATACGCGCCGCGTTCGTCTTTCCACCGTTTGCTGGTCGCGCCCCGCTCCATTCGTGATGGCTTGATTGAGCGGATTAACCGCGAAATTGCTAACAAGAAAGCGGGTAAGAAAGCGGAAATCCTGTTCAAAATCAACTCGATTGTGGACGAACGCCTGACGGACGCACTCTACCGGGCTTCCCAAGCGGGGGTTCCGGTGATGATTCAGGTTCGCGGCATTTGTTCCATTAAGCCAGGTATCCCCGGCCTCAGCGATAACATTCGGGTCGTTTCTATCTTGGGACGATTCCTGGAGCATTCGCGAGTCTATGCGTTTAAGAACGATGGGGATCCGGAAGTCTGGATTGGGTCCGCGGACCTGATGCACCGTAACTTGGATCGCCGCGTCGAGGCGCTGGTGAAAATTGTGGACCCGGAACAGATTCAATATTTGGTTGATCTGGTCAAACACGGCATGGCAGACACTACCGCTTCGTGGCGGTTGATGCCCGACCAGCAGTGGGTGCGAGTCAATACGAATGAGGCTGGGTTGCGTCTGGAGGACATCCAGGAAACCTTGATGAGCCGCGCCTCCTCGCGCGTGTCGGGACGTGGCGGTGTCTCCCGGAATTGAGGTCGACGTGACGCGGTATCCGAGTTGTGACGTAATGAGCCAGGCTAGACCGTGTCGGAACGGTACGGAAAAGCCTGGTCGGTGAGATTTGCAAGGTTGGGTGGACAGAAAAGGGAAGTGAATGAGCAAAGTTTTAGCTGCCGGCGGGGTGGTTTGGCGCGGTGGGGAAGTTCGTCCTGCCTTGGAGGGGACACCCACCCAAACCCCTTATGAATTTTTGGTCGTCCACCGGCCAAAGTACGACGACTGGTCCCTACCAAAGGGAAAACTGGAACTCGGCGAACTGCTACCTGCTTGTGCGGTACGTGAAATCGCCGAGGAGACGGGAGTTCAGGTTTGCCTGGGCCCCCAGCTTGGGGTCACGACTTACCCGGTGGAGGGTGCCGAGAAACAGGTGACGTACTGGTTGGCTCAGGTGCGCCACAGCGCGGCGATACTGGCCCGCTCCTATGCGGAACCGGCCTCGCCATATGAGATAAACGAAACCCGTTGGGTCGACCAGGCCCAAGCGCAGGAGCTTTTGACTCAAGAATACGACCGCAATCTGGTAGCACACGCGGAGCAATGTCTGTCGCAGGGGTGGGGTGACTCGACTCCAGTCATGTTGGTTCGCCACGGAAAAGCCAAGAATCGACTGAAGTGGAAGACCGATGATTCGCTGCGTCCCTTGAAAAAACGTGGTAAGCACCAGGCCGCGGCATTGGCCTCCACCTTGAGTGCATTCGGGATTTCTCGGCTGTATTGTTCGCCGTGGAAGCGTTGCGAGCAAACGGTACGCCCGTACTTGAAAGCTAGCGGGATTAGGTGTGAATACCCGGATGTGTTGAGCGAGGACGGCTTTGCCGCCAATCCTTATGGCGGCTTGGAACTGTTGCGTACACAGCTCAAGGCGGCGCTGACGGAAGGCCCAACTGCCCTGTGTTCCCACGCTCCCGTCCTGATTCCGCTGATTCGGGCTTTGGGTAACGACTTCTTAGAAGAAACCCTGGTGCCTCTGGAAACCGGGGAATCCTTGATTGTTCACGTAATCTCAGACGCCGAGGGCAGCCCAAAGCTCATTGCCGCCGAGCGCGCAGGAGCCGAACCTCCTGTCGGTTACGTGCAGGATTAATGTGATTTTTCGGTAATCACAAGTTTATTCGGCCGGTTTTTCGAGTTCTCTCGGTTGCCGGTGGGCGGCGCTGCCTAAATCCGAAACAGGAATTCCAACAGGGTGTAGACCACGGCTGCAACCGCGGCGGCGGCGGGGAGAGTCAGAACCCAGGCCACCACAATGTTTCCGGCTGTTCCCCAGCGCACTGCGGAAAGCCTGCGGGTCGCGCCCACTCCCATGATGGCGGTGGTCACGGTATGGGTGGTGGAGATCGGGGCGTGCCAGATGAAAGCCGTGAAGTACAGCACCCCCGCGGCAACCGTCTCGGAGACGAAACCGTCGGCCGGATTGACATGAATCACCCTCGAACCCAAGGTTTTCATGATGCGAAACCCGCCCACGAAAGTGCCGGCCGCGATGGCTGTAGCCGCCGCGAACTTGACCCATAGAGGAATCGGGTCGTCCAAGTCGACGTGACCGGAAGCTACCAGAGCGATGAAAATGACCCCCATGGTCTTTTGGGCATCTTGCAAACCGTGACCCAGGGCTAGAGCCGCGGAGGAAAACTTTTGACCAACCCGAAATTTACGCATGGTTCGGTGGTAAGCCAGGTTCTTCATAGACACCATAACCAGGCTCATCAGCACATACGCGAAAGTGAAACCGATGAGCGGGGAAACCACCATCGGAATCAAGACGTGAGAAGTAATCGTCGCCCAGTTCACCGTGACGCCCGCAGCTAAACCCGCTCCCGCCAAGCCGCCAATCAGCGCGTGAGAGGACGAGGAAGGCAATCCGAAATACCAGGTGATGATGTTCCAACAAATGGCCCCGATCAAGCCACCAAGAATAATCAACAGGCCGTGGGCTCTTTCAGCGTGGGAAACCGCCGTAGCATATCCAGACATATCAATGATTCCAGACCCGATGGTCTTTGCCACTTCAGTTCCCAGTAGAGATCCCGCTAGGTTCATGACCGCAGCCATAGCCAAGGCGGTACGCGGTTCCCAAGCTCGCGTGGAAATTGCGGTGGCGATGGCGTTGGCGGCATCGTGAAAACCATTGGTGAAATCAAAAGCAACTGCGATGATAACGACGCAAACAACCAGTACCAGAGAAATGTCCATCTGGGAGAACCCTCAAGATTCCTTAATCGCAATGCCTTCGACCAGAGCAGCCAGATGCTCGAATGCGTCGCAGGCATCCTCCAGCCGCTCGGTGACATCTTTTAGTTTGATGACCGCTATCGGGTCAGGATTATTATTCACAATGTCGGACAGGCAGTGCATATAAATCTGGTCGGCTTGGTTCTCTAAGCGGTTGACTTCCACCCAGTACTCGCGCAGCTCGTCCAAAGTTTTCAGGCGGGGCATAGCACTAGCGGTAACAGCGGCACACTTTTGGAGGATAGCCGCCTGTTTGTGCAAGCACTCGGGGATTTCTTGCAGCTGGTAGACCACGATGAGGTTCCCGGCTTCATCAATCAAATCCATGCAATCATCGAGTCGGTAAGCCAGTTCGCTGAGGTCATCACGATCGAGAGGGGTGACAAAAGTCTGGTTGATTTTGTTCATGAACGCGTGGGTCAAATCATCGGAGGAATTCTCGACCGCGTGCAAGTCGTTGCGCTCTGCGTCGCGCTGAGCGGGGGGGAGAGCCATCAACTTTGCCAAGATATCGGTACCTTCAATCAGGTTGCCGGCAATTTCGGTGAGCTGCTCGAAAAATCTCTCGTCTTTGGCGCGATGGAACAGGCCCATTTTTCACCCTTCTTTGTGATGGATTCGGCGAACTTGGGGACTTTGAGAACCGGTTTTAACAGTTCTGGCAGAATCTGTTTTGTCAGCCTTGACTACTCTATCCGTTCGGAGCCTTCATTGTAAAAACGGTGTAAATTCTGGAGCAATGCGCGCGGTACTGAGGGCATCGCCTGGAGCTTTGTCAGGTTAAAGGGTAGTTAAAGAGAAATTTAATTTAAATCTAGAGACAAAGTTTCGCGGGTGTGGTAATTTAAATAATAAGACATCGATGTCCGTAGAAGCCCCGGGCTCCATATACTGCCGCTACGAGCGGCCTTCGCGCCGACAGGCGCTTTACGGTTTCGGTGTCGTTGAAGGCTCCGCTCGTCGGAGCCTTCAAAGTTTTAACCCTCTCGGAACACGTAATCCGGTCAGTTCCTGAGAGTTCCCCAACTTATGAGAGAATCGGAATATGACTTCCCAGCCCAACGCGGAGATACCGAATCCTTCGCTGACCGACACGGTAAAAATTACGCGCCGCGTGCGGCGGGAGGAACACCAGGCAGAAAAGATTGAAAAGCTGCCGAAAGTTCCTGAGTCCCTGATAGGGCGAGTTATCTGTGCCCACCCCGAGATTATTACCGCCCTGGCTGCTTTGGGAATGTCCCTGATTTTTTTGCTTCCTTCCGATTTTCTGACCGTAGCTGCAGCCATCGCGGTGGTATGTTTTGCTTACGGCTGGGCGCATTTGGCGCATCTGCCCGCCCCGCGAGCCTCTTTCATCTTGCTGACCGTATTCGGGGTGTTGGCTTTGTTGTCGGGAAGAATCTTTGGAGATTTCTCGATAGTGGCAGAAGTCGTGGGATTGGGAGTCATTGGGGCTTTCATCGCGGAAATGGTGCGTCGCCCCCGGCAGGACTTGCTGAACTCAGTTGCGGGCAACGTGGCGGGAATCCTCATCGTTTCCACTGCCGGGGCTTGGGTCATGCTCGAGACGGAAACACTGTGGTACTTCCTCTTGGTGCCCGGAGCAGTCACTCTCATCGGAGGATGCATCGGGATGGCGATGAGCGCCAACTGGCACTTGAAATGGAGAGTTTTCACGGGAATCCTGTTCTCGGTAATTTTCGGTTTGGCAGCCGGGGCCGCCATCCTTGTGATGGAAGGAACTTCCCGGGATCAGCTGGTGCTTTTCGCTGGAGGCCACCTTCCCAGCCTGACCGTGGCCCTAGTTTCCGGCCTGCTGTTGGGAGTGGTGTTTGGAATCGCGTTCGCGTCATTGACCGTGCTTTTCAGCGGAGACTTGGCTCCGTCAACAGTTTCGGCTGCGGTGAGCCAGGCTTTCATTCCCGTTCTGGCGGCGTCCGTTCCGCTATACATTCTGGCGCGGCTCTTAGTGGGGCAGGGCCCTACACTTGCTTGAGGGATTGTTTCTCACGTCAGCGTCCAAAGTGGTGAACAGGGGGTAAAAATGCAGGTCACCTATCCGAGTATCGACCGGATCTGGCCGGGAACGGCGATAGAGGCGGGCTGGAATCACGGCACAGAACTGCTCGAAGGCCGTGGCTACGCCACTATTCCTCTGGGAGTGCTAAAAGTCTCCGGGCCGGATCGCTGGGCTTGGCTGAACTCTATCAGCACCCAGGACTTCTCCAACTGGGAGCCTGCCTCACCGCGCGAAGCCCTCATCCTCGACCCCACCGGACACATAGAGCTGAGTTTTTTCGCAGTCGATGATGACAGCGCCGTGTGGATTTTGACTGAAGAACCGGGGGGTGCCGCCATTTTTTTCCAGTCGATGCGATTCCGTTCCCGCGTTGAAATTGCCGATGTGAGCGCGGACTTTGCGGTCTTGGGCTATCTGAACACTGGCGATGCTATCTCCCCAGCGGCCCGGTTCTGGAGCGAACATTCCTCTGTGACCTGGACTGATCCGTGGCCCGGTCCGGTGGGAAACACGACTACTTTCGCCACAGCGGGCACAAGCCATCCGGGAGACGACCCCGCAGCCCCGCACCGTAAACTAGCGGTAGTTTCGCGTATAGATCTGCCCAAGTTCGAGGCCAAAGCGGCCGTGAGCGGTCTGGTAAAAGCGGACTTGGGTGCTTGGGAAGCCGTGAGAATTGCCCTGTGGCGCCCCCGCCTGGGACGTGAAGGCAAACCGGGGACCCTCCCTCATGAGTTGGACTGGCTGCGCGTCGCCGTCAGTTTGCAAAAGGGTTGCTATCCCGGTCAAGAAACCGTGGCGAAACTAACCAACCGGGGACGTCCTCCGCGCCGACTCACGTTTTTCGACCTTGATGGGTCCCGCGAGGAACTTCCAGCCATAGGTTCCCCCCTGACTTTGGAGTCTGACGGTTGCGAAGTTGGGGTGCTGACCTCGGTGGCGTACCATCCCACGGACGGGCAAATCGGTCTGGGGTTGGTCAAACGTCAGGTTGACCCTGCGGAAATGCTGCTGGTGGAAGGAATGCGTGCCGCCCCAAGCATCATCGTGGATCCGAGCGGGGAAAACCCGCGCCGCCTGGATGATAGCCAGCTGGGCGGCTTACTGGGCTTGAAAGCGAGGAAATAAAATGTCGAATGTTTTCGCGGCCATCAACTCGGCGCAAACGTTACTGGTGCTGGGATTGGTCCTGGTTGTGGTGGGAATGAGCCTGTATGCCTTGATACACGCCCTGACTACCCCAGCCCAAGCTTTTCCAACGGAGGGTAAACGAACTCGCAATTTTTGGGCTCTGCTGAATCTGCTGGCACTCGTGATTTCCTTTCTGGGACTGACGCCCAACGCTTTTGTTGGCTTGTTCGGGGTGATGATGGCTCTGATTATTCCCGCGGTTTATCTGGCGGATGTGCGTCCCGCCGTGGCTTCGTGGCGCCGGCGGGGCAAGAACTCGCGAGGAACCGGTCAACGTCCCCCCACGCCCTGGTGAATCCCGGAACAGACCGGCCAAAACGGCACAGAACAGGAGAACGAAAACTCATGCGGGCAGTGATTCAACGTGTTGCAGGCGCAAAATGCGCGGTTAACGGCGAGGTTACCGGCGAATTTGCCGGACCTGGACTGGTGGTACTGCTGGGGGTCACGCATACTGACGGTACGGCACAGGTCGAAAAAATGGCGCGCAAGATTGCGAATTTGCGTATTTTTGACGCTCCCGGTGCCTACGATGCTGCTGGCGGGTCTGAGAAGCTGGCACAAGCGCGTGGTGCGGAAGTTTCCGCGCTCCAGCTGGGTCTGCCGGTGCTGTTGATTAGCCAATTCACGCTCTACGGAGACGCTCGCAAAGGCAATCGCCCCTCGTGGGTGGCAGCGGCACCGGGAGAGGTCGCTCAACCGCTGGTCGATGCGGTGGGAGCAGCGCTGCAGGATCAAGGAATGCAGGTGGAACGGGGAATTTTCGGGGCAGACATGAAAGTTAGTTTCACCAATGACGGGCCTTTCACGATTCTGTTGGAAGTGTGAATTAGCCGGTAGTGAACACGGTCGCGTTTTCACGGCGCGGGGGCATAAATTGGTTACGAGTGTAAAAGGGAGTGCGTATGTTTGAAAGATTTACCGACCGAGCCCGCCGGGTGGTGGTGTTAGCCCAAGACGAAGCCCGCCGGCTGAACCAAAACTACATCGGCACGGAGCACCTGCTGCTGGGGCTAATCCACGAAGGTGACGGTATTGCGGCGCGGGCTTTGGAAACGATGGGTATCTCGCTGGAGGCCGTGCGCGCTCAGGTCATTGAGATTATCGGCGAGGGTGAACAGCCTACCACCGGCCACATTCCCTTTACGCCGCGCGCCCGCAAGGTGCTGGAATTTTCTATGCGTGAGGCTCTGCAGCTGGGACACAACTACATCGGCACTGAACATATCCTGCTGGGGCTGCTGCGGGAAGGCGACGGGGTCGCCGCCCAAGTCCTCATTAAACTCGGCGCTGACCTGAACAATGTGCGCCAGACTGTCATTGAACTGCTGTCTGGTTACCAAGGCAGCCAGCCTCAACAGAGCGGTCGCGACACGGTGGGTGTCGGCGGCGGACGAGCGGATAACCCCAACGCGGGGGGCAACTCGGCGATTTTGGACCAATTCGGACGCAACCTCACCCAGGCTGCGCGCGAGTCCAAACTTGACCCAGTTATCGGGCGGACCAAGGAAATGGAACGCGTCATGCAAATCCTGTCCCGGCGCACCAAGAACAATCCCGTCTTGGTCGGCGAACCCGGGGTGGGTAAAACCGCCGTGGTGGAAGGCCTGGCTCAGGGCATTGTCCGCGGCGACGTCCCGGAAACTTTGAAAGATAAACAGCTTTATTCCTTGGATATGGGTTCCTTGGTGGCGGGCTCGCGCTACCGCGGTGACTTCGAGGAACGTCTCAAGAAGGTACTGAAGGAAATCCGCACCCGTGGGGACATCATCTTGTTCATCGATGAGATTCATACCCTGGTTGGTGCGGGGGCGGCAGAAGGTGCGATTGACGCCGCCTCGATTCTGAAGCCCATGCTAGCGCGTGGCGAGCTGCAGACTATTGGCGCTACCACCATTGACGAGTACCGCAAGTACATTGAGAAAGACTCCGCTCTGGAACGCCGTTTCCAGCCGGTGAAAGTCGAAGAACCCAGTGTAGAAGAAACCGTCGCCATCCTCAAAGGGCTGCGGGATCGCTACGAATCCCACCACCGGGTCATGATTACTGACGCGGCTCTCGCTGCCGCGGCTCAGCTCGCTGACCGTTACGTTTCTGACAGGTTTTTGCCAGATAAGGCGATTGACCTGGTTGACGAAGCTGGGGCGCGCCTACGCATCAAGCGGATGACGGCTCCTCCGGAGCTGAAAGAAGTTGACGAGAAAATCGCCAAGGCTCGTCAAGCGAAAGAGGCCGCCATTGACGCCCAGGACTTCGAAAAGGCTGCCCAGCTGCGTGACGAAGAAAAGAATCTGACGGAAGAACGCGCGGCGAAGGAATCCCAGTGGCGACAAGGTGAAGACACCTCCGAGTCGGTGGTTGACGAAGAACAAATCGCCGAGGTTTTGGCGATGGCCACCGGCATTCCGGTGTTCAAACTCACTCAGGCAGAATCCTCGAAACTGCTGCGGATGGAGGACGAGTTACACAAGCGCATCATCGGTCAGGACGAAGCGGTCAAAGCTGTGTCCCAGTCCATTCGCCGCACCCGTGCTGGTCTGAAAGACCCGAAGCGTCCCGGCGGCTCGTTTGTGTTCGCCGGCCCGACCGGGGTGGGCAAGACCGAGCTCGCCAAGGCACTGGCAGAATTCCTCTTTGGAGACGAGAACGCTCTGGTACAGCTAGATATGTCCGAGTTCTCGGAAAAGCATACGGCTTCCCGACTGTTCGGTTCGCCTCCGGGCTACGTCGGCTATGACGAGGGCGGTCAGCTCACCGAAAAGGTGCGCCGCAAGCCCTTCAGCGTAGTGCTGTTCGATGAAGTGGAGAAGGCCCACCCGGACATCTTTAACAGCTTGCTGCAGGTATTAGAGGAGGGCCACCTCACCGATTCACAAGGTCGCCTGGTCGATTTTAAGAACACCATCATCATCATGACCACGAACCTCGGCACTCGCGAAATCAACAAGGGGGTGCTGACCGGTTTCCAGGCCAGCGGTGAGCTGTCCACGGACTATCAGCGGATGAAGGGCAAGGTTCAGGAAGAACTGAAACAGCACTTCCGGCCCGAATTCCTCAACCGTGTGGATGAAATCGTGGTGTTCCCGCAGCTTGAAAAGGCCGAAATCCTCCAGATTGTTGATTTGATGGTCGCCAAGCTCGACGATCGGATGCTGGATCAGGGTATGGCTTTGCAGCTGACGCCCTCGGCGCGAGCTCTGTTGGCGCACAAGGGCTTTGACAAGACGTTGGGGGCTCGTCCGTTGCGTCGGGCCGTGCAGCGCGAAATTGAGGATGTCTTGTCTGAAAAGATTTTGTTCTCTGAACTACGTGAAGGTCAGACCGTCACGGTAGATGTCGAGCCGAAGTTCATCAAGCACGAATCTGCGGACAAGCTCAATGGGACGGATTGGGAGTTCACCGACGACGCCGAGTTCAAGTTTACCGGCGAGGATGGTCTGCCCGAGGGCCGGACGCAACAGCGCCGCAAGCTCGAAGACGTGACCGCGGCGACGATTCGGGAGGCCGAACTGGCGGCTAAGGAAGCGGAAGAATCCCCGGACAAGGAACCCGCTTCGTAAACGCCTTGATGCCAGCACGCGGGTCCGCCCCGGCGGGCCCGCGAAACATTTATTCCCAACGCCAGGTTCGATTCTTTTCAGATTCAAACCAGTGGTGGGTTCCTGGATGAGCACGTTACGGGGTATATTCGTATGAGTTAACTATTTTTGTGCAGCGTCAAGGGAGAGGCCGAACGTATGTCCACCGCTATCCACGATGAACAGTGGTTTGAGCGGGTATTTGCGGAACACAGCACGGCCATAGTGCGATTTCTCTATAGACGCGGAGCCTATAGCGATGCCGAGGACCTCGCCGCCGAAGTCTTTACCGTGATGTGGAAGAAAAAAACCGAGATCCCCGATGGAGCCGAACTGCCCTGGCTGTACAAAACCGCCGGCTTGACCTTGGCTAACTGGTACCGCAAAAAGAAGTCCCTGCCGATGGGAGATAACCAGGAAAACTTGGATTGCACCGATTTTTCCGACCCTGCTCAACTCGTTGTTGAGGATCAGGGAATGCGAGCTGCCCTGCTGAACCTCAGTGAACGCGACCGCGAGATTATCTTGGCGGTCGCGTGGGAAGGGCTGAGCGGCGTTGCCTTAGCGCAATACCTGGGAGTGAGCCGTTCGGCCGCGGATGCAGCCTTATCTCGGGCACGAAAACGGCTGGAGGAAGCAATTGAAAAAAATACTTCTTAAAAAAGTGTAAGAAACGCCAGGCCAGTTACATGTATATGTTGCAAGGTCGAAACTGCGCCGGGCCTGAGGACGGTTTCGACCAGCCAATCTTGAATAAATAGAACGACAAAATACGGTAATCACAGCGATTGCTGTCCAGAAGAAGGACGGGGAAGTGGACAACCACGAAAATGAGATGAGCGGGCTGGAGGCTCTGCGCTCACTCGACCCTGCCCGGAATCTGCCCGTCAATTTGGATTCTTTGCGCGCTAAGGTTGCTGCGCAGATGGAGTCCGAAGGTCTGGCTTTTGAGGCTCAGCCGCCCACGCATGTGGTTCCGGTGGAAGCGGTGGATGCTCAGGCCCCGGTGGCTGAAGTCGTTTCTCTGGCGGTGCGGCGTCACACCTTGGCGGTGCGGCGCAACTGGCTGGTTGGTTTGAGCGCGGCCGCTGCTGCGACGGTGGTAGGTTTCACCGGGTGGAGCGTGCTTTCCCCCGGCGAACCGGGTGAAGTGCCCAGTCAAGACGACGGTGTCGTGGTTACGGATGGGCCGCTTATTATCGCCGCCGGCTCTGAGACTGTGATACCCGGAGCCAGTCAGCGTTTGGAACACATCGGCGATGTAGAGTTCGTAGCGACGGGCAATTTTTCCACGGTTCCTACCAAAGCCCCGATTTCGCGGGTCGGGAAAGGTGCCAAAGTATCCGCTGGTCAAGTCCAGAAAGTCGCAGACTCTTTGGGGATGAAGGGTTCCGTTAAAAAGAGCGGCGCCGGATTTACGGTTACTGACACCAAAGGGGCGACCTTGACGGTCACCGTGGGTCAGCTGACCTCTTTGAGCTTTGATAATCCCTCCGCGGTGCGGATGGAATGCGTACCGGTGAAGCCCGGAGACGGCACTATAGAGCTGCCGAATCCCGACGCGACCAGGAATCCCTCGGGGAACTCCACTCCGAGCCCCAATAACCCCGCTACCCCGAGTACCCCTAGTACTCCCAGTACCACCCCTTCGGAACCTAGTGACCCGATTGAGATCACACCGACACCGAAGTGGACTCCAACTCCGACTGAAACTCCGACGGAGACGGTCCCGCCGGCCGTGCGTCCCGATGGGCCGGAACCGAGCCACCCCAACACAGCGGGAGCTCAGCGCAACGTGGAAACCTCTGATACCGCCAACTTGTCGGGGACAGCTGTCGAGGTCGGACAACTGCAGGTATTGCTGATTGTGACTGAAACTACGGATCCTTCCGGGTCTTCCCTGGTGGAGTCCGTTGAGCCCCAGTCGACCCAAAACCCTTCACCTGGCCCGACACCCTGTGTCATGAAAGTGGTGGGCAACGCGCCCTCTTCTGAAACAGCCATTGCCCAAGTTGAGAAAGTGGCTGCTTCCCTGGGCGCTACCGTGATGAGCCGCTCGGCAGGAACCAGCCAGAAAGATGGTCTGACCACGGTGAGTGTCCCGGTTAAGATGCCCGGTCAAGCACAAGCCCAAAACTGGAAAGCCGTGGTTTCAGAAACCGGAGTGGCTTCGATTCGCGCCAATCTGGGCAAGGAAACGAAGATTGGCGAGTACAAGGTCATTTCTGAGGCTCAGGCAGTGCAGCGCCTCAACGACCCGAAGTATGGTCCTTTGGATGTACGCAACCAAAAGGGTTTGCCAGCCAAGATTGACGGCAAAATCGACTTGGTGAGTGCCCGGCTGATTAGTCAGCCAGTCAAGCAAAGGGACGGTTCCATACTGGACATGCCGGTCTATCTATTGACTGACGCTCAGGGGCGGGTCTGGACCGTCTTGGCAGTAGCGGAATAAGCCCGTTCCAAAAACTTTTATATTTGTTCCTTTCAATCAAGCAGGTTCCTCGCCCGTTGTCGCGGGAGGGGAACCTGCCGCATTTTCCGGTGTTCCCGTTTTACAGCGCGACCAAGGGGCGATTAAACCGGTTAGGACGTTGGGCCGTACCAGGCTCGAGACGTGGCGAAACCCGTGAGGGGGCGCAAATAGGGCGGTGTGAGTGAGAAGGGAAATATTGCTAGGATGGTTTTGGCGCGTGGTGCGCAGATAGTTCGAAAAAGTTGGAGGCTTAACACATGCCCAAATTCGTTTACCGTTTTGCAGAAGGCAATAAGGATCAGAAGGACCTGTTGGGTGGCAAGGGTGCAAACCTGGCGGAGATGAGCAACCTCGGGTTGCCGGTTCCCCCGGGATTTACGATTACTACCGATGCCTGCCGAGCTTACCTGAAGGAAGGTAAAGTCCCGGAGGAAACTACCGTGCAGGTCACCAAGGCTTTGCGTGAAGTAGAAGAAACCGTTGGCCGCGAGTTGGGTGCGGCTGAGGACCCGCTGTTGGTGTCGGTGCGTTCTGGCGCAAAGTTCTCCATGCCCGGCATGATGGAAACCGTTTTGAATGTCGGTCTGAACGACAAATCCGTGGAAGGCTTAGCCAAGGTAGCCGGCAGTGACCGCTTCGCTTGGGATTCATACCGTCGCTTGATTCAAATGTTCGGCAAGACCGTGCAGGATATTGATGGCGACCTGTTCTCCGATGCGTTGGACAACATGAAAAAGAACCGCGGAGCTAAGGCAGACACCGATTTGAATGCCAGCGATCTGAAAGAACTCACCGCTCAGTTCAAAGAAATCGTTGAGGCACAAACCGGCAAGCCGTTCCCGCAAGATCCGCGCACCCAGATGGACATGGCGATTGAAGCCGTGTTCCGTTCCTGGAACTCTGAACGCGCTCGCATCTATCGTCGCCGCGAGCGGATTCCTCACGACTTGGGCACCGCCGTCAACATTGTGACCATGGTGTTCGGCAATATGGGCGAGGACTCCGGCACCGGGGTGTGCTTCACCCGTGACCCCTCCTCGGGCCGTCCGGGGGTGTACGGCGACATCCTCATGAACGCTCAGGGCGAAGACGTGGTGGCCGGTATCCGCAACACCGAAACCCTGAAAGACCTGGAGGGACACGACAAAAAGTCCTATGACGAACTGTTGGGTATTATGCGGAAGCTCGAAACCCACTACGAGGACATGTGCGATATCGAGTTCACCATCGAACGTGGCAAGCTGTGGATGCTGCAGGTGCGTGTGGGCAAACGCACCCCGGCCGCGGCTTTCCGAATCGCCACCCAGCTGGTTGATGAAGGTTTGATTACCACCGATGAAGCTCTGCTGCGGGTCACTGGTGAACAGCTGCAAAACTTGATGTTCCCGATGTTTGACATGTCCGGTAAGCCCGAGGTGTTCACCAAGGGTATGGCTGCGTCTCCCGGGGCTGCGGTGGGCAAGATTGTGTTTGATAACGACGCTGCCGAGGCTTCCGCTAACGCGGGAGTGCCGTGCATCCTGGTGCGTCGTGAGACGAACCCTGACGACCTGCGGGGTATGGTTGCGGCCGCGGGCGTGTTGACCAGCCGCGGTGGCAAGACTTCCCACGCTGCGGTAGTGGCTCGTGGCATGGGCAAGACCTGTGTGGTCGGGGCAGAAACCATCGTGGTTGACCAAGCCGCTAAGACCGCTACCGTAGGGGACACCGTCCTGCACGAAGGGGACGAAATCTCCATTGACGGCGGTACCGGCGAGGTGTTCCTCGGCGTGGTTCCGGTGCAGGATTCCCCGGTGACCACTTACCTGTCTCACGGTTTGCAGGCCGGTTTGGATGCTTCGGCCACCGAAGATGAGAAGGACTTGATTAAGGCAGTCGATCGGTTGATGACCCACGCTGATGAGGTTCGTCGCCTGGTGGTGCGCACTAACGCCGACACTCCCGCGGACACGCAGCGGGCTTTGGACTTCGGTGCGGAAGGTATCGGCTTGTGCCGTACCGAGCATATGTTCCTCGGCGATCGTCGACCCCTGGTAGAGAAACTGATTCTTTCCCCAGAAGGGTCCGATGAACGTCAACACGCCCTGGACGCCTTGGAGCCGCTGCAAAAGGGCGACTTTACGGAAATGCTTAAGATTATGGACGGCAAACATATGACCGTTCGTCTCATTGACCCGCCGCTGCACGAGTTCCTGCCGGACTTGACGACTCTGGAAATTAAGAACGCGGTGGCTAAAGCACAGGGTGAAACGCTCTCGGAGGAAGACCAGCACATGCTGGCTGCCGTGCGCCGGATGCATGAAGAAAACCCGATGCTGGGTCTGCGCGGCGTCCGCTTGGGTATTTACCTGCCGGGCTTGTTTAAGATGCAGATGAAGGCGCTGGTTTCGGCGGCTTGCGAGTTAAAGAAGGAGGGCTTGGACCCGCATCCGGAGATTATGGTTCCGCTGATTGGTTCCATTCGTGAGCTCCAGCTGGTGCGTGATGAAGCCGAGGAGATCATTGCTCAGGTTCAGGGTGAATACGGCGTTACCTTTGATGTCCCGGTGGGCTGCATGATTGAGCTGCCGCGTGCCGCCATGACCGCTGACACCATCGCCAAGGAAGCCGAGTTCTTTAGCTTTGGCACCAACGACCTGACCCAAACCACGTGGGGATTCAGCCGTGACGACGTGGAAGGCGTGTTCTTCCCGCAGTACGTGGAAGCCGGAATCTTCGGGGTTTCCCCGTTCGAATCCATCGACACCCACGGGGTGGGTCGCGTTGTCGCCGAAGGTGTGAAGCGCGGACGGTCCACCAAACCGAATCTGCCGATGGGTATCTGTGGTGAACACGGTGGCGATCCGATTTCGATTCACTTCTTCCACCAGGTCGGGCTGGATTACGTGTCCTGTTCGCCGTTCCGGGTGCCGGTGGCTCGCCTCGAGGCGGGTCGCGCCGCTGCGGAACATCTGAAGTGGGACGAGTCCGCCACGCAAGGTGTGGAGTAGTCCGCAGCCTCCAATTAAATAAACCGCATTTTTTGGTGCCGGGTTCCGTCAAGGGCCCGGCACCGGCGGTTTTAGAAAGAACGAGTTTTAATAACGAAAGACAATTGTTGAAAAAAGATTTTAGCTAGGTTAGGCTTAGTTTCGTGCGATTGTGTGAATGTCCTGTTGGGGTTCCTATGATTATGGTGGATTTAGGGTGTCACAACAGATTCTGTGGGCGGATTCACGAGCTGGGTCTGCGTCCCGGCACGCGTTTCACAGTCACGCAAAAGGGTGCTTTTGGAGGTCGTGTTCTCTTCGTGCGCGGGACTCGTTTGGCGGTGGATCGCGGTTTTGCCAAGACCGCCTTGGTGCGCCCCTGCATCCAGTTTGCGCAAAAGCTCGGTTTGGACCAGGAAAAGGCCGCCCTCGAAGCCGCGTTAGCTCTCCACGACCTTTCGCCGCAATTCGTGCCCCGTTTGGCGGCCTGTGGCATTGCGGCACACCTCGAGGACTCCCCGAAAGATATCCTCGCGGCAGACAACGGAGAGTAAACATCCGATGAACTGCCCCAAATGCAATCCGCTACCGCCCGAATCTGCCGATCTCTTAACCACAATGGCAGTCGCGCAGACACATCGTGTTTACCTGCCCAAGCGCGACACCACCAACGTGGTCTTGGTAGGAAACCCCAATGTGGGGAAATCTTCGCTGTTTAACACCCTGACCGGAATGCATCAAACGGTCGTGAATGCACCCGGAACCACGGTAGAAGTCTTTACCGGTTTCAATAAGTCGCTGGGGGTGCGTTTTATCGACACCCCCGGAACGTACTCGCTGGTGCCCAATTCTCCTGATGAGTCCGTGGTGGTTCAAACTTTGGCGGGACAACCCGGTTCGATAACCGACATCGGACGAGACGACGGAGGAATTGACCTGGTCGTAACCCTTTTAGACGCCAGCGCACTGTCGCGCTCCCTGTACCTGTTGGCACAGGTAGCCCAGACCGGTCTACCGGTTGCGGTCATCCTGACCATGCAGGACGTTGCCGCGCAAAGCGATGAGGCTATTGACGCGGATAATCTGTCCTGTCTGCTGGGAGTCCCCGTAGCGACGATGAATCCGCGGACCGGCGAAGGTTTGCAGGACGCGACACGACTCATTGCCGCGGCATTGCAGAATCCGACTTACATCAGCGGTTTGCCCTGGGATGTTAATGCCCCCGGCTACAACCAGGCGGCAGTCACGGCGGCCAAAGCCTTACTGTCCAGGATGCCCGCGCCAGTTGAGGCCGAGACCGAAAGCGGCTCTGGCCTTTTGACCCATGATATTTCCGCAAGTCTCAGCCCCTGCGGCGGGACAAATTGTCAACCGGGTGAACCATCGGGTCGCCCGCTTCCAGGGCTAATCACCGAACCAATGGAAGAAACACAGCGGGCAGCTTTGCTTTTCGACTGGATTGAAAATATCGAATCCGGTTTGCGTCAGGAACGTATCGAAGTTCCGCGGGCGACGCGCTCGGACAAAGTCGATCGGGTGCTGCTCAATCCTTTTGCTGGTACTTTGCTTTTCATGTTGGCTATGTACGCGGTGTTTTGGCTAGCCAATACATTCGCGGCAATTTTTCAAGATCCTCTCGAGGGGATTTTTGATGCTGTCGGCGGCTGGGATTTCACGATTCCCGCCCAGCTTCTCAAGGTGCCATTTACCTCCATCGGAGCTCCCGGCCAGGACATCACAGTGTTTCATGCCCCTTCTCTAGCCGATGGTGTGTTGACTTGGTTGACATGGATGGGCTGGGATAACCCGATTTTACAGGGTTTATTGATAAACGGACTGTTGACCGGTATGGGGGTCGTACTGTCTTTCGCTCCGCTGATGCTGGTCATGTTCGCCGCCATAGCCGTCATGGAGGACTCCGGTTATATGGCTCGCGTTGCCTTCCTGGGTGACCGCATGATGCGTGCCATTGGTTTAGACGGCCGAGTCATCATGCCCTTCATCGTGGGATTTGGCTGTAACCTTCCCACTTTGGCGGCGCTGCGTACCGTTCCGGATTCCCGCCAGCGCATGATGGCAGTCATCCTCACCCCATATATCACCTGTTCGGCGCGCATGATTGTCTATATGTTCATCGCCCAAGTGTTCTTTGGCACTCATGCCACCGAAGTGGTGTGGTTGATGTACTTCCTGTCCATAGTCATGGTGGTCTTGGGAGGGTTGCTGTTGCGTCCGCTGTTCATGCGCGCTTCCACCGGGGCGCCGCTGATGCTGGTTCTTCCCGCTTACCAGACCCCTCGAGGCATCATCTTGGTGCGTTCAGCTTTGCAGCGCACCTGGGCTTTTCTCAAGGGCGCGGGTAAGGTCATTGTGGTGATGACCATCGTGATTTGGCTCCTGATGGTTACGCCTGTTACCGGTGAGGGCCGTTTTGGGGAGGCCCTGCCAGCCGATGAATCTGCTTACGGGGTGGCGGCTTCGGCGATAGCTCCTGTGTTTGCCCCCGCCGGTTTCGGCGACTGGCACCTAACGGGATCGCTGATAACCGGGTTTGTCGCGAAAGAAACCATGCTGGGCGCGCTGGCGGCGACCTACACCGATGTCGATATTTCCGAACAGGACGTAGCTGCTGCCCAAGACGCCGGAAGCCCCACCCCGACTATGCGCGAACTGACCCGCGAAACGTTCACCGATTCCGCAGGCTCCGCGGCGGCGGCACCCGTGGCTGCCCTAGCGTTCCTGATTTTTGTTTTGACTTACACCCCGTGTCTGGCTACCGTCGCCGAACAGTGGCGTCAGCTGGGGGCGAAACGCGTCTGCGCGGCGGTAGGCGGACAGCTGATTATCGCCTGGCTGCTCGCGGTAGCAGTGTTCCAAGTGGGCCGCATCTTTGTTTGAGATAACCTTATGAACAGCGCTGATGACCCTAAATACGCAATGCAGGCCGCGGGAAAAACATTACGGAGCGCGTCTGGTGAATCTCGTGCCGCGATCTTTATCGACTCTCTGAGCCAAGGTTCTACTTTCTTAGCGGCGGTGAGGCGTAGTGGGGTGAGTGTGGAACACGGGCAGCTGCTTTTAGAGCACCTGCGCCGCACGGGACTGTTGGCGAACCGAAATAACTCGGTAAACACGTCTTGTGCTCACGGGGCTTGCGTGCCGGGAGAAGTAACCCCCATGAGTGACCAACAGCGTCTTCACTGTGTTGGCTGCCCTCTAAGTCAGCTTTAAATAAGGATATCAATCCAGGTAATAAGCGTTTGGAAACAGATTTGCTTATTTATTTAGGATGCCGGAGTGAGAAATCCAAGCCGCCACTTCCGCGAAAAACTCGGCACGTTCCAGAGGCTGGGACAGTGTTAAATCGTGCAAACCGGACATCTGCTGCAGCGTTAATCCGCCGCCCACCCGACCGTAAAGGGTATTAATCCGATCTTCGATGAGATTTCCATTCAATACCGTGTCAGTATGGCGCGCCGCCTCAGTCCAGTCCACTAAGGCGGTTTTATAAGAATAGTCCCGCTCAGAACTGTTGTCACGCTCACGAATATGCCTTGACATGGTTGACAGGTAAAGACGGCGCTTTTCCAGGTTTCGGCACAGCGGTGTCTTCCCGGCAGACTTCCACTTTTTTCCCATCAGAGAGTCAATTCGGGCAATCTCGGGATGATAAAAAGCATCCGGGTCATGCGCTGCGGTCAGGCAGAGGACCGGTTGGTTGGAAAAACGAGCATGATCCACCAGCCATTGCTGGGTGCTGAGGATGGCAGAGAGCCATCCAAATAGAATCGGTGCTCCGTCAATAATGCGCCACTGCGGGTTTGTGACCCAGCCGCACACGGCCGGATCATTGCCAAAGGGAACCAAGCGGCGGGGCAGGGGAGAACCAATCGTGGTATACCCCGCCAAAGAATCCTGGTAAACCGTAGAACCAGGGCCAAGCATCGGTACGTGCAGCCCCTTCAAATATTTGGAAATGATGGTGCTTACAGTATTGCCGGCGGGGATTCCGGATACGTCTTGCACCACCCAGGGAGAAATAAAGATGAGACCGTCATAGGCATCGTGGTGGCGTGACGCCCACCCGGAAACTACGGCACCACCGTTGGAATGAGCCATCACGACTACAGGCAAATCAGGGTGTTCCTGGCGAGCCGTGGCGAGGGCCCAATCCAGCTCCCGGTCGTAGGTTGTGTAATCGTCTTCGTAGCAGTTGAAAGGAATTAAGCCGGAGCGTCTCGGCATATTTCGACCATAACGGTGCAGGTCAATCCCGTAAAAGGCGGCGCCCATATGGGTCATCATCCGGGCTAGATGAGCTTGATAAAAATAGTCATTCCACCCGTGGACATAGACGGCGATAAATTGCGGAGCTGAGGGTGCGTCAAGCTCGTCAAGAACTGTAATTTCGCGACCCCGCAGCTCTGGAGTTAAGTAATCCTGCAGGTAATCCAGGTTTCGGGCGGGTGAATCATCCCACCGTGATGAAACGTCAGACTGAGAATTGCTGCCTGCACGCTGCTGCGGGCTGGCTGAGGGCGGAAGAATCCGGAAACTGCCCTGGTTGGGCTCCCCTCCCGGCTTCACGTTGACCGGGACTATGCGGTCGGGTAGCTGTGATTTTGGATCCTCAGTGGGGGTGTAGCGCACCAAAGTAGCGGAACGCGGGGAAATCTGATCAGGTTCCAACTGGAGTTTAGCGGCGCCAAATCCGGGACCCAGTACATCAGGAAGGTATCGCATTCTCGAATTCTAACGTGCCTCGCGTGTCGCGGCGGGAGAATGGCTGATTTCCCGAGGCTGTGGCGGCAGAACAGCGTGACCGCAGTGTTAGCCGGCGAGGCGGGCGACTGAGCCACCCTGTTGGGAGCCAACGGGGTGTCCTATGCGGCGAGGAACTCACCGATGGCCTGACCGACAGGTTCGTTTTCAATTAAGAAACCATCGTGGCCGGAATCGGAATGAATTATGACCGCCTCGCCGTGCCGGGTCAATCTAGCCAGCTGCTGCGTTTGGGAAGGGTAAAACAGGCGGTCAGAGTCCACTCCCAGTGCTAGGACGCGAGCCTGCACCCGAGAGAGCGCGACTTCTAAACCGCCCCGGCCTCGCCCCACGTCGTGAGTCAGCATCGAGCGAGTCAGCACCCGGTAAGACCCGGCGTCAAAGCGTTTCGCCAACTTCACTCCGTGATAGTCCAGGTAAGACTGCACAGCCAAGCGGCCTCCCGAAAGCGGATCTTCACGGTAGCCCGGATCGCGCCCGAACCGCTCCTGCAGTTCCTTGGGGCTGCGGTAGGTAGTGTGCGCGACCTCCCGCGCCAAAGCCAACCCCCGGAAGGGTCCCTGACCAGGGGGATTATCGTAGTAGTCGCCGTTGTGAAAATTTGTGTCCAGTTCCAGCACGTGCATCTGTACATGGCACCAAGCGGCCTGTTCAGCGGTGGTGGCGCAGCCGGTAGCCACCGCCACCAGCCGCTCCACCTGCTCGGGATAAGTCACCGCCCACTCCAGTGCCCGGTGTCCCCCGTGCGAACAGCCGATGACCGCAAACCAGCGGGGAATACCGAGCTGATCCATGAGGATTTTTTCCGCCGCCACCTGATCGCGAGTCGTCAGCAGGGGAAAGCGCGACCCCCAGGCTCGCCCGTTCGGAGCCAAAGTAGCGGGGCCGGTAGAACCTTGACAACCTCCTAATACATTGGGACAAACCACAAACCACCGATTCGTATCCACCGCGGCACCGGGCCCGACGACTTCGTTCCACCATCCTGGTGTAACGTGGCCCGGCCCGGCTTCACCGTACACATGAGAATCTCCGGTGAGGGCGTGATTGATGAGGATAGCGTTGGACTTTTCCGCATTCAAAGTGCCGAAAGTCTCAAAGGCGAGCCGGGCGCCCGGCAGAGCAGACCCGCCCTCGAGCTTCAGCATCCCCAGAGCGGCGAACTGACGATTTCCCTTGGGGTCAGTGGGTTTCCAAGCCCCACTGACCGGTATTAACTCACTGGTTTGCGGCATCGCTATCCTTATGGTCTACGGTTTTCAGGTTCAGGCTTCGAGCTTCGCGCGCACCGCCCTCGCGGCTCCGACCAAGTTCTCTAAGGTGGCCACCGTTTCGGGATAGGCGCGGGTTTTCAACCCGCAGTCCGGGTTGACCCAAACTTGGTGGGGGTCCAAAGCGGCGACGGCCTTTTCCAGCAGCCCTACTTCCTCATCGAGTTTCGGTACCCGGGGAGAGTGAATATCCCAAATTCCCGGTCCCAGTCCACGCTCGAAACCGTGCTCGTGCACAGCCGGCAAAATGTCCATCTTGGAACGACTGGCCTCAATCGAAGTGACGTCCGCATCCAGGTGATCGATTGCGTCCACCACCACGTTGAACTCCGAATAGCACAGGTGAGTATGGATTTGTAGCTCTTTAGGAGCCCCGCCGGTGGCTAAACGGAAAGCTCCCACGGACCATTGCAAATATTTCTCCCGTCCCGCTGCGCGCAGCGGCAACAGCTCGCGGATGGCCGGTTCATCCACCTGCACAATCTTGATGCCAGCCGCATTGAGGTCGGCGATCTCGGCTCGCAGCGCCAACCCCAGTTGATCCGCCACCTCCGCACGAGCCTCATCATCGCGGACAAAAGACCACGCCATGATGGTGACAGGGCCGGTCAGCATTCCTTTCATTGGTTTTGCGGTGAGGGATTGGGCATAAGTGGACCACTCAACCGTTATCGGGTGGGAACGTGTGATGTCCCCCCACAAAATCGAGGGTCGAGTACAGCGTGAGCCGTAGGACTGTACCCAGCCGTGCTCCGTGGTGGCGAAACCTTCCAGGTTTTCGGCGAAGAACTGCACCATGTCATTGCGTTCTGCTTCCCCGTGTACCAGCACGTCCAAACCGAGATCTTCCTGCAGTTTTACGACCCGAGCAATCTCATTGCGGATTTCCTCATCATATTGAGCCTCATCGATTTCGTGGCGGCGGAACGCGGCTCGAGCCTGGCGAATCTCGGTGGTTTGCGGGAAAGAACCAATCGTAGTGGTGGGCAGCAGGGGCAACTGCAAAATCTCCGCTTGTGCCGCCAAACGTTGCGGATAGGGGGCGCGAGTCCGGTCGGCAGCCGTCACGGCCGCGGTAGCCTGACGCACCTCGGCACGTTTCACTCCTGGATGGTTGGCGCGGGAAGCCAAGATTTTGGCATTTTCCGCCAGTTCAGCGGTGATGGAATCGGGATCCGCCAAGCCGCGCGCCAAGGTCTGTACCTCGGCAATCTTTTGGTCCGCAAAAGCCAACCAGGAACGCACTTGTGGATCCAGGGACGTTTCTTTGGTCGCATCGTGAGGGACATGTTGTAGCGAAGTCGAGGTCGACACGCTGAGGTTCGGGACGACCTGGTGAATTGCTTGCAAAGTCTCGAGGGCCTGTCGCAAGTCGGTACGCCACACGTTGCGACCGGAAACGATGCCCGCCACCAGGGTTTTGTCCCCGAGGGCCTGTAGGTCCTCGCGGCTCGGGACCGGGCCGGCGACCAAATCCAGGCCGATGGCTTCCACATCGGTGGCGCTCAGCACGTTTAGCCCATCGAGGCCCAACGGTCCGTACGGGGCATTGACAAAAATTTGGGGACGATTGGTCAATTTGCTCAGGAATTCATAGGTTTTACGAGCTGCCGCCAGCACTTCCTCGCGGGAAGTCGACCAGGTGTCACACACCAAAGCCGGCTCGTCAAACTGAACCCAAGTTACTCCGGCCGCCGCGAACTGGCTGAGGAAAACCTCGAATCCAGCCAATACTGCGTCCAGTCGTTTCAGGGGATGGAAATGAGCGGGGGCGTCCGCGCTGGCTTTCGCTCCCAACAGATAGGTAACCGGACCGGTGAGGACCGGACGCACTGCGCTACCTCCGGCCTTCACCTGTTCCAGCCAAGGATTGGCTACGGCGGAAATCTGAGTGTACGGGCCGATTTCGGGGACCAGGTAGTGATAATTCGTGTCGAACCACTTAGTCATTTCCAAAGCTGGTTTATCATCAATGCCCCGGGCTAGAGTGAACTCTCCGTCCACGTCCAGGGAGCCGTCGGGGCGCACCAGGTTACCAAAACGCTGGGGTACCGCCCCTAGCGCACAAGTCAGGGCCAAAACCTGGTCGTAGAGGACAAAGTCTGCAGGATTGGCCCCCGGTTCGTTCAATCCCAAGTCTTTCAGGTGGCTGATACGTGTCGCCAACTGTTGTTTTATCTGGGTGTCGAAGGTGGCGCGGTCGATTTTTTGAGCCCAGTAGTGCTCCAGGCTTCGCTTCAGTTCGCGGTTTGCGCCAATCCGGGGGTAACCCGCTACGGTCGCGGCGGGAAAAGGCTGCTTTTCAGTCATTTTCTATAAATCCCTTCAATAGGTTCGAATGTATGTTTTTCTTTGTTAAGTTCGGTTTGGTTCGGTCTGCCGGGTTTATCGAGCAACAGAACTTAGGGAGAGATGCGGTGCATGGCGGCGTTCATCAGCCCGAGCAGGTCGTGCGAATCTTCCTGGTCCACGTGGGCAAATCCGCGAGAACGCAGGTGCTCCACCAAGTCCAATACTGGCCGGGGTCGGTTAAACGTGTAAAAGTGAATGCCGGGCGCGTTGGCTTCGATGAGATCGTTGACGAAATCCAGGGTGGCACCCAGGCTCTCCAAGATTCTCTCGGCAGGATCGGCGATATTAGCTAAGGTCATAATCTTTTCCGGCACCGGTACCCCGGTGAGACCCTCGAGACGCTGGAGACGGCGCACATCTGTAAACGGAATGATTCCCGGAACAATGGGTATCGTCACGCCCTGGTACGTTGCTGACTGAACCAACTCGGCATAGTCCTGGGCTCGGTAAAACACCTGAGTGATAGCAAAATCAGCGCCGGCCGCCTGCTTTTGCGCCAGAGCCTGAACCGCATCCGTGCGGGTCTGAATGCTTCCCGCCGGATAGGCAGCCACCGCGATACTGACGGCGTGTTCGTCCCCGAGGTAATCAGCGGAAACCTCTCGAATCAGCTGCACAAGTTGGAACGCTCGGTCAAATTCGCCCGATTCTGCTTCTCCTGGCTCATCCTCCGGTGCCTCATCCCCGCGCAGTGCGAGGAAATCGCGCACTCCTAAGTCCATCATGTCTTGAACGATTCCCACCAGCTTGGCCCGGGTTTTCCCCACGCAGGTCAGATGAGCCAGGACAGGCCGCCCCGAACGCTTCAAAGCATGCCAGAGGACGGATTGTGAAGCATCCGGTGCTGTACCACTCGTTCCAAAAGTTACGGAGACGTAATCGGGACGAGAATCTAAAAGCCGGTCTATGCCTGCCCAGGCCTGGGAGGTCGGGCGGGCATTGCGCGGCGGATACAGCTCGTACGATACCCGCAAGTCTCGCCCTGACCCGTCCCCGCGAGGGGTAGAGCCAGCCTCACCGGGAGGCGATAGCGCGGGGCGGTGAGCCGCGTAGAGGTCTTTGATAGTCATCGGTTTTCCTAAGCGAGAGATAGTTTCATCCAGTTACGCGGCATTCGCCTGCCGTGCCGCGGTCAGACCGCGCTGAATGTCAGCCAAAATATCCTTGGGGTCTTCGGTGCCAATCGACAGCCTGACGGTACCGGGCGTGATGCCCTGCGCCAACAGTTCGGCTGTAGTCAGCTGAGCATGAGTGGTGGAAGCCGGGTGAATCGCCAAGGAACGCACATCTCCGATATTAGCGACATTTGCCAGTAATTCCAGGGAATTGATAAATGCTTTACCGGCTTGTAGGCCTCCGGCCAAATCGAAGTTCAACAGGGAACCGCACCCCTTCGGGGTATATTTTTGGGCCAGGGCATAGAACGGGGAGGAAGGTAGCGAGGACCACCGCACCGTCTCCACTAAGCCCGCGCCCACCTGAGACTCCAGGAATTCAGCGACCAGACGAGTGTTGGCAATATGGCGTTCCATCCGCAGGCTCAACGTATCCACTCCCAGTCCGACTGTCCACACCGCGAAAGGTGAAGCCACGAAGCCCAAGTCCCGCTGGCCTTCTACACGCGCTTTCAAAATAAACGCCAGGTTCGCCCCCAATGCTCCCTGAACACCGAAATCGCGGGCATAAATAACCCCGTGATAGGAAGGGTCGGGAGTGTTGAAACCGGGGAAACGCGAGGCTGCTTTCGCTGCAGCGTAATCAAAACGGCCGGAATCAACCACGATACCGAGCATGGCTGACCCGTGTCCGCCCAGGTACTTGGTGGCGGAATGCACTACGATATCCGCCCCGAACTCGATGGGACGGCACAGATAAGGGGTAGGCACCGTATTGTCGACAATGAGTGGAACCCCGGCTTGGTGTGCGGTTTGGGCTAACGGTTCGAGATCCAGTACATCGCCTTGCGGATTGGGCACCAGCTCCCCGTAGTAAGCCGCCGTGTTTGCGTCCGTGCGGGCTGCCCACTGGCTAATGTCACGAGGATCGTCAACAAAACGCACTTCGATGCCGAGGCGTTCTAAAGTATGGCCCAGGAGGTTGAAGGTGCCCCCGTAAATCGAGTTTGAGGCCACCACATTTTGACCTTTCGATGCCAAAGTCAAAATAGTTAGCGTGATGGCAGCTTGACCCGACCCGGTGGCAATCGCCCCGGCCCCGCCTTCCAGCGCAGCAATCCGAGCTTCCAAAGCATCGTTGGTGGGATTACCCAGGCGGGAATAAATCGGTCCCAGCTCCTGCAAAGCAAAACGGGCAGCCGCCGATTCCACACTGGGGAAGTGAAACGCGTTCGTGGCATAAATCGGCACCGTTTGCGTGCCGGTGGTCGGATCGCCGGTGTAGCCGGCATGAATTTGCAGAGTATCGAAACCCCATTCGGGGTGGTCGACCCAGTTGGGTCCAATAGTGGTTTTAGACATCGTAGTTTCCTTTGCGTGAGTTATGGCTGTACAAACTTGTCCCAAAGATTTTGACTCTGACGGGCACGCAGGAACATGGAGATACGAATGCTCAGCACCGGACGTGGCGCTGGACGTTTAGAGGCTGACGTGCACGTCAGCGAGGCATTCGTTTAGTCATGTTGCGATTGTAGCAATCTCGCAGCCAAAAAGCGAAACCAGTATTTCAGAATGTGGGATGCGGCTGTTTTAGTCGACGGGAGCAGCGGGATTCGCCGGCGCGGGGGCATTTGGAGCAGGGGTGGACGGCTGGCTCTTCGGGTCGACGTTAGAGAAAGAGGTTGTCGCGCCGAGCAAACCGTTGATGAACATCTGTTTAGCTTGAATACTGGGTCCGCCCTGAGATTCCGGGTAACCGGAGATGACCAGGGCATAGACGAACTCCTGGTTATTGCGCACGAATGTCCCTGCCAGAGAATTCGTAATTCCCAACGTGCCGGTTTTGCCGCGAACCACTCCCGCGGCAAAAGTGCCCTGGTAAACGTGTTCCAGAGTACCGTCTGCCCCGGCTACCGGGACATTGGCAGTAACAGAATGCAGTTCGGGATGGTCTTTACGCATTGATAACCGCACCGCATCCGCTAAAACTCGGGCAGGTATCCGGGTGTCATAAGCCAGCCCCGAGCAGCCTTTCAATTCAGTTTCGCCCAAGTCCAAGCCCAATTCCCGCAGAGAATCCATGACCGCCGCCCCGGAGGCAGCGAATGTCGGTTTTGCCTTACGGTGCAGCGCTACCAGCCGCCCAAGGCTTTCAGCCAAAGTATTATCCGAAATCTTTAACATTTGCCGTTCCACCTGAGCGAGCGGTGCCCCTTGTGCGTAGGCAATCGGGGTCGGACCGTGACTGGTGGAAACCTCAGTAGCGATTTGCGGTAGCTCGGAGAGCGGGTCCAGGAGCTTATTCGAGGCCAAACCAGATTTTCCTACCTCGATTTTGGCTGGTCCTGCCCCGCCTAAACGATTCAAGGCCTCGGCAAATGCCTGACCTACAACCTGTGCAGCATCCGGGTGATATCCATTGTCAGAGTTCGGGTCGACCAGACCGGTATTGATGGCCATGCCTTGAATAGGGCCGACCCAGCGGTTATCTCCCTCACGCCAAAATGGAGAGGCTGTTTCAGAGCCAAACCAGGAGGTGTCCAACACCAACGTGTAGGGCTTTCCATTCAACAGGCTGCCCGTGGGGGCATTGTTCTCAGAGGCCGGTGCGTTCGTGATCGAGGCCACCGATTTGTTGGTGGGGGAGGCCTCGTGATGTTCAGATTTCCCTGGAGTTTGGGAGGAAAGTGCCACAATCGTGTCAGTCGCGAGAGTGTCTAGGCCGGCGTAGCCTTTTATGGAACGCGGAGCGTCCGCCCCTAACCCCAGCAGCGCATCGCCGCCGCCGATTAAAAACAGCTTGCGCTTATCGTTATCCCAGGCCACTACCGTGCGAGCTCGCGCCTCCGGGCCGAATTCGTGCAGTGCCGCCACCGCGGTGAGTAGTTTTGTCGTAGAAGCAGCAGTAAGTGCGCTTTGGGGCTCATAAGAGGCCAGTTCCACACCATCCCGGTCGCCTACCCAGAAGGAGAGTTTCGCGTTGGCGAGGCGGTAATCTGTGGCGAATTGGCGCACTAAGGTTTTATAAGTATTGGCATCGAAATCGGTGGATTTGGCAAAGAGAGGAATCTCGGTAGGCTCGGGGTTGACTGCGGGGGAATCAGGGAATGGAACCACTCGGGGGAGAGGTGGTTTGAAGGTCAAAATACCTGGCACTAAGTCCGCTCCGTCAGCACCGACGTAAGCGCCGCCGAGAATCAGGGCGCCTGCGATTATCGTTGCGTTTAGTCGTCCTTTGGCGCGCACCGACCCCCCTTGTCAAACGGTTTTCTGTTCGGAAACAACCCCATCTAGTATAGAAGATGTCGCTCTGGGGGGCGGGTGTGGCACAATGGTTTTACAGAGATGCTCGCCAAAGCAGGTGACATCGATGCAAAGCAATGCCAATCCGGAGACACCGGTGGCACAAAAGTAAGGATGCCGAAGAAAATAATGGCTGAAGATTTTTTGACGTTCAATGTGACCATTGAGATTCCAAAGGGGAATCGCAATAAGTACGAAGTCGATCACGAGACAGGTCGGATTGTTTTGGATCGAATGCTGTTCACCTCTACACGCTACCCTGATGACTACGGTTTCATTGATGACTCCCTGGGTATGGATGGCGACCCGCTCGACGCCTTGGTCCTTTTGGAAGAACCAACGTTCCCCGGATGCGTCATCAAGTGCCGGGCGCTGGGAATGTTCCGTATGACTGACGAACACGGTGGCGACGATAAAGTCCTGTGTGTTCCTGCTACCGACCAGCGCGCTGCGTGGCGCACCGAGCTCGAGGATGTTTCGGAGTTCCATCGCCTGGAAATTCAGCACTTCTTTGAGGTTTATAAAGACCTGGAACCTGGCAAGTCGGTGGAAGGAGCCAGCTGGGTCGGCCGAGAAGAAGCGGAGAAAGAAATTCACGCCTCGTGGAAGCGTTTCCGGGACAAGGAAGGCTCTGACGCGCACACCTACATTCACTTGTGAACGAATCACAATTAGACCGGTCAGCAGCTAAGTTAGCCGGTCTAATGTTTTAGCTGACTTGTTTCGGGGGCGGCACTAAAGTCAGGTGACCGTGGCGTTTCCCGGCGGTATCGGGCGTTCCGGGCGCGCTATCCCCCCACCCGGGCTGAGGTTCCCTTCCCAAGGGGCCGCGATAGCCTTCGGGATGCACAGTTTGGCGGGGGGCGGGATTTTGCGCCGCTGCTTTCACCGCGTTGGCCAAAGCCATCAGTTCCTCATCGTTGGGAGGCGGGGGTGTAAAGGAATTCGTCAAATGGACGACCTCCCAGCCCCGTGGCGCCGTCAGTTTTTCGGCGTGTTCACGGCAAAAATCGTATGCTCCAGGATTCCGATGGGCAGAGAGTGGGCCAACGATTGCGCTGCGCTCCCGATAGTCAAAAGTCATCGTCGCCACCGCCGGATTAGGGCAGCTCGGTTTGGAACAACGGCGCGTATAAGTCACTTTCCCAGCATACTGCCTACCAGTGCCAGATGCAGTCAGGCTCGCTTGTTAACGCCGATTCCGAGCTGGGAAATAGCCTGGATTGAGAGCTTGACTTGGGCGTTCGCGGCGATTTGTACGGGACATCCTCGACCCGAGTGCCGCCGCGGGATAAGCTAGGAGCAATGAGTGAAAAAACTGGAACCAACCGGGTTCGTGTCTTGGATTTGGGCGGCGAGATTTGCTGGGATGTCAGCAGCGGGCCGCGGCTGAGGCGTGCCTATGTTTGCCGCGATCGACATGGCCGGGGCAATCGTGGAGTCTTGGTTCCAGCGATGCTGCCGCGTTACCGAACCCGTCGAGAAACCTTTGATGAACTGGTCATTCAGGAAGTTCGCTCCCTGGTGGCGGCTTGTCCAGAACTAGCTGCTATCCAGTACGGGGTGGAGGACGTTCCGCCTTCGGACCCTGCACCTTGGGAGAGCGAGTCAGTGGTCTTGGGCAGAGGTTTCGGCGCTGACCCGGGCAAAAGTTTGCCCGCCCAGGTAGTGGTGTATCGCCGTCCCCTGGAGCAGCGGGCTCGCTCCACGGATGATCTGCGTTCTCTCATTCACGGAGTGGTGCTGGAGGAATCTTCCCAGCTCATCGGCAAACATCCCGAAGATATCGACCCGTACTGGTAAACCGCGTCTCAAATCTGCCCGCGGCGTTTTAACGAAATGTAGGCATCTGCCAAGTTGGGAGGTAGCTTTTCAGGGGTGGCGTTCAACAAATGTCCCCCCAATAGAGGCAGCAGATTCCCCGCTTCCTCGTGTTCGTTCAACTCCGCCATCGCCGCTGCCGCCAGGAAAGCGTCCACGGGATTGAACCGACTCAGCGACTGCTTGGCGTCATTGAGATTCCATTGGCCAGGCAGTTGAGCCAAACGGGTCAACTCGGGATCCAAAGAGTTCGCCACCAGCACGTGATGTCGGGAGGACAGCGCTTCTACCATCGGCATCAAACCGGACCGTTCCGCCCCGCCTTCCAAACCTGTCAAAATCACAACCAGAGAACGTTGCCGCAATCCGGAGAGCAAAGTGTGGCTCAGTCCAGACCAGTTCGCTTCGGTGAGTGAAACCTGCAAATCGGCCAAGGCCTGCGCCATCTCGGTGATGAGTCCGACACCTCGATCCGGTTGAATATGAAAACGAATCTGATTGTCGAACGCGATAAGGTGTACCCGATCCCCGGCGCTGCCAGCCAATGCTCCGAGCAGCAGGGCCGCCTCCATAGAGGCATCCAGCCGGGGGTATTTATCAAGCCGCACCGCGGCGCTGCGCGAGGAATCCAAGCAGATGATGACGTTGCGGTCGCGCTCGGGGCGCCAAGTCTTTACCACCGGAGTGCGCAACCTTGCGGAAGAGTGCCACTCGATATCGCGCACGTCGTCGCCAGGGACGTATTCCCGCAGGGAATCGAACTCCGAGCCTTGCCCGCGTTGCATCACTAGGGAGTTGCCCTCCAAACGGCGTAACGTTTTCAGGCGCGAGGGCAGGTACTTGGCGCTGCGAAACTCCGGCAGTACTTTCACTTCCTGCACGATGGGGGCAGAAAACTGGCGGGCGCCCAGCCCCAGGGGTCCATAAGAGCGTACGGTAACGGCATCGCTACGCAGAGTGCCTTTGCGTTGCGGGGTAAAACTGGCCTGCAAAGTGGTCGAGCTTTGTGCGTCCAGTGTTAGACGCTGCTGGCGTGGCAGGGCTTGGAGCGAGGGCGGCCACGCGTCGCGTATCTGAGCGCGGAATTTACGTTTGGTGGGATTTTTCACGCTCACGGTGTAGGGCGTTTCGGTGCGTTGACGCAGTGTGTGGGGTAGGGAGCGCGTTATCGCGAGGTGGCGGGGACTGGGCGCGGCGATGACGTCAAACAGCCACACCAGCAGGCACACCAGCAGCCAGAAAAAGGCGCCAGAGTTCCAGTGAGTCAGCAGCACCAGCGGAATACCCAGCGCGATCAAGAACGCCAGGCGTTTGGAAACTGCCATTTCGCCTCCCCTCTATAACTCTTTGACGGTGGAAACCGGGTTATGCTGCGTTTATCGCGGTACCGGAGTGGTAGCCAGGACGCTGTCCAGGACGGTCTTGGCGTTGACGCCTTCCATTTCGGCTTCGGGACGCAGCCGGAGACGGTGGCGGAATGTGGGCAGGACCAGGGACTTGACATCGTCTGGGGTGACGTAGTCGCGTCCGGACAGCCATGCCCAAGCCCGGGAAGTCGACAGCAGGGCCGTCGCGCCACGGGGCGACACTCCCAACTCCACTTGCGGTAACGCGCGAGTGGCTCGCACGAGGTCGACTATGTAGCCCAACACCTCGCTGCTGGCCTTGACTTCCTTGACGGCCTGGCGAGCCGCCGCTATGTCTGCCGCGTTGGCAGCCACGTTCACTCCCGCGGCGTCGAGGTCGTGAGTGTTGAAGCCACTCAAATGCAGCTGCAAAACCTCCAACTCCGTTTCCCGTGTCGGGAGAGGCACGTCTAGTTTCAGCAAAAACCGGTCCAGCTGAGCTTCGGGCAGGGGATAGGTGCCTTCGTATTCCACCGGGTTCTGGGTTGCGATGACCGTAAACGGTTCCGGCAAAGCGCGGCTCACCCCATCGGTAGTGACTTGGTGTTCCTCCATGGCTTCCAGCAAGGCAGCTTGAGTTTTCGGAGGGGTGCGGTTAATTTCATCCGCCAGCAGTAAGTTTGTGAAAACGGGACCTTCTCGGAAAGTAAACGAAGACTCTTGAGCATTAAAAATCAGCGAACCGGTCAAGTCGCCGGGCATCAAATCCGGGGTGAACTGCACCCGCTTGTGGCTCAGGTCCAGCGACTTTGCCAAAGTCCGCACCAGCAGGGTCTTGGCGACTCCGGGAACGCCTTCCAGGAGCACGTGCCCTTCCGCCAACAACGCGATTACCAGCCCGGTTACCACCGCATCTTGGCCTTTCACCACCTTGTTGATTTCGGTACGCAACGCGATGAGCTTGCGCAAAGTCGGATCTTGCATATCCATTTAGCTTTCCTTTCGCGGATTTGTTTTGGTCAGAAGGTATAAGTCGTGCAATAGGTTTCCCAACCCGCGAGCGGTGGCGGGCACCTCACCGTAGAGGAGGTCATAGACCTGAGACTCGCCAACCCCGGTGTATCGCGACACTTCTCGCACCATGACAGTTGGAGTCGTCGGGGTCGGAATATGCAAAGCGGCACCTAAACGTCGAGCCGTGTATTCCCGAGCCTTGTGGGCGGCTACCGAGACGGCCCCGGTTTTTTCGTAGAGGCGCCCGCGACCGTAAACTGCCTCGGCGCCATGCACCACGACCGGTAACTCTTCGGGAACCACACGACCCAAGCGACGCCCTTGTGCCAACGTAAACACGAAAGCTGCCGCGAATAAATACACTAGGGCAATGAGGAAGAAATCGGGCAACAGAGGCTGAGCCTCGCCGTTTTCGTCAAAACCCTGCTGGAACGTGGTGCCGTTGACCCAACCGACCCGGGGGCTGGAACTCAACAGATTCAACAGCAAAGCGGCATTGCCGGCCTCGGTGATAGTGTCGTTGCGCGCCAGGCTGTCCTCGGAAAGCAAGGCTAAGCGGAAACCTTCAGGACGTTTGAACGATACGTACGCGAAAGCGTTATCCTGAATCGGAAAACACGCGGTTTCGGGCTGCCGCAAAGGGCGGAGCGAACCACGAGTTGAAGAAATCGTTCGGGCTGCTTTCGCACCAGGAAAATCGCACTGAGCACTGATTTCCTTGGGAGAACCCGTTGGTGCGGATTCCACATAGGGGTCGAAACGTTTCCCTTGCGCCAAAGTCCCTATTACCAAAAGGTTTGTGGGGGTGTGCAGGATTTCTCGCAGGGTAGCATCGTTGATTTCATTGGTATTGGTGATGACAACAGTGTCCTTGGAACTATAGGACTCCAGGTCACGTACGGAATACGCCTCACCGACCAGCACGCCCTCGTGGCGAAGCACTTCGGCCAGAGCCATCGCCCCGCTGCTTTTTGGGTTGCGGATAGAAAGACTGATTTCGTCGGTGGGAGTACGCAGCACGGCGCTGAGGAAAGAAAAAACTGCCAGCAACACCAGACCGCCGATGACCCAGCGACCCCGAAGAATTGCTTCCGAGATGCGCGGTGTGGCTGTAGGTGGGGTCGTACTGCTCACAGGAGCGCACCTCCTGCCTGCGCCAGCGCGTCCCGTGGTGAATCGGTGGGGTTAACACGGATGCGGGAGTGCGAAATGAAAGAATCTAGGCGGGAATCCAGGGCAATCAATCTTTGCACCTGGGTGTTGTCCGACTGTCGTCGCCCATACCGTATTGCGTTAAACACGTTGGCTGCCCAAGCTAATTCCTCTGATTCTGCAGGAACTGCCTGGCTGAGAGCGGCGCTACCCTCCCCGGCAGTGAGTCCGGGAGTGATTACCAACAGTTCGTTGGCTTCACAAAGACGCAGCAGATGGCGAAATTGTTCCAAGAAAGCCGTGGAGTAGTCCCCGCGGGAGAGGGCATTTTTGGCTGCCGCCAGATATTGCACCGCGCTGCGGTTATCCTCGAAAACCGCAGCATCATCAGTGAGGGTCGGCTTGACCTGTTCCCGGAACTTCCAGTTACCCGAAAACAAAATCATGATGATGATGACCAGCATAGCTACGACTAAGGCGGCAATGAGCCACAGCCAAGAAGGCAAGACGGGATTGACGTTTGCGGACGAAAAAATCTCGGCAAACCACTCCCAAATTATTTTCAGTAGGGAGGGTCGTTCCTGGTAAATCGGTTTGGAGAGTTCCTCTTCGAGCGTCTCGCGCCCGTCCCGGTCCGACACGTCAGAGAACACTAGGTAGCACAAATCAACGTGATGGAGCCGTAAGCCCTCCAATTGCGTCGAAATGTTCAGCATACCTACCCGAGAATCCCTTCTGTGGTACCGTTCGTCAGCCCTGCTGGACCGCCTGGAGCAAACTTACCGCCAGACCCTCGCGGCGCATCCGCGTATCGATATAGAGCAGACCTAGAACTGCCCCGTAGAACGGCATGGTCAGTCCGGTAATGATGGTGCCTAAAAAGGCGGAGAGAGTCATTACTATCGTTACATTCTGGTTTATCAGTAGCACTGCGGAGAGAATCAAGCCAATCACGGTGTTCAATCCGTTGGCCAGGAACGAAACTATGAGGGAAGTTAGTAAAATGACGCCAAAAATCTTCCAGAAACTGCCTTTGGTCAGCGTCCAGGAACGTTTCAACGCGGGGACGATGCCGATATCTTCCATGATGGCAGTGGGGATAGCAAAAACAAGTTTTACGTAGATCCAGGTGGAAAACACGGCAACGGCAATGAGGGTGAGGAAAGTAAGACCCAACAAGCCCAGAGAGGCCCCGAGATCTTTGATGTTAAGCAGGAAAAACCCGCCCAGCGGAAGCAGGCCCAGCCCTAGCAACAGGGCTGATCCCAAGATGAGCAACAAAGAATAGCCGACGATACCCCAGAGGTGGCTTTTCAAAGTCTGCCACGCATCGGCTACCGTGGGGCGGCGTCCCAGAATCAAGGGTCCCAATCCGGCAACACAAATTGCCAAAGTCAGAAAGACGATAAATAGTTGGAGCAGGCCGGTGATGACACCAATGAGTATCGTTGATTCGGTAAATTCCAGAAAACTGTCCACCGTGGCTTCCGTGCCGTCAAAATCGAAGTCGTTAGCCAGGTAGGTATTGAGGTCAGGAGCGAGGAAATAAAGCAGCACTCCCATCAACCCGCCAAGTCCTGCCCAGAGAGCCAAAACCAGACCGAACATGACAGAAGGAGCCTGGCGAATCGCGGAGAATGCTCCGTTGTAAATATCCCCAAGTTTCAGCGGACGAAGCGGAATAATCCCGGGTTGGACCTGCTGATAGTTCAAACCATAAGGGTCGAATCCGGTGTTGTTGGCGCCGTTCCTATAGTTTGTACCGCTCGTTCCAAAATTGGGGGTGGAGGTTTGCGGGGTGGCTGCGGCGGGGTATCCGGACGGAAGAAGATTCGGGAGGGACTCTGGCTTACCGGTGCTGTCCTCCGGGGTCAGTGTCCACGAGCCCGTGTTGAAACTGCCTGGGGCGGGCGTGGGAGGAGACGTAAATGAAGGTTCCGGCGGCACCGGGCTGCTCTGACCCGGTGTCTGGGGAACATTACCATAGCTGTTCTCCGGGGGGGTGCTCTGATTGAGGTAAGAGTTGTCGCTCATAATGCCTTTCCAATAACTGGTTCACTTAATATTGCCACGACACCGCGCAGATGCGCTCGTTTAAACCGAAAAACTCTATAGCAATGCCAAGCTCCTCTGCGGGTCTTCTCGCAAATTGTGAAATCGTGACAAAATAGGAATATGAGTGCAAAAATCCTGGTAGTAGATGATGACCAAGCCCTAAGCGAGATGATTGGCATTATTCTGGAATCATCCGCCTATGAACCAAGTTTTTGTGCCGACGGCGCAAAAGCCGTGGATAAGTTCCGGGAAGTTGAACCAGACTTGCTGCTGCTCGACCTGATGCTGCCAGGAATGGATGGTATCGAGATTTGCCGTAGAATCCGTGAATTCTCGAATGTGCCCATCATCATGTTGACCGCAAAATCCGACACCACTGATGTGGTCGCGGGGTTGGAAGCCGGTGCTGACGACTACATTCCTAAGCCTTTCAAACCCAAAGAACTGCTGGCGCGAGTCGCCGCGCGGCTGCGCAACCTAGAAGCGGCCGAACATGACATTCTGAAAGCTGCGGGGGTGGAAATTAATCTGACATCTCACGAGGTGAGCCGGGACGGAAAGCCTTTAAACCTCACCCCGCTAGAGTATGACCTCTTGGTTGCCCTAGCCACAAAGCCCGGGCGGGTGTTTTCCCGCGAAGAATTGCTGGAGCAGGTCTGGGGGCTGCGCCACGCTTCCGACACCCGTCTGGTCAACGTGCATGTCCAGCGGTTGCGCGCCAAGGTAGAGCTTGACCCGGATAATCCTACTGTGGTTCTCACAGTCCGTGGGGTGGGCTATCGAATCGGGACTGAACCTCAGTGAGTTCCTCGCAATACACGGTGTTTCGCCGGACTCGCCGGCAGCGAAGAATCTCGCAATTCTTCGGTAGCGCCACCCGCTATTTAGTTGGCGTCACGCAAGCTACCTGGGTTCCAAAACGGCTTCGGCGTTCGTTGGCTCTGCGGATGGCTAGTATCATGCTGGTCGCAACGTTCGTGATTCTGTTCGCGGTAGGGATTTATGCTTCCACAGCCATCAAAAACGGCATCTTTCAAGAGCGGCTGAATCAGGTGTTGGAGGAGGCTGCCACCCAAGCAAGGACGGCGCAAAATCGTTTCGACCAGGCTCCGGCCTCGACTGTGGAACAGGTACAGTCCCTCGCTCAGGACGTTGTCACCTCAATCTCCACCCTCACTTCCGGTTCTAGCGCCCCCGCCGTGCTGCTTTTGCGCAACCCCAGCGAAACCTCCTCCTTTGTGATTAACGAAATCGCTACCCAAAACATGCGGGAAGTCATTACTTCCCAACTGCGTGAGGCGGTACAGCAAAAGACCGGCCAGCATTGGCAGTCTATTGAGATTACGGACGCACAAGGCAAGCGGCATCCCGGTATTGCGGTAGGGACTGCTGTGAGCCTGCCCTTAGCGGGGGCTCACGAACTTTACCTGGTGTACTCCCTAGCTGACGAACAGGCGGCAATAAACCTGGTGATGGGGGTTTTAGGCGGCGGCGGCCTCGCTGTGCTGGTGCTGGTGGCGGGCATGACCTGGGTAGTGGTTTATTCCGTGCTGGTGCCGGTGCGCCGCACGGTGCGCACGGCGGAACGTTTGGCAGCTGGGGATTTGAACGCACGCGTACTCTCACAAGGCCAGGATGAAACCGCGCAACTGGCTGATTCCTTCAATAAAATGGCGGATTCTTTGCAGTCCAAGATTGATACTTTGGGTCAGATGTCCCGGCTGCAGCAGCGTTTTGTCTCCGATGTGTCCCACGAGTTGCGCACTCCGCTGACCACGATGCGGATTGCCGATGACGTCATCTATGATGCCCGCGAAGAACTCGACCCTGCCGCGCTGCGAAGCGCGGAACTGCTGCATGACCAGATTGATCGATTCGATGCCATGCTGGCGGATTTGCTTGAAATTTCGCGTATTGACTCCGGATCCGCCCGGCTTGATTTTGAGATGGTGAACCTGAACAAACTCGTTGAGCAAGTTGTGGAGGATAACGCCACTTTGGCTGAACAGGTGGGGTGCCGGGTCATTTTTAACCCGCCAAAGTACCCCTGCGCAGCGGAGCTTGATACCCGCCGAGTGACCCGTATCGTGCGAAATTTGCTGGTTAACGCCATTGAGCACTCCGAAGGAAATCCCGTAGTAATTACTACCGATTCCAGCGAAACCGCCGTGGCTCTGCGGGTTTCTGATCACGGGGTGGGGATGTCACCGGAAGTGACCAGCCGAGTGTTTGACCGTTTCTATCGTGCTGACCCGGCACGAGCGCGGACCACGGGCGGTACCGGGTTGGGCTTAGCCATCTCTTTGGAGGATGCTCGCCTGTCAGGGGGCACTCTGCAGGCATGGGGCAAAACCGGCTATGGCTCGTCTTTCTTGCTGACCCTGCCACGGCGTCACGATATGGAGATTGGCCCTTCGCCTCTGGATATTACTGACTATGTGGAACCTACCTTGGATAGTTACGTTCCTCCTCAGCCTGCGCCGGAAAAAGCAATAACACCAGCGAACGTGTCGGACGCTCTGGGGAAAAATGGGGAGGTGTAGCCATGTTAAACAAAAATCGAACTCGGTGGTGGGGCGCTGTCCTCGGGGGCATTTCTGCTCTCAGCCTGGTCGGTTGTGCCGCGTTGCCAACTGCCGGTCCCGTCAATGATTCCGAAGTACGGGTCGGCATGAATCAGCCGCTGCTAGGCTTGAGCGCCCCCGGGCCTGTCCCGAACGCAACTGTGGAACAAATTGTGACCGGTTTTATTCGTGCCTGTTCGGCGGGATATTCCGATGACTTCACCGTGGCACGTTCCTTCCTCGCTCCCAAAGCGGCGATAGACTGGCGCCCCGATGTCCAAGTGGAAATTTTCGATACGGATTCCGCGCTGGAGACTCGTCAACTGGGAGATGGCTCTGTTGAAGTGACAGCTCGCGCGCTCGGAAGCGTCGACGAGCATGGAAACTATACCGTGGCAGGTCCCTCCGAGAGAGTTCGTACCGTGTTTTCCCTGGTGAAGCCCGCCGACAATCAGTGGCGTATCGCCGCTTTGGAGGACGGAGTGATACTTTCCCAATCGGCTTTCAGTTCGATTTACGCTTCGGCTCCCGTGTACTTCCTCACCAACGATGCGGGAGCTCTGGTCCCGGATCTGCGCTGGTATCCGCGTCGACGGCTACCTACCTACCTGGTTAATGCGCTCTTGGCAGGGCCGCAAGCTGGCTTTAAAGGGGCGGTTCGTTCTGCTTTCCCCGCCGGCAGCACTTTGGCAGGGGGAGCGGTAGATGTTTTTGACGGTGTCGCTAACGTGTCTTTAAATATCCCGGATGCTTTCAGCGATTCCACCACGATTAACTTGGCGTATTGGCAGATAGAATCGACACTGCGCGATGTTTCGGGAATCTCTACCGTCAGTTTGAGCATCGGTAAAGTGCCTTTGGAGAACACGAATCCAATCACGCAAAGTACCACTCCGCAATTCCCCATAATGGTCAAAGACGGCAACGTGGTGCGTCTGAACTCCGGAGCCACCGAGGTCCTGGTTCCTGCCGGTGTGGTGGCTTCCGGTGTTATCACGAATCCGGCTATTTCTACCGCTGGCAACGAAATCGTTTTTACAGATTCCAGTTATCGCCGGCTTTATGTGTGGGGGCACGGTGCGGTGACGCAGCTGTATAACGGTCGAGAGCTGTTGGCTGCTTCCATCGATAGAAACGGTTGGATTTGGACTCTGGATAAAGCCAATCCGCGCCAAGTTATTGCGTTGCGTCCCGATGGAACCAGGGCGAATTTGGAAGTGCCGTGGGAGACCGGAGACCCGGTCCATGCTTTTACCGTTAGCCCGGACGGAACACGGGTTGCCTTCGTGCGCCACGTAGGTCAGGCAGATATTGTGAGTGTCGCGGTCGTCATTCGGGACGGCTCGGGCACTCCGAAATCTTTTTCCGCTCCGGTGACGTTGCAGGCTGGGAACGAGGTTGTTCCCGCAATTGCATGGCTACAAGGAGATTCCCTGGTGCTGCTGACCGGTTCAGGAGATAACACTACCGTTCGGATTGCTCCGCTTTTTGGACCGGTATCAACTTTGCCGGGGGTTAAGAACGCCGTAGATTTGGCTGCCGGCGAGGAGGAAAACCAGATTTATTTGATTACTACGGGTGGCGATTTATACAAGCGTTCCGGTAGGAACTGGCAGCAAGTCCTCAACGGGGTCGCCGATCCCAGTTACCCCGGATAGCCAGATAAGGAACGCGCTATGGTGGTTTTCTCGGGTTTCTGGGACGCGGCAGGGGAACTGGGAAAGGTATTGCTGCCCACGGAATGCGTTGGCTGCGGGGCTTGGGATGAAGAAATCTGTGACACCTGTCTGGCGCAGATGCTGGGACGACCGTTCCCGCTGCAGATTGCTGAGGACGAAGATAATGTAACAGACGTTCCAGTATTTGCTATCGCCAAATATGACGGCCCGATGCGGCGCGTAGTTTTGACTGGTAAGCATGATAAACGGCGGGATCTACGCCGGTATTTCACGGCGGCGGGTCAATCGGCAGTGCAGGGCTTGGTGACAGAAGGCCTGCTGGCTAGGGACAAATTTGGAACTGACGGTACAATCCGGCGGGAGGTTTTCGTAGTCCCAGCCCCTTCCACCCATCCCCGTGATCCTTCTGAAGTCGCTGCCGCATTCGCTCAGGGCGCGGCGCGGGGATTGGTGCGAGCGGGACTGTGTCGTCAGGCGTCAGTGCTAGAAATCCTGGAACTCGCGGCAGGCTCCACGACTCAAGCTGGCCTGGGGTGGGAATCTCGCAACTTGAATCGGCACGGCAAAATGCAGGTTCGTGGCAGTACAGCGGTGGCAAAACGCGAACTTGCCGGCAAGAGCCTGCTGATAATCGATGATGTCAGTGCCACCGGGGCGACTTTGAGAGAAATGATTCGCGTTTTGTCCGGTTTAGAGGCAACTGTCCTCGCGGGGCTGGTTTTTGCTTCATCACGGCGCGAAATGCCAGTATCGTTCCCGGAGAATTCCGAAAAGTAAGTGGAAGTCCTGCACGGCTTTGCGGTGTGCTCTAAAATATAAAGCACATGCAAAAATCGCAGGTGACACACCGGAGTGCACCTGTGTGAGAAAGAGGTGAGAACCGAACACTCCGTCCCAGCAAATGATAGTTGGAACCCAATTCCTAACCTAAGGAGGCCCTCATGGAAATCACCGTGAAAGCACGTAATGCTGAAATCCACCCGAATTTTCGGGAATACATCGAGGAGAAAATGGCCAAAGTGGAGCAGCTGGCTCCCCGTACGCAACGTGTCGATGTGGAACTGACACATGAAAAGAATCCGCGACAAGCTGATACTGCGGAACGTATCGAACTGACTGTTCTCGGCAAAGGGCCGGTGGTGCGGGCGGAGGCGTCTTCGTCAGACCGCTACGCCGCTGTGGATATTGCCGCCGGAAAACTTTTTGAGCGTTTGCGCCGAGCTCGGGATCGGGCTAAGGACCACCGCAAATACGAGATTCCACCGGACGTGGAATTGGATGTGCAGATTCCGGAAACGGCTGAGGCTCCCGTCGCCAAGCCGCCCTTGAAACTGGGTGAGTCTCGTGAGGAGCAGTTGGGTGATTCTCCCGTCATTGTGCGTGAAAAACTGCACGAAAGCCGGGCTATGAGTGTTGAGGATGCCCTGGATGAGATGGAATTGGTGGGCCACCCGTTCTACCTGTTCATTGACTCCGAGACCGCGCAGCCGGCGGTGGTTTACCACCGGAAAGGCTGGACCTATGGCGTGATTCGCCTAGACGCCACCTGCAAGCTCAACGACTAAGTTTAAGGCCGGATCCTGGGACGCAATCCCAGGGTCCCTCTTTATTTATCTTCGGTGAGCCAAAGCAACTGCCCCCAAGAACCGGAGCTTCGCGCCTCGCTTTCGCGAAGCTAGGCGCTTTCAACTAAAATGGTCGAGGCTGAGTCATCACGGTCGGGTCAAACCCCTGACAATCGTAGATAAAAGGCTGTTTGACCTCAATGGATAGCCCCGTAAGGCCATCCCATAGACCTGAAAAGGAAGGCGAAACGTGTCCTTACTTGATAAGTTCATGCGCATCGGTGAAGGTAAAATCCTCAAGAAGCTGGTGAAAGTAGCTGATGCGGTGGACCTGCTTGAAGACGAATACCGCGAGCTGAGCGATAGCGAACTGAAAGCAAAGACTGACGAGTTCAAGCAGCGCCTGGAAGAGGGCGAGAAACTTGACGACCTTATGGTTGAGGCTTTCGCAACTGTTCGTGAAGCCTCCGATCGAGTGCTCGGACTGCGTCACTTCCGGGAACAGATTATGGGCGGGGCGGCCTTGCACTGGGGCAACATTGCCGAAATGAAAACCGGTGAAGGCAAGACTCTGGTAGCCACGCTGCCCTGCTACCTGCGGGCGCTGAGCGGCAAAGGCGTACACGTCGTCACCGTGAACGACTACCTGGCGTCTTACCAGGGCGAATTGATGGGACGCGTATACCGTTACTTGGGTCTGAGCACCGGCATCATCATGGCTCAGATGGATCCCGAGGAACGCCGTAAACAGTACAACTGCGACATCACCTACGGCACCAACAACGAGTTCGGTTTTGATTACCTGCGCGACAATATGGCGCAACGAGTCGAAGACCTAGTGCAGCGGGAACACAACTACATCATCGTCGATGAGGTGGACTCCATCCTCATTGACGAAGCCCGTACCCCCCTGATTATCTCCGGTCCCGCCCAGGGCGATGTCAACCACTGGTACACGGACTTCGCCAAGATTGTCCAGGATTTGCATCCTGGCGAAGACTACGAGGTGGACCAAAAGAAACGCACCGTGGGGGTCTTGGAACCCGGCATTGACAAAGTTGAGGACTACCTGGGTATCGACAATCTCTATGAGGTCGCCAACACCCCCCTGATTGGGTTTTTGAATAACGCCATCAAGGCTAAAGAGCTGTTTAAGCTGGATAAAGACTACATTGTCACCCCGGAAGGGGAAGTGCTGATTGTTGATGAGCACACTGGGCGTGTCCTGCCCGGAAGGCGCTACAACGAAGGGATGCACCAGGCGATTGAAGCTAAAGAAGGCGTAGAAATTAAGGCTGAAAACCAGACTTTAGCCACGATTACTCTGCAGAACTACGTGCGTCTCTACCCGAAGGGCTCGCGTGCCGGCATGACCGGTACCGCTGAGACTGAGGCCGCCGAATTTAACGATGTTTACAAGATGGGCGTGGTCCCGATTCCCACACACAAACCCATGATTCGCGAGGACAAAGACGACGTGGTGTACAAAACCGCCGAAGCGAAATTCAACGCGGTCGTTGAGGACATCGAAGAAAACTATCACCGCGGTCAGCCTGTCCTGGTCGGCACCACCTCGGTGGAGAAATCCGAATACCTCTCGCACTTGCTGAACCAGCGGAAGATTCCCCACCAGGTCTTGAACGCGAAACAGCACGAACGTGAAGCTGCAGTTGTGGCGATGGCTGGCCGAAAGGGCCAGGTCACGGTCGCGACCAACATGGCCGGGCGCGGTACCGATATTATGCTGGGCGGCAACGCCGAATTCTTGGCGGTACAGGATTTGAAAGATCGCGGGCTGGATCCGGAGGAAAACTCTGAAGAATATGAGGCCGCTTGGCCCCAAGCCTTGAAGGATGCCAAAGCCAAGGTGGCTCAGGAGCACGACGAGGTTGTGGAACTTGGTGGACTCTACGTCCTAGGCACGGAACGCCACGAGTCACGCCGTATCGACAACCAGCTGCGTGGCCGTGCGGGACGTCAAGGAGACCCCGGTCGCTCCCGCTTCTACCTGTCGATGGAAGACGAGCTGATGCGTTTTGCCAACCAAGGCTGGCTCGGCAACGTGATGCGTTCGAGTCTGCCCGAGGACATTCCCATGGAGTTTAAGATGGTTTCTGGCGCGATTCGTTCGGCGCAAACCCAGGTGGAGGGTCGTAACGCGGAAATCCGTAAGAATGTTTTGAAGTACGACGATGTGATGACTGAGCAGCGCGAAACTGTCTACGGGGAACGGGGACGAGTGCTGCGTGGGGAGGACCTCTCGGCCACGGTTGACTCCTTCATCGAGGGCACAATTGCGGATGCGGTTGCGCAGGCCACGGACCTTCCCGATACTAGCGAATGGGATTTGAAGACCTTGTGGGCGGGGCTAAAGAATCTCTACCCGGTGTCGCTTTCGGTGGAGGATTTGGAAAACGCGGTGGGCGGTAAATCGGCTTTGACCACGGATTTCATCACCGAACAGCTGGTCGATGACGCCAAGTTGCAGTACGAGCTAGCTGGTAAGTCTTTGGCGGAAAATCCCATTGCGCAAGCCCAGCTGGGCGATGAACCGATGAAGGAGTTGGAACGGCGAGTTCTGCTCTCGGTGGTGGATCGGCTGTGGCGTGAGCACCTGTACGAAATGGATTACCTGAAGGAAGGCATCGGGCTGCGGGCGATGGGCCAGCGCAACCCCCTGGTGGAATATAAGACTGAGGGCTACCTCATGTTCAGCGCCATGATGGGACGTATTAAGGAAGAGACTGTCCAGAATGTATTTGGGTACGTCAAGGCCTTTGTCGATGCCCTGGAGCGCGCTGAAGCCGCAGCTCAGGAAGCCGGAGAAGCTGGCGAAGGCCAGGCGGAAGCAACGGAAGAGCCGACACCGGACAGTAAAGCGCCTCTCTCTAAGAGCGCGGCAAAAAAGAAAGCCCGCAACTTTAAGAAATCCGGGCGCAGGGCCGGCCTGAAATCGGTATCCGCTAATCGCACGGTTATGGGCGATACCGGACATCAGGCTATGAACTCACAAATCTCTTATTCCAGCGATGGCTCCACTGAACAAGCCCCGCAGGGCAACAGAGCGCAGCGTCGTGCGGCAAAACGGCGGGGCTGAGGGTCTCAGTTTAGCCCAGGCGAATCGCGGCAATCATCCATTGATCGCCATGATTTTCTAAGGTTAGCGCGGCGGCACGAGTCCGCTGGCCATCGTTGAGTACGACAACCGCTTCGTGAGTGGTCGCGGAGGTAGCCCGGCTGTGGGCACTGAGCACTCTCACTGGTGACACCCGGCGTGTCTTGCCTCCGACGAGTCCCGGCTGTGGCTTTTGCTTGGAGCTAATAGCGTTTCGGCGCTGTTCGAGGTAGCGATAAGCCTGCGGCGAGGCCCAGCGGGTCATCTGGGACAAAGGGCGCATGCCCTCAATGATTTCTAGCCCGCACCGAGCCATCTGAGCGGCCCAAACTCGAGGGGAATGTTGAACATCCTCGATGAAAGATTTCCCTTGGGGCCTTACGACTGGGGCTGGGTCCGTCCCGACGTTTCCGGTTTTTTCTGTTTGGCGCTGCGGAGCTATCGATTGCCATGTCTGGCCCCTTTGGGCATAAGTCGCCTTGACTAAACTCCGCAAGGACGGCTTGGCAACCTGACGGCGTTTCAAGGCAGGACCGACTACTGGCTGGAGTCGTTGGTTCGTCACGAGTGCGGCGGCGTGCTTCAGATCATTTTGGCCAGACTCATGATGCTTGACCTCCTGCTGGAATCCCCGTTCGGTCTCCATCAGTAGATTTTCGGTAACTTCGGTGGACATCGGCTGCGAGCTCACCTCAGAAGGGAGGGATATTGAGGACGCGGGAGAGGTGCTGAGCGCAGGGCGAGTCGCCTCGGCAGAGTCATTGGTTTCGGCAGTATTGGGTTCAAGAAGTGCGGTTTCCATAGTATTTCCCTTTGTTAGCAAGTTTTATTTAGTTATTGCACGTTTGATAGCGTTTGATTCCTTATCCTAAGATTCTTTTCGTTTCTTTGTCAATATCCGGCTTTTTAAGGCTATTTACAGCATTCTTGGTAGCCAGTAATATGTTTTGCTTCTCCCGATGCGGCGGGTGAGCTAGACTACAGTACGTGGAGCATGACGATTATCTTGATGATCTCTCGGCTGATTTCGCGGCGAAGCTGCGCGCACAGCGGCAAGCCGAAGCGACTGAGTTGTCGGCGGCGGATGCGGCGGAGGTGACTCTCTCCGGTCGTTTGTTAGCCAGTAAGGGCACTGCGGTCGAGATTCGGCTCATCAACGGGGAATCGCTGCGTGGTGAAGTCGCTGATGCTGCAGCGAGTTGGCTGATACTGCGCTTGCTGCGTATGGATATCTTCATAAGGTACTCGGCCATCGAAGTCGTTTCCGGCCTGGGGACCGCACCGCAATGGCCCACTTTGGTTGAAGCGAGAATTCCAGGCACAGTGAAGCTGCGCGAGTTTGCCGCCACCCGCCGCGAAGTCCAATTCACCACTCACAACCAGACTTTGAAAGGCTACATTGAGAGAGTTGGTGCGGACTTTGTGGATATTGTCGATCACGGTCGCCATGAAGCCATTGCACTGTCTGGACTGCTCTATGTCTCTTGCCCGCGTTGAGGAGCGCTACTGGGAATAAAAAGCGTCAACCCCCGCTATGTGTAACCAGGAGCGGTTAATCAAGCGGGGGCTGCGAAAGAAGGGGCTAGTCCACCAAGGCTGCACCGGAAGCGATTTTTTCCTCGCTTTGGGCGTATTGTCCCTTGATGTATTCCTCCATTGCGGATTCCTCGATGCGCCAGAGGCCGCGCCCGCCAATCTGGATAGCTTTGAGCTCTCCGTTATTGATGAGGTTACGCACTGCGCCGTGAGAAACCTTCAGCATGTCAGCAACATCAGCAATCGTGTAAAAATTATATCCCATGAGTTTATGGTACATCAAATGACACAAAACCACAACAAAAACATTCCTATGCTTCGATAGTTTAATGATATAAAGCCTATAAGGAGATTTCAGGGAGGCCTGTATGCCCATTGGTTCGGAAATATCAAGCAAATCTCGGTACTTGAATCGGCGTACCGCACTGGGAATCGGTCTGATGGTACTGGCTGTAATCCTGGTCATAGTTACGGTGCGGCTGGCCAGCCACCTGGAAGGTTACTTGGTGGCAAAAACAACCCTCGTTGCAGGACATACCGTGCAATCCAGTGATGTTGAAGTTATTTCGGCAAACCCGGGGCGGGCAGCGGGTCTGTACCTGCGTGAAGGCGAGCTTAAGGAAGGCAGCGTGGTCGTGCAAACTATTGCCGGCGGACAGTTGCTCCCCAAAACCTCTCTGAGCCAAACCGAACCCTACAACAAACGGATTGTTCTTGAGCTAGCAGCACCCCTGCCAAGTAGTGTAAAAAAGGGAGATTACCTCGAAATCTGGCAACTCCCTGACGAAAACTCCGCCAGTGTCTTTGACAAGAATCTCCCGTTGAAAAATGCTCAAAAGCTGGCAGATAAAGCCGTGTTCCTGGCGGAAAAAAGCTCGGAAACGGCGCTCGGGTCGAAAAATAAAACGAATGTAGAAATAAGCGTACCGGAAGAGGACTTGTCGCCTATCTTGGCTGCTATCGGTACAAAAACCCCGCTGATGGCGATACCGGTGGCATCATGAGTTTTATCGGGGTGGCGACTTGCCTGCATCCAGATTTGGAAGCGGACATCATCAGGACCATTGAGTCAGATTCTCTGCCCCTGCAAGTCATCCGGCGCTGCCGTGACGCCACGGAGCTATTATCGATAGCCAAGGCGCACCTGGTGCAGCTGGTAGCGGTGGATACCGAGATGCTGGAACTGGAAGGAGCCACCATCCAGGAACTAGCCGCTGAAAATGTTGCTATCATTGCCTTTGCCCCTCTGGAGGACGTGGATCAGTTGAACAGCCACGGGGGGATTTCGGTTTTAGCCAAAGCGGATCCCCGAGTGGAAGAGCCTGAACAGAGTGAGGCAGCCCGTCTGCTGGAACAGATGATGTCCACCCTGATGCCTCCGCCGCCCCCCAACCCTCGTGAGGAATTCGGTAACGATAATGCTGAATTGGCCGGTTCAATAGGTCAGATTGTCGCTTTTTGGGGTCCGGTGGGCGCACCGGGAAAGTCTACGCTAGCTTTGAACATCGCCTCGCGTTTACGTAACTTTGGTCGGGTTCTGCTGGTCGATGCCGATACGGTCGAGTCGTCTCTGGTACAGATGCTGGGGATTGCTTTAGACACTTCCGGGGTGGTGACCGGTTGTCGTTTAGCGGAACAAGGAAAGCTAAAGCCAGATAGTTTTCCGCAGCTGGTGACGCGGGTGGGCTTTGGAGTTGATTTGCTGACCGGACTGACAAAGGCGGAGCGGTGGCGTGAGGTCGGCCAGCACGCGTTGTCAGCTCTTTTAGAGATGGCTCGGATTAACTATCGCTGGATTTTGGTGGATTTAGCGAGTGGTGCTGACGACCAGTCGGATTTGCTGGCGGCTATGGGGCCGACCCGTTACGGAGCTGCCTTAGGAGCTTTTGACGTTGCCGACTTGGTGGTGGAAGTCGGTCTGGCTGACCCGGTGGGGATTCGCCGGCTGCTGGTCAACCACAATTGGGCTCGTGAACAGGAACTTTGGAGCTGCCCGACGTTGGCGGTAGTGAATCGCGGGAGGGCTTCCGTGGGAGGGGCGAACTGGCGCAATTCCATAGTTCGTGTCGTGTCCGCTTCGGTTTCAAACCTGCCGGTGACGGTGGTGCGAGAAGCCGGAGAAGATTTTGACCGTGCTCTGGTGGCCGCTTGTGATGTGATGACGGCGAATCCTCGCGCTGCGGTTCTGGAGGACCTGGAAGGGCTGCAGAATGACATTTTTAAACAACTCGGTTTGCTTCCCCGGCGCGGCTCGGGACGGAGCAGGATTCGGGAGAGCAAACTGTTGAAGTTCAAACGTGGCGAACAGAAGGAACCAGAAAATGAGTAAAGCCCCCCAACGGACGAAAACGATTCGTGCCTACATCGCGCTGTGTCCCCAATCCCTACAGGACAAGACCTGGGAGGGTGCGCCGGTCACGGTCGTGGACGGGGCCTGGTGCGCCGCTGCTGGTTTTCCTGCTCCCAGCGAGCTGCACGGGGAGGACCGAGAGGTGGCGGAAGACGAGGCTTTACACGTCGCCGCTTTGAAATCTTTAGACGCGCAAACCGAAAGCTCCCAGCCTCTCCGGGTGGTGGCGGTGGCGGAAGTCGCGGACACGGACCTGCGACCCTGCCACCCGGAATTGGCCGGAGGATACATCCTGACCAGACCGATTCAGTATTCTGAAGTGGTTTCCTACCATGTAGACGAACCGGCGGCTGGCGCAGAAGTGGCAAAACTAGCATCGGGGCAGGCCGCCCGCGCGGCAGGGGCGGGGGAATCCCCCCAGGACTTAGAGTTGCCGGAACTGTTGTGGTTCGACGGCTCCGAGCTCGGGGTCCTGCGAGAATTCCTGGGCTTGAGCTAGACCGTATCTAAACCGTTGATTTGTAGGTAGGAGCCAATCTTGCGTTTTCCGCCTGGTTTCAGTTCCGTGGTGTTGCCGCTGTGGTAGTTTCGCACCTGAACCTGGAGGGGAATTTCCTCTTGTAGTTCACTGACATGTGAGATGATTCCTACGCAACGTCCTCCCTCCTTCTGCAGACTATGCAGCGTGTACATGACCGCCTCTCTGGTGTCATTGTCCAAGGTGCCGAAACCTTCATCGATGAAAATGTTTTCCAGAGTGATGCCGCCCCTTTCCCGTTGCACGACTTCGGAAAGCGCCAAGGCAATAGCGAGTGAACAGTAAAATTTTTCGCCCCCGGACAGCGACTTTGGCGGTACCACCTTGTCCTGAGCGCCGTTGTACATTTCGATGCCCAGTCCGTGATATTTCTGATTGCGGTCCGACTCATAGTTTTCGTTATGCCTGATTTCGTAGTATCCCCCGGAAACATCAGAAATCAGCTGGTTAGCTACAAAAGTCACCTGTCCCAGACGCTTGCTCAAGTAGTAAGCGCTCAAAGTAGTTTTCATCGTGTTTTCCCCATTGAGTACTTGAGATAAACGTTCATAGCCGGCAATCTTTGGCGCTTCTTTGTCCCATTCCTGTTTGGTCTGTTCGTACCTTTCCTTGTGGGTGCACAAATTCTGGTGGGAACTATCCAAAGACGCCGACTGTTGGGTGAGAGAGCGATATTCCTGCTTGCTGGCTTCGGTAGCTGCTCGAAGGCTCTCCAGTTCGGGGGGCTTGACTGCAGCTTTGTCTCGGTACACGTCGGTATCCAGTTTCGCGCGCAGTTCAGCTACTTCGTTGCGGTGAGAAGAAACTGTTTCTTGGTCAGTTTCCAGAAGCTGGCGAGGTTTGGCATAGGTCTGGGCTTCGGCTACTGACTCGAAACCGTGGTCTGTCAATGACTTGCGCAACGTTTCATGAGCGCTAATCCACTCTTGGCGGATTGGCAGCCAGGAATCATAAAACTTGGCGAGCTGTTTGACCGCGTCCAGACTGTGCTGGTTCGTATCTAACAAGTCTTGCGGGTCAGAATTGGAATCAAAATCAGCCAACTCCGCTCGAATTTTGTCAGCAAGTGCCTGAATATCCTCGTGGAGGTTTTCAACCTCCGAGCTTAATCCTGCTTCCTGTTTGATGAGTTTTTCACGCTCGGTTTGGTTTTGTTTGTCTGATTCTTCCAGTTCGGAAATTTTCTTTTCCAACTTGGGTACTTGCTTGCTAGCTACGGCGGATTCACTGACGGCCTTCTCAGCCACAGAGAGGGCCGCAGCCAAAGACTGTATATTCCGGTCCTGGAGCTGATCCGTAACTGTTTGCAATCTGGCGCTAATCTCAGTTTCCTTATTGTTTGCCTCAGAGAGCTTGTCGTGAGTTTTTTTGGCTTCGCTCGCAGCTGCTTCATAGTCCTGAAAGGTTGTTTTGTCAGCCGTTTCGGCTGCGGGATGCGGATGATCCAGAGAACCGCAGACCGGACAGGACTCTCCGTCCTGCAACTGTGCCGATAAGCGAGACGCCGCGGTATCAGACCATTTTCGCAAAACGGACTCGGCGTTTTCCTGTGCCCGGTCGTAGCTTTCTTGCAGCCGGGCAGCATTTTTCGTGGCAGCTTTCAAATCCTTGGCTAACTTTTCAGCCGATTTTGCCCAATCGTGGTGCTCCTGAGCATTTTTCAGCTCTGTCTGCCGGCTGGGTAACCCGTCCGCAAGCTGCTTCTGTTCTCGCAGTATCTGGCGCTGTTTGTCCAGCGTTTCTGTGGTTTTTTTAGCAGTGTCGCTGAGCTGGCGAATCTGACTGCGCAGAGACTTCAGCTGTTCTTCCTTACTGTTGGCAGCGGTAGTTTTTTGACTCTGAAGGGAGAGATTGGCTTTGATGGCCTCCAGCCTCTTTTGGTTGTCATTAATCTTTTCGCTCATCTCATCACGCAGGTCAGACAAATTGGTACTGGGTTCCTCCCTTTCTAACCAGGTTTGCAATTTTGTGTCCGACAGATTTGATACTTGGTCCCTAAATTCGGCTAAATCCGTATCGTTATCGACCAGCTGTGTCAAAGAACCAAGAATACTGGCACGCTGGTGCTCGGCTGACCGGTAAGGTTTCTGCTCTGCTTTCTCGCTGTCCATGACGGCGTTGGCATGCACGGCTTTCTGGTTGCGTTGGTCCAGTTGTTCAATTTCGGTTGTCTTTTCGGAAAGTTCGGCAAGTCTTTCAGTCATCCGTCGTGCCTCTGAGATGACGCTCTGCTCGGTTTCCGCTGTAGTGAGTTTTGTCTGAGCCGCTTGGTATTTTTTCTGAGCTTGCTCGGCGGCGTCCCTAACCTTAGCGGCTTCTTCGCGCAAAATTTTGGCGGCGCTAGCAAAGAGGGGCTCTCCGGCTTGCTCCAAGGCGGAAATCGATTGCGCCGCCCCGTCTTTTGCCGCTGCAAATTCCTCCAAAGTTTCTTTCCAAGCGGTTTCATTTTCACCAGTAATCTCAATGTTGGAAAGATCCGCATACACAGTTGTGAGAAGCTCACCTAGACGTCTGGTGTACTCTTTGGTGGTTTCCTTGCCTTGAGAGGCACGTTCCTTAGCGGCTTTTTCCATGGCAATAAAGCTTTCCGCCCCGAAAAGATTGGATAAAACCTCATGCCGTTCGGCGGCCCCTGCGGTCAGGAACTGCTGAATCTGACCTTGGGGAAGTATCACCGTCTGCAGAAAATGTGATTTCTCCAGGCCGAGGATTCTCACTACCTCTTTCGTGACGTCTCTACCTATCGCAATGGGTTCGGTAACGTTGTCAAAATCCGGGGTAGTGGACACCTTAAGCTGGGCTATGGATTGAGTGACAGTCTTACGCCCTGGCTTCGTAAAGGTCACCGTGCGACGTAGCTCATAGAACTTGTCGTGGGCAGAGAACACCAGCACGACCTCAGGAGGATAGTCCTTGTCCCAGTAGTAGGAGAGAATACGATCTGTTGCGGAATCTCTCTCACCAGCTACGTCTCCATACAGAGCGTAGACAATTCCGTCCAGGATAGTGGACTTTCCCGATCCGGTATTGCCCGTAATTAAGAACAGTCCCGACTCGGCCAGTTCGTCCAGATCCAAGGTGGTGCGCTCGTAAAAACTCCCCACTCCTTCAAGAGTAAGTTTATGGAATTTCATTTCTCTGTCCCCCCAACGGCGTCTTCATATATTTCGGTTAGCAAAGCGAGGTCTTCCTCCTCGTCAATGCCACAGGTACGTAAGAATTCGGTGGCAATCTCTAGCTCAGATAGTTCCCGAAACTCTGCGCCAGATTGCAGCGTCCCGTTCAGAGTGCCCTGGGAATGAGTGAGCTTCAACATTCGCGGGAAAACCGCTTTCAGTCGGTTATAAGCGTTTGGCGGCAAGGTCGTTTCAGTCAGGTTGATGCTGCAAAAGGCCTGATGCCAGGACTGGTAGCGGGAGTCGTCCGGGTTCGTGAGGTCCTCAATACTGCCCTGTAGTCGTGTGACTTTATAAGGCACTATCAAGGGTAGCTTCTCGACCTCCACCTGGTGATCGGGGTGAACCTCGACCAAAAGGGTGCATTTCTCGTTGCTCTCACTAACCCGATAAGGCAGAGGAGACCCCGCGTACCAGGCCGTGGCTTTAGTGCCCCGTATCTGATACGCCCCGTGAATGTGTCCCAGAGCTAGATAATCAATGCCGTTGTATCCTTCCGGGCCTCCGGCGAAATAATCCAACATAGAAACCGGGATCGGAGAGAGATTTCCCAGCGGTTCCACTTCTTTATTCGGATCTACCTGTGTTAGATAGTCATGAGCCATCGCGAGGACCGGCACGTCCGTGTTCCTCCGGTCCAGATCCCTCCCGATGCGGCGCAGTGCCGCGCCAAACAGTACTTCCGGTTTTCCCGGGAGCAACGGCGCCGGGTCGTCTTTGCTGGCGGGCTGCTTCAAAGTGTCATCGAGATGACAAACCCCGTCATTGTCAACCCACGTGGATAGCTCCGCGCGATCCTGGTAGGGAGACAGGTAAGGTATGGGGTAGACCAGCGCGCCGAGTTCACCGTCGGGTCCCGGAATCTCGATAGCGGTGCCAACCTGGGCAGCTTTCGTCACGATATTGACTTCCGGCAGAGTGAAGCCCTTGGCAAAACCAAGCCTGGAGGCCCCATCGTGATTACCGGCAATGAGGATGATTCGAGTTATTTGTCGTGCCTCATTCAAAAAACCGGACAATTTGTCCAAATCCGCATCACTCGGATTTGGTTTGTCCAATACGTCGCCCGTAATCAGCAAAGCATCAGGACGGTGCGCTTCAATTTGCGTCAGGATTTGCTCCAGGAAGTAATCCTGGTAGGGGGCTAGGTCATAGTTCATAAAGTCCCGGCCGAGATGCCAATCAGAGGTGTGTAAAAACTTCATGACTCAAGCATAAGAGCAACCCCGGGGGCGAAAATTTAAGAGTTTTGCAAACCTCACAAATTAGTCTGTTTCCGAGCCGATATACTGCAAAACTTGGGAATGCAGACGTCCGTTAGTAACTACTGCCCCCGGCCCGTTCACGCCATCCTCACCGGTGAGGGACGTGAACTTACCGCCAGCTTCGGTCACGATGGGGTAGAGCGCCCCCATGTCCCACAGATTCAAGTCCGGTTCCGCCGCAACGTCCACCGCGCCTTCTGCCAGCAGCATATAGGACCAAAAATCGCCGTAGGCACGAGTCCTCCATACCTGCTGAGAGAGATTCATGAAGCCCCGCAAACGATGAGCCTCGGCCCATTCGCCGATAAGCGCGTAGGAAAAGGAAGCCTGATTCAGGTTAGAGATACGTGAAACTTGCAGCTGGCGTGCCGAGGAACGCGACCGGCCGGTCCACGCCCCACTGCCCGCGGCAGCCCACCACCTAAATCCTAGGGCGGGTGCGCTGACCACCCCCATCACCATCTTGCCGTCCTCCATTAGCCCAATGAGAGTAGCCCACACCGGGACCCCGCGGAGAAAATTCGCGGTGCCGTCAATCGGGTCGACGACCCATTTTCGGGCTGCTAAACCGGTACTGCCTTCTTCCTCACCCACGATGGCATCTCGAGTTCGCGAATGTGACAGGTGTCGCCGGATGAGTTTTTCGGCGGCTTTATCCGCGTCGGTTACCGGCGTCAAATCCGGTTTATCGCTGACTTCCAAATCGGGAGCCAAGAAACGCTTGGTGGTCAGGGCGTCTACCTGGTCTGCCATGATTAGGGCTAACTGTAAATCTTCTTCCCAGCGACTGCTCATGTTCTAAACCTATCCCTTGAAGGGCTGTAAAACGGTCAACGGCGCGATTTTTCCATTAAGCTGAACCTATGCAAGCAACAGTTTGGCGGGCTCCCCGCGCGAAAGGTCCTGTTTTCGGTGCGGTGACCCTGCCGGGTTCAAAGTCTTTGAGCGCCAGAGAATTGTTGCTCGGTGCCATCAGCGATACTGAGGCTTCTCTCACGGGGGTTCTGTATGCCCGCGACACGGACCTCATGGTGCAAGCGCTGCGCTCATTGGGGGCGGTTATCGAGCCGTGGCCTCCCGTTTTGGACCAACCGGTACAGATTACCCCTCTGACCCAACTGTGGTCGCAGTCAACTTCCGCAGTTTCTCAGGGTGTTTTGCGGGATAATGTTCCCGTTACGGTGGATTGCGGTTTGGCTGGAACTGTCATGCGTTTCATTCCCGCCGTGGCGGTGGCATTGGGGCGCGCCGTGCGGTTGGTCGCCGATACACAAGCAAATACTCGCCCGATGCGGCCTTTGTTGGATGCTCTGACCCAGTGGGGAGCCCATATCGAGCACGAATCCTCGGATGGGAGCGTATTTCCCTGTACGATTTATCCTCCCGCGGGGCGCCCCGCCACGGAAGTCACCATAGATGCTACGGCTTCCTCGCAGTTTGTATCAGCTCTGTTGCTGGCTGCGCCGCTACTGCCCGATGGTTGTACCGTTCGTTCCAAAACTGCGGCGCTACCTTCGCTGCCACACATCGAGATGACTTTAGAATGCCTGTCTCAACACGGAGTTACCGTTACGCCGGGGAGCTCCGAGGAGGGCAAGCCTTTCTGGCATGTGGCCCCAGAGCCGGTTTTGGGCCAGGACGTTCTCATCGAACCGGATCTCTCGAACGCGGGACCGTTCTTGGCTCTGGCAGGTATTGCCGGGGGGCGGATTTCTATCCCCACTTGGCCCGCGAACACCACGCAGGCAGGGGCGGCTTGGCTGGAGATTTTGCCAAAAATGGGTCTGCATGTGGAGTGGAACTACGGGGTATTGACGGTTTCCAGTCTGGGTCCGCTGTGGCCGATAGACGCCGATTTTACCGCGGTGGGTGAGCTGGTTCCCACCGTGGCGGCTTTGGCTGCTTTCGCCCCCGGAACTTCCCGATTGCGCGGTTTGCACCACCTGCGGGGTCACGAGACGGATCGTCTCGAAGCGCTGCGCACCGAACTTACGACCGTCGGGATTCCCTGCGAAATCACCCCGGAGGACGACCTCGTGATTACCGGTGTCAGCCCCTCCGGGCTTGTGGACCAAGACCCGGAATCTCCCCCGCTGCTGTTGCACAGTTACGGGGATCATCGGCTGGCGACTTTTGCAGCGCTCCTAGGATTGTACTATCCGGTACAAATCGATGATATCGGCGCCACCTCCAAAACCCTGCCAGATTTCACAAAAATGTGGGAACGTCTGTTGGGAGCAGCCTCTTGAGTCGCCGCGACATCGGTACGGATGATCCGCGAGTCCGCGTGCGACCGGGGAAAGGTAGCCGCCCCCGCACTAAGAAACGTCCCAGTTTTGCGCACGCTGAGCCCGGTATGGTCATCGCCGTGGATCGGGGCCGGTTTACGGTAGCGCTTGGCGCAAACCGCATGGTGCAAGCCGTTAAGGCGCGGGCGCTGGGACGAAAGGGCGTCATTGTGGGGGACCGGGTGGGCGTGGAAGGAGACACTTCCGGCACTCCCGACACTTTGGCGCGCATTGTCACCCTAGAAGATCGCCAAACCATCCTGCGCCGTAGCTTTGACGAATCCGAGGCCGGAGCGCGCGAAAAACTCATCGTCGCCAACGCCACTCAGATACTAATCGTGGTCGCAGCGCGTGACCCAGAACCGAAACGCGGCATGATTGACCGGGCGATAGTGGCGGCTCTGGACGCGAAAGTCACCCCACTGCTGGCGGTGACGAAAACGGACTTGGACTCCGCCCAGGAACTTATCGCAGACTACGAAGCTATCGGAATAACAGTGTTTGCCCTGAACAGAGACCTCTACGAACCCGCTGTTCCGGCGCTAGCACTAGCCGAGACATGCTCGCAGACCGCACCGGCCCCCACTGTCGCCCGGGGACTGGTGGCGCTCCAGAAACAGCTGACCGGTGAAATCACGGTAATGCTAGGCCACTCGGGGGTCGGCAAATCTACACTGGTGAACGCGCTGGTGCCGGGCGCAAATCGGGCGACTGGGACAGTCAACGAAGTAACCGGTAAAGGCCGGCACACTTCGACCTCGGCGGTCGCCCTTCCGGTGGCTGCACAAGGGTGGCTCATCGACACTCCCGGAGTGCGCTCTTTTGGCTTGGCACATGTTGATGCGGCGGGATTGCTGCGCGGATTCCCGGAACTTTACGCGATAGCCCGGGACTGTCCGCGAGGTTGCACTCACGGTGCGGACTCCCCAGATTGCCTATTGGATGAGCACCCGGAACTAGCGCTGCGTTTGGCGTCCTTCCGAAGCCTCTTGACCGAGATTCCGCCAGCCTACTGAAAAGGGAAAGTCCTTAAATCCTCAAGGATAACTCGAACTATAGTAAATCTTTGTCAAGGTCTGAGAAATAAGGTGAAATTCCTAGGCTAAAAGTCCTAAATTAGGAGCACAATGGAGAAAATTTCCAATGACCTTGAAAGGGAAAATATAGTGGCCGAGACACAGTCGTCGAATAATTCAGCCTCCGAAGAAGTTATTGCTCAGCTTCACGCCCAATACCTCGCGGATAAAAGTTCAGTTCCCCCCGAATGGCAGTCGTATTTCCAACAGATGGAAAGCCTGGGATTGTTGCCGGGAGCAACCGCTGGCGCCGCTTCCGAACTCACGGAAAGCGGTGAAACCGCCGAATCCGGTGAGGAATCCCGACCCACCGGACTTGATGCCCAACACTCTGACCGCCCGCCACTGCCACGTTCGGTCGTTCACGCTCCGACTTCGCCCTACGCTGCAATGGTGGCAAAGCAGCACTATGATGCGGCAAAGGCCACCGTTAAAGGGGAGGATCGTTCCGAACGGCTGAAGGGTGTCCCCGCCGCGATTGCGAAAAATATGGATGCTTCGCTATCAGTGCCGACCGCGACGTCTTACCGCCAGATTCCGGCGAAAGTTTTGATTGAGAATCGTACCCAGATTAATGACCACCTGAAGCGGACTCGCGGCGGCAAAGTATCCTTTACCCACTTGATTGGCTACGCCATCGTGGAAGCCTTGGTGGAAACTCCTGACGTCAACGTGCGCTACCGCCTGGAGGACGGTAAACCGCATATTGACCATTTCGCGCACGTTGGTTTTGGACTGGCGATTGACTTGCCCAAGGACGATGGTTCGCGTCTGCTGGTCACACCGGTCGTCCACAAAGCCGACACCCTGTCTTTTGAAGAATTCGTCCGCGCATACGAAGAACTCGTGAAAAAGGCTCGTGACGGTAAGCTGGGAATGGAAGACTATTCCGGCTGCACGGTGACCCTGACCAATCCGGGAACCTTGGGTACCCTCATGTCGTCGCCTCGCCTGGTGCAGGGCCAGGGCTGCATCATCGGGGTCGGGGCAACGAATTACCCGGCAGAATGGGCCGGTGCTTCGGAAGAACAGCTGGCTCAGGCCGGTATCGGCAAGATTATGCACATGTCTTCGACCTACGACCATCGGGTCATTCAGGGGGCTCTGTCCGGCTCTTTCCTGGGTCTAATCGAAAAGAAACTCAAAGGCGAAGACGGATTCTACGAACGTGTCTTTGACTCCATGAAGGTTCCCTACGCGCCTTTCAGCTGGGCGCGTAACAACGATTACAGCGGGCCCGGGGAGCTGTCCAAAGACGCGCGAATCACGCGGTTCATCCACGCTTACCGTTCCCGTGGACACTTGATTGCGGATGTGGATCCCCTGGATTATCGGGTGCGTAGCCATCCAGACTTGAAACTCGGGGCCTACGGTCTTTCTATCTGGGATTTGGATCGGTATTTCCCGGTGGGACGACTGGGCGACAAACACAATGTTGACATGAAGCTGCGCGACATCATGACCCAGCTGCGTGATACCTACACTCGTACCGCGGGCATCGAATACATGCATATTCAAGACCCCGAACAGCGCACGTGGATGCAGGAGGAAATTGAGCGTCCCTACGAGCCGCCGAGCAAAGAAGTCCGTCACGCCATTATGAACCGCTTGAACGCGGCTCAGGCCTTCGAAGACTTCTTGCAGACCAAGTATGTCGGTCAAAAGCGCTTCAGTTTGGAGGGCGGCGAATCGCTAATCCCTCTGATGCTGCGGATTATGGACGATGCCGCTCATGATGGCTTGGCTGGGGTGACCATTGGGATGGCGCACCGTGGCCGGTTGAACATGCTGGTGAACGTGGCCGGTAAAACTAACAACCAGATCTTTGCCGAATTTGAAGGCAACATGGATCCCGGTTCGGTTCAGGGCTCCGGGGACGTGAAGTATCACTTGGGCACCGAGTCCATCTACGAGTCTTACGAAGGCAAGACCACCAGCGTCTATATCGCGGCTAACCCCTCCCACTTGGAAGCTGTGAACCCGGTGGTTGAAGGCATTGTCCGAGCGCAACAGGATAAAGTCGGTATCGAGGGCGACTACGGTTACCTTCCCGTGCTGATTCACGGCGACGCAGCTTTCATCGGTCAGGGCGTCGTCTATGAGACGCTGAACATGAGCCAGCTCAAGGCCTACGCCACCGGCGGGACGGTGCACATCATCGTGAATAACCAGATTGGTTTCACGACTTCTCCGACCAATGCCCGTTCCACAAACTACTGCACTGATTTGGCTAAAGGCTTGCAGGTGCCGATTTTCCACGTGAACGCTGACGATCCTGAGATGGTCACGCGGGTAGCTGGTCTGGCTTACCGTTTCCAGCAAAAGTTCCACAAGGACGTCATAATTGACCTGATTTGTTACCGTCGCCGCGGGCACAACGAAGGCGATGATCCGTCGATGACTCAGCCCGTGATGTACCACCTCATTGACACCCATCCAACCACTCGCACGGTTTACATGAATAACCTGATTGGTCGTGGCGATCTCTCGGATGAGGAAGCGCAAGCGGCAGTAGAGGATTACCACCAGAAACTGGAAAAGATTTTTGAAGAAACCAAGGAAAAGGGCTACACCCCGACGCGGCAAGGCGAACAGGGCGGCAACGATTGGGATTGGACCCTGCCCGCCGCTCAGACCGACGAGTCCGACGATATGATTGCTTGGACTTCAGCCATTCCGCGGGATGTAGTGGAAGCTATCGGCGATGCGCACGTGGATTACCCCGAAGGCTTCACCATGCACCCCAAGATTGAAAAGCTCTACAAAAAGCGTCAACAGATGTCTCGTGAAGGCAATATCGACTGGGGATTCGGTGAGCTGTTAGCGTTCGGGTCAATCCTGATGGAGGGCGCTCCCATTCGGATGTCCGGTGAAGATGCTCGTCGTGCGACTTTCGTGCAGCGTCATGCGGTCGCTCACGACTTCAAGACTGGTGAGGAATGGACCCCGCTGGAATTCTTAAGCGACAAACAGGGTAAGTTCATGATTTACGACTCGTCCCTGTCTGAGTACGCGCCCATAGGATTCGAGTACGGCTATTCGGTGGAGCGCCCGGAAGCTCTCACTATCTGGGAGGCCCAGTTCGGCGACTTCTCGTTCGGCGGCCAGACCATGATTGACGAGTTCATCAGTTCGGCTCAACAGAAGTGGCATCAGCACTCCTCTCTGGTGCTGTTGCTGCCCCACGGCTTTGAAGGCCAGGGACCCGACCACTCCTCGGCGCGTATTGAACGTTGGTTGAGTTTGGCCGCTCAGGACAATATGTGGATTGTCCAGCCTTCCACTCCGGCTAACCACTTCCATATGTTGCGTGAGCAGGCCTATCGTCGGCCGCGGACCCCGCTGGTTGTCTTTACCCCCAAGCAGCTGCTGCGTTTGAAAGCGGCGGTGTCTTCGGTGGAAGATTTCACTTCCGGTCAGTTCCAACGGGTCATTGGCGACCAGGGAAATCTGGATCCCAATGCGGTGACTCGCGTGCTGATTTGCACCGGCCGGTTGTATTACGACTTGGCGGACGAACGCGCCAAGACAGGTGACAAAACCACAGCAATCGTGCGTTTGGAACAGTACTACCCGCTACACGAGGATCTGAAGCCGATTTTGGCACAGTACCCCAACGCCGAACTGGTGTGGGCGCAGGACGAACCGGAAAATCAGGGGGTCTGGAGCTTCCTGAAGATACACCAGGATGTCTTCATCGGCGACCGACCGATTCGCGTGGTGTCTCGCCCGGCGATGGCCGCTCCCTCTACCGGTTTGGCTTCCGTACACAAGCAACAGGCCGCTGACCTAGTGTCGCGCGCTTTCGCCCGCTAAGAGCAGTCATAGTTTTCCCCGGAAGATATCGTTTCTTCCGGGGAAAACTGCGTTTCGGGTCCTTCAGTCTAAAAACACTGCGGGTGCGGGAAGTTTTCACTATCCTGCACCCGCGTTCAAGCTTTAAGCATTGGGGCGTTTGCCGTGATTAGCGGCACTCTTGGACCGCGCCCGACGCTTGCGACCGCGTTTCGACATAACAGCCTCCTTCTGAAGTTCGTAATCAACCTGCCTATTTTCACACATTCCCGGCCTTCCCGCAAACCCGGAGGCGTTGTAGTGCTTCGAAAAATCTGTGCGGCTAACCGATTTTACGAATCTCTATCATGATGCGTTCTCGCAGTTCAACCGGGGCTTCACAGCGGCAGGATTGTCGCAGCAACGTGATGTAACGCTCCACCCGCAGGGATTCTTCGTGGCAGTTCGGGCAGTGGCGCAAATGCTCGTGGAAATGTTGGGCGGTGAGCAAGTCCATTTCCCCGTTCATGATTTCACGCATATTTTGCGTCACGGTATCGCAGTCGCAGTCGAACTCAGACGCGGGGGACATCTGTGAATCAAGTTTTTCTTTGCTCATGGCACCATCACCTCAGCTTCCAGACGCTCACTCAACATTTTCCGCAGCTTCGCCCGTCCCCGGTGCAAACGGGACATGACTGTCCCGGAGGGAATATCGAGGATTTCCGCGATTTCTTTGTAAGCCAGACCTTCCACATCGGCTAGATACACCGCCTCGCGGTATTCATCGGGTAGGGAATCGAGGGCATCGAGGATATCTTGGGTCCCCAGACGATCCAAAGCTAGAGACTCCGCCGAAAGGGCTTCTCGATTGGAATCATCTTGAGCCAGCTGATAATCCGTAATCTCAGCCATCGTTTCCGTGCGCGGACGACGCTGATTCTTGCGATAAGAATTAATGAAAGTGTTGGTCATGATGCGATAAAGCCACGCCAAGAGGTTCGTTCCCTCCTGAAAAGAATCGAAACTTCGAAAGGCTTTCAAAAAGGTTTCTTGAACCAGGTCTTCGGCGTCGTGCGGGTTCCTGGTCAGACGCAGCGCGCCGGAATAGAGTTGATTCAAAAACGGCATAACTTCCGTTTCAAAACGCTGTTCCGGTTTGGGTGACGTCTCATGTTGGTGTACAGAGTCTATTGTTTCGCTCATCGTCATCCAGTCTAGCGTGCGAGTCACAAGTGGGACGGGGTGTGTTCGACTCGTTGTGCCAGCTTGGCGGGAAGCGGATTTAGTGAGGGTGTTTGCCAAAAGTTGTCTCACCTCTATTACAACCAGCGGTAGGGATTTTTATTCCACAGCGGTAAACAATTGTTTTGAAAAAGTGCGAATTCGTCTAAAAATGGGGACAATAGTACTATGAGGACTTTGTTGCGGTTTATATCACGTCCGCTACTGGCGGCGGTTTTCATTCATGATGGTCTCGACGCTTTGCGCAATCCTGCAGACCATGTGGAGCGTTTCCGAAAGATGGAACCAGCGTTGGAGAAAATTGGGCTTCCCCCCATGTTGACCTCGGATGCAAAATTGTTATCTCGTCTGGCTGGAGCCGCCACGGCAGCAACCGCGCTGGGCTTGGCTATCGGAAAATCCCCGCGGATTTGCGCCCTCATTTTGGCACTAGTGAACCTGCCAATTAGTGTGGTTAATAATCCAGTTTGGGCGGCTAATTCCCCAGAGGAACGTAGAGAATACCTGCGTGGTCTGGTGGCTGGATCCTCGCTGGCGGGAGGGCTAGGCATGGTGTTGGTTGACGCTAACGGTCAGCCTTCCCTGAAAGTTCGTCGGGAAATCATCAATGCTGCCAAAGCAAGCAAATGAGCTAGGTGGTTAAACTGCAAGACACCCCGCGATTATCTTTTTTTCTGTTCCACACCCCGGTTCTCAAGTTTCATACGGGTCGGTTCGCCTCGGTCTGCGATGAGGATGCACGAGGACGGTGGTTCAGGTGAGTCCCATATTGGTGGATTGGCTGTTGGTGGCAGTGGGAGTGCTATTGACTCTGGCAACGGCAGTGTTTGTGGCAGCTGAGTTTTCCTTTGTAGCTGTGGATGCCACTCAGGTATCTATGCGTTGCGCTAATGGAGACAAGCGTGCCGGGTTAGTGAAAAAAGCTATCTCACAGTTGTCTACACAGCTATCAGGAACTCAAGTGGGGATTACGCTCACGACCATTTTGTTGGGATATACCACTCAATCAGCTTTGGCTCGCCTGATTACCGGGGGATTGGGGCATACCCACATGGCTCTGGGAGTTGCCATCGGAGTTGGTAGTGCGGTCGCATTAGTGTTGACCAACCTGTTTTCGATGATATTTGGAGAATTGCTTCCTAAAAACCTGGCTTTGTCGGATCCTTTGGCTACGGCAAGTGCAGTGGTGCGTTTCCAAAAAGGCTTCACATTTTTATTTTTGCCGATCATTGTTTTGTTAAACGGTTCAGCTAATTGGGTGTTACGCCGTCTGGGGGTGGAGCCTGCCGAAGAATTGTCATCTGCCCGCTCCGCGCAGGAACTTGCAGCCTTGGTACGTCATAGTGCGGAGGCGGGTAAGCTCGATGTTTCAACGGCTTCCTTGTTTACCCGTTCGGTGCATATTTCCGGCTTGGCGGCAAAAGACGTGATGACTGACCGTGGGCGGGTACACTACCTGACCCAGGATGACACCGCGGATGACCTCATTGCGAAAGCGCGGGAAACTGGGCATTCCCGTTTCCCGGTGATTGGACCGGACGGTTTGGATGACATCCTGGGATTCGCCAACCTGCGCCGGGCCGTATCTGTCCCCTATGAACGCCGCAGTGAAGTCGTGGTCACTTCATCGTCGCTGATGTATGAAGTCCCCAGGGTTCCTGAAACGATGGGACTGGCGGATTTGATGGTGCTGCTGCGCGATGCCGGCAGCCAAACGGCGGTGGTGGTCGACGAGTACGGAGGCACTTCGGGAATCGTCACTTTGGAGGACGCGGTCGAGGAAATCGTGGGCGAGGTCGCGGATGAACACGATCAACACGCCGCCGGGATTAATCATCCCGTGGAAGGTGAATGGCTGGTTCCGGGGCTGATCCGTCCCGATGAACTGTTGATTCAAACCAAAGTGGAACTGCCTGACGAGGGCCCCTATGAAACCTTGGGGGGCTTGATTATGAACGAACTGGGCCACATTCCCTCGCAAGGCGAGACAGTCCTGGTGAACGGATACCTTTTGCGTGTTGAACAGATGGACGGTCGGCGTATCGATCGGGTACGTATCACTCGCCATGCGATTCCTGATACGCTGACACGTCCACAGGAGGTTGAGAGCCATGAATGATTGGCTAAGTCTCTTGGTTATGTTGATTCTTTTGGCTGTAAATGGCTTCTTTGTGGGAGCCGAATTTGCTATAACCGCTTCTCGTCGGGCTGAAATTGAACCGCTAGTAAAAGAGGGCAAGAGGGGAGCTAAAGGCGCTCTTTTTGCGGTTGAACATGTTTCGGAAATGCTGGCGACCTGCCAATTAGGCATTACGCTGGCTTCGACTGGATTGGGTGTGGTGGCAGAACCTGCATTAGCGCATCTCTTGACGCCTCTAGTAGCTCGTGTGGGGATTCCCCCCCTCAGCGCCCATCTGGTCGCAGTACTATTGGCGTTGCTGATTGTGTTGTACCTGCACGTGGTAGTGGGAGAGATGATTCCAAAGAATCTGTCCGTCAGTGCGCATACCTCACTCGTGTTGTTCTTTGGTCCCGCCATGACAGTCATTGCGCACAGTATGCGATGGTTAGTTAATGCTATGAACGCCTTCGCTAATGTGTTCGTGAGGTTGTTTGGCAGAGAGCCCAGAGACGAAGTCGCTAGCACTTTTACAGTTGAAGAAATGTCATCAATCGTTGAAAATTCCCGAGAGGAAGGGGTTTTGGAGGATGACTTGGGGTTGCTTTCCGGGACACTGGAGTTTTCTGCGGAAGTTGTGTCGGGAGTGATGGTCGGTTTGGAGAACTTGGTGACTTTGCCAGCCGACGTAAATCCTGTAGAAGCGGAAAAGACCGTGGCACACACAGGTTTTTCACGGTTTCCGATTACTGATGAAACCGGAAAGATTACCGGATACCTGCATATCAAAGATGTCATTGCGGTAGGGAAAGAATCTCGTGAACACCCTTTGGAGCCTTGGCGGATTCGGTCGTTGATTCCCGTGACACCTCAGATGGAAGTGGAGGATGCTTTACGGGTGATGCAAAAGCAAGGCACTCACCTTGCTGGGGTGGTCAATCCCGATGATTCCGGGACAGTCATTGGGGTAATCTTCCTGGAGGATATTCTCGAAGAATTGGTTGGAGAGGTTCGAGATTTGCTCTGAGTAACCTGAAACTGTTCATGCAACACCATTGAGACCAAAAATGCACGACTTTTTCAGGTATTTTTCGGAAACAAGCGTTTAGTGTTAACAAATGTTGCTGAAGTGAAAATTGATGCGCTCATTTAATTGCAAATCGTTATCTAGTTGTTATAAACTTGAGCTCGAGTTGTTATCCAAAGTCGGAAGGTAACCCGTGGAAAGCGAAAGGCCTCGCACTCGTCGGGAAGCGCGTGAATTGCGTAACCGCGCTCAGTCCGCTCATATTAGTAGGGAAGCTCATGTTTTCAACGCTCCGCGCCTGATACTTCTGGGTGTAGTTTCAGCCATCACCGTAGTCGCGCCGCTGTCCGGGATGGTTTCCCCTAACCTGTCCATTGCTTCCCCAAATTTTGACTTCAGTACCAATCAGACTCTGCTGTCTGTTGTGGCTAAAGCCAGCGGTATTACCGGTTACGATTCCGACTTAAACGCAGTTCCTGCCAGTTCTCGCTCTCGAGTGGTGGAGGCCTCTGCTTTGGGTAAGTGTGCTGCACAGGGATCTGCCAACGGTGACTCTGCCGCTGCCCCGGAAGAATACCTCCTCTTATGGCCGATGTTGTCGGGCAGCTACACGTTCACCTCTCCGTGGGGGATGCGCATTAATCCGGTGACCGGTACTCGATTGATGCACGAGGGAGTTGATTTTTCCGCTCCTACCGGCACGAATATTTACGCAGTCGCTGATGGAATAGTGACGGAAGCGGGAATGCTTGGGTCTACTGGCACAATTACTGTCAAACATGTTCAGGATGGTGAGGTGTTTTATTCCCGCTACCTGCACATGTATGCCAACGGAATCTATGTACACGAAGGCGATGAGGTGAAAGCCGGAGAAGTTATCGCCGGAGTGGGCTCGACCGGACGCTCTACTGGAGCACACTTGCACTTTGAGATTCGTAATTCTGACAAGGAATCTGTCGATCCAATGGGCTGGATGAAGCGTCATGGTGCTCGGTTCGTCAATCAGATTTGCTCCTAGATTCACGCCTGATTTTGCGACCCGCTCCTGTTTTCCCTGTTTCGCGCCATCGGCCGGTGCTGTTGGCTCACCGTGGATCAGCGGTGTCTGCCAGCGCGGCTGTGGGGTGTTCGGTTCCGGAAAATTCGCGGGCTGCCTTTGACTGGGCTGTTTCTTGCGGGTCAGTAGCTGGGCTGGAAACTGATATTCATGCCACCAGCGATGGGATTCCTGTCATCAGCCATGACCCGATGTGGCACGCGGTCGATGGGGAAGTAACCATTGCCGAAGTCACGTGGGCGCAACTGTGCCGTCATCAACTGCCTAACGGCGAGCGGCCTTTGAACCTGGAAGAGTTTCTGGACCGATACCCCGACATTTACTTGAATATTGATGCTAAAACAGATGCGGTTGTCCCCGGTACGCTACGCGTCTTACAAGGGCGCCGTGACTTGGAGCGTCTCGCTTTGGCGTCCTTTTCAGCCCGCCGAGTCTGGCGAATGGCCCGGCACCTGGGACCGGTGTGTGGCTTTTTACCGGGAGCGCGAGACGTTGTGCGAATCTGGGGGGGAGCTTCCTCCGGTTTGGTGAGGCGAACCCGCCCGGAGATTCGTAGCATAGACATTTCCCCTGACGCATTCTTTTCCCTAGTAGAGCGGGGAACCGCGGCAATGGCTCAAATCGAAGCCAACGCTCACCGCGTGATGGCGGGGTTAGCGGAAAAACGCCATTTGGAACGGCTCTATCGCTTCGGTATTGTGCCGCGTCTACTCAGGGATTTTCACTGTGCGCTGGCAGTACCGGAAAGTATCCGGGGGGTGAAAATCGTGACCCCACGGTTTGTGGCGGCCGCGCACACCCTAGGCTGTCCGGTTTATGTGTGGACGGTGAATGACACTTCCTCATATCAACGTCTAGTTTCCCTTGGTGTTGATGGGATTTATACCGATATTGTCAGTACATTAGCCCAAACTGACATTGAGGAATCTTCCAGCTAATCGGTGAAAAACTGTTGAAATATCAAGGAATACTTAACGTAATCTGAATGAAATATCAGAGAAATCTAAGAATAGCCTTGGAACTGACGAAGGTAACTGGTAGATTACTGACATCGACATACTTTCAATGAAAGGTTAGGCAATGGAACAGCAGCGCTCGGCAGTTCGTTTAGCAGCCGTAGTAGCTAAGCAGCGCCAAAACAGCGATGCGTTGCGCGGAGCGCAGACTGTTGTCGATGAACACACCCAGTGGGTGCTGTCGCACCTTTCTCGTGGCGATCGTGACCTGATTGAATCCGTCACCGGTGAAGTCATTGAACCCGGTGCCGATTCTGCCTCTCTGTTTGCTTTGACTTTGGCTGAATCGCGGATAAACCGGGCTTCTGTTTCCTCTGCGCATCCCCAAAATCAACAGCTACTGATGCGTCGTCCGCAGCCTCTGAGCCAACACGATCGCCTGGCTACCTTCACATCTATGCGCGCCATGCTGGGTAACGGCTCGGTGGGGCGGGCCTTGGATACCGAAGCCTAAATTTCCCGTCTCTACCTCCGCGTTTCGCGTCGGGGTTTTACTGCCTGCCGGTTTTGCGTAGGGTTTATTTATGTCTCATTTCGCCGACGACCCGAAAGCCTCTCAAAAGTCTCTGGTTGCCCTGATGGGGCCGGCTTTCGTGGCTGCTGTCGCCTACGTGGATCCGGGCAACGTAGCCGCCAATATCACTGCCGGAGCTCGCTACGGTTACACGTTAGTGTGGGTACTGGTGCTGGCTAACCTGATGGCTATGCTGGTCCAATATGAGAGCGCAAAGTTTGGGATTGTCACCGGCCAATCCCTGCCGCAAGTCCTAGGCAATCGTTTGCGCCGGCCAGCGCGGCTCGCCTTTTGGATCCAAGCCGAAATCGTGGCAGGTGCCACCGACTTGGCCGAAGTCATTGGTGGAGCCATAGCACTCAACCTGTTATTTGGGACTCCGCTGCTGGTTGGCGGCTTGATAATCGGTGTGGTGTCTTTGGGCATGCTGTTTTTACAAAATACCTCCGGTCAGATTGTGTTTGAACGGGTCATCATTGCCCTGCTTCTGGTCATCACCCTGGGATTCGTGGGTGGACTGGTAGTGGCACCGCCCTCCTGGCAGGCTGCCGTGGCCGGGTTACGTCCGACATTCCCCAATGCTGACTCGGTTTTAGTGGCTGCCTCGATGCTGGGAGCCACCGTGATGCCCCACGCGATTTATCTGCATTCCTCCCTGACGAAAGACCGCCACGGTTCGGAGCATCCTGACGACCGCAAGCGCAGACTCCTCCGGGCGACGAAACTGGATGTGTTCTGGGCCTTGCTGGTGGCTGGTTCGGTTAACATTGCCCTGGTGCTGCTGGCTGCCGCTGCGTTGCGCGGACCCGGAGCTGGGCAGGAAGATACGGACACAATCGAAGGTGCTTATCACGTTATCTCCCTAGCTCTCGGTGGTGGGGTAGCTACGGTGTTCGCAATCGGGCTGCTGGCTTCGGGGCTTGCTTCCACTTCGGTAGGAGCTTATGCGGGTTCAGAGATTATGGCCGGTTTGCTGCACATTCGCGTTCCGCTGCTGGCGCGGCGCGTGGTGACCTTGATACCGGGATTGGCCATCTTGGCGCTCGGCTTCGACCCCACCTGGGTGCTGGTACTCAGCCAGGCACTGCTGTCCTTAGGAATTCCTTTTGCGTTGCTGCCCCTGGTTATCTATACGTCGAAAAAGGACATTATGGGACCTTTCGCTGACCCCAAATGGTTGCTGGCCATTAACATCTTGGTAGCTGCTCTGATTATTGCCCTGAATCTGGGACTTTTAGTGCTGTTAGTGTTGGGCATAGGGGGTTAAAATTTACCTTCTGGAAGCAAAGCGGTAAACTGTTGAAGCTGGCTGCAGCAAGCCCCGGTAGCTCAGTGGATAGAGTGTTTGCCTCCGGAGCAAAAGGTCATGGGTTCGAATCCCATCCGGGGCGCTGAATCAGGTGCGATAGGCGCACTTAATGGACACCAATCGTTTTCGATTTTTCGCCCCTCTAAACGGGGTAATTTTGATGTGCTCAGGGCAAAACGTTAGGCTTATGGGGTGACTCCTGAAGAATTAACTCAGCGCATGATTGCGCAGCTTGGCACCGCAGCGGCGGAAAACAATATCGATATAGCAGACGGCGTCTTGGCCGAAAAAATGCGCGTGGAGCGTCCCAAGAATCGCGACCACGGAGATTGGGCGACGAATATCGCCTTGCAGTTGGGCAAGTCTGTGGGCCGCAACCCTCGAGAACTGGCGGAAATCTTTGCTTCTGCCATCACTCAAATTGACGGGGTGTCCTCCGCGGAAGTCGCCGGTCCGGGGTTCATCAACATCCGGCTTGAGGCCGGAGCCGCCGGTGCTTTGGTAGCTGAGATTCTGGCTTCCGGCAACGATTACGGCCACGGCGAAAACCTCAAAGGAATCCATATCAACCTGGAGTACGTTTCCGCTAACCCGACCGGACCGCTGCACATTGGCGGTGCGCGCTGGGCAGCAGTGGGGGATTCTTTGGCTCGTCTGTACAAGTTCAGCGGCGCTAAGGTCACACGCGAGTACTACTTTAACGATCATGGCACCCAGATTGACCGCTTTGCGGTTTCTTTGCTGGCAGCGGCTCGCGGCCAGGAAACCCCCGAAGATGGTTACGGCGGGCAGTACATTTCCGATATCGCGTCCAAGGTTCAAGCCGAAGCGAAAGCTGCGGGCGACCCTGACCCGGTAACTCTGGACGACGCAGCCGCCCAAGAATACTTCCGCTCTCACGGCGTCGAAATGATGTTCGATGAGATTAAAGAATCATTGCGCGGTTTCCGTACCGAATTCGATGTGTTCTTCCACGAAAATTCCCTCTATGAAACCGGGGCAGTCACCAAGGCGCTGGATTACTTGCGTGAGCGTGGCGAGGTGGCCGAAAAGGACGGCGCGACCTGGCTGCTGACAACCAAGCATGGAGACGACAAGGACCGTGTGGTTATCAAGTCCGATGGCAACGCCTCCTACTTCGCTTCTGACGTAGCCTACTATCAGGACAAGCGCCGGCGCGGGGCGGATCGCACCGTGTTCCTATTCGGGGCTGACCACCACGGTTACGTTGGGCGCATGATGGCAATGTGCGCCGCTTATGGCGATAAGCCGGGCGAGAATATGCAGATTATCATCGGGCAGCTGGTGAACCTGTTTAAGAACGGTGAACCGGTACGTATGAGCAAGCGTGCCGGAGACATCGTTACGCTGGAGGACTTCGTCGAAGCTGTAGGCGTCGATGCGGCCCGTTATGCCCTGGTGCGTTCTTCGATGGATACCCAGTTGGCGATTGACCTTGATGTGCTGGCTTCGCATACCAACGAAAATCCCGTTTACTATGTCCAATATGCGCATGCCCGCACCTCAAACGTAGCCAAGAACGCTGCTGAACATGGGGTTTCTTGCGCGGATGGTTTCGATCCGAAAGAACTCAGCGATCCGGCAGATGCGGCCCTTATCGGTGTTCTGGCGCAGTTCCCGTCCGTAGTGGCGACAGGCGCGGCTGAAAACGCCACGCACCTGGTGCCTCGTTACTTGGAGAACTTGGCGGGGGCTTACCACACCTGGTACGGCAAGCGCCGCGTCACCCCCGCTGGTGATGAACCGGTAACGGCTGAGCACGCGGCGCTGCTGGCGCTGAACAACGCTGTTGGTCAGGTCCTGCGCAACGGCTTGGACCTGTTGGGTGTGACCGCACCCGAGCGGATGTGAGCGGCGCCGTTTTTCGAGGAAGCCGCGCCACGTAAGGAAGGAACGGGCGGTGGATTTGACGGCTGATGACCCAGCACGTTTACACCCGGGGGATTCTGGCTTAAGAACTTGGGTTGCCCCGGACCCGCAGGCGCGCGCGGACTTGTGGCCCAGTGGGCTTCAGCGCGATTCACAGGGAGAACTGACTCTGCACGGACGAAGCCTGAGCGAGCTTTTGAGCCAGGCTCCGCAGGTGGACGGTCGGGGCGGACAAACCCCGATTTTTGTGCTGGACATGGCGGATTTTCAAGACCGTCTCAAGGCTTTTCGCGAGGCTTTTGCCGCAGCGTTTGGCGAGCATGAGGTGCAGGTACACTATGCCGGAAAAGCCTTCTTGTGCGTGGAAATAGCCCGGCTGGCGGCTGGGGCAGGACTCGGGTTAGATACGGCTTCTGCTGGGGAGATGGCTTTGGCGCTAGCTTCAGGCTGTCCACCGAGTTTGATTGGCTTGCATGGGAACGGGAAATCCCCCGAACTGCTGCGACAAGCAGTTGAGGCTCACCTGGGGAGGATTATCGTTGATTCCCCCGCGGAAGTCCGGCGTATTCAGCGCGTCTTAGATGAATTGGAGCCGCAAAGCCGGGTGCCGCTGATGGTGCGTGTCACCACGGGAGTTCACGCCGGCGGTCACGCATTTATTGCTACCGCCCACGAAGACCAAAAGTTCGGGTTGTCCCTCACCCCTGGGGCTCACGGTTTTGAACCTATCGATGACTCCGATTCTCCCCGCGGCGCAGCCCCGGCTTTTGATTCCCCCGCCTGGCGCGTGGTGCAGTCCATTTTGGCTGATGAACGCTTGGAGCTGAGCGGTCTGCATTCTCACATTGGTTCTCAGATAGTGAATCTTGACGGTTTTTTTGCCGCGGCTCGGATAATTCTGGAGTTTCGGGGTCTGGTGAAACAAACGACCGGTTATCTCATTCCAGAAATCGACCTGGGTGGCGGCTACGGCATCGCCTATACCCCTGCCGATGCCCCCGCGCCAGGCGCCGCCGACTTCGCCGCTGGACTGTACCAAGTGATACAAAATGCCTGTGATGAGTTAGAACAACCCTTCCCGCGGGTTTCCGTAGAACCGGGACGAGCTATTGCTGGTCCCAGCACCATTACTTTGTACCGAGTGGTCAATATCAAGGATCAGCCGGTGGGCCAGCATCGAGACGGCAGCCTCAGCTATCGTCGCTACGTGTCGATAGACGGTGGAATGAGCGACAACATTCGTCCCGCGCTGTACGATGCCAACTATACGATTGCTTTGGCCAACCGCCGTTCGACGGCTCCGCTGACGCCCTGCCGTGTGGTGGGTTCTCACTGTGAATCGGGTGACATTGTGGTTAAAGACGTGGCCCTGCCCGCAGACTTGACCGAGGGAGACCTGCTGGCGGTACCTGCTACAGGAGCCTATGGGTGGGCCATGAGCTCGAACTATAACTGGTTTACGCGCCCGGGAGTGCTGGGGGTAGATCAAGACAACAGTGGAACGGTCATTACAAAGTGGCTTTTGGAGCCGGAAACTGTGGATGCGATGCTGGCTCATTTTGACCCGCAGTACCGCGAATTTTTAGACGCCCGCCCTGCTGATACAGTGAACGTATAGAGGGATACCGAAAGGGAAAACAGAGATGGCGCAAAAACAAGACGTAAAAATTGGACTGCTCGGTGCTGGCACGGTAGGACTGCAAGTCGCGCGCATTTTGCATGACCAACAGCAGGAACTCGCGGCACGGGCGGGAGCAAACCTGGTGCTTAGCGGCGTTGCGGTCCGCGATACCAGCAAGGCTCGGGAGGGCCTGGACCGAAATCTGTTGACCACCGATATTGATGCGGTGATTGACTCAGCCGACCTGGTCATCGAGCTGATGGGAGGCCTGGAACCGGCTCGCAGTGCCATGTTGAAAGCCTTGGAGGCAGGCAAAACGGTGGTGACCGGCAACAAAGCGGTCCTCGCACAATACGGCCCGGAACTCTATGAGGCTGCCGCCCGCACAGATTCGAATTTGTATTTTGAAGCCGCGGTGGCCGGGGCGGTTCCCGTGGTTTATGGACTGCGGGAATCCTTGACCGGAGACCGAATCAACAAAGTTCTGGGTATCGTCAACGGCACCACCAACTACATTCTCGATCAGATGACCACCCAGGGTTGGTCTTATGAACGGGCTCTGCACCAGGCTCAAGAGCTTGGCTTTGCCGAGGCGGATCCCAGCGCGGACGTAGGCGGTCACGATGCGGCAGCCAAGTGCGCCATCCTAGCCTCCCTGGCTTTCCATACCCGGGTGAACCTGGAGGATGTCCCCGTGAAGGGGATTACCGAGGTTAGCCCTCAGGACATTCAACAGGCTACAGAGTCTGGGTACGCGGTGAAACTGTTGGCTCGCGCCCAAAGGGTCACCGTTGACGGGCAGGAACAGATTGCCCTCGGTGTGGAACCGACCCTGGTGCCAAAGAGTCATCCGCTGGCGGGCATCAGCGGACCCTACAACGCCATAGTTTTGGAAACCGAGTTTGCTGGTCGGCTCATGTTTTACGGGGCGGGCGCAGGTGGGGCTCCCACCGCCTCCGCGGTACTTTCCGACGTCGTGGCGGGTGCCAACCACCTGGTCTCCGGGGGGCATGCCCCCCGCGAAAGCGTGTACGCAGACCTGCCGATTTGCGAACCGGGACGAGTGGAAACCTGCCGTCAGGTACGTTTGCAGGTTGCTGACCGGATTGGGATGCTGGCGGAAATCGCCAAAATCTATGCCGCCGGGGAAGTCTCCATTGCGTCTTTGACTCAACCACCGACCGAGACCGCACCCGACGAAGCGACATTGGTCATTTCGACCCATCTGGCACAGAATTCCAAGCATGAGGGAATTACTGCCGCTTTGGCGAAATCACCATTAGTGCATAAAATCGCCTCAGAGATGTCCATTGAGGAAGACCAATGAGAGCCTCAGTTTTTTCGTGACTAAGGCGTGGCCGAGAGCGAAAACTGTAGAGGTTATCGAAACCGCGAATAAGGAGCAACCAAAACATGGCACAGATGTGGAGCGGTCTGCTGGAAGAATACCGGAATCGACTTCCCCTGGAACCAGGCGACCCCGTCGTGACCCTGTTTGAGGGCAATACCCCCTTGATTCGGGCGCGCCGCGTGGAACAGCGCATTGGCACCCTGAGCGAGAAAGCTGGCGTAGACACCACCGGTACAGAAGTCTATGTGAAGTTTGAGGGTGCTAACCCCACCGGTTCGTTCAAAGACCGGGGCATGACTATGGCCATGACGAAAGTGAAGGCGGCGGGCACTCAGATGGTGGCCTGCGCTTCCACCGGCAACACCTCCGCTTCCGCGGCGGCTTATTCGGTCGCGGCAGGGGTGGGATGCGCGGTCATTTTACCCGCCGGAAAGATTGCTCTGGGCAAGCTGGCTCAAGCCGTGATGCACGGGGCCAAGCTCATTGCGGTGGACGGAAACTTTGACGACTGCTTGCGAATCACCCGGGAACTGACCGAAAAGTACCCGGTGGGTTTGGTGAATTCAATTAACCCCTACCGGCTGCAGGGACAAAAGACCGCCGCTTTTGAAATTTGTGACGCCCTGGGTGATGCCCCCGATATTCACTGCCTGCCGGTGGGCAACGCCGGAAACATCAGCGCCTATTGGATGGGATATAACGAGTACTTCGGTCGGAAAGTCGCCTCCTCGATCGAGGATTCAGCCCTGAAACTGAAACCACAATCCACCAAGCTGCCTCGAATGTGGGGGATTCAAGCCACCGGAGCCGCACCCTTCGTGGCGGGACACCCTATCAAGAATCCGGAAACCATCGCCACCGCTATCCGGATTGGTAACCCCGCGTCTTGGGATTACGCCACCGCGGCCCGCGACGACTCCGGCGGGTTGATTACTGCGGTCAGCGATGCAGCCATTATGCAGGCCCAGTCCATTATCGCCGCGGAAGTCGGAGTGTTTTGCGAGCCGGCCAGCGCGGCCCCGATAGCGGGTCTGTTGGCGTTGGCCGAGCAAGGCAAAGTACCTGGAGGAGTGCGAATTGCCTGTACCTTGACCGGCAACGGCTTGAAAGACACCGCCACCGCAATGGAAGCGAAAGGCAACGTGACCCCACCCGTAATCGAACCCAGCCTGCAGGCGGCGGTACGGGAACTTGGCCTGTAACAGTAACGTCCCCATCAGGCCGATGCTGGGCCCAAACCAAGCGCAAAACCACCGAACCTAAGGAATTACCATGAATTTTGTGCGTGACGAAGTAACGGTCAGCGTTCCGGCCTCCTCGGCTAACCTGGGGCCGGGATTTGACGCTCTGGGCCTCGCCTTGGAACTGCGCGATGAAGTCAGTGTGCGGGCCACCACCGGAGCAACCCACGTCACGGTGGAAGGCGAAGGCGCCGGAAAAGTACCTGAGGATGAAACCAACATGGTGGTGCAGGCTTTGCGAGCTGGGCTGGAATCTGTAGGAGCTTCCCAGATTGGGATTGAAATGCATTGCGTGAACCGGATTCCGCACGGCCGTGGTCTGGGTTCGTCTTCCGCGGCCCTAGTTTCCGGGTTGGCTGCTGCTGGGTCTTTGCTGGAGCCTGGAGTGTTGGACACGGAGGCGATTTTTCAGCTCGCGGTCCAGATGGAAGGCCACCCCGACAATGCCGCCCCTGCCGTGTACGGGGGCGCCGTGGTGGGCTGGATGGAACCGAGTGCGAATGGGGGTACGCCGCGAGCCTATGCGCAACATTTTGAGGTTTCCCCGCAAGTACGGCTGACCGTGCTGATTCCGGAATTTGAACTCGCCACCTCCAAGGCACGCGGGTTGCTGCCCGAGTCAGTTCCGCATCGGGACGCGGCCTTCAATGCCGGACGCGCCGCGCTGCTGCCTCTGGCCTTGGCTAAATACCCCGAACTACTGTTTTTCGCTACTGAGGATCGGCTGCATCAGGAGTATCGCCGTGAGGGCATGCCCCAGTCCCTAGAATTAGTAGACCGGCTGCGAGCCGCTGGCGCTCCCGCCGCCATCAGTGGTGCTGGGCCTACCGTGATACTTTTTGACCATCTGGACCCCGCCACGCGCCAAGATCTCGAACATCTGGGCTGGAAGCCGCGAGAATTACCGGTGGCGCCACAGGGAATCATTGTCAGGTAACCACGGGGAACCACCACGTGGTCAATCCAGTCACGGATACAGGCACCCCCGAAACTTGTGAATAAGACCCTACCCCGCCAAGAAAGGCAATGACGGGGTAGGGAGATTTTTTGGAGATGAACGACGCTTTAGCGTCTGAGGACGTAACGGACCTGGAATCCGGCTTTCGTAAACGCCTCCTCCAGGTCGGTGGTATTCACGGTATTCACACCCAGAAGCACGAAAGAACTCTCCATCCCGGTGCGGTACACCGCAATATGGGTGATGTTGGTCTCCAGTTCCCCGGTGACCCTCGCTAGGCGGCTCATCACCCCGGGCTGGTCGTCAGCCTCAATAACCAGGCGGGTTCCGGGCTCGCGAGCCCCGTTAATGTCGATAAACGCATCGAGGACATCAGATTCGGTAATGACCCCGATAACCTTGCCTTTATCCATGACCGGCAGAATCTCGTCTTTCGAGTCACGCATGACGATGGCGGCTTCCTCCAGCATGGCATCGGCCGAGATGGTGGGGGGATTCTTTTTCATAATCTTATAAATCTTCAGTTTGGACAACAGGTAGGCCACTTCGCCAAAAGATAGGGAAGTTGCGTCAGAGGGCAGAGCCCGGTTGATGTCCGACTGAGAAACTACGCCGCACAGTTTGCCGTCACGCAATACCGGCAGCTTCGTGATGCCGTGTGTCTGCATCATTTCGATAGCGTCGGGTACGGTGGCACCCGAATCGATAGTAAAAGGGTTGGCTGTCATTCTCCATTTTACAAACATGGTTATCCTCCCAGGTAGGCATGCTTAACTTCGTCGCTAGTGAGCAACTCTGCGGCATCGCCTTGCAACACAATCTTGCCGGTTTCCATCACGTAGGCGCGTGAGGCAATCTGCAAAGCCATGTTGGCGTTTTGCTCTACCAATAAAATCGTAGTTCCCATTTCTTGAATTTTGACGATGATGTCAAAGATTTCTTGGACGAACAGCGGTGCCAAACCCATCGAAGGTTCGTCCAACAGCAGGACGCGCGGTTTGGCCATCAGCCCGCGGCCCATAGCCAACATCTGCTGTTCACCGCCGCTCAAGGTCCCCGCCAGCTGATTTTTCCGGTCAGCCAAGACCGGGAACCGTTCAAACACCATTTTCAGGTCCGCGGCCCAACCGCTGCGGTCTTTGCGCATGTAGGCGCCCAAATCGAGGTTTTCCATCACGGTCATTCCGGGGAACACCCGACGCCCCTCCGGGACGTGAACCAAACCGTGGCGTACCCGCGAACGTGGTGAGGATTTGGTAATTTCCTTGCCGTCAAGCCAAATCGAGCCTTCCAAAGGGCGTTCCAGGCCGGAGGCGGTGCGCAACGTCGTGGTTTTACCCGCTCCGTTGGCGCCAATCAGGGTCACGATTTCACCTTCTTCCACGCGCAGGGAAATGCCTTTGAGAGCCTGGATGCCGCCGAATGAAACCTTTAGGTCCTTAATCTCAAACATTTTCCACCTCCTGCCCCAGATAGGCTTCGATAACCTTCGGATTGTTACGAACTTCCTGAGGCGTACCGGAAGCGATAACCACGCCGTGGTCGAGCACGTAGAGGCGCTCGCAGATGGTCATCACCAGCGACATGTCGTGCTCAATGAGCAGGATAGTGAGGTGATAGCGCTGACGCAGCATCGCAATCAACTCCGTGAGCTGGGCAGTCTCGGCTGGGTTCATTCCTGCCGCCGGCTCGTCCAGCAGCAGGAGCTGCGGGTTAGTCGCCAGGGCACGAGCAATCTCCAGGTGACGCTGTTCACCGTAGGACAGGTTCCGAGCTGATTCACCGGCTTTTTCAGCGAGGTTCATCATCTGCAGTAACTGCATAGATTCTTCGTGGACGCGTTGACGCGACTGGGACCAGGACGGCAGATGGAAAAAGGACGCCAGGAGGGAATACTTTTCGCGCTGTTCCATGGCAAAAACCACGTTGTCCAACACCGTGAGGTCCTTGAACAAACGGATGTTTTGGAAGGTGCGGGCGATGCCGCAGCGAGAAATCACAAAGGGTTTCTTGCCGGCAATGGAGACGTCCCCGCCCTGCGGGTCGGGGCGGAAAGCGATGGTTCCCGACGAGGGGGGATAAACCCCGGTCAGCAGGTTGAAAACGGTGGTTTTCCCCGCTCCGTTGGGTCCAATCAGACCGATTAGTTCACCGGGCTTCAGATACATATCCACGTCCGTTAGTGCGGCGAGCCCGCCGAAGTGCCGTGTCAGGCGGCGCACGTCCAAGATAGCGTGGGCGCGTTGCTCCTCGGTCGGGGGTTCGGTGGATGCGGATTCTTTCCCAGTTTCGGGACTAGCCTTGGCGCGGAGTGCCTCCGGAGGTGTCTCCGCGGTTGGGGGAGTTGGCAACGCACTGCCATTTTCCGGTTTGCCCTCCCCGGTCGGCTTGCGCAACAACCGACCAAAGACCTTAAATGTCAGCTCCTTGGTACCCAACAGACCCTGGGGACGGAACACCATGAGGATAACCAAAACTAAGGCGTAGAGAATCATTCGGATTTCAGGGAAGGGCTGGAGCAGGGTCGAAACTACAGCCAGCAATATGGCGGCGATGATCGAGCCGGTCAGCGAACCCAAACCGCCCAAAACCACTATCACCAGGATGTTGATGGACATCATGAAGTTGAACAGGTCCGGTTTCACAAAGAAGAAGTTGCCGATGTACAGGCCGCCCCCGATGGCTCCGAAGAAAGAACCGACTACGAAAGCCAGGGTCTTAATCCGGGTGGAGTAAACGCCGATGGATTCAGCGGCGATTTCGTCCTCGCGGACCGCGATGCAGGCGTGCCCGTGACGGGAGTTCAGGAAGTTACGAATCAGCAGGATGGTGCCCGCTGTGAGGATGAACAGGATGTTCCAGTCCGTGAACTGCAGTTGGATGAACAGTCCGGCAGCCCCGCCGGAGAACTCCAGATTCAACAGCAGCACGCGGATAATCTCGGCCAGTCCCAGGGTGGCGATAGCCAGGTAGTCTCCTTTCAGACGCAGGGTCGGCAAACCGATGAGGAAACCGATACCGGCGGCGAAAAGTCCGCCTATGCCCAGTCCCAGGAAGAAACCACCGTAGGTAGGAATCGCGGTAACGATGAGGCCGGTGGAATAGGCCCCTACTGCCATGAATCCGGCGTGGCCCAGAGAGAATTGCCCGGTAAACCCGGTGACCAGGTTCAACGACACAGCCAGGATAATGTTCACGCAGATGGTGACCATTGTGTTAAAGATGTAAGAGTCGATGACCCCCACCGTGATGAGGGCGTACCCCAGCCCCCAAAGAACCGCGAGAATGACGGCTTGTGCAATGATACCTTTTATTCCAGTTTTCATGGCTCAGACCTTCTCCTGTACGTTCTTGCCGAGGATGCCGGCGGGCTTAAAGATGAGCACGATAATCAGCACCATGAACACGGCCGCGTCACGGAATGTGGACAGACCCAAGGAGTTCACGATGGTCTCTAAAAAGCCGACCAGATAGCCGCCCACCAATGCTCCTGGAATCAAACCGATACCGCCCAAAACAGCGGCCACAAAGGCTTTCAAGCCCGGCATAATGCCCATGAGTGGGGTAATCGAAGTGTAATACAGCCCCCACAGCACCCCGGCGGCGCCAGCCAAAGCGGAGCCGAGAGCAAAAGTGAAGGAAATAGTGTTATCCACGCTGATTCCCATGAGTTTGGCGGCGTCTTGATCCTGGCTGACCGCGCGCATGGCTTTACCAATGCGGGTTTTCTTAATGATGAACTGCAGGACAATCATCAGTACCACGGAAACCACCACGATGATGATTTGAATCATGGACAGGCTCACCCCGCCGAAGCGGTAAGTTGCTCCCAGCCAGCCAGTTTGGGCGGGATAGGCGCGGGCTTCAGCCCCGACAAAGTACATCATCACGTACTCAATCAGCAGGGACATGCCAATAGCGGTAATCAGTACGGCGATTCGGGTCGAGTGGCGCAGCGGTTTATAAGCCAAACGCTCAATCAGCATCCCCAAAATCGCGCAGATAATCATTGCTGCCAGCAAAGATGTGAACGGGTCGAGGTGCAGCAGGACCATTCCTGCGAAACCAACGTAAGCCCCGACCATTAGGACGTCGCCGTGGGCGAAATTGATGAGCTGAATGATGCCGTAGACCATGGTGTATCCCAGCGCGATTAGCGCATAGATACTACCCAGCGACAGGCCGTTAATCAGCTGTTGCAGTATCAAATCCATGAGGAACGTTCCTTCTCGAGGTCCCGAGGGTGGGGGCCCGAACCTGGTGAAGACTCGGATCAACGGGCCGCCCCGCCCTTGGGAAACACTCGATTACTTCAGGGCGTAGGCCTCAGCGGAGTCCTGGACACCGTCCTTCAGAGAAACCACGACCGCCGTCTTAATCGGGTCATGAGTCTTGGGATCCATATCGAAAGAACCGGTCACGCCCTCGAAGCCCTTAGCGTTAGCCATCGCTTCGGCAATAGCCGGACCGTTCAACTCTTTTGCCTCACCAATCGCCTTGGCCACGAAGTAAGCCGTGTCGTAGCCGAGGGCGTTGAACGAGGACGGATCCTCGCCGAACTTATCCTTGTAGGTCTTGATGAAGTCTTGCAGTTTCGTGTTGGAAGTGTCCAAAGCCGAGTAGTGCGACGTGAAGTACACGTTGTTCAACGCCGAGGCACCGGCCAGTTCCAGAAGGGTAGGGGAGTCAAAGCCGTCACCTCCCAGAATCTTGGCGTCAATGCCCAGCTCGCGGGCTTGCTTGATGATGAGGCCGACTTCCTGGTAGTAGCCGGGGATATAGAGCACATCGAAATCCTTGCCCTTGATGTTGGTCAAGGTAGCCTTGAAATCGGTGTCACCAGCCACGTAGCCTTCTTCCGCTACGACCGAACCGCCGGATTTGGTGAAGTTTTCCTTAAAGTTCTTGGCCAGGCCTTTCGCGTAGTCAGAGGAGGTGTCTCCCATGATAACCGCGGTCTTGGCGCCTAACTTTTCAGCGGCGTATTGGGCCATCACGCCGCCCTGGTAGGAATCAGAGAAGCAGGTGCGGAAAGCAAATTCTTGGAGCTTGCCGCCGGTGACGGTGACGTCATCCGCGGTAGCTGATCCGGAAATCACCGGAACTTTATTCTGGTTACCGGCGGGGATGACTGCCTTGAAAGAACCGGAGGTCGCCGGACCAATCATGGCGAGGACCTTGTCCTGGCTCATCAACTTGGTGGCCAGAGTAGTGGCTTCGGCTGGCTCTGACTTGGAATCGTATTTCACAATTTCAATCTTTTTACCGTTGACACCGCCCTGGGAGTTGATTTCATCAACTGCCAGTTGGATGCCGTCAACATTTTGTTTACCGTAGGTGGCTACCGCACCGGAAAGCTCGTAGTTCACGCCGATTTTGATTGTGTCTCCAGTGGCAGTGTTACCGCCGCCGGCGGGTCCTGAGCTGGGCTGAGTGCAGGCCGTCATGCCGACCAAGGTTAGTGCTGAAATTGCAGCAGCTGCAATTATGCGTTTCATTAGAGTGCCTTTCTTTGAATAATGAAGTTTTTCGGATGGGGAGATAAAAAATCCAGTTCCGCAAAAGCATTGAATGTGAAAATAACGCATGAAGCGGCGGAAACCACTCCCTAGTGCCCCGAAGTTGCGTTGCTGCTGTAGCTTCCGTTCCTGATAGACCATTGTGTGGTCCGGGTCATGACGGGGTCACGCTCACGAAGTTGATACTCGTTTTGTTGAAACCTTAGCGCGGAGGTATGATTTTATCAACACGGCTCAGCCGCGGGTCCGTAGATATCTTCCGGGCCAAACCCGATTCGTATTCTTGAGTCGGTCTGCTTGCGAACCTTCGTATTTGGGGACGTTGCGCAAGTTTTTACCCATTAACCTTTGAGATAAGGACACTTGTGAACGACAATCAACTGGCTGCTATGAAGCTTTCGGAACTGCGCGAACTGGCAAAGTCGCTGGGCATTAAAGGCATTTCTCAGGCTCGAAAACCGCAACTTATTGAAGCGATTATTGAAAAACAGAAGTCTGGAGGTGCAGCTGCTGACTCCGCACCCCATAAAACTGCGACTCCGGAACAGTCTCGGGCCTCTGAACATGATGGTGAGCAAGACTCTGCATTTTCCGCGAGTCAGGAGCGTGCGGCGCGTCGTCACCGTCGCGCTTCCGCACCGGCAGGCGAACCTGCCGCCGAAGAAAACTCCGAAAACGTTGCTGCCCCCCTTGACGTAAAGGCGGCGTTGGAGCATGACCTGGGGGCTAAGCCTTCGCGTCGTCAACGCAACCATGATGATGCCGAGTCCGCCACGGAAAACAATCCTCAGCTGGAAGCGGTGGCCCAGGGAGCCAGCGCGCGGCGCGAACAGACTCAAGACGACCGGGGCGAACGCTATGACCGTCGTAATCGCAATGATCGCCGCGGGCGTAACCGCAACCGTAATCGTGGACGCGATCGCGATGACAGCGACAATAACGGTAGCGAGGAAATCAGCCCTGAAGAGTTACTGCCCATTGCCGGCATCTTGGAGGTGAAAGAAAACCACGCTTTTGTCCGGACCTCCGGTTATCTTCCCGGACCCAACGATGTTTACGTGACTTTGGGTCAGGTGCGCCGATGGGGACTGCGTTCCGGCGATGCGATTGTGGGTGCCGTGCGCAAGCCTCGTGAAGGTGAAGAACGCCGCGTCAAGCACAATGCTCTGGTGCATCTGGAGTCCATCAACGGTCAGAGTATTGAGGAAGCCTCGCAACGAATTGAGTTTTCCAAGCTGACCCCGTTGTATCCTGATGAACAGCTACGCTTGGAAACATCTTCGAAGGTATTAGCTCCGCGGATTATTGACCTGATGGCTCCTATCGGCAAGGGTCAGCGCGGCCTGATTGTGTCTCCGCCGAAAGCCGGCAAGACTATCATCTTGCAGCAAATTGCCAACGCGATTTCTATAAACAACCCCGAAGTTCACATCATGGTGGTTCTGGTGGATGAACGTCCGGAGGAAGTCACCGATATGCAGCGTACGGTCAAGGGGGAGGTTATTGCCTCGACGTTCGACCGCCCTGCCTCGGAGCACACCACGGTGGCAGAACTCGCCATTGAGCGGGCCAAGCGCCTGGTGGAACTGGGCGGCGATGTTGTGGTGCTGCTGGATTCCATTACCCGGTTGGGGCGTGCTTACAACCTAGCTGCCCCGGCTTCGGGCCGGATTCTCTCCGGCGGTGTGGATGCCTCCGCACTGTACCCGCCCAAGCGGTTCTTTGGTGCCGCCCGCAATGTTGAAAACGGCGGTTCCTTGACGATTATCGCCACCGCCTTGGTCGAAACCGGCTCCAAGATGGACGAGGTTATCTTTGAGGAATTCAAAGGCACCGGCAACATGGAGTTGCGACTGTCCCGCGAACTGGCCGAAAAGCGTTTGTACCCAGCGGTGGACGTCAATGCTTCGGGTACTCGCCACGAAGAGGTGCTGTTCACGAAGGAAGAGCTGAGCGTACTGTGGCGGCTGCGCCGAGTGCTGGCGTCTCTGGAACTGGAACAGGCCGCAGGCGTGGTACTCCAGAAGCTGAAAGATACCCAGAACAATGCCGAGTTCCTAATGGCTGTCGCCAAGACGACTCCCGCGGAATAGGTTTTCTACTGTTCAAAAGGTTCCCCTCTCGCGTTTGTGTGGGAGGGGAACCTTTTTTCGTGCTGGAGTGCGGCAAAAAATCTGGCAATTGTCAGGACAAATGTTACCAGTGTCACGAGAGTGAAAGTTGAGGCCCATTGTGAAAACAGTGGTTTTTGTTTAGAATCGTTAAATCTGTTGTAAACTGCCGATGGATGTGGTTAGAGTTATAGAAGCTGTTAAGGGAGGCAGGCTTTGCGTAACACAGACCAGTTTGGACGATGGAAGCGTCGCTTGGCGGCGATGAGCGTGGCTGCAGCAATGACGCTGGGGATGGGAACAATTCCCCTGGCCGTGGGTGCCCCGAGCGCCAAACCAGACCGCATTGCCCAACTGGAAAGTGCCATTGCCCGCAACCGGGTGAAAGTCGATGAAGCCCAGTTACACTATGCCCAAACAGCTGAGGATTTTGCCGAGGCTACCGATGCTCTGAATGCGGCCACCGCCGAAGCCAGTGAAAGCGCGAAGAAAGCCCAAGCAGCGAAGCGAGAAGCCGATGCGGCCAAAGCCAAATTGGGTCGACTAGCTGTTGCGATGTATCGCCAAAACAGCAGCGGATTATCTGACTTGGCGGCTATCACCGAATCCGACGCCTTCCGCGATGCCGCTTTGAAAGAAGCCGTCACCGATGCTTTGGGTAATCAGGCAGACAGTCAAACTCAGGGATTGATGGCGTTGCAAAATGTCGCCGAAGTTTTGAGCGACAAAGCTAATCGCGCTGCCAAAGCTAAGAAAGATGCCGCAGCCAGCCTGGCTACTACGGAAAAAACCGCTCGTGCTCAGGCTCAAGAAGCCTTGGATGAGTTAAAGAAACTCGAATCTCAGCGGGAAAAAATCATTGTTGAACTGGCGCGGGAACGCGAAGTGACAATTGCGGAAGAGAAAGCCCGTCAGGAAAAAGTCGAGCAGGAACGTCAAGCAGCACTAGCGGCCGCGGCACAGCGCCAACGTGAAGAACAAGAAGCTCTGGCGGCCCAGCAGGCCGCAGCCCGGGCAGCCCAGCAGGCAGCGGAGCAAAAAGCCCGCGAGCAGGCCGCGAGAGAGCAGGCAGAACGTCAGGCTCGCCAGCGCGCAGCTTCGGGACAATCGCCGCAAGTGACCTCACAGCCGAGCGTTGTACCCTCCCAGCCGACAACGGCACCAGCACCGACTTCTCAGCCCGCTTTGCCTCCCAGCAACGCCGCGAGCGGGGGATTCGGGCCGAGCTTACTGGAGTGGGCCAAAACGAAAACGGGCCTTCCTTACATTTGGGGAGGAACGGGGCCTGATGGCTACGACTGCTCCGGACTGGTTTATGCGGGGATGAAAGAACTTGGCAAAGGGGTGCAGCGGTCCGCGGCCGCCCAATACAACGCCTACGCCAATGTTCCCTTCAGCGAAAAACAGCCGGGAGATTTGGTGTTTTGGTCGAATAACGGGACTGGTAACGGGGTCTACCACGTGGCCATTTACTCCGGTGGCGACACCATCCTGATGGCGCCGAAGCCCGGTAGTACGGTGGGTACTTTCAACTTCTATAACCAGAATAGGATTATGCCTTTCGTGGCGCGCCTCTAATAGAATGCGTCCATGAGTTCTCTGCCCCCTTTTGTTAGCCCCAAGGGCTCAGAAGTGCGCCTTTGGGAGCGTGATGCTGGGGGTGCCCTAGGTGAAATCCAGCTTGCGGTGCGCCGCGTGCTGCAATCAATAGATTCCCCCGACAGTACTCTGTTGTGTCTGGCGCTATCGGGCGGCCCTGATTCGCTGAGCCTAGCGGCGGCGCTAATTCGTGTCGCCCTGCGTCATCCTCGCCCGTGGGCTATCAGTTGCCTTACGGTAGACCACGGCTGGCGGCCCGAGTCTGCGGCAGAATCCCAGGCCGCCCTCCGGTGCGCCCACGAACTGGGGTTTACTGCGGCGACAGTGTTGCGAGGGGAGAGACGTGGAGGCGCAAACGGACCAGAGGGAGAGGCTCGCCTCCTGCGCTGGGGATTGCTGGCCCAGGCAGCTGTTTCTCAGGCCAAAGCCCAGGGAAAGGACCACGCGGTTATCCTCACCGGGCATACGCTTGATGACCAGGCAGAAACCGTCTTGTTACGTTTGGCGCGCGGCTCCTCGCTACGTTCGATTTCGGCTATGAGAGAGTTTGAATCCCTGGATTGCCAAACCGGCCTACCCTTACGTTTTGCCTGGAGAGAGGAAGATTCCAGGGCTGATGCCGCGGTGGATTTGCGCCTAGCGCGTCCGTTGCTGGGAATTCGGCGGACCTGCACCCAAGCCGCTTGTGAGCAGGCTGGGCTCGTAGCCGTCAACGATCCGAGCAACCGAATGGAAGGCCCCGTGAAAACTGCCGCTGGTCAGCCGTTACCTCGTGCTGCCATCCGCGAACAGGTTATGCCCGCGCTCGCGGCCGCGCTCGGCCAAGACCCCGCTCCCGCTCTGGCACGTCTGGCCGGTCAGGCCGCCGAGGACGACACCATACTGGAAACCCTCGCGGAACAGGTCTTTTGGGAAGTGCTGAGCGACGAGCCCGGCGATGGGGAACCGGGAGACAGTGTGAAACTGGACCTCACTGTCATTGAAGGCTACAAATATCGCGACCTAATCCGCTATTCCGCCCCGGTCCTGCGCCGGGTGGTACGCCGAGCGAGCCTGTTAGCAGGGGCGAGGGTGGATTCCCTTACTGAAGCCCACCTGCGTGGCGTAGTGGACCTGATTCATGATTGGCATGGCCAAGGCTCGCTGGCTCTGCCCGGGATTACCGTGACCCGCCGGGAAGGCTTCTTGGAATTTGCTCGCCACCGCGATGTTTCTGAGCGCGAAAATCTTTCGGATTGAGTCAGATTCTGTCGCATTTAGGCAATGCGGAGGGAAAGTCTAAAATAGACACGGACCAGCAGTAAAACTTTTAGAATGTACCTGCAACTCGAGGGAGGCATGTGATGGACGCTGCAGACATGGGTGCAGACATGGAACGGGTCTTATTGACCGAGGAACAGATTCAATCAAGGCTCGCCCAGATGGCGGCCGTCATTGACAGAGACTACGCGGGCCACGAAATCCTGCTGGTGGGGGTGCTGCGCGGGGCGGTCATGGTGATGGCTGACTTGGCTAGGAAGCTGCACTCGCCCATTCAGATGGATTGGATGGCGGTGTCCTCCTACGGTTCGGGGACAAAATCTTCCGGGGTGGTGCGGATTTTAAAGGACCTGGACACCGACATCAAAGACCGTCACGTTTTAATCGTGGAGGACATTATCGATTCCGGTTTGACCCTGTCTTGGCTGGAGGCAAACCTGCGTACCAGGGGGTGTGCCTCCCTGAACATTGCGACTTTGCTGCGTAAACCCGATGCTGCCAAAGCGGTGGTGAATCCGCGCTACGTCGGCTTCGATATTCCCAACGAATTCGTGGTTGGATACGGTTTGGATTATGCCGAGCGCTATCGCAACCTGCCGTTCATCGGGCTGTTAGCACCCCACGTTTACGAAAATTAGCCTCACGGCTATTCTTGGGGGAACACGTAGTCGGGATCGATAGCGTCCAGATGCTGGCGCGCTGTAGCGTTTTCTTCCTGAGCACAGCGGTATAGGGCTTCGTAGCTGTCTAGAGTATTTTCAAAGTCATGGGGTTGGGCTATTTCTAAGCTCATCTTGCCCATAAACTTGCGTTTTTGCTCGTTTATAGCCAGGTCCTCCAGGTAATCAGAGAGGGCCTCAATATCTCCGGGCTGGAACAGGTAGCCATTGACTCCGGGACGCACCAAGTGCGGCAGACCCACTGCATTCGCCAGGACTACTGGAATGCCCGAACTCAACGCCTCCAAAGTCGCCAAAGACTGCAACTCCCCGGTGGAGGCATTGACAAAAATATCGCTGCGCGCGTACATCTCGATGAGGGCGTCGTCGTCCAGGTAATCATGGAAAGTTACCCGGTCTATGACCCGAAGTTCCGCCGCTTTCCGCCGCAAGTCCTCTTTCTTAGTGCCGGTTCCCACAATGTCAAAGTGTAGTTTGGTAGAGGGCTGCAACAGGGCCAGGGCAGTGATGATGTCGTCTACGTGTTTCTGTTTTTCTAGGCGTCCCACGTACAAAAGGTGGGGAATTGGGTCTTTTTCAGCCTTTTGAGCGGCAGCTTGGTAAATCGGCAGATTCACCCCGTTGCTGATGGAAACGCCACCGCCGAGATGCGCGTGTTCTTTCATGACTTCGATAGCGGTAGGGCTGGGAGCAACCAAGCGATCGGCTCGCTGAAACACGTTTCCCAGGTCCCTCCAGGCCATGTCCGCCAGCAGCTTGCTGATGAACTTTGGGACGCAGCAAGAGAGGCGATTAAAGAGGTTTTCGGGAGTGAAGTGGTTCGTGACGATTAACGGCAGTCCCAATTCGTTGGCGTATTTGCACGCGACCCGACCCACACTGAGGTGAGATTGCACATGTACCACGTCGGGGTTCAAGCCCTGCAGAATTCGGCGCACGGTGCGACTGATTTCCCAAGGCATGCTCATACAGAAACCGCGGAGATAGGCGAACTCGTGGGAACGCATCCGGTGTTCGGTAATACCCGCCACGTTGGCGATGTACGGCCGGGAAACCGGGGAAGGAGCGATTACATGAACGCTGTGGCCCCGAACGCGCAGTCCGCGAGCCAGGTTCTGGGAAAAAATCGCATTCCCGCTCACATCTGGGGGATATGAATCTGCCGCGATAACAATCTTCATGATGCTCTCTTTGTGGTTAGCCTAAAACTGCGGGAATGCACCCATTGTATAGCTGTTTGGTAGGCTTAAGGTGTTGTACCGGATAACGGAAAAGTGAACATGGACAAGACGAATAAAACTCAAAAGAAAAAACAAATCTCTGGCGGCATAGCGGCTCTTGTAGTCATCGCCATCATTGTGGCTTTCATGGTTTTTTCTGCCCAAGGCGGTCCTACTCGCATTACTACTGACGAAGGTTTGACGCTGCTGCGGGGCAACACCGTTGAAAAAGTCGTTATCAACGATGGCACCCAGACCGTCAGTATGGAGTTGACCAAGTCCTACCAACGTCCGCGGGCATACCTGCCGAAAGACGGTCCCTTCGGGATGAAACCGAATGCTGACGCGGGGAAAAAGGTCTCATTTTCTTATGTTCGTCCCCAAGCGGAAACCGTTGCGAATGCGGTAGCCGACGCGAAACCAAAGAAGGGTTTTGATTCTATCTATCCGGTGTCCTCCTGGTGGGAGTCCATGCTCACTTTGATGGTGCCGATGATTATCCTCTTTGTGGTGTTTTTCTGGTTTGTTTCGCGCATGAGCGGGGGAATGGGTCCCCTCGGAATGGGTCGAGCCAAGCCACGGATGTTCAACAAAGAGGACGAAACGAAAGTGACTTTCGCTGACGTTGCGGGAGCCAATGAAGCTGTGGAGGAATTGGAGGAAATCAAAGAGTTCCTAGCGGAACCCGAAAAGTTCCACAAGCTCGGGGCGAAAATTCCCAAGGGAGTGCTGCTCTACGGTCCTCCCGGCACGGGTAAGACCCTATTGGCTCGCGCTGTCGCCGGAGAAGCCGGGGTACCGTTCTTTTCTATGAGCGGTTCCGAGTTCGTCGAGATGTTTGTGGGTATGGGCGCCTCCCGGGTGCGGGATTTGTTTGAGCAGGCGCGGGCGGCAGCTCCGGCCATCATTTTTGTTGACGAGATTGACGCGGTAGGCCGTCACCGCGGCACCGGCCTGGGCGGGGGGCACGATGAACGTGAACAAACTTTGAACCAGCTGCTGGTAGAGATGGACGGATTCGACGAACGCACCAACGTCATCATGATTGCCGCCACAAACCGTGCCGACGTACTCGATCCAGCTTTGCTGCGTCCCGGTCGTTTTGACCGTCAAGTAGCAGTTGAAGCGCCGGATCTAAAGGGGCGCGAAGCGATTCTGGCGGTTCACTCGAAGAATAAGCCCCTGGCTCCCGAGGCAGATATGAAATCACTGGCCAAACGCTCCCCGGGATTCACCGGCGCGGACTTGGCCAATGTTTTGAACGAAGCGGCCTTGCTGGCGGCACGACACAGCCGGGAAATCATCACCGCTCAGGATCTCGATGAAGCGGTAGACCGGGTTATTGCCGGACCCCAAAAGCATTCCCGGATTATGAACGACCACGACAAACTGGTCACCGCCTATCACGAGGGTGGCCACGCCTTGTGCGCTGCGGCATCCAACTATTCCGACCCCGTGACGAAAGTGACGATTCTGCCCCGCGGACACGCCTTGGGCTACACCATGGTCATGCCTACCGAGGATCGCTACTCCGAAACCCGTAATCAGTTGTTGGACCAGCTAGTTTACGCCATGGGAGGTCGAGTCGTAGAGGAAATCGTGTTCCAGGACCCCTCCACCGGGGCGTCTAACGACATTGAAAATGCCACCGCTATCGCCCGCAAGATGGTGACCCGCTGGGGCTTGTCGGCCGGGTTGGGGGCGGTTCGTTATGGCAGCTCCCACGATGAACCTTTCGTGGGTATGGATTACGGCAAAGCGCAGGAGTATTCCGATTCCACTGCCCATGCTATCGATGCGGAAGTGCAAGCTCTAATGGAAGCCGCCACGCGAGAAGCCTGGTCCATCATTACTGAGAATCGTGACATTTTGGACACGTTGGCACGCCGCTTGCTGGAGGAAGAAACTCTGGACGAGAAAGCCTTGGATGTCGTCTTTAAGGATGTTAAGAAAGCGCCGCGCCGTGCCGTCTGGCAGTCATACGAGGGCTTGACCTCTGACGACCGCGGACCCATCGAGATTCCTGAAGCCGTGAGGATTCGTAAAGCCAAAGCTAGCGCGAAACCAGGAGAATGTTTTGCTCTGGACGGAGCCGACCGCCCGTTGGCGGATTCTGGGATTGGGGGGACCGTGCCGTTTGGGCAGGGGGAAGTGAAAACCGAGGAAATCCCGGCAGCTTCGCAACCGAACGCCGCAGCTCCGGATGATTTGAGTCTGCCGATTCCTCCGGCCAGGAAAGAACACGAGGTGCGTATTCTCGACGACACGGACCCGTTGCCTCCAAGTGAAAACCCGACCGCGGAACCTTTACCGCCAGCACCTAGTGAGAGAGAAAACAAATGAACGCGACCTATGACCCTGAAGGGGTGACCCGGGCAATCCGGGATCTGTTGGCGGCCGTAGGGGAGGACCCCGACCGTGAGGGCTTGCGCGAAACCCCGGACCGGATGGCTCGCTCTTTTGGAGAGCTGCTGCAAGGCTACCAGGAGGATCCGCGAAGGCACCTGGAGCGAATGTTCCCGGTGGAACACAACGACCTTGTATTGGTCAAAGACATTCCGTTCAACTCCATGTGTGAACACCACCTGCTGCCGTTTGTTGGTCTGGCGCACGTGGGCTATATCCCGCAGGGGAAACGGGTTACGGGACTGTCCAAGCTGGCGCGGCTGGTAGACGGTTACGCCCACCGTTTGCAGGTGCAAGAACGCCTGACCCAGCAAATCGCTGATGCGATGTGGGAGGTGCTCCAACCGCAAGGGGTCATCGTGGTGTTGCAGGCTGAGCATATGTGTATGACGGTGCGCGGGGTAAAGAAGCCGGGGGCGCGGACCACGACTTCTGCAGTGCGCGGGGTGATGGAACAATCCAGCACGACGCGTTCTGAGGCCATGAGTCTCATTTTGTCCGCGGATTAAGACGCTGCCAATAATCGGTTTGGATTCTGCCCGAGCCGGTTCAGAAACGAAACAGGAAAGAGGAATCGGGGATGACTATTGTAGCCCAGACACAGCCTGAGACCTCGACATCAGCGCTGCCGGACTATCTGCAACCGGAGCGCACCTTGGTGATGGGGATTTTGAACGTGACCCCGAATTCCTTTTCGGATGGTGGAAAATGGCTTGATCCGAGTCAGGCGGTGGCTCACGGTTCGGAAATGGTGGCACAGGGAGCTGACCTCATTGACGTGGGGGGTGAATCGACCGCGCCGGGTCGCAAACCCGTAGCAGTCGAGGAAGAAATTGCCCGTATCCTACCGGTTATTGAGCAGTTGGTTGCGGCCGGGGTGACTGTCTCAGTGGATACCCTGCACGCGAAAACCGCTCAGGCAGCCGCGGCGGCAGGAGCCAGCATCATAAACGATGTTTCAGGCGGCATCGTGGACGACTCTATGTTTACCACTATCGCCGGGCTACAGCTTCGCTACCCGCAGCTGAGCTATATTTGCCAGCATTGGCGGGGTAGCCCGGAGGTAGCCAACCAGTTGGCGGTTTATGACAATGTTGCGGTGGAAACCTGGAATGAGTTGGAGCGTCGCCTGGAACTGATGCGCCACAGCGGCATTGATATGCGCCGGGTCATTATCGATCCTGGACTGGGATTTTCCAAGGTCGGTGAGCAGGATTGGGACGTGTTGGCTAACCTTGGCGTGTTTTTACACCGCGGCTACCCGGTGTTGGTCGGCCCGTCACGAAAGCGATATCTAGCAGATTTGGAAACGGTGGCGAGTGACCGTCATCCTCGCGACGATGCCACCGCGGCAGTTTCCATGTTTTGCGCGCTTCACAAGGTTTGGGCGGTGCGCGTACACAACGTAGCCCCGGTAGCGGTGGCCGTCCAGGCGGCAGCCTTCCTTGATGCCCACCATCATCCCTGTTGAGAGGCGGTTTTAAAGATGACTTTACATGATGTATCCATATCGAATTCTCTAGGGGGAATCTCCGGGCGCTCCGTTGACGTGGTTGACCGTTTGGATGGGCTGGATTCCATCACTCTGCGCGGGATTTTCGCGCGGGGCATTCACGGAGTTTTGGAATCTGAGCATCACGCCCCCCAGGATTTTTCGGTCGACCTCACCCTATGGTTCGATTCGCGGCGGGCTGCCAGCTCGGACGATGTGGCCCACACCGTTGATTACTCGGTCGTGGCTGAAAAAATTGTCGCGGTCATTGAAGGGAAAAGCGCCTCCCTGATTGAACGTCTGGCTACGCACATCGCCCTGTCCGTGCTGGAGGATTCGCGCATTGCGGCGGTCCAAGTCACCTTGCATAAGCCTCATGCATGCATGGACGTGCAATTCGAAGATGTGGCGATAAGCATTTTGCGCACGCGGGCGGATTTTGCAGCGCACCTAGCTGATTTTCCAGCCAATCTGACCTTGCGTCCCGAGCAAGCCCGCCCCGCAGTTTTGGCTTTGGGGGCAAATCTGGGCAATCCTCTGGGAACCTTGCGAGAGGTAGTGGCCGTCCTGCAGTCTGCTCCGGAGTTTGAACGGGTGGAAGTTTCGCCCTTGGCTCGGACCCGTCCAGTGCTGCAGCCCGGCGCTGCCCCGCAGCCTGATTATTACAACGCGGTGGTGCGAGTGTGGTCGCGTCTGTCCGCGGCCGAGTTGTTGGATTTGGCGCATCATCTGGAAGATACTCACGGGCGGGAACGTCCCTATCATTGGGCAGCGCGCACTTTAGACGTTGACGTGATTGACGTTAAAGGGGTAACTTCAGAGGACTCTCGCCTGGTCTTGCCTCACCCGCGAGCCGCTACTCGAGCGTTTGTCCTGGTGCCCTGGTCCCAGCTCGACCCTCACGCGACTCTGGAGGGTCGCTCCGTCTCCAAGCTTGCGGCTTGGGCACAAGACGCCAACGGAATCGTGAATCTGTGGACAGACTGGTTGGCGACCGACCCGGAACCGGAGCAGACCGCACCGAACCTCCCTTCTGTATCCGCTTCCCCGGCCGCCCCCGAAGTTTCCCCGCTGGCTGAGACGCAAGTCGGGGATCGCGATGCTTTCGATCTGCCGTCTTGGCAAGCTGCCATGCCCCAAGCGGAGGCGCGGCTGCGCGTGGTCGACAATGACACCGAAATCGACATTATTCGTCAAGATTACAGCCCATCCGCCGGGGATTCTCCTTCCTCCTCTCAGTCCGAGCTGCCGGCTACACAGTGGCAGCGTGTCAGGAAGCGGCGGCACTGATGAGCCACACGAAACCCATCGTTCTGGTGCTCTTGACCGTGGTGGTGGGAGCCCTAAGCGCCTCGTTGTTGAATTTCATGTACAACCAAGGCGCCTCGTTGCCGCGTGACGGTGTGGAGTTTGGTTTGGTCGCCCTGATTATTTCCCTCTTGAGTGCCTGGTTGGCGGCGCACGTGCAGAGGCTCAAGAAGCGTCAGGCGACCTGGATGAGCGCGGTGGGGGCCGCTCGGGTGGCGGCGCTGTCTCTAGCCCTGTCGCACACCGGTGCTATTTTCTTGGGCTATTTTGGGGCACAGAGCATCTTTATCCTGGCAAACCTGGGAAACGATGCTCTGGCAGAGACATTATGGAAAAAGATTGTGGCGGTTATCGGCGCGGTATTTATGGTGGTAACCGGGCTGGTCATCGAAAAAGTCTGCACCATTGACCCGGAGGACCCGAAATCTCAATCCTCGCCCGGAGCGACCCCGGAAGCAGCTTAGATAGGTGGGGCGAAAGCCTCTCAAACCGGCGCTGGCATCAGTTTGTTTGTGCGTCGTCAACCAAGTAGCCCGCGGCGAACAGCAGGGAAATGGGGATAGCTTGACGGGTATGAGCCAGTTTCACCCCGGACTTACGGCGACGCTCGCCACGGCGGAACAACCAGAACTCAAGCCAAATACTGCAACCCAGTAATACCGTTCCGAAAGCTCCCAGAAGTATCAGCACGCGCCAATCCAGGTTTTTCGGATCAAACTTCACGTTGTCGCTGGTCATTTCCCACGCCTCTTGATCGGGACTTTCCGAGGCGATGTCATCACGTACTGCGGTGACAGTATCCCGTGCCACCAAAGCGGTCAAAGCCGTCAAAGCGGGGATAATACCCAGGCGCACCAAGGCTCTCGGTTTCTTTTCCGTAAATAAATCCGGGGAGGCGTACCAGGCAAAGGTCAGCAGGGAACCGATGCCGGTGATTGCGAGTTGGTGGGGGGTAACTATCTGGCCATGTGAACCCCGGCCGGAGGACTCGTGCCTTGTGGACGCGCTCATGAAAACTCCTTCGTTTTGACAAAATTCTAACAACTAACGGCGTGGACTTTCGGGTTTTGCGTTTCTAAGCCGTAACTTAGGAGCATGGTGGACACTGACACAGACAAACAACGCGCGGCGAAACAGTCGCGCTCTACGGTGTCCCCAAACGGTAGGAAATCCGGAACCACCACAGCGCGTAAATCACCGTCCAGGACCACCGGAAAAACGCCGAAAAACCATGGAAAGCCGCGTCCGCCAAAGTACACTGAGGCCCAAATTCGGCGCAACCGTCTGATTGCTCTGGCGATTGTAATTCTGGCAATCGTGGGAATGGTGTTAGCGATTCGTGAGGTCGCGGCCGCATTTACCCGGTGGCAAACCGCCCAGACGGCCGAGGCTAAGGCTTATCAAATGCGGATGGAAGAACGCACTTTTCCCCCACCGAAGCCCTGCCCGGACAACTCCCTGGAGGTTGCACTAACTCATCCCAGCGCCGTGATTAATGTCGGGGCTGGGGATCAGGCTGAAATGACTGTGCACAACACCGGTAAAACCGCCTGCACCGTGATGATTGACCCCGCGAAGGTAGGGATGCAAATCATTTCGGGCAACCAAATCATTTTCAACTCGACTAGCTGCCAACCCACGGATGCCCCGACACAGCAACTGTTGCTGGACCGCGGCATGACTTGGAAACAAATTCTGAACTGGGACGGTCTGGTGCATAACGCGGATTGTTCGCCAGCCAGTAACGTCGCAACTGCCGGTACTTATCGCCTCAACCCGGTGTGGAATGGAGCCGTTACCGGGCCAGAAACCGTCTTTGCTCTGCAGAATCCGCTCCCCGCTCCCACCCCAGCGCCGGAAAATCCGCCGGAAACCAGTAACGAAAACCCCGCGAAAACAGTAGGATAAAACCATGAACGACGCGCAGAGATTCCGGGAAGTGATTACCATGTTGGCTCCGGGCACGGAGCTGCGCGACGGACTCGATCGGGTCATCCGGGCTCATGCCGGCGCCCTAGTGGTTTTGGGCTACGAGGACCACATCAGAAGGATTTGTTCGGACGGCTTTGAGTTCGACATTGATTTCTCGGCCACGCGGCTGCGGGAACTGTGCAAAATGGATGGCGCAGTCATCATCGACCCAAATAAATGGCGGATTCGCCGCGCTAACGTCCAGCTGCTTCCAGATCCTTCCATACCCACGACTGAATCCGGGATGAGACACCGCACCGCCCACCGCGTCGCGGTGCAAAGCGGCAACCCGGTCATTGCCGTATCGCATTCCCTCCGGGCCATTTCGCTGTATCTGGGCAATAAACGCTACGTCTTGGAAGACCCGGAAACCCTGCTGACTCGTGCGTCTCTGGCGATTGACACCTTGGAAAAATATCGGACTCGTTTGAATGAAGTCTCTGACTCGTTGACCGCCATGGAAATCGATGACATGGTTACTGCTCGTGACGTGGCGCTGGTGGTGCAACGTCAAGAAATGGTGCGCCGGGTCGGACATGAAGTTTCCGATATGCTCATTCAGCTGGGTGAACACGGGCGTCTGCTGAAAATGCAGCAATCCGAGCTGATGCGCGGCTTTGCGGTGAACCGTTCCCTGTTGATTCGTGACTATATTCCCGATGAATATTCAGAGGAAAAGATTGTGAATCGACTGGGTGAACTGGACGATGCGGAACTGTTGGATTTGAGCTTGGTGGCCCGCATTATCGGGGTGAACGGGATGGGTTCGGAAATCCTCGAGATTCCTTTGAGCGCCCGCGGTTTGCGGATGCTGGCGCGGATTCCGCGGCTTCCCGCCCATATCGTCGAGGCGATTACGCGCCGGTGGGGGACCTTGTCTGAGCTGCTAGAGGTTTCCACCGAAGAACTGATGGAAATCGATGGAGTGGGACCGGGACGCGCCAAAATTATTCACGACAGTCTGGAACAGGTCGTGGAAAACTCGGCTTTGGAACGAATCACCTCCCACTCCTAAACCCGCCTCGGTGACGGTGTCTCGCTAGGGTTCTTCCGGCCTATTTTTCCGACGAATTCGCTTTACGATGGCGCTAATACCCCAAACCGTTACCGTCACCATGGCACCGAGACCCAAGCCCAGCAACATAGCTAATAAGGTTTCTGTGAGCCAAGCACCGGCCGCGCCAGCCACCGGCAGAGTACTCGCTATCGCGTGACCACAAGCCTGCATAAATCCAAATATGAGAGGCATCCCCAGTTCAGCTAGTCCGCTAAAGAACAGGTGTCCTCCCACCCACAGCATCGCCGCGACCCCGACTGTCGAAAGAACCTTGAGGACAGTGGGCATCAGGCGAATCAGCATCAGCCCAATGACCTGGGAGACTTTGTGATGGGTGCGGCTCAGCGCCAAGCCCACGTCATCCATTTTTACCAGCAGCGCAACCACTCCATAGACCAACGCTGTAATCAGGATAGCTACCACAATCAGGACCCCGATTTGCGTTGCCAGGCTCTGCGTGCGGACCTCATTTAGGGCCACCACCATAATTTCGGTGGACAAGATGAGGTCCGTGCGGGTGGCTCCCCGGACGATGCGTTTTTCTTCCTCTGCGGCGTTAGTTGAGGTTGGAGTGTTGTCGACAGCGCCAGTCTGGTGGTGGAAAAACTGGCCCAAAATTTTTTCGGAGCCTTCAAAACATAAGTATGTCCCTCCCACCATCAAGATGGGGGTGAGGGCGGCGGGCAGAAAATAATTCAACAGCAGCGCAACCACCAGGATTCCGGCTTTATTAATGATTGAGCCGCGGGCAATCTTGGCGATGACCGGAAGTTCTCGTTTCGGGGCTATCCTTGCTACATACTGCGGGGTGACGGCAGTATCGTCAATCACGACCCCAACGGCCTTGCCGCTGGCCCGGGCCGCTACCCCCGTCACGTCGTCAAGTGAAGTGGCTGCGGCTTTCGCCAGAGCCGCCACGTCATCCAGTAGCGCCAACAACCCAGCTGACAATATTTACCTCCCCAAATCGGTTTTCAGTCTAAACGTATTCCCCCGAGACTCGCGACCGGTGCAATCATTACCTGCCGGGTTACTCCAGTTCACCAGCTCATTTCTGAGGCAAATCCGGGCTTTCAGGGTGCCGGCGCATTTGTAGCACGATTAGTGTCGTGGCGACCAAGCAAACGATGGCGGTTAGGAAAGAACCTTCCACCCCGACGCTGCCGCCGGTAATCCATTCGGGGCCGACGAAAGTCCCTTGTAAGAGCCCGCGTTGTTCCCCGGTACCGGACACAATCGACCCCCAAAAAGAGCCCTGCATCGCGTTCCATCCAAAGTGCAGCCCGATAGGAAACCACAGCCGGTGTTTCCACAGGTAGGCCGCTCCCAGTAGCGGTCCACCGCTGAGAGCCAGGGCGACGACGCCCATTCCAGTCATTCCGGGATTCATCAGGTGTAGCCCTCCGAACACTACGGTGGACATGGTGATGGCCCACACCGGCCCCCAGGCTCGGTCAAAGAGCCGCACCATTACCCCGCGGAACAGCAGTTCTTCCCACACGCAAGACATGAGACCCATAGCTATGCCCAGACCCACGCCGGGCTCGATACTGACCTTTACCAGCTGCCAGTGCCCGCTGGCCCACAAGATCAGCATCGGCAGGCTCACCAGTCCCGCCCCCACAGCAATTCCCGCCAGGGTTTCGGGCAATGCTGGTTTGACCGCGAGCTCCGACACTTGGCGTTTCGCAAACAAGCCCACCAGGAAGCGGTACACGGCAATCTCTGCGATGCACAGGATCAGACCGCAAAACCCTAGCGCTAGAGGCGCGTCAAAAATTCCCTGGGGCGAGTTGCCGGTGCCCGCCACGGCATCATAGATATTCAATGCCAAACCGGTAACCACCAGGTAGACCCCAATCAGCGCCAGGGGCAGCAAAGTCGCTTGCATCCACACGCCCTTTTCCCCGGCCAAGCGTGCTTTGGCGGTACTTGCGGCTGCCAGGGGACTGTCCGCGGCGTGTTCGACGGGCTCGGAGTGCTGAGGTTCGGGCTGGTCTTTGCTCATGACTGTATTATAGTGCAGCCAGATTTGGTCAGCTTCACGACCGGTTTTGTCGCGGCTGTGCTGTTTTGGTAAGATTGCTTTTTGGTGTCTGTTTTTAGTCACCCAGAGTCGTGCGAAGAAACTCGCGCGAACAGCGGGCTCGCTCCGTTCGAGCTCCGGACGCAACCTAAAATGCCGTTCTTGAACCAAGGACTCAAAGGAAGGCGGACCGGCCCCCGGACGGTACAGCTATGTCCGCGGGGCGGCTACAAAGCCTTAGATTCCAGACAAATTCTAGAAACGGAGTTACTGTGCCTACCATTGAACAACTCGTCCACCAAGGACGTACCAGCAAGCGCACGAAGTCCAAGACCCCGGCCTTGGCAGGCTCTCCGCAGCGTCGTGGCGTGTGCACTCGTGTGTACACCACCACCCCGAAGAAGCCGAACTCGGCTCTGCGTAAAGTCGCTCGTGTGCGTCTTTCTTCCGGCATCGAAGTCAGCGCCTATATTCCCGGCGTTGGCCACAACCTTCAGGAACACTCCATCGTGCTAGTGCGCGGTGGCCGTGTGAAGGACCTTCCGGGCGTTCGTTATCACATTGTTCGTGGCAAGCTCGACTCTCTGGGCGTTGCGGGCCGCAACCGTAGCCGTTCGAAGTACGGCATGAAGCGTCAGAAGAAGGAAGAGGGGAAGTAATCCATGAGCCGCAGAGGTAAAGCCATTGTCAAGCGCATTGTTCTTGACCCGAAATACAATTCGGAACTTGTCGCGCACATGATTCGCGTCATCATGAAGGACGGCAAGAAGACTGTCGCGGAGAAGATCGTCTATGGTGCGATTGAAAAGATTGCCGAGAAGATGAAAGATGATCCGTCGAAGTTCGTGAAAGACGAGAAGACCTTTGCGTCTCCGCTTGAGGTCGTTCAGTCCGCAATCGAGAACATGAAGCCGCAGGTCGAGGTCAAGACACGTCGCGTTGGTGGCACGACCTATCCGGTCCCGACTCCGATCAAGGAGAATCGTCAACTTTCGCTTGCGCTCCGCTGGACGACGCAGTATGCGTCGGCACGTCACGGTATGGGTATGCCGGCAGCTGTCGCTGCCGAAATACTCGATGCATTCGCTGGTCAGGGTAATGTCATTAAGAAGCGTGATGACGTCCACAAGATGGCCGCTGCGAATAAGGCGTTTGCGCATTACGCTTGGTAATCACATCGATTCCACTTTTTCAGGCATCAGGGCGCTGCGGTTCACCGCAGCGCTTTTGTTGTTCTTCTCATTCAGTCTTGTATTTCACCTTATTTTTACTGTTCATCGTATATTTGTGTGATTAATTGGAAATCTCTCAAGATTTGAATTTCCCCCCTTGCGCGGTAGGCCGAAAAATTGATATACTATGCACCTGTTCGCCCGTGAGGGTTGAATTCGTTCCTTGAAAACTGCTGGTTGGAGAATAAAGAGAATTACAACTCATATACGAGACCGGGCGGCTCGGCCGTCCGGAAGCGAGGCGAAAAGTTTCTTGCTAAGCGTATACGGGCGTACGACGGATGCCTTGGCATCGGTAGGCGAGGAAGGACGCGGAAGACTGCGACAAGCTCCGGGGAGCCGTCAACAGGCGCTGATCCGGAGGTTTCCGAATGGGGCAACCCAGTGGGGCTCATCCCCCACTGCCCTCGGGCGAACACATGGCCCGCGGGAGCGACACGCAGGGAAGTGAAACATCTCAGTACCTGCAGGAAGAGAAATCAAAAGAGATTGCGCGAGTAGCGGCGAGCGAAAGCGCAGGAGCCCAAACCGGGGGGCCTGCCCCCCGGGGTTGCGGGACCGGGACGTGGTACCTGAACGGTTAGGCGAAGCGACTGGAAAGTCGCGCCACAGCGGGTGAGAGCCCCTTAGCCGAAAACCCGACAGGACCTACCGGCATCCCAATTAGGACGGTGCACGTGAAACGCCGTCCGAATCAGGGGAGACCACTCTCCAAGGCTAAACACTCACCGATGACCGATAGCGAACCAGTACCGCGAGGGAAAGGCGAAAAGAACCGCTGCTAGCGGAGTGAAACAGACCTGAAATCGTACGTCCACAAGCTATGGAAGCGTGCTTCGGCACGCGACCGTTTGCCTTTTGCATAATGAGTCCGCGAGTCAGCGCAGCGAGCGAGGCTAACCGAAAGGGGAGCCGAAGCGAAAGCGAGTCCGAACAGGGCGATCCCAGTTCGTTGCGCTGGACCCGAAGCCCATGCGAGCTATCCTTGGACAGCGTGAAGCCTCCGTAACGGGAGGTGGAGGCGCGAACGAGTGACCGTTGAAAAGGTCTTCGATGAGCTGAGGATTGGAGCGAAAGACTTATCAAGCTGGGTAATAGCTGGTTCTCTCCGAAATGCCTTTAGGGGCAGCCTCGGACAACACTTCCGCCGGGTGTAGAGCACTGATCGATCTAGGGTCCCTACCGGGATGCCGAAGTCCGTCAAACTCCGAAGACCGGCGCGACTGCATATCCGGGAGTGAGACAGTGGGGGCTAAGCTTCATTGTCGAAAGGGAAACAGCCCAAGACCGCCGAATAAGGTCCCAAATCTGCGTTAACACACTAAGGCAGTGAAGTCTCTCAGACAGGTAGGATGTTGGCTTAGAGGCAGCCATCATTTAAACAGTGCGTAACAGCTGACTACTCGAGAGACTCCGCGCCGAAAATGATCGGGAGTAAACGCGGAACCGAATTCGCGGGCCGTGCCTTGTGCACGACGGTAGGAGAGCGTAGCATTCAGCGTCGAAGCGGTGCGCGGAAGCGGCCGTGGAGCGGATGCTAGTGATTATGCGGACATGAGTAACGAAAAGCCAAGTGAAAATCTTGGTCGCCGGAATCCCAAGGCTTCCCGGGGCAGGTTCGTCCGCCCGGGGTCAGTCGGGACCTAAGACGAGGCCGAAAGGCGTAGTCGATGGACAGCAGGCCAACATTCCTGCACATGTGGGGGTTTAAGGACGGTTTGGAGAAGGACAGTGACGAGGGTCAATGGTTATCCCTTGGGGCCGCGGGAACGCGGCTTCCGAGCCTCCGGCACGCCGGGGGCAAGGCCATGTGTCCACGCTTCCCAGAAAAGGCCGTCCGCACTAACCCGCATCCCGTACCAAAACCGACACAGGTGGGAGGGTACAAAGATACCAAGGCGCGCGAGAGAAACCTCGTTAAGGAACTCGGCAACATAGCCCCGTAACTTCGGGAGAAGGGGTCCTCTGGGGTAATGCCCAGAGGGGCACTAAATGGGCCCATGCGACTGTTTAACAAAAACA
>NZ_JAXFNY010000016.1:0-135938 GCF_034180645.1 Mobiluncus sp. | reverse complement strand
GTTGACGCGAGCTGCTTGACGTTGGAGGTTGATAGGCGCATCCCTTCTTCCATCTCCGCTGCTATTAACAGACGTTTGCCTTTGGCTTCAGCCAACTCGGGTTTGACGTTTCGCCGATTGGAAATGGTGAGCACGTCAGCCGACAAATGCCCAGAATACGAACCCAGCACGCGGGCGATGGTGTTCCGAAACGTTGATTTGCCGTTCCGGCCATCCCCGTAAGCGATAATCAAGGCTTCTACGTAGACTTTGCCGATAGCGGCCAGCCCGACAACGCGTTGGACGTAGTCGATGAGCTCTGTGTCGTTTTGGAAGAAGAGCTGGAGGGCGGCGTGCCACACATCCAAAACGGTCTGTCCACGATGAGCCCAGTAGATTTCAACAACTTGATCGGCAGGGTAGGGTGCATCGAGTACAACCTCTACGGTGATGTCATCATGCTCGGTTCTGAATTAGGGAAAAGATCAGCAACAAGTAAAGATGACTACATTGCCTTTCTAGAGGGGGACATTCCGCCGCAGAAATTATCGATCGAGACTGATCCAAACCTGTTCAGGAACACAGACAAGAAGCAAGTAATTGAAAGATTATTGCGCGGCGACGTTACTTTGCCAGAGAAGAAGGCCAGCGAAAGCGAAGATAAGCGTGCAATAATCCGCCGCTACGAGCTCATTCTCTTGCGCGACATCATGGAAGACCGCCAGAGCCTCGTGCGCAGAGAATTTGCTGCGCATCTCGACGAAGAAAAAGAATCATCAATCCGCAATCATTTCGCACGGAGAGAAGCTGTTCAGGACGTAGATCTCAATATTTCAGTCGACCAAGTAGAGAACCTAAAACATGCGATCAGGCAAGGTCTCAAGTATCCCGAGCGCACCGATGGAGCGTCATTCGATTACGCTCGAGTACTTGAATTCCTCGAAAAACTAGCCATCATTTTCCACTGGGACATCTACGAAAGTTCAACGTTGGGATACCGAAACCCGAAGACCAACGAGCATACGAAACTCCGCTGGTATGCCGTCATCCTCTGCCGTTGGATGGAAGGACGCGGGCTCAAATACATCATGAACCAAGCACTCCAATACCAGACGCGAAATCCTGAACGCTTCTTCATCAATGACTATCAGATGATTCGTTACGATGGGAGCCGAAATCATCGCAATATTGTCATGGCCAATACCCTAAAAGCTATCGAGGATCAAATTCTCTTCAGCCTTTCGAATTACTTTCTGCGCTTCTCCAACGAGTACAAGAAAATCCACGATGTCGAGAGCTTTCCGAACAACTAGTATGACTACGTTGAATACGGCAGTACCAACGAGCTAGCTATCGCTTTGCAGCGATCCGGATTCTCATGTGAATCGGCAACTTACATCATAAAGAACAAACCTGAGTCCCTCCGAATAGATGAAAGAGGAACCCTTCACCTGGATTTCGGGCTCCTCCTTTCGTCAAATGTCAATGTCAAGAAAGAGGCCGTCGAGATTCTCTATAACCTCCCCGAGGCATTCAAAAGCTTCCCACCCTTCTAGCGTCCTTATAGCTCAGGGCAACCCTTGCGCAAAACTCTAACCTTTGCGCAAAACTAGCGTCTGTGAACGCTTATGCGTTCAAGGTAATCACGCATCCGTGTAGACGATTACCCGAGGTGCCATTAGCAGCCATAAACCGAGTTGACAAGCCTAAGTACTCAAATACGGTTTTGGCTTGATAGCAAGCCAAAACGACTGCTACCAGCCCTTTGGCAAGCCTATAGAATCCGTATCAACTCCAGCGTTCCCATAACCACGTCCAAAACCTCAGCTTTTGCTGGGGTTTTGGACGTTTTAGTTTGGGGATTGAACCCCCGTAGCGCGATGGCAACGGCGGTAAGCCGCGTGAGCCATCGCGCAACAGTGCGGAGGCGTAAAAACGGCACTGGTGTGCCGTTTTAGCCGGAACTCCGGGACGGGCGCTCGCGCCCGTCCCCCCCATCTCCACCACTAGGACGCTCATTTTGATACAAAGTGAGCGTCCTTATATTTTGCTCAGACCGGTGGTGCTTTGGCTTGTCAGAGACATTCAATCGGGGAGGTTGCAGACTGACGGTTGGGTGCAACGGATGGCACTTGGGGGCTCAGTGGCGTGAGGATCGGGATGAGCCGTGCATATCGCCTGGTTGCAATAACAAGGATTCATCCCATTCAAGTTTCAGAATAAAAACGGCCACCTCGTCTGTCCAACAATTTATAACTGGTAGAAGAGACGAGGTGACCTATACTGCTTAGCTTCGGTAAATCGCTATTTGCATAGTTCATGGTCGAGCATGACGGGCAGTTGAACCACTTGTACCCCTGCCTGATCAGCGACCGAGTTAATTATCTTCTGTTGCGCATTGGCTCGTCGTAGCAGGAACGATGATGACGTCTCGGTTGCTGGGAGCGACTGGTTGATTACCCATGCCCACGGCTCAATACCTGCTCGCGACAGGTCGACTGCGAGGGATTGTGCCTCGAGCATTGGCGTGGTTTCTGGCAGTGTCACGAGGATTGGCCGGGTCACTTCCGTATTTTGCAGGTGTTGGAGCGTGGTCGCGGAATCGTCACGTCCGGATTGGCGCATGAGTTCGCGGTGGTAGGACCCGGTGGCGTCCAGTAATAGCAGGGTGTGCCCGGTGGGGGCAGTGTCGAGGACGACCCACTGGTTTTGGGCCGTTGCTACGACCTCAGAAAATGCTTTGAAAACGGCCACTTCTTCCGTACATGGGGAGCGCAGGTCTTCCTCCAACTGTGCGTACCCGTCGGCATCGAGAGAAGCGCCTTTGGTGGCGAGCACTTCTTCACGGTAGCTAGCCGTCACCGCGTCAGGATCGATAGATGACACCGTCAAACCTTTGATGCGATCTTCGAGAGAAACATCGAGGTGATTCGCAGGATCCGTGGTGGACAAATGCACTGGCTTGCCGCGCTTAGCGAGCTCCAATGCCAGCATTTGCGCCACGGTGGTTTTCCCAACCCCACCTTTGCCCATACACAAGACGAGTTTCGGTTTCCCTTCTGCTAGCTCATCCACCAGATGGGATAAACCAACGTGCAGCGCGGAATTGGACTGCGCAGAGCCTGGCTCTAGTAGGGGACCCGCGCTCGAAGTTTCATTACCGTCAGCCTCGCCCAGGTGTAACAGGCCGTCTACCCCCATCACCGGGGTGGCATTCAACTCGATCCGTACCGTTGGAACACTATTGATTGCGCTCAGCTGTGTATTCGCGGCAAGGCCATCAAGTAGCGCCTGTTCCCGGGCGAAAATAGACTCCGACAGTTGATCGGTAGCGGCGCTCACTGGCAGGATCCCGTTAATCACCAACAGTGCGGGTTTGATTCCCATCTCAAGTAGTTCACCGGTGGAACGGTTAGCTTCATGCAGGGTCGAGATTTGAGCCCTGGCCACCAGAACCAGTGAAGTTTGTGCCGGGTCAGACAGAGCTGCGACCGCCTCGTGATAGGTTTGCCGATTCTTCTCTAGCCCCGACATCGGCCCCAGACACGAGGCGTCACCTGCGCCTTTATCAATGAAACTAGACCAATCACCAGGTAAGGACAGTAACCGCAGGGTGTGTCCGGTCGGGGCGGTATCGAAAATGATGTGGTCATAGTGGCTAGTAATGTCTTCGTTGGTTAGATAGTCAACGAATCGATTAAAACTAGCGACTTCAACCGTGCAGGAACCGGACAAGGTTTCTTCGGTTGTTGCTAGCACCTCGGGTGGCAGCAAGCCACGAACCGGACCCAGGATAGACTCGCGATACCGCTCCGCTTCTGCCTCCGGATCAATCTCTACCGCATCAAAACTGATAGCCCCGGGCACAAGGTCGGTTAGCTCTGCTCCGCCCGAACCGATCTCACGGCCGAATACCTGTCCAATATTCGAGGCTGGATCAGTTGATACTAGCAGTACTCGCTTACCTTCACCTGCCGCGCGGGTAGCTAAAGAGCAAGCAACCGTAGTCTTTCCGACTCCACCTTTACCGGTGAAAAACGCAAACTTGGTGCTCAGCTCAGGAAGGGACATTAGCAGCACCCGCTTCCGCCACAACAACCAGACTCAACGACGGGCAAAGTCGTCTTTCCCTCCAGGGCTGCCCCCGCGAATTGACGGAGCTGATTAAGTTGCGGGTAAGAACCAGTAGCAACGATAGTGCCATCAACCACAGTAACTGGCAGGCCGTCTGTGCCAGCTACCTCAACATATGCGTGAACCGGTTCGCAAGTCGCAAAATCAGCCGGGGCAGATGCCAAATTATGCCGGGTGACGGTAATGCCCTCTTTATCCAGGGCGGTCAGCGCCGCGTTGAAATCAACGAGAGCCTGATCTACGTCGGTTCCGCATACCCCGGAAGAACAGCACAAAGCCGGTTCATAGATATCGATTTGACGCACAGTTAACTCCTTACATTTCGATGATTGTCGAATTGATGCAAACTCTATCACACGTTTCGATGAGAGTCGAAACGTGTGATAGAGTTCTTGTATGACCAGCCAACACGCTCCGAATTGCTGCCCCGCACCTGCAATCGCCGGCGAAGGTCAATGTCAGGACGCGGCAGATATTTTTGCGGCACTCAGTGATGTCACGCGGCTGCAACTGGCTCTGTTCATATACCGCTGTTCACCGAACCCGGTGTGTGCATGCTCATTTCCCGAGGTTTTTAATATCAGTCGGTCAACTATTTCGCACCATCTCACCAGGCTGGTAAATGCTGGCATATTAGGCCGTGAACAGCAGGGTAAGTGGGCCTACTATTCGATCGCCCCGGATTTTGATACTCGACTCCTTGACGTTGTCGCTAAACACGTGCCTCAACAAACCACAAGCCGAAAGGGAGCCGCCGTGACCAGAATCCTTTTTGCCTGTCGGCAAAATGCGGGTCGCTCACAAATGGCAGCCGCCATTGCGCAAGAACTAGCCAGCTCTGACGTGACCATCATGAGCGCAGGCACCGAACCGGCCGAGGAAGTACACCCCGAGGTGCGCGAGGCCCTCGCCGAAATAGGGATAGAGCCGTTTGCGCAGCCAGAAAAACTTGATCCGGCGAAAGTGAAGATGGCAGATTGGGTAATCACGATGGGATGTGGCGAATCATGCCCAATTTTCCCCGGAACCCACTATGAAGACTGGGAGGTCGCTGATCCGTCGGGTGAACCCGTAGAGGTCGTACGCGAAATCCGCGACGAGATTACCAAGCGCGTAAAAGAGTTATTGACCCGAATCTCTTAACGAAATACTGCTTCGAGTCCCAATCAAATCCGAAACGTCATCCGTCGGGAAAAACTGCGACTAGCCAAACCATTGGAATGAACCCAACACTCGGAATTTGCACCCACCTAAGGGTATTTGCACACACCCACCTCGATTTTGCACAGTCCTAAAGCCTTGTATCAAAATGAACGTCTAAGTAACAAAATTGAAAAAGGGTGGGTCAAAACCCACCCGTTTTCAATTTATTGTGGAGCAGGGGATTCGAACCCGATTTTGTTTGGTGAAATCGCGGAATCCCCTATGCTCCACGAAAATCGGCGGGCTTGTCCCGTCGATTTTCTGTTTGGGGAGAACGCAATGAGTTTTTAAGCCGGGACTAAAAACTCATTGCTCCACGTCTTCGTCCTCCAGCTCGCCGACCATCGTGTACAGCTCAGCGTCTGTCATAGCCGCCTTCGCCGAAGCGTCGAAATCGTGGACAATCCGGCCGTGGTTCATGACCAGCATCCGGTTCCCGTAGGACAGCGCGTCCTTCAGGTGGTGGGTAATCATCAAGGCGGTCAGGCCGTGTTCGGCCACAACCCGCGCGGTATAGCTCAACACCTTCTTAGCGGTTTTGGGATCCAGTGCGGCCGTGTGCTCATCGAGCAACAGCAGCCGCGGAGCCTTTAACGTCGCCATAATCAAGGCTACAGACTGTCTTTGCCCGCCCGAAAGGACGCCAATCTCGGTGTCCAAGCGGTCCTCGAGCCCCAGCTGCAGCGGCGCCAAAACCGAGCGGAATTCCGCCCGTTTCGCCTCGGTCATGGAAACCCGAAAACCCCGGTTTTCCCCGCGTTTTTGCGCCAATAACAGGTTCTCGGCCACGGTCATGCGCGGCGCGGTCCCCAGCTTGGGATCCTGGAAAATACGCCCCACCAGCGCCGCGCGGTCTTCCTCTACCACGCGGGTCACATCGCGCTCGTCAATCTTGACAGCGCCCGAATCGACCAAAATCGAGCCGGAAATGACGTTCAACAAGGTCGATTTCCCTGCCCCATTGCCGCCGACGATGGTGATGAAGTCGCCCTCGGGCACCTCCAGGGACACCCCGCGCAAGGCCTGGTAGACGTCGGCGGTGCGCTGGTGGAATGCCTTATTGACGTTTTCCAGGCGCAATACCATTTTTGTACCGTCCGTTCCATTCTGGGTTGCTGTCGTTTCCAATTCAATAGCCTTCCCGGTCGGGTTTTCGCTCTGAGTTACGTTCGCGGTGCTCATGCCAGAGCCACCTCCTTTACGGCCGCGTTGCGGGCTTTGCGCTCGCGGAAGAATTTCTGCAGGGTCGGAATCGACAGGCACAGGCCCAGCACGACCGCCGAGAGTAGCTTGAAGTTGTCGGTGTCGAAGTTGAAACGCAACACCAGCGCCAAAAGCAAGCGATAGATCACCGAGCCGACAAAAATCGCCAACAGGCGTACCGGCAGCGACACGTTGCGGATAACGACCTCACCAATGATGATGGCCGCCAGCCCAATGACCAGGGAACCGATGCCCATCGAGATGTCGGCATAACCGTTGTCGGTCGCTACCAGGTACCCGGAAGTCGCAATGAGTCCGTTGCCGATCATGTATCCCAACATCAGCATCCCGCCCGTGGAAATCCCCAGGGACTTTGCCATAATCGGGTTGTCACCGGTCGCAATCAGGGCTTGACCCATGTCGGTGCGGAAGAAGAAGCTCAGGGCCGCGACCGCAATCGCCACCACCACGATACCCAACACCAACGTGTCAACGTTACGCGGGAGGCCTATTGAACCCAACTGAGTTTTCAACGAAGGCACCGCCGAAAGCGACAGGTTCGCCGCCCCCAGGAAACCGAGGTTGATTGAGTACAGCCCGGTCATCGTGATGATGCCCGCCAAAAGCGAGTTGATGTGCACCTTTGTGATCAGCAAGGCGGTAATCGCCCCAGCGGCCGCCCCCATCAGGAAGGCCACCAACAGCGCCAGCACGGGATTCATGCCCAGCACCAAAAGCTGTGCACCGATGGCTGCGCCCAAGGTGAATGACGCCTCGGTCGTCAGATCCGCTTCGTTCAGGACGCGGAAGGTGATGTAGACGCCGATACCCATGACTGTCCAGATGGCGCCTTGGGCCAGCGCGCTCAATAAGATTTCCATGATTCTCTCCCTCCCGTGGGTTTTTTGTTGACATCAAAAAACCCACTTGCCCCGGTTTCAGTTCGCGCTGACGTCTTTCGCGGACGCGGCCAAGTCGGCCGGAATGGTGATACCCAGGGCTTTCGCCTTCACCAGGTTCACAATCGTGTCGACCTTATCCGTGAATTTGATCGGGTATTCCGCGGCTTTCTTGCCTTCAATCAGGTCCGCCAGGATGTAACCCGTATCGACCCCCAGCTGGTGCTGGTTGATGCCGACCGTTGCCAGGCCGCCTTCCTGCACCATCGCGTCCACGACCGGAAACACCGGCACGCCGCGCGAATCGGTCGCCGCAATGAGCGTCGGCATGGCCGAAGCAATGACGTTATCGTTCGGTACAAAAATCATGTCCACGTCACCGGCCAACTGTTCGGCGACCTGCGCCAAGTCGTTCGTGGTCGTGATAGTCGCCTCGACCGCGCTCCACCCGTACTCGGGAGCCAGGCGCTTCGCTTCGGCCACGGATTCGCCAACGTTCTGCGACGAACTCGAATACAGGATTCCCAGGCGTTTCGCGTCGGGCATGATTTGCTTCACCAGGTCCAACTGCGCCTTGACGGGAGCCTGATCCGAGGTGCCGGTCACGTTCACGCCGGGCGCCTTGTTGTCCTTCACCAAGCCGACGCCCACAGGATCGCTGACGGCAGAGATAACGACCGGTACAGAATCTTGGGACGAGTTCGCCAGCGCCTGGGCCGCCGGGGTCGCAATGCCCACCAGGTAGTCCTTTTTGTCCGCCATGAATTGATCCGAAATCGTCTTCAGCAGGGTTTGGTCACCCTGGCCGTTTTCGTACTCAATGCGAATGTTTTCCCCGTCCGTGTACCCGCGTTCGGCCAAGCCGTCATAAATACCCTGGCGAATGTCGTCGAGCGAGGGGTGGCTCATCAGCTGCAACAGGCCGACCTCGATGACCTTGGTGTTGGCAGTTGCGCCCGAGCTCGCACCCGCGGCGTTGTTCGCGGCTGCGGCACCGGGGGTGGTGCAATCGCGCGCCGAGAGCATGAACGGCATACAGATGAATAAAGTGATCAGGCTTCCGACCAGGAAGGCGCCGATTCCCGCAATCTTGTTCATAATTCTTTTCCTTCAATAGGCCTTTCGGGTCGGTTTTCGGTTCCGCCCGGTTTTTGTGTGGTTTCGCTTACGGTGGTTCAGCATAGCGGGTGAAAAACCGCTATGTCCAGTAGATATTACAATATGAGACAAAACGCATCGAATAATGAGACGCAGTTATCCAACCAAACCAGAACCACCCGGAAAAGCGAGCCAGAAGAAGCCGTTGACCGGGGAACCTATTGAAGGGAAAGGAATCAGAACGTGGACGTGTTGATGACGTAGCGGTAACGCACCTTGGCGCTCACTACGTTGTCCCAGGTCTCGTTGATTTTATCGCCGCTGATGACTTCGAGCTGGGGGGCGATGTTGTGCTTCGCACAGAAATCCAGGACTTCCTGGGTCTTGGCAATGCCGGCGATGTTCGAGCCAGCCAGGACCTTTTGTGGACCGACCAGTCCAGCCATGGTGAACTCTTGGCGATGTTCGGGAAGGCCGACGATGGCGACTGCACCCTGGGGTTTCACGCAGGCCAGCAGGTCATCGACAGAAACGCCGTCGGACAGCGTGGAAACGATCAGGTCGAACTCACCCTCCATCGATTCCCAGACGCCGTCTTTGCTGGTGGGGTGCAGTTCGACGGCACCGAAGCGCTTCGCGTCGGCTTCCTTGGCGCGGGTGCGCGAGATGACGTGCGTCTCGGCGCCGAGGGCTGCCGCGATCTGAACGCCCATGTGGCCAAGCCCGCCCATACCAACGATGGCGACCTTTTTGCCCGGGCCGCACCCCAGCGGGTCAGCGGGGAATACAGCGTGATGCCGGCGCACATAATCGGCGCGGCTGCGTCAAGCTCGATGGAATCGGGGATGTGGCAGATGTAGTCCTGTTCGACCGTGATGCCTTGGGAATAACCGCCAGCGGTGGGCACGCCGTCGCGTCCCAGGCAGTTATAAGTCCAGATGGTGCCGCCGTCTGTCAGGCAGAATTGCTCGTTGCCGACCTTACAGGTTTCGCAATGCCCGCAGGAATCGACAAAGCAGCCGACGCCGACACGGTCGCCAACCTTGAACTTTGTAACGTTCGTTCCAATCTTGGTGACAATGCCGGCGATTTCGTGGCCGGGCGTCAGCGGATAGATGGCCGGCCCCCATTCGCCGCGACCGGTGTGGATGTCGCTGTGGCAGATGCCGGCGTATTTGATTTCAAAGTAAACCTCGGTGGGTCCGGGTTCGCGCCGCTCGGTCGCCCCCAGTTATCCTGGTGCGGTGCCGCTGGGGGGCTGTCAAAGATAATTTTCATGAGAGGTTGTCCAGGAATTGTGCCGCCTGGTGGGCGTTGTCAAATACTTCCCCGGTTTCGGGTTTCTCGCCGTCAATCACCTTCTGGGCATCCTCGATGGCACGAGCGGTTTGCGCGTTGGGAACGTAGGCGAGGGCAGGACGGATGGGAAGTGCCTGTTCACGCACCGCTTGCTTTAAGAACATATTGAGCGCCGTGGACATATCAAGCCCCAGGGCGTCAAAGAGTTCCTCGGCAGATTGCTTAGTTTGTGCATCGGTGCGGAAGTTAATCCGGGCTGCTGTGGAGGTTGTCATACCCATCACCCCTTGCCCGAAAGTAGTACATTGTATATCCATTGTATGCCTGTTTGGTATATCGGTGAATAGGTAGTGCACAAGGGCGGGTGCTGGGGCAAGGATCTAGCTAGCGTCGCGGGTAGCTACCGTCCGGGGTAAGGGGGTCTCTTTTTGTGTGAGGGGTTTGGTTTAGACTCATAAGTGATGTGTTGAGTGCGGAAAACCCCACCAAAGAACGACCGAGAGAAGCGCGATGGCACAGACGACTAAACCTCAAACGAGCTTGGGAAACACCGAGTTTCAGACAATGATCAAGCATGATTCCGGGCAGTTCCTGGTCTTCACGGCTGAGGCGGGCGAGGGCATTGAAGTGCGTTACCAAGACGGCACGATTTGGCTGACGCAAAAGCTGATGGCTCAGCTCTTTGATGTGGATGTGAGGACTATCAGTGAGCATTTGGGGAACATTTTTGTTTCCGAGGAATTGCAGGAAAATTCAGTTATCCGGAAATTCCGGATAACTGCCAGTGATGGCAAATCTTACGTGACGAAGCACTACAACCTGGACGCGATTATCTCGGTGGGCTATCGCGTGAACTCCATTCGCGCCACTCAGTTCCGCCAGTGGGCCACCGGATTTACCCAAGACGCCAGCTATCGGTCCGACTTCGACAAGTTCGCGGCGAAAGCTCTGGAAGCCAGCAGTCACCGCAAAGAGGCAAAATAAAACATCGTAGGGTCGTGGCCCTACCGAATCTGTTCAATCCCTTTGTGCCCTCGCCCCAGGCTCTGTCGGCGGTCAGGACGGTGGCGCCCATGCGTTTGCCGAGGGCGAGGCAGAGGCGATCGCCTAGGGAGAGGCTCGTGCCTGTCCCGCCCGCGCGGCTTTCTGCCCGTTACGCGCCACCGGGCCTAACGTACCTACCCGGCCTCGCGACCGACCTTGTGACCCCCGCAACCACCCTTGTGCACCCGCGACCGCCCTGGTGAACATCACGAATGAGCTTAGTTCGCTACCCGGTGGTGCGCTGGATAGCTGCCGGGGGCGAGCGGCAGGAAGGTGTAGCCGTTTTGCTTGGCCCAGTCGATGACCTGGGGCATCGCGTCGACGGTGGTGGGGTGAGTGTCGTGGCACAGGACTACAGACACCGATTTGCCCTGCACTCCGGCGGTAATGCGTTGGAACACGGAAGCGCTGGTGGAATGCCCAGTGCCGTCTCCGCTGTCCACGTTCCAGTCAAAATAGGTGTAGCCTTTCACGACCATGAGTCTGGTCAGCCGGCTCATGATTCCGGGCGAGTAGTTGCGGCTCACGGTGTTGGAGCTGCCTCCGGGGAACCGCATCATCCGGGTGTCCTGACCGGTCTGGTCGCGAATTATATGCGCCATGCGGTCGAAGTCCGCCCAGTAGGCGTCGTCGCTGGCGTAAATCTGAGAATACTGGTGGGTATAGGTGTGAATCCCCACCGAGTGCCCCTCTCGGTAGGCGCGCCCAATCATGTCCGGGTGTCCCATGGTGTTGGTCACAAAGAAGGTTGCCTTCACCCCTTTGGTGGCCAGAATATCGAGCAAGTGCGACGTCGCCGGGCCAGGTCCATCGTCAAAGGTTAGATAGATAACTTTGTCCAAGCCTGCCGCCGGGTCGGCGTTGGGGGCAACGGGGGTCATCACGGTGACCTGGCGGGTCGCTGTGCCCTGGTTTCCACTGGAGTCCGAGACTTGGTAGCGCAACGTGTATGACCCCGCCGCGTTCACGTTTACCTGGCCGTCGACCTGGACTTTCGCGGTCAAATCGCCGTCCACGTTGTCTGTCGCGGAATAGGAGTCCTGCCAGGGCAGGCCGTAGGGGAGGGTAATCTGTTCCCCGCCGTCGACCGTGATGGCGGGCGGCTTAGAATCCCGTACCGTCACTTTGCGGGTCTTTTTTCCCTCGACTCCGCGGTATTTCGCCGCATAAGTGATTTCATAAGTGCCGACTTTGGAAGTATCGACTTTTCCGGTGGTGTGTAGCTTGAGGTCGTCGTGAGTAAAGGTGAACAGGGTGCTGGTTCCATAAGCGGTGGCGCCGGGGTCTTTCCACGTGTCGCCGTATTCAACAGTGCTGGTGGAGTCGCCTTTCAGGGTGACAATGACTTCCCATTTGTTGACCAGGTACATGGTGATTCCGCCGATTGCGGCGGCAACGGAAATCACAGCCAGGATGCTGGCAATCCAAATCTTCGATTTCCTGCTCACTTAGCCACCTCCCGCCAGCAAAACTTTACCAAAGAACCATGCCCGGATAAACCCTTAATTTGGCTAAATCCTCGGTAAATTCGGCACCTGGGCAGCCGTCACGGCCCTGACTTTATTCCCGCCAAAGACCGCGAAACCATCCTCGTGAACGGCATTATTATGGGCTTATGAGTGAATCTAAAAGGCTGGACGCGTGGGGTCTTTCGCGGAGTCCCCGGTTTCCGTAAGCTGAGATTCGCCTGGTCTAAAACTGGGAAACTATTGAATGTCTGAACAATGAAAACCAATTTCATGTTTTCACTAATGGGGTTTTCTCAAGGCCGATTGGCTGAGTGTTCAGGTCAAAGCTGACGCGCCGCCAAACTAGGGCTTGGTTTGTTACGGAAAACCTTAGAGGCGCATGAGTCAGGGGCATTTCTGCCAGGGAATTTGACGAAGTCGCAAGGATAGCGCCAGGAAAGCGCGGATAGCCTACGCCCAAAATTTGACGTGGGTTGCCCCGAAGCTACATCGGAATAACCGACATGTAGCGGGAAACGGATTTCATCGAATTTAAGGAAGGCTGCCTTTACTATGCTTATGCCCAGATTGAGAAATCGCCTGTTTGCTCTCGCCGCGTTCTTCGGCTTGCTAATTGGGGGAGGAATTGCCTCTGCCCCGGCCGCTCTCGCTGATGAGCTGAATATGGACCAGAGTTCTGCACCCGCAGCTCTGGCTTCGAACGCTAACATCCCCGGCTCGGTGAACCCGCCGTTAGGTGCTCGGACAGCAACGCCTGTGGCTCCGGTCTTGGCCAGTACAGAGACCCCGGCCTTGGCGCGTACCGGTCTGTCTGCCCAGACTGTGTCCCTGGTGGCTGTACTTACGGCTTCTGCTGGGGTATTACTGCTGGTGTTGGCGCGTCGCCGTCAGGAAAAGTAACAATCGACGCCTTCCTTTAGCTTGATGCCAAAGCGCCGGGTGACTGCCTCGCGGCAAGAAATCCCGGTTCTTTGGCGTCAGGTTTTAACGCGAGACACCGAAAAGCAAAATCCGAGACTTAGGCTAGACTAAGTAGCGGCACAGTCGTTGTCTACGCAGAAAACACAGGACGGACGCTTATGCAGCATCATCAGGAAGCTCAGGAGTCCAGCGACCCCCACGAGCCGCACGGTTCGGGCGGCCATTCGCACACTCATACTCACTCGCACAAGGCCGGTCGTGGACAGCTCCGGGCAGCGCTGGCGGTAACTATCACGGTGTTGCTGGCAGAAATTGTGGGCGCGGCTCTGACCGGCAGTTTGACCCTGCTGGTGGACTTGGGGCATATGCTCACCGACTGTGTCGGTCTGACTTTTGCGCTGGTAGCAGCCAGTTTGCAGCAGCGTCCGGCGACGGATCGGCTCACGTGGGGGTGGCGGCGCGCCGAGGTTATCTCGGCAGCGTTGCAGTCCCTGCTGCTGATTACCATCGGTGTGTTTGCATCCATCGAAGCCATCAAACGTCTGATACACCCCGAAAACATCGAGGCCCAGGCGCTGCTGGTGGTGGGGATTATCGGCTTGGTCGGCAACCTCATTAGCCTGACTATCCTGTTGAGTTCCCGGCAGAACAACCTGAACCTGCGCGCCGCGTTCCTGGAGGTCCTGAATGATTCCCTGGGGTCCGTAGCGGTTATCATTAGCGCGGTGGTGATGCGCTTGACCGGGTGGACCCAGATTGATTCCGTGGCGGCGCTGGTCATCGCCGCGCTCATCGTGCCTCGGGCCATCATGATTTTGCGTCCGGCGGGGGCAATTTTGCTGGAATCCACCCCTCGGGATTTGGATTTGGACCAGGTCCGGGCGCATCTGTTGGAGCTGCCTCACGTTTTAGCGGTGCATGACCTGCACGCCTCCGCGGTTTCCTCGGACCTGCCGGTGCTTAGCGCTCACGTGGTGCTGGCTGACGAATGTTTCCATGACGGGCACAGCCTCGAGATTTTGAGCGAGATAGAGAACTGCCTGCAAAACCATCATGGCATCTCGATTTTTCACACCACAATCCAGCTGGAACCGGCCTCACGCGCCCAGTTGCACCGCGAAACCTGGCACTAAATCCCGCCCCACCAGGTTTAATAGGAAAAATATGAACGCTACAATACCAAATTTGTGGCGCTTATAATACTAAATTTATGGCGGCTATAAACGGTAAAATGTGGCTCCGGTAGTGGCGATTGGGTTGCTGCTGCGTTCGCCATGAACGGAGATATTCCAGAACTAAAATTCCTAGAACGCGACCTTGCCGATGAGAGCGATGGCGCACAAAATGATGGCCAGCGGCACATAGACGAAGCGCCCCACCGAAAGCCAGAAAGTCCCGCGAGGCCGCGCGGCTCCCCGATTGATTGCTTCCATTAAGTCGTCCTTTTTCATGACCCAGAACCAGGTGATGGCGCCCACGCTCGCCCCGAGCGGAATGATGTAGATGGAGACCAAATCCATCCACGGCCCCCAAGAGCTAATCGCCTCCATGCCCAAGCCCGCTCCGAGCGCCAGCACGCACAAGCCGACCAACATGACTACGCGGTTCAGGCCCGGGAACCGGTGCAGCAACGATTCGCCCACGGCTTCAAACATATTTTGCAGCGAACTGACCCCGGCAAAAATCATGGCTACATACAGAATCACCGCGAACAGCTGACCCAGCGGAATATCTTGCATGATGGCGGGTAGGGTCACAAACAGCAGGCCCGGCCCGGCTCCGACGTCAGTGTTATAAGCGAAACACGCGGGGATAATGACCAGGGCGGCTACCACCGCAGCGAGAGTGTCAAAGAAACCTGTGCGCTGCGACACCTTCACCACGTCCTCGTCATCGGGCAGATAAGCGCCGTAGACAATCATGCCGCTGCCGGTAATCGAGAGGGAAAAGAACGCTTGACCCATCGCCCACACCCAGACAATAGGGTTGATGAGAGCCTCCCAGCGCGGAGTTAGCATAAAGATGTAGCCTTCAACGACACCCGGCATCAGTGCCACGCGAATCGCCAGAATCACAAAGATGATAAAGAAAACCGGCATCATGATGCGATTGGTCTTTTCGATGCTTTTCGCCCCGAGGAACAGGGTAATCAACGTCCCTACCACGACGATGATATGGAACGGCACCACCGAAAAACCCGTTCCTGAAAAAGATTCAAACCATTTTTCGGTATCAGTTTTCATCAGTGTCCCGGTCAGGGAATCGAACAGAGCTTTGCAAACGTAGGCCACAATGACGGCGTACCCAATCGCGATACACAGCGAGCCTGCCAACGGCAACCAGCCCAACGCGCTTCCGACCTTGGCTGCCCGGTCCCCACGGGTGGCCCAGGCGGACCGGTAAGTACCCAAGGTTCCGGTACGAGCGCGTCTCCCGTTGGCAAACTCGGCTGGCAGACCCACATAGGTGAACAGCAGGACAAAGAAAATATAGATAAGCAGGAAAGCGCCCCCGCCATTATTGCCGAGCTTATAGGGGAAACCCCAAACGTTGGCCATGCCCACGGCGGAGCCTACGGAGGCCAGCACGAAACCCCAATGGGTAGCGAAACGGTGCGCAGTCTGAGCGCCGTGTCTGGGACCAGTAGCGGCGTTGCTGGTCAGTACGGGCTGCTCGGAGGAGGAGGGAGGGGTTGTCACGAGGTTTCCTTAATCTAGCTCAGAATCCGGTGAGGCGGGTTCATGCCACAGTTTTCCCCTTATCGTAGTCGAAAGGGTAGTGAAACTGGGAATTCCCTAGCTTGCGGGAAAAGCTGGGGGCGCTCGCGGGTGCTACGGGGAGTCGCCGCCGTCACACGGGGCAAACTCCCTGTTCTGCGCCTCACGGGAGGTTTTGATAGCCTGGAAAAGGCCGATTCCGAATCTGGAACGGCCATAAAGAAAGGATAGATTGATGGGACAGCTTATTGGCATGATTGTGACCGGCGCGGTGATTGGCGCTCTAGCCAGACTCTTTAAACGCGGCGAGCAGCCTATCGGCATCCTGTGGACCATCATCCTCGGAGCGCTCGGCGCCGGTATCGGCGGCTGGCTGGTTGGTCAGTTTGGCTACACCAACGCCAACGGTGGTGTGCAGTGGATTCAGTGGATTGTGTCGATTATCGTCGCCATGATACTCATCGGCATCTATATGGGTGCTACCGGGAAAAAGAAATAACGTCACACCATGCTGCCTGAAGGTCGGTAAAAGTCGCGGCGGGGAAAAGCTAGGATAGTTTCATGAGCGATTTCCCACTGACTTTTCCGGTAAAAATCTTGCTGCTCGGCGCGGGCGAGCTGGGCAAAGAACTGACGATTTCCTTGCAGCGACTGGGATGCCAGGTCGTCGCTTGCGATTCATACGCGGGGGCGCCCGCCATGCAGGTTGCCACCTCACATCGCGTGTTGGACATGACCGATGCCGAGGCGCTCGAGGCTGTGATCGCGGCGGAGCGTCCTGACCTGATTGTTCCTGAAGTCGAGAAACTTGCCTCCAGCCCGCTGGTTGCGGCCGCGGGGGAGGGGACACGAGTCGTACCTTCCTCACGAGTGGTGGAACTGACTTTTGACCGCCAAGGCATCCGCACCCTGGCCGCCACGGCAGCAAACGTTCCGACTTCGCCTTTTGCTTTCGCCGACTCGTTGGCGGCACTACAGGAAGGAGCCGAAAAGGTCGGGTTCCCCTGTTTCGTGAAGCCCACCATGTCCTCCTCGGGTCACGGCCAGTCTCGCGTGGAGCGTGCCGAGGACCTGCCCGCCGCTTGGCGGGAGGCCTGCTCCGGGGCTCGTGCCGATACCGGGCGGGTCATCGTGGAGGGCGAAATCGCTTTTGACTACGAAATCACCCTGTTGAGCGTGCGCCACCTGGACCCGGCTGACCCGATGCAGGTTCGCACCAGTTTTTGCGCGCCTATCGGGCACCGGCAGTCCTCCGGGGATTATGTGGAATCCTGGCAGCCCCAAGCGATGAAACCTGAAATCCTCAAAAAAGCCCAGGTCACTGCCCAGAAAGTCCTCGATGCACTGGCGGCTGACACCGCGCGGGCGGCCGCGGCGAGCGGCAAGTCCGCAAATGCGGACGCCGAAAATCCGATGCTGGGCATTTTTGGGGTTGAGATGTTCGTCAAAGGTGAGGATGTGTATTTCTCGGAGCTCTCCCCACGCCCCCACGACACCGGCATGGTCACCATGATTACCCAGCCGCAAAACGAGTTTGACCTGCACGCGAGGGCGATTTTGGGACTGCCTGTGGACACGTCCATGTTCCCCGATGCTAGTGCCGGAGCTTCGGTGCCCCTGAAGTCTCCTGTCGAGTCAGACCAGCCGTGCTACACGGGCTTGGGCGCGGCTCTGCAAGTCAGCCCGGACGCGCAGCTGAGAATCTTTGGCAAGCCGGTGGCTCACGAGGGCAGACGCATGGCCGTTGCCCTGGCGACCGGGGCTGACACCGACCAGGCGCGCGCGAAAGCCCACGAGGTCATCGGCAAGATTACCATTCACTAGGGGGAGCGCGGCTTTTCCGCTGGGTTTCGCTGGAGCGCGGCGCGTTTCGGGAACTTTTGCGAGACCTCCCTCGTGCTTTCTCCCGCTCATAATCACCGCCTTGAGCTCCTACGTGAAATCGTTGATATGACGCGACTTTCGGGTCGCTAGGCCGTGAATTGTGGGGTCGCTAGGCCGTGAATTGTGGGGTCGTGGTGAAAGTGCGTTGGCCAGATTCAAGGCTTCCATGACATCTGGGCAGCTGAACTGACCGGTCAGTTTTATTTCGTGCGTGAAAATAAACCCACGCAGCGGCAAAATTTGTTGAAAACTGGCGGAAATCAGTTCCTAAAGGAATGCACCGGGGCAGGAATCCTCCCGCCGCGAGCCGCGAAATCAGCGGAGGAAAATTGGGAAACCTCCATCACCGGCGCCCACCCCAGCAGTCCTCCAAAGTTGGCGCTGTCCCCCACGCCCTTGCCCGGAACCGGTATGACCCGTACCGCGGTAGTCTTGCCCGAAGCGGTGCCAATAGCGGCCTCATCAGCGATTAAACCGGTAATCGTGGCGGGGGTGGTGTCGCCGGGAATCGCAATCATGTCCAGGCCCACCGAACAAATCGCCGTCATGGCTTCGAGCTTTGCCATCGTGATGGAACCTCGCTGCACGCCGTGAATCATATTGATGTCCTCCGAGACAGGGATGAAAGACCCCGACAAGCCGCCCACCATCGAGCACGCCATCAGTCCGCCCTTTTTCACCGCGTCATTGAGCAGGAATAGTGCGGCGGTAGTGCCCGGCGCACCGACTGCAGAGACGCCCATTTCTTCCAGAATCGCCGCCACGGAATCGCCGACTTCAGCCGTGGGAGCCAGCGACAAATCCACGATTCCAAAAGGTACGGACAGACGTTGCGCCACGGTCTGTCCTACCAGCTGACCCATTCGGGTTATCTTAAATGCTGAATTCTTGATGGCTTCGGCGCATTCCTCAAAAGGGCGTCCCCGGACCGTTTGCAAGGCGCGCTGCACCACTCCCGGCCCAGAAATCCCTACTGAAATGACCGTATCGGGCTGGCTGACCCCGTGAAACGCCCCGGCCATGAACGGATTGTCGCCCACCGCATTGGCGAACACGACCAGCTTTGCCGCCCCAATCCCGTCAGCCGCGGCGGTCGCTTGTGCCGTATCCACGACCACCTGACCCATGCGTCGCGCGGCCGACATATTAATCCCGGTGCGGGTAGAACCGATATTGACCGACGAACACACGATATCCGTGCTGGCCAGAGCCTCGGGAATGGAATCAATCAAGGCCAGGTCGCTGTGTGTGGCCCCCGCCTCAACCAACGCGGAATACCCGCCCACGAAGTCGACCCCGACGGCCTTGCCGGCACGATCCAGAGCTTGGGCAAAAGGCAAGGGATCCGAAGTGCGGCAAGCGGCCGCCACCAGGGTAATTGGTGTGACCGAAATCCGCTTGTTGATAATCGGCACCCCGAACTCACGCGACACCTCACCAGCGGTCGCCACCAGGCGCGAGGCGGCCTTGACGATACGATCCTCGATACGAGCGCAGGCGCGCTGCACGTCAGAATCGGCACAATCCAGCAGCGACAGGCCCATCGTGACGGTGCGCACGTCCAGTTTGTCCTCGGAAATCATCTGGATGGTTTCCATGATTTGTCGCTCGGTGTCTAAGCTCATTGTTTTGCTCCAATAGGGGATTCAGAAGGGTTCCCGGTCATCTTCCGGGGCGGATACGGGGTTCGTGATGGGGATAGTGGGCGATTACAGGGTGTGCATGACGTTGAAAATGGCTTCAGATTGCACCCGGATTTCCAGGTTCTGGGATCGTTCCACCTCAGTCATGGCCTCCTGCAAGTTCGTCAGGGAGGTTGGGGCGTCGTCCAGCTCCAGTTGCATAATCATCGTGAAGTACGAACCCATCAGGGTCTGGGAAACGTTGGTGATATTGGCGTTCTGGGCGGCGCAGGCATTGGCTACCGCCGCAATAATCCCGGTGTGGTCGATTCCGGTTACAGTCATGATTGCTTTCATGGCTCAATTATGCCCTCCCTGCGCCGCTCAGTTCGGTAAAAGTCGGCTGAGACAGTGGTGATGTGCCGGATTCTCGCGAAATGCATTGGGAGTTTAGGTCAGGTGCAGAGTCTGTTCAACTGGTGCATAGTGTTGCATGACGGCTTGACGGTAGGCGTGAACGTCACCGTTGATGGCAGCATTGAGCATAGCCCGGTGAGATGTCGCGGTGGTGATGAGGCTTTCCGTAGAAGGAGTACCCAATTGGGGAAGTGAGGCAACATTGACTTTCCAAAATGACCCCACTAGTTGGCGCATCACCTCATTGTCGAGCAGCGCTAAGATTCCGTCGTGAAATGCGTAATCTTCATCTGAAAACAGTTTGCCTGCTTTGGCTCGCCGTTCCATCAACTCCACCAGAGTTTCCAGACCCGGTTGAGGGATGCCTTTGAGGGTGTCACAAACCTTTTGAGCCATGCCTAAATCAAGGTAACGGCGAACCTTCACTATTTCGCGCAATCCTTCCAGGTTATTTCGGCTCATCATAACGGTGCGGAATGCCAAGGTTTCCACCAGCGGCGACATGGACAGCGAACCGACGAAAGCGCCGATTCCGCGGCGAACTTCCACAATTTGTAATGCTTCTAAACGCCGTAAAGCCTCTCTGACCGAGGAACGCGAGACGTCGAGGATTGTGCATAGATCAGATTCGGAGGGCAGACAATCCCCAGGTGAGAGATTGTTTTGGGCGATGTAGTTCTTAATTTTTTCTGAGCTGTCCTCAACGGCAGTGCTTCGAGTTTTTCGGAGCTTCTTTGCTGGTGAACCTGTTTCTGAGAGCATGATGGAACTATAGCAGGTTATCAGACAGGCTATAGGGCATATCAGTATAACATCGCTATTTAGAAAATTGTGAACGACTGTTCTGGTGCAAAAAAACATTGTGATTTCAATAGAATTCAGTGAATTTTCAGAAAATCATTCAAAATGCTTGTCAGACAAGTTGTATCCTGTTACTCTTGTAGGTAATCCAGTTCGTAAGGATTAACTACTACTCAATGAGGAGAGCAACGAAAATGACATCCCCCTTTAAGAAACGTCATCTGTCTGGCCTGGCGGCATTTGCAGCCGCTTGCGCCCTGACTCTGAGCGCTTGTGGCGGAGGCGACGCGCCGAAGGACAACGCTGGAGACAAACCGGAAGCTGGCCCCACCGGCACCCTCAACGTGTTCGCGGCTTATGACACGACTAACTGGCACCCTCTAAACACCTCCTCAGCTTTGGCTGTCGGGGCGAACCTGCAGGTAGTAGAGGGTCTTTACGAGTTTGATTACTCTGATTTCACAGCTCATAAGGCTTTGGCAAAAGACGATGAGCCGACCAAGATTGACGATACGACTTACGAAGTCGCGTTGCGCGACGGAGCCAAGTTCAGTGATGGAACTCCCGTTACCTCTGAGGATGTCGTATCTTCCTACAAGCGCATCGTGGACGGCGAAAAGGACTCTAGTGGAACCGATGTGACCAGCCCTTACGCGGCTTTCATCACTTTCATTGATTCCATCGAAGCCAAAGATGACACCACGGTGACGATTAAGCTCAATCAGCCGATGGAATTCCTCAAGACACGTTTGGCTGACATCAAAGTCGTTCCCAAGGACTCCACCTTTGATGACATGACTTCCAAACCGATTGGTTCAGGCCCCTACAAATACGATTCCATCACCGATACCACGGTGGACATGTCGGTCAACGAGAACTACAACGGACCGAACCCGGCCACGGTGGAAAAGATTCACTACGACTGCAACCGTGACTCTAACGCTCGGCAAACCGCGGCTTTGGATGGCACCACAGATGTCGTCGAAGCTGTCGATCCCTCTGGCATTTCTGATTTGGAAGCTGCTGGATGGAAGGTCGAAGGCGCTACTGGCTACGGTATCGGCATGATTGTGTTCAACACCACAAAGGCGCCGTTCAACTCCAACAAGACTCGTCAGGGCGTGCTGACCGCTATCGACAAGAAGACCCTGATTGATACCGCTTTGGTCGGAGCCGGTACGGAACCGGATTCTTTCTTGCCGGAATACAACCCGATGCACAAGAAAGCCGCGACGCAATTTACTTTCGACGCGGATAAAGCCAAGTCCCTGCTTAAGGAAGGCGGCGCGGAAGGCGCGACTGTTAACGTGCTGACCACCACCGATACCTGGATTGCCGCTATGGGTCCCCAGATTAAACAGAACCTGGAGGCAGTGGGCTTGAAGGTACACCTAGACAGCAAGGCTTCCGGCGACGTGTGGAATAACAACGTTGCTCAAGGAGACTTTGACATCGTTATCGCTCCTGGCGATGCCTCGGTGTTCGGTGCCGACCCCGGCATTCTGACTGCGGGATGGTTCTACAGCCCGTTGTGGATGGACGAACGTTACCGCTTGAGCGAGTCCGACCCGGCTGCCGCTAAGGCCCTGGTTGACGCGATGGATGCTGCCGGTAAAGCCACTGGCGATGATGCCAAGACCGAGTGGGGCAAGGTGCAGGACGCCATCGCTGAACAGGCGGCAATGTACCCACTGGTGTTCCACACTCTGTACACCGGTTACAAGGAGGACAAGGTCAGCAACCTGACACCCATTGGGGTAACTGGCCTGCAGCTTATCGGCGTAACGGTTAAGTAACCCGCGCCGCCCCAGAGTTTGTCGGGAGGGATGCTTTCCCTCTCGTGGGAACGCCCTCCCGACAAACCTGTGCCACTCATCTTTAGTTACGGGACAGACCCACGGCGAGACGCTTGGTCCACCCAGAAAAAACCTTTCCGATAACTCCTAAAAGGAGTGAAAACTTGTGAATAACCTGCTTCGACTCATCGGGCGGCGATTGATTGCCTTGCCAATTATGGCAATTGGGGTCACGCTGCTTGTATTCTTCCTGATGGAGCTGTCGCCTCTGGATCCTGCTTGGATGGCTTTGGGTGACAACGCTTCAGACCCCGGCCAAGTAAAGGCTTTCAATGTTTCCCACGGATACGTCATCGATGACGGAAGCCCTACTGGCAAACCTATTCCCGTGCTGGTGCGCTACTTTAACTACCTAGTCGCTCTGTGCCACGGTGACTTTGGTATTTACGGCGTGGGCACGTCCCACCAGGTCACTGACCTGATTGCCCCGGCGCTGCCGGTGACTTTACAGCTGACTTTCCTAGGCCTGTTTATCGCGGTGCTGATTTCTTTCCCGCTGGGCGTTTTGGCTGCTATCTATCGTGACCGTTGGCCTGACCAGGTCATTCGCGTTTTGTCGGTTATCTTTATCGGCACTCCTAGCTTCTGGCTGGCGACCATGCTGGTGCTGTGGATTCTCGGTTCTTTCAAAGGAATCCTGCCAGTTTCAGGGCCGGTCCCGGGATTCCTTGATGACTTTGGCGGGTGGTTGGCCCGTATGTTACCCCCTGCAATAGCGTTGGCCACCCCCGTTATCGGTCAGATGACCAGGGTGGTGCGAACCTCGGTGGTCGAAGAACTCGATCGTGACTATGTGCGTACCGCGCTCGGCGCTGGAATCCCGAAACCTGTCGTCATCGGGCGCAACGTTTTGCGTAACGCTTTGATTACCCCGGTGACGGTCTTGGGCCTGCGGGTCGGCTATCTGATGGGCGGCGCGGTCGTTATCGAAATCATCTTTAACATGAGGGGCATGGGTCGCGTCCTCGTGGACGGCATCACCAAGAGTGAGGTTTCCATAGTCCAGGCTGCGGCCCTGGTGGTAGCTTTGGCGTTCATTGTGGTCAACATCATTGTGGACATGCTCTACCTGTTGATTAACCCCCGGATTAGGTCGGTGTAGTGCTATGACGAGTCAAACAAAGAAACTTGTTACCGCGGTCGAATCAGGGAAAAAGATTCGTTTCCGGCGTTGGAACAACATGTCGGTCAGTGCCCGGATAGCTGTCATTGTGCTGCTGATACTGGCGCTTATCTCGGCCGTGGCTCCGCTGTTGGCTCCCTACTCCGCCAGTTTCGTCGATACCGATGCGATGGCTGCGGCGGTGAAGGCAACGCGCAGCAAGGAATCAGCTCCCAGTATGATTCACCTGTTCGGCACCGATTCGGCGGGACGCGATGTATTGTCCCGGCTGCTGTTGGGCGGGAAATACTCCATGATTATCGGCTTGTCTGCGACCTTTATCGCCCTGGTCATCGGAACCATTATCGGTTCGGTTGCGGCCGTGGTTCGCAAATGGATTTCGGAAGTCATCATGCGCATCATGGACATTATCATGGCTGTTCCCGGCATCGCTATGGCGGCGGTTATGGTTCTGGTCTTTAGCGGGATATTTCCTCCCGGCAATAGAGTCGGCTTGGTTACAGTCATCATTATCGCAATTGCTTTCGTTTATATTCCACAGCTAGCTCGAATTGTGCGTGCTAACGTCATGTCCGCTTACGGTGAAGATTACGTGCGGGCTGTGATTGTTTCCGGCGCTAGAGCTCCCTGGATTTTGACAAAGCACGTGGTGCGCAACACCGCGGCTCCGGTCCTGGTTTTTGCCACGGTGCTGGTGGCAGACGCTATCATCCTAGAAGCCTCCCTGACCTTCATCGGCACCGGCTTGAAGTCTAGCTTAGTTCCCACCTGGGGTAACGTCTTGTCTGATGCCTCCACGAACGGCTCCATCAACCATGGCGCCTGGTGGACCGCGCTGTTCCCCGGCTTGCTCATCATGATTACCGTGCTGTGCTTGAACATTCTCTCAGAAGGCATCACGGACGCAATGGTGGCAGCCCCGGCTTCAGCTCCGGTAAAGGTCGAACAAAACACCGCCGACCGCGAAGCCGATGCCCTCCTGCTCGACCCGCGCCGTGCTTACCGAGAACAGGCCGAATCATTGCGTGCCCGTCTCGATGCGCTGCGCGAAGTCGAACATAAGCGCCAAGACCGCATGCAGGACAACTTCACCGGTGAACCGCTGCTGGAAGTGAAAGATTTGTGCATCAAGTTCCCGCGCCACGGCGACGTGAACGTGGTCGACCACGTATCTTTCGCCGTACGGCCGGGAGAAACGATGGGCCTGGTCGGGGAATCCGGCTGCGGCAAATCGATTACCGCCCTGACGATTATGGGCCTCATTGACCCGCGGGCAGAAATCTCCGGCGAAGCGTTCTACCAGGGCAAAGACCTGTTCAAGATGACACGGAAGGAACGTCACGCCCTGCTGGGTCACGAAATGGCCATGATTTACCAAGATGCCCTGTCCTCATTGAACCCGGCGATGCTCATCCGGTCACAAATGAAGCAGCTGACCAAACGCGGCGGCACCCGCAGCGCCGAGGAACTGTTGGAATTGGTGGGTTTGGATCCGAAACGAACTTTGGATTCTTACCCGCACGAACTTTCCGGTGGGCAACGCCAGCGCGTTCTGATTGCGATGGCTCTGACTCGTGACCCCCAGCTGGTTATCGCGGACGAGCCCACCACGGCACTGGACGTGACTGTGCAAAAGCAAGTCATTTCCCTGCTGAATGAACTGCGAGACAAACTGGGATTCGCCATGATCTTCGTGTCTCACGATTTGGCTTTGGTGGCCGAAGTCGCCCACAAGATTACCGTCATGTATGCCGGTCAGGTGGTGGAGCAGGCTCCGACCGTCGAGCTGCTGGAGAATCCGACTCACGAGTACACTCGCGGCCTGTTGGGTGCGGTGCTCTCTATCGAATCCGGTTCGGGGCGTCTGCACCAGGTTCCGGGAGCTGTTCCTTCCCCACAGGACTTTACGGTGGGCGACCGGTTCACGCCGCGTTCCTCGCACCCCGATTACGGCGCGGACATCCCGCTGGAGTTCGAGATGGTCGGTCCCGAGCACGTCTATGCCGCCCTTCCCAATAAGGAAGGGGTCTATCAGCGTGCACCCCGATATGTTCCGAATGGAAAGGAGGAACAATCATGAGTGAGGCTATACCTGCTGAAACAGATGCTCAGAGCCTGATTTCTGACCCGGACACCCCCATCATCGAACTGAAAAACGTTGAAGTGACGTTCAAAGCCCGGACCGGTTCACTCTTCCGTCCCAACCACGTCCACGCGGTGCAGGGAGTGGACATGAAGATTATGCCCGGCAAGGTGTTGGGTATTGTCGGCGAATCCGGTTGTGGTAAATCCACTACCGCCAACGTCATGTGCGGGCTGCAGGTGGCGACGAAGGGCCAGGTTTTCTTTATGGGCAAGGACGTTACCAAGCGCAGCGCCGCTCAACGGCGCCACATTGGTTCCGTCGTGTCCGTGGTGTTCCAAGACCCTGCAACCGCCTTGAATCCGCGAATGACAGTGCAGGATCAGCTAGCTGATCCGCTGCGTGTCCATAAGATTGGCACCGAAGAAACTCGGGACAAACGGGTGCGGGAATTGCTGGGGCTGGTAGGTTTGCCGCTGTCAGCTCTCAACGCCCTGCCCGGTCAGCTTTCCGGGGGGCAGCGGCAGCGTGTGGCTATTGCCCGTGCCCTGTCCCTGCACCCGAAAGCCATCATCGCTGACGAGCCCACGTCTGCCCTTGATGTTTCCGTGCGTGCCCAGATTCTGAACTTGCTGTCTGACCTTAAGAAAGAACTTGGGTTAGCGATGGTGTTTATTTCGCACGACATTCAGACTGTGCGCTACATTTCGGACCGTATCGCCGTAATGAACGCGGGCAAGGTGGTTGAGGAAGGCGACGCAGACACCCTTCTGAACCACCCATCGGACCCCTATACTCGCAAGCTCTTGGGGGCCGCGCCATCCCTGCTGCATCCGCAGTTGGATTAAGCACTGGCAGCCGGACCAAAACAGAGGAGAATGAGGTATGTCAAAAAAAATTAGCGGCATTGTCCCGCCCCTAACCGTCCCGTTAAAGGGCGGCGAACTCGATGTGCATTCGTTGGAACGGCACATTAACCGCCAGATTGCAGCCGGTATCGATGGCTTGTTTGTCCTGGGATCGTCGGGAGAAGTGGCGTTTTCCACTGATGAACGCCGTGGGCAAATCCTCTCTGAATCCAAACGTATCGTGGCTGGTCGCGTCCCCATTATGGCGGGGGTTATCAGCACGGAGACGGAACGGGTCGTGGAGCACATTCGCCAAGCCGAAGACATCGGGGTAGATGCAGTGGTCGCTACCGCCCCGTTCTATGCCCTGCAAGGGGTTCGGGAGATTCGGCGGCACTTCGAAATCTTGCGAGAAAGCACGGATCTGCCCATTTGGGCATACGACATTCCCGCATGTGTCCATTGGAAGTTGCCCAATGACCTGGTGATGGACCTGGGTAAAGCCGGGGTTCTCAGCGGGGTTAAGGATTCTTCTGGCGATGATGTCGGCTTCCGTTTCCTCTCTCGGTTGAACGCCGAGGCGGGACACCCGCTGCAACTGCTTACCGGTCACGAGGTCGTGGTGGACGGGGCGTATCTGTCCGGTGCGGACGGCTGTGTGCCCGGCTTGGGCAACGTCGATCCGGACGGCTACGTTCGCCAGTGGAAAGCCGCCCTCGCTAAGGATTGGGAGACTGTCCGCAAGGAACAGGACCGGCTGGCAGATTTGATGACGATTGTCCAGGTCAAAGACGTGCAGGGCTTCGGTGCCGGAATCGGTGCGTTTAAGACTGCCTTGCAGCTGCTGGGGGTATTTGAGTCTAACGAAATGCCTCGTCCCGTGGCGGCTTTGAGCGGAGAAAACGTAGAGCACGTACGCGGCGTCCTGCAAAAAGTCGGATTGTTGTAGGAACCCGGCTATGACCACGGATTACGTCATCGCTATAGACCTCGGCGGCACGAAAATTGCTGCCGCCCTGGCGGATTTGGATGGCAATCTGAGCCTACCTTGCCGGGTGGACACGCCTGCTCACGAGGGCGGTGCGGCCGTGGTCGGAGCGATTAACGCCTTGGTGGGTGAGGTCCGCTCGCAGGCTCACAAGGACGGCATCGACCGGATTGTGGGTGTCGGGATTGGATCAGCCGGGGTAGTCGACCTGGCGGGGCAGCGGATTATTGCCTCCACTGATGCGATTCGGGGCTGGGCCGGTACCGAGGTCGTATCGCTGGTGGAATCAGCGGTGAATCTGCCCGTCACTTTGGAAAACGATGTTAATGCTCATCTGCGTGGAGAAGCCTGGAAAGGTGCGGGAGCCGGGAAAAACTACGTTGCCATGATGGCCCTGGGGACCGGTATCGGCGGAGCCCTCATGATTAACGGGGAAATCCTGGTCGGTCCGCATGGAACCGCCGGCGATTTCGGACACCTACCAACTTTGCTGCCTACCAAACGGGCCTGCACGTGTGGACGCGGCGTGCCACATCTGGAAACCGTGGCATCGGGACCGGGGCTGTACGCCTGGTACTTGGAAAACGGTGGAGACCCGGCCGTCGGTGGCGCTCATGAACTGGAAAAACGCGCCCTGTCAGGGGATGCGCTGGCTGCACGCATTTATACGGAAGTAGCCGCGGAAACCGGGCGCGCTCTGGGATCTATCGTCAATACGGTTGACCCGGAAGTCATGATTGTCGGGGGAGGCCTGGCTAACAGCACGGACATCTGGTGGAAACCCCTCCGGGCGGCTTACCAGGAACAGTTGGTGAACATTCTTCGCGAGGTGCCGCTGGTGAAAGCGACTTTGGGCAATGCGGCTGCCCTGGTGGGGGCCGCGAAAAAGATTTGGAACCGGGTGGATGGCTGAACGAACCCGGCGCGAGACTGCGCGCCAACTACGGAAGGGGAAATAGATGAATGCACAACGTCAAGCGGTGATTGATGCCATTAAGGGGCGGCTAATTGTCAGCTGTCAGGCATATCCGGGAGAGCCGATGCGGCGGTCTGATATCACCGCCGCGGTGGCACAGTCAGTTGTGTCGGGAGGAGCTGCCGCGGTGCGCGTCCAGGGGATAGCGGACATCGTGGCGTGCCGTCAGACGGTGGAAGTTCCCCTGATTGGACTCATTAAGTTTGGTCACGAGGGCGTTTACATTACGCCCTCGATTGCTCACGCACGTGCCTGTGCCTTGAGCGGCGCGGATGTCATCGCTATCGATGCCACTTTGCGTGAACGGGGGGAAGGCGAGACTTTCGCAGATGCGGTGAGTGCGATGCACGAGGAATTTCCCGGGGTGGCAATCATGGCTGACTGCGCTTCCGTTGAGGACGCGAAAGCAGCCGAACAGGCCGGAGCGGACTTCATCGGCACCACCCTGTCCGGCTATACTCCCGGATACCAATATGCCCGCGCCGCGACTGCGGGACCCGACTTCGATTTCATTGCGGCAGTCTGCCAGTCAGTCCACGCCCCAATCGTGGTGGAAGGCCGGATTCACAGCCCCCAAGACCTCGCTGAGGTTTACCAATACCCGATTCACGCGGCGTGCGTAGGCACTGCCATCACTCACCCGTGGCGTCTCACTGAATGGTATGTAGACAAACTACCGAAAGCCTAGCTGCGTGGGACGCTACCTGTCTACATTCACGGGGAAGGCTACTGGTGCAGGAGCATACGTCTCACAATACTTGCGGACAAACTGAGAGGAAACCGGAACAACATGACAATCTATCGCGCAGACACGTTATTCGATGGTAACCAGGTCCTAGGACCGGGGGCAGTGCGGGTGGAAAATGACCGTATCGCTGAGGTTCTCAGCGGGCCGGCGGCCGCACAAGTCCGGGCCGATGTGGATTTTGGGACGGCTATCCTCGCCCCCGGATTCGTGGATATTCATTCTCACGGCGGCGGGGGAGAGGCTTTCACTAACGGGGCTGAGGCGGCCCGTACCGTCATCGCCACCCACCGTAACGAGGGTACGACTTCCATTATGGCCAGCCTGGTCACGGACACTTTGGACCACTTGGAATCCCAGATTCAGGATTTGGCGCCGCTCTATGACGCCGGTGAAATTTTGGGCGTCCACTTGGAGGGCCCGTGGATGGCTGAGGAATACAAGGGAGCCCATGACCCCAAGCTGCTGCGCGACCCGGCTCTGGACGAGGTCCAGCGCCTCTGCCAAGCTGGTCCGGTGAAAATGGTGACCCTCGCTATTGAACGTCGCGGCGGGTTGGAGGCCGTGCGCTGGCTGGTGTCACAAGGAATCATTGCCGCTCCAGGACATATGAACGCAGACTACGACACGATGAAAGCCGCACTGGCCAATGGGGCGCAAAATGTCACCCACCTGTTCAACGCGATGAAACCGATTCATCACCGCCAGCCTGGGCCCATCGTGGCCGCCTTGGAAACGCCGGGATTGCCGGTAGAAATCATCGCTGACGGCGTACATTCCCACCCGGCCACCGTGAAGTTCGTGTTTGATGCCAAAGGGCGGGACACAGTCTTGGTTACTGATGCGATGGCGGCCGCGGGCTCGCCGGACGGAGATTATCTGTTGGGGCCCCTCGAGGTTGAAGTTCGTGACGCGGTAGCACGTTTAAAATCCAACGGATCCATTGCCGGCTCCACCCTGACCCTGTCCCGGGCGATACGTTTTGCAACTTATACCGCAGGAGTGGATATTTGGTTGGCGCTTCATGCCGCTACGGCTCGACCTGCGGCTTTGCTGGGTCGGACAGACATTGGAGTGTTGGTACCGGGGGCCTACGCGGACTTGGTAGTCGAGTTGAGTGCCCTGCAGGTTCAACACGTGTTTCGTCGTGGTCAGCAGGTGCGTTGAGATGGAACTCGGAGCTTAGCCGGAAAATTAAAACAATGGAAGGTAATCATTATGGAACTCATTATTAAACCAACGGAGCAAGATTTAGCAGTCGTTGCTGCGGAGGCCATCTGCGAGGTCTACGCGGACAAACCCAATGCCGTGCTGGGGGTGGCGACAGGTTCTAGCCCGCTGCCAATTTATCAAGAACTTTCACGCCGGGTTCAGGCCGGGAGTTTGTCTCTAAGCCGCGCACAGGCTTTCCAGCTCGATGAATACGTGGGGCTGCCTCAGGATCACCCCGAGGCGTACCATAACTTTATTCGCCGGGAGTTTGCCGATATCACGGATATAGACCATAACTCGGTATATGGAGAAGACGGCCTAGCCACGGACTTGTTAGCGGAATGTCAACGTTATGAACAGGCTATTGTTGGTGTAGGCGGAATTGATATACAGATTCTGGGTATCGGAGCGGATGGGCATATTGCGTTCAATGAACCCGGCACGTCCTTAAAGTCCTTGACGCACCCCGCGGTGTTGACCGCCCAAACCCGCCGCGACAACGCTCGATTCTTTGACGGAGACATTGATAAGGTGCCTAGGCACGCGCTCACGCAAGGGGTGGGCACCATCTTGCGGGCGCGAAAAATCCTGCTCATTGCTACTGGCTCTAACAAAGCTGACGCGGTTCGTGACATGGTGGAGGGTCCGGTCTCTATCTCTTGCACCGGTTCGGCTTTGCAGCTGCACAACAATGTTAAGGTGCTGCTGGACGAGGCAGCCGCCGCGAAGTTGGAGCGCCAGGATTTCTATCGCGAGGTTTATGCCAACCGTCCCCAAGGGGCGTGGCTGGGGCTGTAGCCCAAGCAACATGCCAATGACCCCTTGTCGTGGATAGGAGTATCGCGCCGAGCACCCGCCGCTTACCCTCGCCGAGCCGCGCGACGTATGATGAAGTCAAGCTGCCACACGATTCCACTATCAGTTGGCGCCATCGATTCGTTTCCCTTTTCAATTTTTATGGCATTTCCAGCGGCAGAAACAATTGCTTCGGCATCTCTGCGGATAAAAGAGGTGCTGGCAGTGGTTTGCGCTGGGGACACAAAGCTGGCCGGATAACCGTGTGCCGCCTAGAGCCATCCGGCGAGGATGAGCACCCCGAGCAGGATAAGCACACTCGGAAAGAGCACCGCCTCGAATCGTTCCAGAACCTCTGCGAGCCCTAAACGTCCGGTAATGAACCACGCCAGAGCCAACAGCGCACCCGCCAGCACCAGAAACGTTGCGCAGAATATAGCGACTTGCCACCAGGCCGACAAGGCAAAAACCGGCAGATAAACCCCGATTTCGTCGCCTCCGTTCGCGATGGTGAGCAGGGCGACCGCGCCGACGCTGACGTTTTTCCCTTTTAGTTGTGATTCTGCTTCGTCCTCGTCCTCAGATTCTTGAGCCTGCAAGCGCTCCCGGATTTCGCAGACTGCGGCTTTCAATCCCAGTGCCAGCGGTATCAGACCCAGCAGATGAAGCTGCGCCTCGGGTATGACGAAACCGGAAATCAGGTTCAGGATCACGGTGGCTGCCAAAATAGCGCTGAAACCGAGGTATTGACCTGCGCAGATACGCAACGTTGTGCCGGGTCGCTGGTGACCGTGGACAAACCATAAGGTCAGCAGCATCAAGTGGTCGATGTTAGTGACCACGAAGAGCACGAATGCTTGGGCGAGGGTTGACAGAATCAAAGCGGTTGTCACGAGTCCATTATCGCTGAAGGGGCAAAACTGATGAAAAGTGAATCTAGGAATCGTCAAAGACCGGCGTGAGAACGTGAAAGCAATTATGAGGTGCATTCCTTTAGGAACTAGGGTCGCCGCCGACCGGGTGGGGTTTCCTCCAATCGGGGTAGACCCTGCGTCCTAGGACGTTTTCGCCGGTCCGGTGGAAGCGCGGGGAATGAACTCGATTGGGAGTTGCAGGAGTTTACGTTCCCGACTGGAACGGTGCGTCACCTGCCAGATGAGAGATTCCGCTCCGCGTTTACCAATCTCTTGTGAGGCGGATGCCAAAGAGGAGAGTTCCGGGTAGACGAGTGTCGTCAACAAAGAGTTATCGATGCCGACAACCGACACATCCTGGGGAATCCGCACCTGGTGGGCACGGGCCTCTCGCATGAAACCGGCAGCCGTCAGGTCATTGAAAGCCAGCACGGCGCTGGTGCGATTGGTGATGTTCCACGTGACGAATGCCTCCGCTCCTCCTGCCGGATCCGGGGAGACATAGTCGGTGTGGGTGAGCGTAAGACCGTACTTCGGTGCAATTTGGGAAGCAACCCGCCAGCGAATCGCGTTCGCCCACGACATTTCCGGTCCCGAGATGTAAAGCACACTGCGGTGTCCCAAATCGCTGAGGTAGCGAAATACGTGGGTCATCCCGCGTTCGGTTTCAGGAATCACGCAGGTGTGGCCCTTCATGTAGCGGTTGAGCAGCACGAGGGGGCGCTGCTTCTCGATCTTATTGATTGAACCGGCGTCCAGACGGGAAGCGGCCAACGCCACCCCGTCCACCCGAGCGATAATCTGCTGAATTGTTTTCTGTTCCAGGGCACCGCTTTCCTGCGTGTTGAGGATAATGGTTGTGTAACCGGCATCTCCGGCGGCCTGTTGAAATCCTTCGGAAATTTCCTCGTAGATGGGGTTAGCCAAGTCCGCCACCACCAGGACCAGGATGTTCGACAGGTGCGCATCCCCGCTGTAGGTTGCCCCCACACTGGAATACCCCAGCCTCTCAGCTGCGGCAAAAATGCGCGCGGCGGTGTCGGCGCTGACCCGATCCGGGCGAGACAGCGCGCGAGAAACAGTGGACGGCGCCACGCCAACATCTGCAGCGATGTCGTAAATTGTGACTTTCTTGCGGTGCGACATTGTCCTCCTTTCCTTGTCTACACTCGGTGTTGCTGGTGGTGGCGGTTTCCTTGTGTTACGGCGCGGCGATTCTAGCAGCCCAGCTCGTCGCGCATAGCCAGCCAGCGTGCCCTCACGGCGTAGGCGGCCGGTTTGGGAGCGCGATCCCGCGTGAACATCCCCTTCTTGTTGCCGCCCACGCGCATGATTCCCGGCATCGTCAAAAAGTCAGCGAAGTTCCACATCTGTTCGCCGACGACCTGCGGGGTGTCGTCGAAAACCCGATGGAACATAGCGAGCATATCAATCTGGAACTCTTCTGACCAGGGACGACGATACAGGTCGGCTTGCCCGGGCATGGTGTCCGGGCCGTATTCGGTAAAGATAATCGGCTTGCCAGGATAGTCATCAATCCAGCCGCGCAGCTCGTCGCGCAGCGCCTTTTCGGCATCCGCCAAGTTCCCGGTGTTGACGTACCAACCGTAGTAGCGGTTGAGCATAATCACATCGAAGAGATCGGTAATTTTTTCAAGTTCTGGCGGGGAGAGCATCACGTTTACGTAACCCACCGGCCTGGTGGGGTCGGCCGCCTTGGCGGCGGCGGCCAGAGGCTCGAAGTATTCCCGTGATTCCGGCGTGCTAGTTTCTGGCTCGTTCGCAATCGACCAGATAACTACGCAGGGGTGGTTCTTGTCGCGGGCAATCAAATCTTCGATTTCTCGCCGATGTGCTTCCTGGGTTTTCTCGTTAACAGTTTCCGGAGAAAAGGTCTTGAAGCCTTGGTCTCCAAAGATTCCTCCGCCAAGCCCGGTGTTCAAACCCACCGCCGGAGTTTCGTCAATCACAACGAATCCCATCCGGTCGGCATAATCCATCACCTCTTCGGCGTAAGGGTAGTGGGAAGTCCTGAAGGAGTTCGCTCCCTGCCACTTCATCAGTTCAAAGTCGTGCACCATCATGACGTCGTCGTGGGCCTTGCCGCGCACGATATTGTCTTCGTGACGCCCGTAGCCTCGGAAATAGAACGGTTTGCCGTTGATAAGGAACTGGGAGTCCTTGACTTCTACGGTGCGAATCCCCACGGTCTGCGGGTACACGTCCTCGCCGGCGTGTACCTCCAAGGTATAGAGGTATCCGTCTCCCGGCGCCCAGAAATGCGCGTCTTCCACCCGGAGCGTACCCTGCGTGCCGTCAGCGCTGGCGACAACCTTGCCGTCGGCGCACTTCAACTTCACGGACACATCCCCGCTACCGCCGGTCACTACGTCATATTTCACAATGCCGGTGGTGCCTTCAATCTCGGTGACCACGGTGATGTCTTTCACGTAGGTTTCGGGACGGGTATAGAGCTTCACGCTGCGGTGAATCCCGGCATAGTTATAGAAGTCGTGGAAGTAGGTCTGAACGCGCCTACCTGTAGAGTCGGTTTTGACGTAACCCGGGGGAATGCTGTTCCAAGACAGGCGGTTGTCCACCGCGACGGTCAAACGGAAGGTCTCTTTACCGCTGATATGGTCGGTGATGTCGGCTTCGAAAGGAAGGTATCCTCCGACGTGACGCATGACTTCGGTGTCGTTTACCCAGACAATAGCGCAGTGCGTGGCGGAACCGAATCGCAGCACCAGACGGTCTCTGCCCAGGTTGCGCGGGACTCGCACCTCGCGTTGGTACCACAGGTATCCGACGTGGTCGCGCAGTGCCACATCCGTCACCACGTCGTTGAACGAGGCCGGTACCGCCATCGTCGTGGACTCTGGCAGAGGCGCGGCAAACCAACGCTGTTCCACGCCTTGGTTGTCCTTGTCTACGGTGAAGTCCCAGATACCGTCGAGGACGAAAACGCTGCGGGAAGATGATTCGCGAACAGCTAACATTTGGTGGCTCCTTACTGTTTTACGGCCTTCGGGGCCTGCCGTGCGGGCTGCTTTGCCCGTCTAAAACTAATGCAACCAGAAAATCAGCCCAATACCACGTTGTTGCTAAAAGTTGCCACAAAGTCGCGTTTTATCCAATATATTTCCTATTTGGGGTTTTGGAGGAGAATTCTCGGCAATTATTGGCAACTGCATCCGCAACCTCTGTTTAAGGTGTGAAGATGTTTTTATCCCAACGTGGTACCTCGTTTACCTGCTAGCGACGCTGCTAACCGGGAGGGAATTCGAGAAGCAAAGGAACTTCGATGGCAAACTCAAACTCCACGCCTGCAACGAAAAAACGTCCTTTCGGGCTGCGTGACAAGATTGGCTATATGTTCGGTGACTTCGGAAACGACTTCACCTTTTTGCTCCAAATGATGTTTTTCATGGTGTTTTACACCGATGTCATGGGCATTAATCCGGCTCACGTGGGAACTTTGTTCCTAGTGGCGCGTATCGTGGATGCATTTACCGATGTCGGCATGGGGCGCCTGCTCGACCTGCTGAAACCCAGTAAGAAAGGGCGTTTCCGCCCCTGGATTCTGCGGATGTGTATCCCGGTAGCCCTGGCTTCCACCATGATGTATATGCCGTTCGTGGTGGACTCCAGTTATGCGGTTCGTGTTACCTATATGGTGGTTACCTACTTTATCTGGGGATCAATCTTCTATACCTCGATTAATATTCCCTATGGTTCCATGGCGGCGGTTATTTCCACCGATCCCAAGCACCGCACTTCGCTGTCGGTGTTCCGTTCCGTGGGTGGTCAGCTGGCTTTTCTGACGATTTCTGCCGTGCTGCCTCGCGTAATTTTCGTCAACAATAAGATGGACGCCACCCGCATGGCTGGTGCCGCTATTGTCTGCGGAATTTGCGCCGTCGCCTGCTACCTGGCGTGCTACTCGATGGTGACCGAACGTATTGTTTTCAAGCGCAAGACCCGCGAAGAAATCGCTGCTGAAAAAGCAAAGGGCGGTGATACGCAGGGCTTCCTAAAGACCCTGCTGACGAACCGTCCGCTGTGGGCACTGGTACTCGGGGCGCTGCTGTTCCTGCTGGCAAACTTCTTGATGAGCGGCACGCTGGCCTACTTGTGGAAGGACTATTTTGAAGATGCCGGCATGATGAGCACCGGTCAGGTAGTTTCGATTGTGCCGGTATTCTTGCTCTCTCTTATTGCCACCCCGATGGCTATGAAACTGGGGAAGAAAGAAATCATTGTGGGAGCAATGTTCTTTACTTCCATAATCTGCTTCGTGACCTGGATGCTGGGAATCAAGAGCGCGGTTGTTTTCGTGGTGATTCTCTTCTTCATCCAGTTGGGACCCAATACCTTCAATATCCTCATCTGGGCTGTGCTGACTGACGTGCTGGATTATCAGGAACTCAAGAGCGGGGAGCGTGACGACGGTACGGTTTATGCCATCTACTCGTGGGCACGCAAGCTCGGTCAAGCTCTGGCCGGTTGGCTGGTCGGATTCGCCATTAGCACGGTGGGTTACGATGCGGAGGTCGCAAAAGCGGGAGGTCACCAGTCCCCCGAGACTCTGCAGGGCATTTATACTCTCTATCTGCTGGTTCCTGCCGCCATTATTGTGGTTGTGGGACTGATTTTCCTCTTCATCTATCCTCTGAGCCGCAAACAGGTTATGGCCAATACCGAGGAGCTGAGCCGGCGTCGCGAAGCCAAGAAGGCTGCGCAGGGTGCCCCTGACGGAGACTAAAAATCCTCTGGGGACGGGGCAGCAATCTCCGGCGAGGATTCCGGGTTCCTCCGCAACAAGAAACCCGGTCCGACGTGACATTTAGGAAAGGAAAAAACATGGTTGATTTGAGCGCTAAACCCTATAACCTCAGCGAAGAGGACGCCAAGTGGGTGCGCGACACGATTGCGAATATGAGTCTGGAAGAGAAAGTCGGGCAGCTCTTTGTAAACATGGGGGCCGAGCGCTCTGAGGAATACCTCACCGATGTGCTCGACCGCTACCACATTGGAGCGGTGCGCTACAACCCCGGCAGCGCGGAGGAGGTTTGGGAACAGAACTACATTCTGCAAACCAAATCCAAGATTCCGCTGCTGATTGCGGCGAACACCGAAGCCGGTGGCAACGGCGCCTGCACAGACGGCACCTACGTGGGCTACGAAGTCAAAATCGGGGCGGCGCCTGGCGAACTCGGCGAGAAATACGCCTACGAGATGGGCAGGGTTTCCGGGGTGGAAGCCGGGGCCATCGGCTGCAACTGGAGTTTTGCCCCGATTGTGGACATTATGCGTAACTGGCATAACCCGATTCTGTCCAACCGTGCCTTCAGCGACGACCCCGATCGCGTGCTGGCTCTCTCACGTGCCTATATGCGCGGCATTATGGAGTCCGGCATCATGCCGGCAGCCAAGCACTTTCCCGGCGACGGACTGGACGAACGCGACCAGCACCTGTCGAATTCGGTGAACTCCTACACTTGCGAGCAGTGGGACCAGACCTTCGGCAAGGTGTATAAAGGCTTGATTGACGATGGGCTGCCCTCCATCATGGTGGGCCACATTATGCAGCCGGCCTATCAAAAGCACTTCAACCCCGGAATCAGCGATGACGACTTGCTGCCAGCAACCTTGAGCCCGGAACTCATCACGGGGCTGCTGCGAGGCAAACTCGGGTTTAACGGCGTCGTCGTCACCGACGCGTCACACATGGTGGCGATGACGGGCGCCATGAAGCGCAGCGATATCCTCCCGGCGGCGATTGGGGCGGGAATCGACCTGTTCCTGTTCTTCAACGATCCCGACGAGGACTTTGCGTGGATGATGCAGGGCGTCAAAGACGGTCGTATCAGCGCAGACACCCTCCAGAATGCCCTGGAGAGAATCCTGGGGTTGAAGGCGCGTCTGGGCTTGCACCGCACCCCGCGAGAAGAAATCCTCACCCCCAAAGCCGAGGCGATGAGCCGAATCGGGCTGCCCGAGAACACGGCGGTGGCACCGAAGTTGGCGGAGGACGCCATCACTTTGGTGAAGCACAAGCAGCCTGAGAACCTGCCGATTTCTCCCGCCACGCACCGCCGCGTGCTGGTGGTTTCGGTTTCCGGGCCGCAAAATCCGATTTCGAGGGCTTTCGGAGGCGGTGGGGAAGCGACTCACCCGGCGGACCGCGTAGCGGAAATATTGCGTGAACGTGGCTACGAAGTGGATCGTCACGAATCCCTATTGGATAAACTCGCCGAGATGACCCCGGAGGAACAGGGGGAAGCAGTCAAGAATGTTTATGCCGGTAAGGCGCCGATTGCAAACCTCACCGAGCGTTACGACCTGGTGCTCCTGATTTCCAAGATTGACGGCATGATGCAGCCTACCGAGAGAGTGATGTGGCCGGCCACGAAGGGGACGGTGGATATACCCTGGTATGTCCATGAACTGCCCACTATCTATGTGTCCACCGCCACGCCCTACGCCCTGGTGGACGTGCCGCAGGTCAAGACCTATATCAACTGCTACGACGATAAACCTTTCACGCTGCAAGCCCTGGTGGACAAGCTGGAGGGCAAATCTCAGTTCAAGGGGGTCAGTCCGGTCGATGCCTTCTGCGGTCTTACGGACACGCGGATCTAGGAGGGTTGAGCATGAACGAGGCCAAGATTCTCGAGGACTTCAAGCCCCAGACGGAGTTTTTCATCGGGATTGATTCAGACGGGTGTGCCATCGACCAGATGAACATCAAGCACTTCGAGTGTTTCACCCCGGCCTACATTAAGGCCTTTGACCTGCAGCCCATCTCCACTCTGACCCGCGAAACCGCGATTTACATGAATCTGTTTTCGATTCATCGCGGCATCAATCGCTGGGCGGGACTCGATTTGCTGTTTGACCTGTTGAAACAGCGACCAGAGGTGCTTGAATCCGAGGTGAAACTCCCCGAAGGTAGGGAGCTTCACGGCTTCGTGACTTCTGGGCTGCCGCTCAGCGAGGCGGGAATCAAGCAGTGGGCCGCCCAGCACCCTTCGGAGGAAATCGAACGCAGCATCAGGTGGGGAGAGATTGTAAACGAACTGGTGGCGTGGATTGTGCACAACTGCGCGCCCTTCCACGGGGTGCGCGAAGCGATGGAGGCCATGCAGGGGAAGGTTGATGCGATGGTGGTCTCGGCTGCCTCGCTGAAGATGCTCAACCACGAGTGGGAAGAACACGACCTCAAGCGCTATATGGCACTCATCGCCGGGCAGGAAATGGGCACGAAATCCCAGCAGCTGGCAGAAGCTGCGGTGGGAAAGTACGATGCGGATCGGATTTTGTTGCTCGGCGATGCTCCCGGAGACGGTCATGCCGCAGCTGATAACGGCGTGCTGTGGTTCCCTATCCGGCCCGGTCACGAGGCGGAGTCCTGGCAGGAGTTCCGTGAAGTGGGTTTGCCACGTTTCCTGGAGGGGAGCTTCCGTGGCGACTATCAAGATCAGCTGATAGCTGACTTTAATAAGTTGTTGCCGGCCACCCCACCCTGGAGAACGATACCCTGAGACCGGTAAAAGTATCTGGCAACAATTGGCATTTTATGCAGCCAGTTGCCACAAGCGACACAATTGAAACTGAGGCGCCGGTAGTGAAAACTCTGGTACACAGAGCCGGCATGGAGGAGACACTATGGAGTTGAACCTGGCGGGGTTGCAAGATATCAGAACAAAAGCCCCCGAGATTGTGCTGCCCGGCTTTGACGTGGCAGAAATGCAAAGGGAAGGCAGGAAACGTCCCCGGTGGATTCATATTGGGCCGGGGAACTTGTTTCGGTGCTATCCCGCCCGCATGGCCGCTGATTTGCTGGAGCGCGGGGAACACTGGCCGATCACCGCAGTAGCTCCACGCGACCCGACAGATATGCGCACCCAGCTGAACAAACATGATCTCATGACCTTGAAGGTCACTCTGAACCCAGACGGAAACCAGGATTTACGGGTGGTGGCTGGAATCAGCGAAAGTTTGGGGATTCGAGACGCAGACGAATTCTCGCGCCTGGTGGAGATTGCGCGCGACCCCGGAGTCACCCTCATGAGCTACACCATCACCGAAAAAGGCTACGTTATTAGCGATGGTTCCGGGAATCTGCAGCCGGGGGTAGAGGCGGCGATTCAAGCCGGCAATCCGTTAGATCCCGAAGGGTGGCGCGCCTCGACCATGGTGCTTTCAGCGGTGCTGCTGTGCGAGCGGTTTAGGGCGGGGGGAGCGCCAATCACCCTGCTCAGTTTCGATAATTTTTCACATAACGGCGATAAGCTGCGCGAATCGATTCTGAGGATTGCGCGCGGCTGGGCGGAACACGGAACCGCACCGGAAGGTTTCCTGGAGTGGCTTTCAGACGAGAAAAACGTGGCTTTCCCGATCACGGTTATCGATAAAATCACCCCGCGTCCCAACCCCGTGATTGCCGAAAAACTCGCTGGTCTCGGGTTTAGCGATATGGCGGTTGAGACTCCACACCGCACCCCGCTGGCCGGTTTCGTGAATACGGAACCGGTGGAATACCTCATCATCGAAGACAAATTCGCGGGTGAGCGTCCGAACTGGGATGATCTCGGCGTGCTGGTCGTGAAACGCGAGATTTGCGACGATTTTGAAAACATGAAGGTCACGACCTGCCTGAATCCCCTGCACACCGCGCTGGCAGTGGCTGGCTCCCTGCTACGTTTCCCAACTATTGACGCCGAAATGCGCGATCCGGCGCTGAGCGCACTCGTGCATGACTTGGGGTGGAAGGAAGGGCTGCCGGTCGTGGCGAATCCGGTGGTGGTAAAGCCCGAGGACTTCCTGCGCGAGGTGCTGGAAGTGCGGCTGCCGAACGTGTATTTGCCGGACAATCCGGCGCGCATCGCCATGGATACCTCACAAAAGATTCCCATTCGCTTCGGCGAAACCATCAAAAAGTATCTGGCGCGCGGACTTGACCTCGAGACTTTGCGGGCGATTCCGTTCGTTTTCGCTCTGTGGTGCCGTTTCCTGATGGGTATCGGCGACGACGGTCAGCCTTTCGAGCCGGCATCCGACCCCAGATACGACGAACTGCACAAGCACGTGGCGGGAATCACCCTCGGTGGAAACCATACCGCAAAAGAGGTTCACCAGGCACTTTACCCGATACTTTCCGACACCGACATCTTTCGCACCGACCTGTACGCCACGCCGCTGGCGCAGGCGACCGAACAATACTTTTTGCAGCTCATCGCCGGCACTGGTGCCGTGCGCTCAACCCTCGATAAGGAGTACAACAAATGAAGATGACATTCCGCTGGTACGGAGAAGGATACGACCCGATTCCGCTGCGCTACATCAAACAAATCCCGGAAATGACCGGAATCATGGGCACCTTGAACGGCAAGGCCGCCGGGGAAGTGTGGGAAGAACACGAAATCAGGGAGATGATTGACGGCGTTCACGCTGCCGGGCTCGAATGCGAAGTTATCGAATCCGTCAACGTGCACGAGGATATCAAGCTGGGTCTGCCCACGCGCGACAAATACATAGACGCCTACAACAAGTGTCTGGAGAACCTGGCAAAGTGCGGTGTGAAGGTCGTGATTTATAACTTCATGCCCGTCTTTGACTGGCTGCGCACCGAGCTGGCCCACGTCACCGAGGACGGCTCCAACTGCCTGTACTACGACCATGCCCAGATTGAGGGCATGACCCCGCGCGACATTGTGGAGCTGACCGCGAAGGAATCCGGCGGGCTAACTCTGCCCGGATGGGAGCCGGAACGCCTGGCTCATCTGGATACGGTGATGGCACAGTATCAGGAGGTTGACCACGAGAAAATGCGCGCCAACTACCGATACTTCCTGGAAGGCATCATTCCCACGGCAGAAAAGGTCGGTATCAAGATGGCGTGCCACCCCGACGATCCGGCCTGGGATTTGTTCGGGCTGCCGCGCATCTATCGAAATCGCGATGACATGGACAAGATTGCTGGTCTCTACGATTCCGGCTTCAACGGCTTCTGCATCTGTGCGGGTTCGCTGGGATCCAATCCCGACAATGATGTTCCCGCGATTTTCCGCGAATTCGGCAAGCGCGGTTTGATGAACGCCGCTCACGTGCGCAACGTCAAGTATCTAGGGCCGAAGAAGTTCCACGAGGCTCCCCACCCGTCCTCCACCGGCAGTCTAGATATGTACGCTATTTTGGAGGCTATCTATGAAACCAACCCGGACGTCTATATTCGTCCGGACCACGGTCGCATGATTTGGGGGGAAACGGGCCGACCCGGATACCCCCTCTACGACCGGGCGCTCGGGGCGGTCTACCTCGGCGGACTGTGGGAAGCAATCGTGAAAAGCCACGAAGATAAGTAGGAGGAAAGCCTAGCTATGAGAATACCGTCAGCAATGCCGCTCCTGGCAGAAAACCCCATCGTGCCGGTCGTGGTGCTCGACAGGGTCGAGGATGCCGTCCCGACTGCGCGCGCCCTGCTGGAAGGCGGGATTAAGTCGGCGGAAGTCACCTTCCGCACCCCGGTTGCGGTCGATTGCATCGCCGCAATCTTCCGTGAAGTGCCGGAAATCACCGTTGGTGCCGGCACAGTCGTCAACAAGGAACAGGCCAGGCGAGCCGTCGACGCGGGCGCGAAGTTTCTGGTGTCCCCCGGCGTTTCAAAGGAAGTCGCGAAAGCCGCAGCTGAGGCTAACGTGCCGCTGCTACCAGGTATCGCCAACCCCACGGATATTATGGCGACACTAAAGTGGGGTCTGGAGGTCGTGAAGTTTTTCCCGGCCTCGGCTCTGGGGGGACTCGGGCTGCTCAAGGCCTTCGCCGGCCCCTTCCCACAAATGAAGTTTATGCCAACCGGCGGCGTAAACCCCGACAACCTGGGGGAATGGCTCTCAGCGCCCTTTGTCCCGGCGGTGGGAGGCTCGTGGATGGTGAGCGCCAAACTTGTCCACGCCGCAGATTTTGCACAGATTACCCGGCTCAGTGCCGAAGCCATCGCTAAGGTTAAGGAGATTCGCCAATGACCAGACCCAGTGGTTTACAAGTCCGTCCCGCCTCGCAGTGCCGCTATGACGTGGTGTCTCTCGGGGAGGTGATGCTGCGTCTCGACCCCGGCGAGGGCCGAATTCGCACGTCACGAGCATTCAAAGCATCTGAAGGCGGCGGGGAATACAACGTGGCGCGCGGTTCGAGACGCGCCTTTTCCCGGCGCACAGCCATCGTCACGGCACTGGTCCGCGACGAGATTGGTCTGCTGCTGGAGGACTGCATTTTGCAAGGCGGCGTAGACACGTCCTTCATCAAGTGGGTTGAATCCGACGGTGTGGGACGCAACGTGCGCAACGGTATCAACTTCACGGAACGCGGCTATGGAGTGCGCGGAGCTGTCGGCTGCAATGATCGCGGAAATACCGCCGCCTCCCAGATGCGGCCCGACGATGTTGATTGGGAGTTACTCTTCGGGAAACTGGGGGTGCGTTGGCTGCACACCGGCGGAATCTTCACCGCCCTGTCCGAAACTACTGCCGACGTGGCGAAAACCGCCATGCAGATTGCGAAAAAATACGGCACCGTGGTGTCCTACGACCTGAACTATCGTCCCAGTCTGTGGAGCAGTATCGGCGGTCAGGCTAAGTGCCAGGAAGTGAACCGTGACCTTGCGCAATACGTAGACGTCATGATTGGTAATGAGGAGGACTTCACCGCTTCACTTGGTTTTGAAATCGAGGGGGCAAACGAAAACCTCGACAACCTGGAAGTGGAGTCGTTTCGCGCCATGATTGACCAGGCTTCCCGGGCCTTCCCGAATTTCCAATGCATCGGCACGACCATGCGTCAGGTTCGCACCGCGACTATCAACGATTGGGGCGCGGTGGCATGGGACCGTCAGCAGGGCTTTTTCCGAGCCACCCAGCGAGATGGCTTGGAGATTCTCGACCGCGTGGGCGGGGGCGATTCCTTCGCGTCCGGACTGATTTATGGTCTGATGGAGTTCGGAGACATCGAAAAGGCTGTGAACTACGGGGCGGCCCACGGTGCCTTGGCGATGACCACGCCGGGCGACACCTCGATGGCCAGCCTGGCAGAAATCGAAAACCTGGTGGCCGGGGGTTCAGCGCGCGTGAAACGCTGACACCGCACACTGCAAACCCGCTGCGGGAGAATAGAAGGACGACAATGGAATCTTTGGAACTGAATCCCGACCGGCTCTTCCCGGTGGAGCCATCCATCCGCGAGGTTGCTCGTGAACTGTACGAAATCGTAAAAGATCTGCCGATTATTTCTCCGCACGGGCACGTGGAGCCCCGGCTGCTGCTGGATAACGCGGCCTTCCCCAATGCCTCGGAGCTGTTTCTACGATACGACCACTACGTGTTTCGCCTGCTCAACGCCGCCGGAGTCGACTTGAACGGTATCGGTGTCGGCAAAGTGGCGATGACAAAACCGCGCGAAGCGTGGCGAGTGTTTTGCCAGCATTGGCATCTTTTCGACGGGACAGCCTCAGGGTACTGGCTCACTCACGTGTTCGTTACGCTCTTTGGCATCGACGAAGAACCGAACACCCAAAACGCTGACGTGCTCTATGACCGAATCGGCGCGCGGCTAGCGGAGGCGGATTTCCGCCCGCGCGCGCTGTTCAACTCCTTCCCCATCGCCTTCCTCGCCACCACGGACGACCCGCTGGACAGTCTCGAGGATCACGCGGCACTAGCGAAACTCACTTCCCAAGGTGAGTTGGGCGGACGGATTGCACCCACGTGGCGTCCCGACGTTTACGTGAATGGGCGCAAACCGGAGTTTCGCGAGCGCGTGGAGGCGCTAACCGCTAGCGTCGGCGGCGCGCCGGATAATCTCGGAGACTACTTGCGAGCCATGCGGGAAAGCCGGAGCCGATTCATAGCACGCGGGGCGGTGTCCGCAGACTTCGGAGTGGCGCAGCCGGCTGCCCTGGATCTTGACGATAGGGAACTAGCGGGCTTGCTGAAGGTATTGGTTTCCGGTGAGGGCAGCGACGCACAAGCCGACGCCTTCGAGGCGGCGATGTTGACGCGCTTTGCCCAGATGAGCCTGGAGGACGGATTAGTGATGACCGTACATCCTGGCGTGTTTCGGAATCACTCAACCGCCGCGTTCAACCATTTCGGAGCGGATACCGGGCATGATATTCCCGTCGCCACCGAGTACACCAGGTCGCTGCGTCCGCTCCTGGAGCGCTACGGGCACGAGCCTGATCTGCACCTGGTGCTGTTCACCTTGGATGAAACCGTGTACTCGCGCGAGATTGCGCCCTTGGCCGGGTATTATCCCAGCGTGTATATCGGTGCTCCCTGGTGGTTTATCGATGCGCCGGATTCGATTCTGCGTTTCCACGCTGCCACTACGGAAACCGCTGGTTTCTCCAGATTGTCCGGTTTCATAGACGATACCCGGGCATTTTTGTCTATTCCGGCACGTCACGACATGAATCGGCGGCTGGACGCGGCTTTTCTTGCTCGCTACGTGTGTGAGGGACGCCTGCCGCTATCCTCGGCAAAGTACTGGATTCACAGGCTTAACGACGAGCAGCCGCGCGAAATCTTTAAACTGCATTAGGTGTGCGGGCGGCCGGGTGCGCTTCCATAAGAAGTCGGCTGTGGTTTTCGGGCGACCGGGCGTGGTTACGTCCGCGACAGGGCAGCTAAATCGGGTCGGATATGATAGGCAAAAAGCCAATACCGGCGCGATTTTCCCGGAGGAAAGGACGAGGAATGGAGTTCACCGAACTGCTGAAAAAGCGCTATTCGGTCCGAGCCTATTTGGATAAACCAGTTCCCGCGCACGTGCTGGAGGATATCTTGGACGATGCGCGCCACTGCGCCTCGTGGTCAAACACGCGCGGATACGTGCTGGCAGTAGCCACAGGGGAGCGCTTGGAGCGAATCCGGGCGGACTATGCCAGCCGCGCCGAAACCGCGTCCGGGATGCTGCGCGGACGGCCCGGTGCCTTCTTGCGGGCGCTGCGGGAAGGAAAACTACCCAAAGCCGACTTTAAAACCTGGGGAAAATACCCTCCTGAACTGCGAAAACGCCAGGTGGCAAACGGGAAGCGTTACTATGCGCACCTGGGGATTGGGCGCGGGGACGAACCCGGGCGTGCCCAGCAGGTGCGCCAAAATCTGGAATTGTTCCAGGCGCCGGTGGGGATTTTCGTGTTCGTCCACCGCTCGCTGCTGCCTTTTTCCGCCCAGGATGCCGGGCTGATGCTGTCCACCCTCATGCTGGCGGCCGCGAATCGGGGGCTGGGAACCGTTGCGATTGGAACGCTCGCGACCTGGCGGACGCCTCTCGAAGCGGAGTTTCGCATCCCCAAAGATTACGGGCTAATCACCGGGCTGGCGCTGGGTTATCCCGACCCGGATGCCCAGATAAACGAGTATCGCGCCGAACACCCGCCGCTTACCCTCGCCGAGCCGTGCTCTTAGCCAGGAGATCCAGTTTCCACGCGAGTTCGTATTCCAAGAGGGCGCGTTTCAATTCCGTCCCACCGGCATAACCGCCCAGGTCAAGGTCGGAAAGTGCGGCTTGGGCGAGCCGCAATGCCCTTTTGGGCACGCCCCGGCGCGAAGCGGGGAACGGGCCCGCAGCCTGGGCCTCCTGACGAATTTTGGGGTAGCGGGCGGCATAAATCTGGGCGGTTGGTGCCGGCACAACGCGGTGACAGGCCACCAGCAGCGGTACCGGATTACTGGCACAAGCTCTGGCTACAGCTCGGGCAGCTTTCGGGTCCCCCAGACTTTTGGCGACCTGCCCATAACTATAGAGGGCGGCGCGATTCGTGCTGAGCAAAAACTCACGCACCGCTTCTTGAAAAATCGTTTCCCGCATGTCAATCAGCAGATAGCGCCACGGATTGGCGTCCCCAGTCTCCCAATCAATCAGGGCGTGGCGCAAGACAACAAACACTTCCTCCGATTCGCCGTTCATGGCTGGCGGGTTATCCGGGACCTCAGCGCGAGGCACCAGGGCGGTTTCACACACCGTGTAATCCTCCATCCGCACTCGCAGTGCATAAGTGTCAAGGACGGGGTGTCCGGTGTGATAAGTAAAAACCCGCTGCATATCCGAGCCTCCTGATTGCGGTTTTTATTATCATTTTTGCACCTTTCGCCCCAGAGCCCTAGACTGGAAAGCAATAAAAGCATGACGGAGGCGCAGCCGACATCATTAGCTTCCATCAGGGCAGGGAAATCCCTTCGGGAGGCCCGGAAGCGAAAGGGGAGGCTGCCGAGGATGTGAACCACTCCCAAGGGGAAACGTCCGGGCGGGCGGACAATATCCGTTCGACTGTCGCTATTGCGGAGAGCTGTCATGACGCATACGCGCAAGGTATGGGGTCATGGAGCATGACCCCTTTTTTGGTGCCATGTTCGAGCTTTCGAAAGTTGTTTGCAACGATTGAAAGGACTAACGATGAACAAGATACTGAGTGGCGCGGCCCTACTAGCTGCGGCTTTTTCCCTCGCCGCGTGCGGGGCGGGTTCCGCGGCTGATAACGCAGCTGGTGAAGGCGGGGCGATTCCTGGCCTGGAGGACGGTGTTTTCACCGTCGGTATGGAAGCTGCCTACGCTCCCTACAACTGGGCGCAGCCCGATAAATCTAACGATGCGGTACCCATCAAAGATTCCGCCTTGTACGCTAATGGCTACGATGTGATGACCGCCAAACAGATTGCGGATGCCAACGGCTGGAAGCTCGAAATTAAGCAGCTGGAGTGGGATTCCCTGATTCCGGCGGTGCAATCCGGCGAAATTGATGCCGCGATTGCGGGCCAGTCCATGACCAAGGAACGTGAGGAAACCGTGGACTTTGCCGGGCCCTACCTGTACGCCCGCATCATTGTGCTGACCAAGGCTGATTCTAAGTATGCCAACGCGAAAGGCTTGGCTGACCTGGCGGGAGGTCGGACCACCAGCCAAACCGGCACTGTTTGGTACGACACGTTGATTCCGCAGATTAAGGGCGCCAAACGGCAGTCTCCCGCCGAATCCGCTCCGGCGATGCTGGTGGCTTTGGAAACCGGCAAGGTCGATTATGTGGTCACCGATATGCCCACCGGTCAAGGGGCTATGGCCGCTTACCCGGATATGAAGATTTTGGACTTCCCCGACGATGGCGACGACTTCCAAGTTTCGGATGAGGACATTAACATCGGCGTGTCCGTTAAGAAAGGCAACACCGCTCTGAAGGACGCCATCAACAAGGCCCTGTCCGGCAAGACCGCCGATGACTTCGATGCCATGATGGCCGATGCGGTAAAGATTCAGCCCTAAGAGGATTAATCCGCCAATCGCACTGGAACACGTCAGGAGAGAAAAATGCTGTGGACACTGTGGCAGGACATCATAACGCTGCTGAATAAGTATGGCGGCGTGTACTTGACAGGTATCGTCAACACGGTGCTCCTCGCTACTATCGCCACCTTGCTGGGCTGCGTAATCGGTTTTGCCTGCGGGATTTTGAACACAATTCCTCACCCGCAAACCGATCCCCTGCCCAAGCGGGTGATTTTGGCGATTATCCGGGTCATCATCAGGATCTATGTGGAAGTGTTCCGTGGCACTCCGATGATTTTGCAGGCGGTGTTCATCTACTACGGTCTGCCCTACTTCACGAATAACGCGCTGCAGTTCCAGTCCATGTGGGGAGTGTCGATTTTCGTCGTCTCCATTAACACCGGCGCCTACATCGCGGAATCCGTGCGTGGGGGCATCATCAGCGTGGATTCTGGCCAAACCGAGGGGGCTAGGGCGATTGGCATGACCCACTTCCAGACCATGCTCTATGTCATCTTGCCCCAGGCTTTGCGCAACCTGCTGCCGCAAATCGGCAACAACTTCATCATCAACATCAAAGACACTTCGGTCATGTTCATCATCGGGTTCTCGGAGTTTTTCTCAGTTCACAAGATGGTGTCGGGTGCCGTTTTCAAGTACTTCCCCTCCGCTACCATCGAGATGGTGGGGTATTTGACGTTGACTCTACTGTCCTCTTTCTTGTTGCGGAAACTGGAAAAGAAGATTGACGGTGACGATGCTTACGAACTGTTGCCCGGTGCGGCGGGCGAGGAACAGAGCGATTACGAGCTGATGAATGAAGATCAACTTGTGATGGCTGCCGGAAACTACACCTTCCCTGACCCCGCCAAGCGTCCGACGCGAAAGGGAAAGCCCGCCGGGAAACCAGCGTCAGACAAACCGGCACGCCCCGAGGGAGGACAGAACTCATGAGCGAATCGAACACCGCGGCGAGCACCAGCGACGAAATCATCACAGTCCGTCACCTCTCAAAGTCTTTCGGCACTCACGAGGTCCTGAAAGACATCGACTTTGCGGTGCGGCCGGGGGACGTGGCATCCATCATCGGGGCGTCCGGCTCCGGGAAATCGACCTTGCTGCGCTGCATCAATTTGTTGGAAACTCCCACCTCGGGCGAAATTCTCTATCACGGGACGAACATCCTGGACCATTCCATGAAAAAGGCGAAATATCGGTCAAAAGTGGGGATGGTGTTTCAATCATTCAACCTGTTCAACAATATGACCGTGCTAAAGAACTGCATGATTGGCCAGATGAAAGTCCTGGGTCGGTCCCGCGAGGAATCTCGGGAAAAGGCCTTGGAGTATCTGGATAAAGTCGGTATGAGCCCCTTCCTGAACGCGAAACCGCGGCAGTTGTCCGGCGGGCAAAAGCAGCGGGTTGCCATTTCTCGTGCTCTGGCGATGGATCCGGAAGTCCTGTTGTTTGACGAACCGACCTCGGCGTTGGATCCGGAAATGGTCGGGGAAGTCATCGAGGTCATTAAAAAGCTGGCTCAGGAAGGTATGACGATGCTGGTGGTGACCCACGAGATGGCTTTCGCCCGCACGGTCAGCAAGAACGTGGTGTTTATGGCAGATGGGGTTATCGCTGAGCAAGGTCCCCCCGAGCAGCTGTTCCAGCACCCGCAGCGGGAACGGACTCGCGATTTCTTGGCGCGTTATCTCTGACTGCCGCACCACGTCACGGGTAATTGTCCAGCAAAACTATTCCCTTATATACACTTCTGGAGTATAATTTTGTCATGGAACAGAAATTTATGGCGTTACGCGATTTGCTGCCCGGTGCGTTTTTGCGTCTGCGCCGCAACGTGTTGGGGCTGACTCAAGCAGAACTGGCAGGGATATCCGGAGTTCCCCAGTCCCACATCAGTGCTTTTGAAAACCACAAGCGGCGCATCTCTGTTGCTGAGGAAACTGCCTTGGCAAAAGCGGTCAGCGTACCGGCGCACACTTTGATGAGTATGAAGCGCCACGTGGTGCGCGGAATCTTTTCGCGATACGGCTACGACGAGATTTTTATGTTCGGGCCTGTCTCGACCGGTCAAGACGATGCGTTTACACCGATAGATTTCCTGGTCAGCACCACAAAATCCCTGGGGATGCTGGATTTGGTTGGCTTGCAAAATGAACTTGAAAATGCGCTGAGCACCACGGTCTACGTGTCCGTAGACACCGGCTGGGGCAACGCGAAAGTTGATCGATTCCCCCGTGAAGTCACGAAGCTCGATGAAAAATTGCAGTTCCAGCCACTGCTGGTGGATTTATACCGAGCCGGGTATGTTTTTTCACCGCGAGAGATTGAAGAGTATCCATATTTTCAGAAGTGGGGATTCCCCAAGTCCTTATTCCCCTACGATGTGTCCGCCGCCCGGTGGCGAGTGGATGACATGTCTCGGACGCTTGACGTGGGCATGGGCATCGCCTCGGGCGACCCAAAAGCCTTTATGGCAAAGACTCCGGCGGGGGTGCAGTCGCGTTTCGCGGCTTATCACTCTATTGCGGTGCTGGTTGAATCAGCGGCCAAAATTCATTCCGATGTCAAGGAAGCCAACCCCGGCATTCCGTGGGCAATCCTCAGCGAACTGCGCTACCGACTTCTGCAAACCGCCGACGAAATCGACGCAAGTATTGCTTGGACCACTTTGCGTGAGGATTTCCCCAAAATTCTCGATGCTCTGGGTTCTGTGACATACCCTGGTAGCGGCACCGAGGCGGCTGCGTAAGTGGAAGATAACGCCCGTGCGCGCGAGTTTTTACAACATCGCGCTGCCGAAGAACACGTCACGCTGCCGCCCCTGCTGAGGACCCCACACACCTGGCGCTGGCCGCTGCGCAGCCCCCAGAGTGAACCTGACGTTTACCCCGCTGACCCCCACCTCTATGCCAGAAAACTCGTTCTTTCTATGGGCGGTGTACTGGCACTTGGCTCACTGGTGACGGGGTTAAACTACGTAGTTTCGGTCAGCGTACCCTGGGCGCTGGGAATGGTGCTGGACGCGGGGCTAGAACACGGTTTGACCAGGGAACTCTGGATCCGGTTGGCGGTTCTGACCCTGGTTATCCTCGGTGTGGCGCTGACTCAAATGGCGGGACAGCTCACTGAGATTGCGGTCCAGATGAACGCGGTGGCGACCCCCGCGCGGGTGGCCGGTCGAAAGTTAGCTCTCGATGGGCGCGCTGTGAACCGAGAATTGGAATCCGGTGATGTGGTTACCTCGATGCTCACAGACGTGGACCGGATTGGCCAGGCGGCGCTGTGGATTCCCGAAATGGTGGGGGCTTTGCTCTCTACCGTGATGATTCTGGTCATCATGTTTCGCACCTCGCCGCCTCTGGCCTGGACGGTGCTGATTGGGTTGCCCATCGTAACGCTGCTGATAGGGCTGTTAGGCAAACCGCTGCAGCGGCGGCAAACCGAGAACCGCGATGAACAGGGCAAGCTCACGGAAATCTCGGCTGATGCGGTGGCGGGGCTGCGAGTCTTGCGTGGCATCGGCGGCGAGGACGTGTTCGGGCTTCACTATCAGCAGCAATCGGCTCGCGTGCGTGACGCGGGGATTCGAGTCGCCCTGCCCGCGGCGCTGCTGGGCGTGCTGCGTTCAGTGATACCGATGGTGTTCACCGCCCTGGTGGTGGGCATCGGGGCAATGCTGTATTTTCATGATGAACTGTCAGTAGGCAGTTTGGTCGCGTTCTTCGGGTTTTCACAATTCTTGCGCAACCCCATCGTGGTTGCCACCCGGTCACTGGAAGAATTCACCAGAGCTTGGGTCGGAGTTCGCAAACTCGCGCGGATTCAAGGCGTGACTTCCCTGATGGACGAGGATTCAGCGACGGTTTCCGGGGAAGCGCCGCGCCAAAATGCCTCATCGCAATCACAGTGGCGGGAAACGGATTTTGCTCTGGCTCAGCTCACCGACACGGTCAGCGAGGTAACGGTGGAGCCGGGCCTGATTACCGGCCTGGTCTGCGCCAATCCTGACGCCAGCGCAGCGATAGCCCGGCGCCTGGCACGCCAAGAGGACAGCGCACAACCGACCCTTCTGATTGATGGAACTGACGCGAGAACCTTGCCCCTCGACCTTGTGCGCCGCGCCATAATCCTTTCAGATACCGACCCGCAGCTTTTTGCCGGAACCTTGCGAGACCAGGTGCGCGGGGCAAATTCGCCGGCGCCGCGCGACCGAGGGGTGCGCGAACTCGTGTGGCGCGATGTCATCGAGAACGCGACCCGGCAGGAGGACTCGCTCATCGTTCCCGAAGTTGATGAGCGCGATTCGCAATGGTTGGCCGCGCTGCACGTGGCGGATGCTGATGATGTGGTGGAATCCGTCAATGGCGGCCTGGACGGAGCGGTGGCGGAAAAAGGGCGCACTCTCTCGGGCGGTCAGCGCCAACGCGTCGCCCTAGCTCGCGCGGTAGCCGCCGATCCTGCGGTGCTGGTCACTATTGAGCCGACTTCCGCGGTCGATTCGCACACAGAATCGCGGGTCGCCCAGCGTTTGGCGCAAGCGCGGCATGGGAAAACCACCGTCATCGTCTCGGCGTCAGTGCTGGTGTTGGAGCATTGTGATGAAGTCATTGTGCTCGACGATGCAGGTCGGGAAATCGTCCGCGGCTCGCATCGGGAACTTCGGGAAAAAGCTCGGTCGGGAGACCCATCGGCCATGCCGTACCTGACTATCATCAACCGCTCGGTGCAAAGCGGGGGTGAGATGTCATGAAACTGCCTTTGGCCAGCGGAAGACTGGTGATGCGTGGGGTTAAAGACCTGATTCACGACTATCGCGGGGCGATTGGGTCAGTGGTGGGGCTGCAGCTGGTGTCGTCCCTAGCGGGAGTGACCCTCCCGTGGCTGCTGGGACGCGTGATTGACCGCATTCAAGCCGGGGCGGCCAGCCGCGACTGGGTTGGTCAGCAGATGGTGATTTCCCTGGTAGTGGTCGCGGTGGCGGCGATATTTTCGTTCCTGGCGGAATACCGTGCCCGGGTGATGGGCGAGCGGATTTTTGCTCACCTGCGTGACGGCTTGGTCGACTCTGTCATTCACCTGCCTCTGTCGACTGTGGAAAGTGCGGGCACCGGCGACTTGGTGGGACGCACTACGCGAGACATTGAACGCCTGCAATTCATGATTCGCCAGGGTATCGCCGCAATTCTGATGATCACCACAACGTTGGTGGTGACGTTCGTGGCGGCGTTTCTGACTTCCCCGCTGTTGGCATTCATGCTGCTCATCGGGCCACTGGGAGTGTGGCCACTGATGGCGTGGTATTTACCGCGGACCGTTCCCGCCTATCGGTCCTCAGCCCGATCCTGGGCGGATCTGTCCGGTTCAGTAGCGGAAACTCTGGATCAGGCGGACACGGTAGACGCTCTGGGGCTGTCCGGGAAACGGATTGCCCAGCTCGATGTCATCATTCGCGAAATCTGGCGTCAGGAACGCTACAGTGCCTGGATGCGTTCCTGGTTGTTCATGGGAATTGTGTGCGCCACCCTGTCTCCCCTGATAGTTATCGTGTTGCTGGGAGCCTGGTTGGTGCCCAGCGGAGCCTTGACTATCGGGGCTGTTTCCACGATTGCGCTGTATGCCTATCAAGTGCGCGGGCCGGTGTGGGAAGCGACTTTCTGGGTAGATGTTTCGATGGAAGCCTACACTTCGCTGGCACGGATTTTTGGTGTCGCACAGGTCGAGCCGGACCGGGAAGCCAGTGCCCACGCGCCCGCCGGTACGTCCTCGATAGTGGCTCGGGACGTTTGCTACGCCTATCATTCGGGGCAAAATGTGCTGCACGAAGTGTCTCTGGAACTTCACGGGGGCGAAACGTTGGCCATTGTCGGACCATCGGGTGCCGGTAAGTCCACTTTTGGGCGAATGCTGGCGGGCATTCACCCGCCCACCAGCGGGTCCGTGACGGTCGGGGGAGTGCGGCTGGTGGACTTGCCCGAAAGCGAACTGCACCAGCAAGTCGCTTTGGTCACGCAAGAACAGCACGTGTTTACTGGAACGATTGCCTCCAACCTGCGTTTGGCGCGGCCCGACGCGAGTGATGAGGAACTGTGGACGGTGCTCGACGCGGTGGGAGTGGACTGGGTTCGCGGCTTGGGGCGAAGCGATACCCAGACCTTTACCGCATTATCCGGTCCGGAGGGGAAAACACGGGCAGAAACGGAAAAAACCGGGCTGCATGCGGAAATCGGCGGCGCGGGAATGAAGCTGAATCCGGCGCAGGTCCAGCAGCTTGCCCTGGCGCGAATCGTGTTGTTGAACCCCCACACTTTGGTGCTGGATGAGGCAACTTCGCTGATGGATCCCTCTGCGGCTCGTTCGCTGGAACAGTCGCTGTCGCGAGTGTTGGCGGGACGTAGCGTCGTCGCCATCGCCCACCGGCTCTATACCGCCCACGATGCTGACCGGGTGGCAGTCATGATGGACGGGAGAATCGTGGAATTGGGTACGCACGATGAACTGGTAGCGGCCGGGGGCGAATATGCTTCGCTGTGGGAGTCTTGGCAGCAAGACTAGAGGCCGAAACTATCCCAGGAAACGGGTTTCGAGGCGTTCCTCTACAACTTCGCCGTTATCTTTGGTCACAACCCAAGCCGACTTGCCCGGCACTTCGCTGACCGCTTCGGCCAGTTCGGTACCGCGGTAAACCAAACCCACATTGTTATCGGTGCAATAGGTTTTGCCCAAGGTACCCTCGGCGACCAGGCGATGCACTGTGGGGCGGCGGCGTTTTTCAACGTCGTAATGTACGCCGTTGTCGTAGGGAATCAAGCCCAGACCGTTGGTGACGGCGCGAAGTTCGGGCCCGAAAGAATCCGTGGTGCCACCTCGGTGCCAACAGATAGAACCGGCCGAGACTCCGGCCAGGACGATGCCAGCTTCCCAAACGCGGCGGAAAATCTGGTCTAGGCCGTGGACTCGCCACACCGCCAGCAGGTTTGCCACTGAACCCCCGTCAACCCACACTGCGTCCTGTTCTAGGAGGTAGCCTTCGATGTCCTCCACGTTGGGCATGACGAACAGTTGCAGCGGGTTCAGTTCGACCCCCGCCAGGCGAGCCGCTTCGTAACGCTGGGCTAGCCGGTAATGCTGGTCGCCGGCCGCGGTATCCAGATAGCCCAGTTTCGGTTTGGAACGGGTGGTGCCGGACAGTTCGAGTGAATAGTTCACCAGGTGGTTGAACTCGGTAAAGATACGTTCTCCGTTTTTGTATCCGCCGGAGGTCGCCAAGATAGTTGGGGTTTTCGTCATAAGACCATCTTAGTAGGGGGGAGCCGGGTGGTGAATTATCCGCGGGGCGCGGCGTGCGGTGTTTGGCCGCCGCCGCGGCCCTGTCTGGCATAGGATTAAGCCGGAAAGCAGAGGTAACAGAGGTGCTGGAACGCGGAACTACCCGTTTCTGTTGCCAGGATTATCGAAAATAAATTATACGGAATATTGGGATATTAAATGAGTGATGACAGAAATTTGCATATAGCGGTCAACGTTGCGGGCAGCGAGGTTGGCGGGGGTCTGGGGCGAGCCCGGACTATGGCGGTGGCAACCCTCAATGCCGCCGATGAAATCGTGGAGTGGCAAGAGTTCCCAGTCGGTTGGGACGTCTTGCACGAGCAAGGGCCGCACGGCAGCTTGCACGCTCAGATTGCGGGCTTTATGCGCGACCATGACATTGCGGCCGTGGTCAGCGGACATATGGGGCCCCCGATGGTCAACACCATGATGAAACTCGGCGTTTTGCCGCTATCCGCGACTGGTGAGGCGCGCAGTGCTGCCAGAGACGCCGCTAAACGGGTGCGCTGCGTTGATGACCTTGCTGCCGAAGCCCCGGATGAAGACGGCCTCGGCGGGAATAAATGGATTCTTCCGGTGATTCCGTCTTAGTGTTCAGAGGTTTTGACAATTTCGATGACGAGGGAACAGGCAAGTGGAAACCGACAATAAAACAGACGTAGTGGACCTCATTCTAGAGTTGCAGGCTATCGGTCAGTCCGGCGAGTTCTATGGTCATGACGACTATGACCGGGAACGGGCAACCCGTACGCGCGAACTGGCGGCGGAACTCTTGGCACGCCTCACGGGCAGTAATCCCGAACAGACGCGGGACGTGTTTCTGGAGGACTACGGATACCGCACGCCGAAAGTTGATTCGCGCGCCGTTATCTTCGGTGACGGCTCGGGGCGTCCGGGTGTGGACGGAGACAAGATTCTGCTGGTGCATGAAGGCTTGGACGGACGCTGGTCCCTGCCGGGAGGCTGGATTGACGAGGGGCTAAGTGTGCGGGAAAACACCATCAAGGAGGCTTATGAAGAATCCGGAATGCAGGTGAAAACCGACAGATTGCTGGCGGTAATCGATAAGCGCAAACATAATCCCAGTAGAGGTATATTTCATGTTTACGCCTTTTTTGTGGAGTGCACCTTGCTGGGCGGGGACTTTACAGAGAACCTCGAAACCACCGAGATTGGCTGGTTTGGGCTCGATGAACTGCCGGAAATGTCTCTCGGCAAAACCACGCCCGAACAGGTCGCGATGTGCCTGAAAGCGCATCGCGACCCAAACTGGCAGGTCATTTTCGACTGAACTGGGAGGACTGTTGAATTTTAAAAATCGTGAGAAATCGGGCATAATGGAACGTTGTACTGGGCTTTGGTCGCCGCCCTCTCGTGGCCACAGCCCCGGATTTTGAGCAAAACAAGACTTTAGTGTTTTCCCTACCTGGGGTTTTGTGCGCTCGCGACATGAACTACAAGGAGAGTCACAACAGTGGCAGTACGTATTCGTTTGAAGCGAATTGGCAAGATTCACCACCCCATTTACCGGGTGGTCGTGGTCGACAGCCGCAAGAAGCGCGACGGTCGCGTTATCGAGGAGGTTGGCAAGTACGACCCCAACCAGCAGCCGTCTTTGATTGAACTGAACTCGGAGCGTATCCAGTACTGGTTGAGCGTGGGGGCCCAGCCGTCCGACGCGGTGCATCGTTTCCTGGTGCTTTCCGGCGATTGGGCGACGTTCAAGGGCGCCAAGGTCGTTGAGAACCGTATCCAGGTTAAGGACGCGGGAGCCGATGTGGAGGCCGCGGTGAAGGCTGCGGACGATGCCGCGGAAAAGACGAAGGCAAAGAAGGCCGAAGCCGAAGCCAAGGCCAAGAAGGAAGCTGAAGAAGCTGAAGCAGCGAAGGCTGAGGAAAAGGCCGAGGAGGCCCCCGCTGAGGAAGCCCCGGCGGAAGAAAAGACTGAGGAAGCTGCAGAATAATGTCGATGCTTGCAGATTCTTTGGAACACCTGGTTAGCGGCATCGTCGACGAGCCAGAAGCCGTGCGCGTGAGCGAAAAGTCTTTGCGCCGCGGCAAGCTCCTGGAAGTACACGTTGCCCCCTCGGATTTGGGTCGGGTTATCGGCCGTAACGGCCGCACCGCGAAAGCGCTGCGTTCGGTAGCTTCCGCACTGTCCACTCAAGGCAGCGTCCGCGTCGATGTCATCGACCAAGATCGGCGCTAAATAGTCATTTGGTTTGATCCCCGCCGATAGCGGGGGTCAAACTTTTTAATGCAGCTATCGGTTCGGGAAGGGGTCAGCGGTGAAGCTCACGGTTGGGGTCATCGGGCGTGCCAGCGGGGTTCGTGGTGAAGTCCGGGTAGCCCTGCACACGGACGACCCGCGTGCTCGCTTTGCCCCCGGGACAGTCCTGTTAACCAGCAGGAAAACCTCGGCTACGCTGACGGTAAACCGGGCACGGATGAGCGGTAAACACTTCGTGGTGTCTTTCCGGGAAATTCCCGACCGTAACGGCGCCGAAACCCTCAGTGGAACAAAACTGTATATAGAAACTGACGACCCGGCCTTGTGCACTAACTCCACAGACTCAACCGATTCCGGCGCCGCCAGTATAGAAACCGCCACCAACCGCGAACAAAGCGAGGGCGACGAAGGGTTTTACCGCCACGAACTGGTGGGACTGCGAGCTGTGGACCTGGCGGGGAAAACGCTTGGCACCGTGAGCGACCTGCTGCTGGCGCCAGCCCAAGACCTGTTGGAAGTCACGACTGCGGACGGGGAGAAAATCTTGGTGCCTTTTGTTTATGAAATCGTCCCCGATGTCGATTTAGATAGACAGTTGGTCACGATGGATCCGCCCGGAGGATTGTTCCCGCCGCACTAGGACGGTCCGACGTTTCCGGGCGGGTTGTCGATAGACTGTCCGAATAAAGGTGAGGATGATGCGTTTTCAGATTTTGACGATTTTTCCCGAGTTCTTTGCGGTGCTCGGTTTGTCGCTGCTGGGTAAAGCGGCGCAAAACGGGGTGTTGAGCTGGGACGTCACGAATCTGCGCGATTTCACCGATGACCCGCATCATTCCGTCGACGACACTCCCTACGGTGGGGGAGCCGGCATGGTGATGCGGGCCGATATTTGGGGCAAAGCCATCGATGCCGCGCGCGAGGATCTGCCAAGCCAGCCCGCGGACAGCGCATCGGAAAGCCGCCCGAACGGCCTGGTGAACCCGAAAACTATCCTGGCGATTCCCACGCCCTCCGGAGTGCCGCTGACCCAGGCGAAAGTCCGGCAGATAGCCACGAACACGGATAATGTCATTATCGCGTGTGGGCGCTACGAAGGTATCGACTCGCGAGTCGCCCAGCACTATGCTGACCAGCAACTGTACCCCGACCTGGAGGTGTTCGAATATTCCTTGGGGGATTATGTGCTCAACGGCGGGGAAATCGCGGCCGTGGCGCTGATTGAAGCCGTGGGACGCCTGCTCGATGGCATGGTAGGCAATCCGGAGTCTTTGGTTCAGGAGTCCTACGAGGGGACGGGCCTGTTGGAATACCCCTGCTATACCCGCCCAGAAGTGTGGCGTGACCTGGCCGTTCCCGAGGTGCTGAAAGGCGGAAACCACGCGGAAATCGAAGCCTGGCGCCGGGAACGGGCCATTGAAAAAACCTCGTGGCGACGCCCGGATTTGCTGGCAGGTTTAGACGCCACACTGTTGAGCAAGCGCGGGCGGGAAAAGCTGGCTTCGCTGGGGTGGCTTTACGTGTCACCTCAGGATTTGGAGGCTATCGGTCTGTCCCGACTGGTCGCGGTAGGGTCGGCACGGGCAGCGCACCAGGCGGGGTCGGCGGGCGATATGCGTCCGGCAAGCGGCGCGCAGCCGGAAACTGCGGATTTGGTGGCGGTTCCCCTGCGGATTCGCCAGCCCGACCGAGGGGAGGCCCTAGCACTGTCCGCTTTGGGGTCGGAGACGTTCCCCCTGGCTTGTCCGGCCTACATCAGCACTGAGGCTATCGCCCAGTTCGTAGCCGTTGAGTTCGACCTCGAGGCGGTGAAGGCACGCCTCGATAATCCTCAAGAACATCGCTACTGGGTCGCGGAAATGGGCGGTGAACTGGTGGGATACACCTACGCGAGGGTACAGCTGGACGAGGCGGAAGCTGCACAGGCGGGAATCGTGGCCGGGGATGCTTACCTGTCGAAGTGCTATGTGCGTGAGGCCCTGCATTCCACAGGATTGTCCGGGGCGCTGCTGGAAGCGGCATTGACAGATCTGGCGAAGGTCGGCCATGCCCCGGGAGTGTGCCTGGGGACCTCGATTTACAACAAACGAGCCCAAAAATTCTATAAACATCACGGGTTTTGGCGTATCGGGAAACGAACATTCACCGTGGGGGGCGTGGAAAACCAGGACGTGGTGATGCGCCGGAGTTTTGACCGGGATAGTGCCTGATAGAGGCATATTTCGTGGGTTCGGTGCGGTTTTGTGCGGCTCGCGAAGCAGGCAGGGTGAGGGTGGATGAATCGAGCACGAAACGGCAAAAGTGGCGTTCCGGCCCGAGTTTGTGGCAAAATGGTACGGCTTCGCGGGCAACCTGCCACAGGGGGACCCGATAGCGAAGCAAAACACCATCGGCACTGAGGGTGCCCGCAGTGAGACGTTTTTGACCTGTGGCAGGAGCGTCAAGGAGAAACAATGCAGAAGCCTCTGGTTGAGGAAATCGGCAAGGCCGTAATGCGTGAGGACGTTCCGGATTTTCGTCCGGGCGATACCGTAAAGGTTCACGTAAAGGTTATCGAGGGAAACCGCTCCCGTATCCAGATTTTCCAGGGCGTAGTCATCGCTCGTCACGGCGGCGGTGTGGGAGAAACCTTCACCGTGCGGAAGCTGTCCTTCGGCACCGGTGTGGAACGTACTTTCCCGTTGCACGCCCCGACTGTGGACAAGATTGAGGTAGTGACCCGCGGCGATGTGCGCCGTGCCAAGCTGTACTACCTGCGTGATCGCCATGGCAAGGCGGCTAAGGTCGTTGAAAAGCGCTAACTCGCAATAATTCTGCGGCAGTCGCCGGCTTCCAGCTGGAGCAATGTGAAAAACCCGCTGGTACAGTCAAAAAGTCAAGGCGGCATCTGCCACAAAAATTCATCCTAAAGGAAGCTCGAACCGAAGTAGTTTGGGCTTCCTTTAGGCTTTTACGCTATTCTTTTTGTTATGACGATGCCCCCGCAGCCTGAGAATGCCAACCGAGACGCGCAGTTCTCGGGTGCTTCCCCAGACGGCTTCGGCATGAATCCACAATTTGTTGGGGCCGGAACCCTGCCCGTATCCTACCCTCCCGGTTACGAAGGCTCCCCCGGTGGGTCGATGCCCGGTGAATACGGGATGTACGCACCGGGCGGAGCCGGGATGCCATTCCCGCCAGAGGCTTTTCCGGGAGGATACCCCCCGCAGTCAGCTTTCCCGGACGCGACGGATTTTCTCGGTATGGATCCCAACGGGATGGCGCCAATGCCGATGCCTCCAGGACTTCCTCCAGCGGGGATGGGGCCGTTTCCAGGGATGCCTTTCCCACCCTACGGCGAGATGCCTTTTCCTGGTATGCAGCCCGAAGATGAAGAATCGCCCGAGAATCCTGGAGAAAAAGATTTCCTGAAGGACGACGACGATGAAACTGATTTCCAACTCGATGATGAGGACAACGCAACGGAACACAGGCGTGGCGCCAAGGTTCCCGGATTGAGGGGCATGAGAGCCCTGCCCACCGGGGCGAGAGCCAACTTCGACGCTTTGGAACGTCCGCATCTGAGCCTGGATTTACCCTGGTATTTTGAGTTCATCGCAGTGGTAATTACGGCTCTGGCCATCAGTTCGCTGGTTCGACTGTTCCTGTTGCAGCCCTTTTTTATTCCCTCGCAGTCCATGGAAAAAACCCTGATGATTAATGATTCTGTGCTGGTCAACAAGTTTTCTGCCCGGCACGGTGACATCAATCGCGGCGACATCATAGTTTTTAAAGACGTGGAAGGCTGGAGTGAAACCGCTGCCGAGCAGATGCGCGAACGTCCTCCTGATAAAACTCCGTTCCAGATTGCTACCAAGATTAAGACCTTCGGGATTTTTGTGGGCTTGCTGCCTGAAGACTCCCAGGGCTACCTGATTAAACGTGTCATCGGAGTGTCCGGCGATGACGTGTCTTGCTGCGACGAGGACGGGTTGATGAATATCAACGGCAAAGCCATCGACGAGGACTATATCCCCAAGACCGGGGTCTCTTCAGACATAGAATTTTCCGTAGTGGTGCCGAAAAATTCGCTGTGGGTGATGGGGGATAACCGGCCCCACTCCGCTGATTCCCGTTGGCATCAAGACAAGCCTTCGCGCGGTTTCGTTTCTGAATCCAACGTGGTGGGTCGCGCTTTCGTCGTAATCTGGCCGATTGAACGGATGAAGTTCATTACGCCCAGCTGCGCTTTTTATAACATACCTAAGCCAGCCGCCCCGACTGACGAATTCAGTTCTGAAGCGGACGAAACACCACCCCTTTCGCGTTAAGGCTTGCGCGGTGGTTGATTTATCTTGGGAAACCGCGGCTCTGGCCGCATTGGCGAAGCACGGAGGCGACAGTCCGAGGGGACGCCTCCCGCTGATTGGTGGGATGGACGAGGTCGGGCGCGGTGCGCTAGCTGGTCCGGTTTGTGTGGGGGTGGCAGTGATAGACCAGCTCAGCCTGGAGAACCCGGAATTTCCCCAGGGTTTCCCCACCGGATTGAACGATTCCAAACAGTTGACGGAACGTCGCCGCTTGGCGTTGCAAGATCCCATCCGCGCCTGGGTCAGGGACTTTGCCATCGGACAGGCTTCCAATACGGAAATCGACGAATTGGGGATTATGCCAGCGCTGCGTCTGGCGGGGTGGCGCGCTATCAATGAGCTGGACGCCCGCGGACACCTGCCGCAAATCCTGGGATTGGATGGGAACTTCGACTATCTGGCGCCACCGGAACAACCAGACCTGTTTGCCGGGGCGGGAAACCTGGTGAGCTCCCCGGAAGTCAGAGTGGAAACCCTGGTGAAGGGGGACGGGACAGCCGCCGTAATCGCTGGCGCTTCCGTGCTGGCGAAAGTGTATCGGGACGCGTTCATGCGCAGCTTGCGTGACCCCGGTTACGGCTGGGCGAAAAATGTCGGTTACGGCACTGCCGCCCATCGAGCCGCGCTGGCTGAATTGGGCACGAGTGTTTGGCATCGCAAAACTTGGAAGCTCCGGTAGGGTAGAGGAGTACGAAAGGTTGTGTGATGGTCAACAACGACGATATTGAGTCCTATGAAAATGGGCTAGAACTGGATTTATACCGAGAATATCGCGATGTGATTTCCCTGTTTAGCTATGTTGTGGAAACTGACCGGCGGTTTTATCTGGCGAACAAGGTTGACGTCACCACTCACAATAATGCCGGCGGGGACGTGTTCTTTGAGATTACTTTGGAGGATGCCTGGGTTTGGGATGTCTACCGCTCCTCGCGTTTTGTGCAAAACGTGCGGGTCCTGACCTTTAAAGATGTTAACGTGGAGGAACTGGCGAAGCCAGAAATTGAGATTCCATAGGTAGCGGGCGGCTGTTTAAGCCCCGTTTCTAGTAGCCACAATTCATTAACTCGGGTCGATTGGTGGATTTCCGCCGTTTTTAGGGTTGTGGATAAGTCGGTTTTCCACAGGTAAAGATTTTTGGGCTTGGTCGGTGGGGTCGGGCGCGCGAAGCTGAGTCCATGAGCTACGCAAATACCGTTGAAACCAGTCATAAAGTCACTACCGGAACGGACGCTCGGTGCCGCTGTAAAGCCGGTGACCCTGCGCCGCGGACCGCGGGGCATGATGCCCCACAGTCGGGGAAAAACCTGCACAATCGACAGCTGGGCATGGCTGGGGAGGAAGTCGCGGTTAAGTCTCTCAAAGCTGAGGGATACGTCATTGTGGACCGCAATTGGCGATGTCGAGCCGGGGAAGTCGACATAGTAGCCCTCAGTCCCGAGGGAGTCCTGGGTTTTATCGAGGTTAAGACTCGTTCCAATCACCGGCACGGGATGCCTATCGAGGCCATCACCATGAAAAAGCTGGCGCGGATGCGCCGGGTCATGGGGTCTTGGCTGGCGCAGCGCGATATTGTTCCCGCGCACCGGGCGGTCAGCCTGGATTTGTGCAGCGTGGATTGGGACGGGCGCGGCGAACCCGTTGTGAAACATCTCCAGGGGTTGAAATGAGTTCGGGATTTGCCTGGTCAATTTGTTTGGTGGGGATGGAGGCGCGCCCGGTTCGGGTAGAAGCCCATATTTCCGACGGGATGACCGCCTACAGCCTGGTCGGGCTGCCAGACACGGCGGTGCGGGAAGCCAAAGACCGGGTTCGTGCCGCGGTGACCAGCTGCCTGTATGAATGGCCGGGAACGCGGGTCGTGTTGAATCTGTCCCCGGCGTCGCTGCCGAAAACCGGCTCCGGTTACGACCTGGCGATGGCGGTCAGCGTTTTGGCTGCGATGGGGGTCATTTCACGCAGTCGAGCCGGGCAGTGCATCATGCTGGGAGAGCTGGGCTTGGACGGTCGTGTCATTGGAATCCGGGGCATTTTGCCCAGTGTCATCGGAGCCATGAAAACCGGAAAAACTCAGATTTTGGTGCCGCAAGCGAACTTTGCTGAGGCTTCCCTGGTGCCTGGGGTGGATGTGGTGGGGGTGCATCACCTGGGGCAAGTCATCGAGTTATTGGGGGGAGACTTGATGATGCCTCTGCCCCCGCCGGAGGAGTCGGCGGGGGCAGAGGACGGGGAAAGTACCCCGGCACCTGCCTTTGGCCCAGGCGGGGATTTTTCTGACATTCGCGGCCAAGCCGCCGCCTGTCAAGCGATGGAAGTGGCGGCCGCGGGCGGCCACCACCTGCTGATGATTGGCACTCCCGGCTCGGGAAAAACCATGCTGGCCTCGCGGCTGCCCGGTATCCTCCCGCCCTTGGACGTGGAACAATCTGTCGAGGTCACAGCCTTGCATTCCCTAGCGGGAACGCTGTCTGCGCAGGACGGACTGATTCGCCAACCTCCCTTCCAAGCTCCGCATCATTCGGCGACACTGGCGGCGATGGTGGGAGGAGGCTCGGGAGTGCCGCGTCCGGGTGCCGCTTCCCTGGCTCACCGGGGAGTATTGTTCCTGGACGAGGCTCCCGAGTTTGGGGCGCGGGTCTTGGATTCCCTCCGAGAACCGTTGGAAAACGGGGAAATCACCCTGCATCGGGCGGCGGGCGCAGCCCAATATCCGGCTCGATTCCAACTCATTATGGCCGCTAATCCCTGCCCCTGCGGTAATGCTGGCAGTCGGCGAGCCACCTGTACCTGCACACCATATTCGCGCAAACGATATCTGGAACGGTTGAGCGGGCCGCTGCTGGATCGCATGGATATCCAAATTCAGGTGGAATCTCCGGGCCGTGGTTCGTTAGCGGGAGCGAAACCTGCTGATACGACGGCGGTGGTAGCGGCGCGGGTGCAACGCGCTCGTGACGTGCAGCGAGAGCGGTGGAAGGACCGAGGGTGGGATTTGAATCGGGAAATTCCCGGACCGTTTTTGCGTCAACCCGAAGGTGGTTTCACTCGTGAGCTGATTGGACGGGTCGACACCGTGGTGGAACGGGGTCGCCTGTCCATGCGGGGAGCGCAACGGGTCTTGCGCCTGGCCTGGACCGTTGCCGATTTGAGCGGAAAAACCGTTCCGGGATTGCCCGAGCTGGGAACTGCGATGACGTTGCGCCGCCAAAACGAAGGATTCAGCCTGCCCGAATGAAAGGAAACCCATGGAAACGTTGAGCCTTACCGAGGAACTACCCACAGACACCGAAACGGAGGCGCCGGATAACGTACCGGAGGAACTGTCGAACCCGCCCACAGGTGCCACGGTGTCGTCGGCGGATTCGGCCGCATCTGGGCCGAGACCGGAAGAGCGCCGGGCTCGGGCAGTCTGGACCGCTATCGCCCAGCCGGGAGAGCCCATCGTAGGCCAGGTTATCGGGCATTTCGGGGTCATGGAAGCCTTGGAACGGGTGAAATTTTTGGCGGGCAGGCTGCCGGAAATCGATGACATGATGATTCGCACCGTGTTTCAACCCGTGAAACTTCCGGCATCGGTGGCGCAAATTGAGGGCTGGGCTTTGCGGTTGCGGGAACTCAACTTAGAGATGGAATATCAGCTGCTGAGCCGAGACGGCGGCACATTGGTGGTGCCCGGTGACGCGGCTTGGCCGACGATGGCAGACGACCTGGGAATGGTGGCGCCGTTGGCGCTGTGGGTGCGGGGCAATCCGCGGGCTTTGCTGGCGCTGGCATCAGAGGGGGCAGTAGCCCTGGTGGGGGCGCGTTGCGCGACCCACTACGGAACGGATATAGCCCAGGAAATCGCTTATGAACTGGGGGAACGTGGCATCTGGGTCGTCAGTGGTGGAGCCTATGGGATCGACGCGGCCGCTCACCAAGGGGCGCTCGCCTCACGAGGCAAAACTATCAGTGTCCAGGCTGGTGGGTTGGGCGAGCTGTACCCGGCCATGAATGCGCGGCTGTTTTCCCAAATTCAGCAAACCGGGGCGATTGTCAGCGAAGCCCCGCCCTCCCAGCGTCCCGCCAAACACCTGTTTTTGACCAGGAACCGCATCATTTCGGCTCTGTCTCAAGTCGTAGTGGTCGTTGAAGCCGGTGAGCGTTCCGGGGCGATGTCTACCGCCAATCATGGCGCAGAGCAGGGACGTCAGGTCGCTGCGGTGCCCGGACTGGTCACCTCCACTGCTTCGGCAGGATGCCATCGGCTGATTCGTGAAGGCGCTGCCCTGGTGACGAATGCGGAGGAAATCATGGAACTCATGTTTCCGCTGAACGCTCAGGAGCAAAAGGTGTTCGGTGCCGGGGTGGCCCCAAACAAAGCCGATGCCGGGGCGGCAGCGTCTGCACCCCAGCGCAACTCCGCCGGACAAATCCCGGCGCCCTCGCTCTTTGCCGGATTGAGCAGTGACGGCGTGAAAGTTATTGATTCCCTGTCGAAAACGGCGTGGAAATCCTTAGAGCAGGTGGCTCGTGCCGCCGGTTTGGGCACTCGCGCGGTGCAAAGCGAGCTGGGATTGATGGAGTTGGACGGCAAGGTCGAAACCCGCAACGGGCGGTATCGCCTGGGGACGACTGCTATGGCCAGATAGAATCATGGGGTGAGTGAAAATCATCCAGCCGCGGACTTCGCCTCGGAAATCACCGCTGATTTTGGGCAATGGCTGAGCGTAAACCGGGGGCTTTCCCCGCAAACCGTGCGGGCCTATCTTACGGATTTGCGGGAATTGATGACTTTCCTGGTCGACTCGGATTCTGAGGATGACTCTGGAGTGTCGCGGCTGCGTGCGGATTTGGCTAATCCTGCCCGGATTCGAGCGTGGCTGGGTTCGATGAGCCGCGCGGGGATGAGCCGCGCCACGCTGGCTCGCCGAGTCGCGTCCTTCCGCACTTTTGCATCGTGGGCGCAGGTCCGCGGCATAGTCCCGGGAGATGCTGGGCAAAACCTGCGGGCAACACGGCCGGATAATGCCCTGCCCACGGTCCTGTCGGCCGCTGATGCGGCGCAACTCTTGGAAACGGCTCGAGCCGCTGCTTACCGGGAAGACTCCGCTGCTCCCGATCCGGTCAAACTGCGGGACTGGACCGCATTGGAGCTGCTTTATGCCACCGGCATTCGGGTCAGTGAGTTGACCGGGCTGGAGCTAGCTAACATCAACAAAAGCCAGCGCACTATCCGGGTGACGGGAAAAGGCGACAAGCAGAGGGTCGTGCCCTACGGTATTCCCGCGGGTCTGGCGATGGAAGAATACCTGGAAAAAGGCCGCCCCGCCCTGGTCAATCCGGAAAAACCGGCGCTGAACCGGGTATTTCTGGGGGCAAAAGGTGGGGTGCTGGATACGCGGATAGTCCGCGGCATGCTGCATCGGCTGACCGCGCAGGCGGGAGTCCCGGACTTGGGACCGCACGGGCTGCGTCACACCGCCGCTACCCACCTGTTGGATGGCGGCGCGGATCTGCGCAGTGTCCAGGAAATCCTGGGGCACGCCAGCCTAGCCACAACCCAGCGCTATACGCATCTGTCGATGGACAAACTCCGCGCGGTTTATTTGCAGGCGCATCCCCGGGCCTAAAGTCCCAATTTAAAAAATTTCCCAATGATTTTCTAAAATATCGAAAAATCGAGCCTTTGAACTGGACGGATAGTTTCCTGGGAATGTCTTGACAAAACTGGGAAAAAGCTGGATTGATTCTATGAATTTCCTACAATAACACATACAATGTTTTAAGGACGTGTAGAGTATGGTGCCTCGAAAGGAGCGTCATGGTCGGGAAACTGCGGATCTTACAAGCATCGCTGGTGATGCTGTGCTCTGCTGTGGTCTTGACGGGATGCGGTACTGCGGTTGGCGCTTCTGGCTCTGAGAGGACCGCCCGGGAAATGATGACCGCGGATATTCCTCTGGTCGAACCCGCCGCCCCTGAAACGACCCAAGACCCGATTCCCGGAGCACCGGCGCCGCGCTATACCGCGGCCACCGAAGGCAAACCTTCCCCCGCTGACCTACAGACCATTCCCGCTGATCAGTTGATGAAAGTGGCACCGTTTGACAAGCCGAAGTTTTTCCACGAGTTTTCCGTGGACGGCGCGGCCACAGTGGTGAAATACTTTACCTACTCCATGTACTACAGCTTTGTGGCGAGCGATACCCATTTCGCCAACCAGGTTTACACCAATGCCTGCACGAAGTGCCGGGAGATGGCCCAGTGGTCCAATGCCTTCACAAAGCAATACTCCCGCGTGGAAACCGGGGTGCCGCGCACGGAAATCCTCGATGTTTCTGTCGGAAAGACCAAACAGAACCAGTCGGTTTTTTGGGTCGTGGCTCGCAATGAAGAACCCCCGATTATCGCTCGCTCCGAGAAGGGCGAGGTTCTGAAATACGACGCCCCTTCCAACACCGTATCCCAGTACCGGGTGGAGTACATTCACGGCAGCAACTTGATTACCGGCATCTATAAAGCCCCGACTCAATATTCATCTTCCCCTGCTGAGAAGTAAGCGATTGGCTTCGGCCGATCGTCTGCAATCCGCCTAGCGAACCGGGAACAGGCGAATCCTTCCCCCTAATAGACGCAAGGGGTCTACGTAACCGTCTGGGCCGTCCTTGACCCCGAAATGCAGGCAGTCCCCACCAGAACAGTGTCCTCCCAGCGCCGTCCCGATAGCTTGGCCACGAGTCACTTCATCCCCGACCGCGACCGAAGGTTCTACCGGTTCGTAGGTGTAGCGCCGTCCGGTGGTGTCCTCGAGGGAAATCACCGGACGACCCGCCAAGTTACCGGCATAGAGCACCGTCGCGTCAGTCGCGGCAAAAACGGTTTGACCGGGGCTCACCCTGAGGTCGATACCGCGGTGTCCGGCCAGCCATTTTTGGGCCGGCGGGTCGAATTTGCGGGGAACTGCCGTCGGGTGACCCGTAGGCCAGTACAGGAAGTCGCGCAGACCTGACGTTTTCCCTGGTGAAAGGGGCGTTGGGGTCGCTGAACCGGCAACGGCGGGTAAGCCTCGGTCGGCGGTGATGCCGGCGGCTGGCGAAGCGGACACCCCGGTCAGGCTCAAGGTCAGGCAACAGCAAAGCGTGATGATAACTCTTCTCATGACTGCAGTGTGTCGCGAAAGGGAACACCCACACCAGAGAATAATTTTTTCCCTGTGGAAAACCCCTATTTGGCCCAGCTTGTGGATAAACCACAAAACCGCACCAGGTCGCGCCGAATTGGCTTTTTCATAGGAAGTTTTGGTAAAGTTAACCCTCGCAGCTGCCCATGCAGCTGACTTCGCGTGTTCGCAATCGCGGCGCTGCCGGTTTTTCGTCAGCTTAGCCGTGATGAGCGCAATCCTCCAGGTCCCTGCGGGGTGGGGAAAGCGAGCGGACACCAGGCATTAACCGAAATTGGACGTAGACGTCCCCGGAGTGCTGCGCGCGCCGGGGCAGCTGTGTCCCATAACTGAAAGAAGGACGCCACATGGCAGTCGTTACCATGCGCCAGCTTTTGGAAAGCGGCGTACATTTCGGGCATCAGACCCGTCGCTGGAACCCCAAGATGAAGCGGTTTATTTTGACCGACCGTTCCGGCATTTACATTCTCGATTTGCAGCAAACCATCGCTGACATCGATATTGCTTACGAATTCGTTAAGGAAACTGTGGCTCACGGTGGCACGTTGCTGTTCGTTGGCACCAAGAAACAGGCTCAGGAGTCCATTCAGGAACAGGCCACCCGCGTGGGAATGCCTTACGTCAACGAACGTTGGCTGGGTGGAATGCTGACCAACTTCTCTACGGTACACAAGCGGTTGCAGCGTTTGAAGGAACTGGAACAGTACGACTTTGAGGACACTTCCGCTTCGGGGTTGACAAAGAAGGAACTGTTGATGATGCGCCGTGAAAAGGACAAGCTGGCCAAGACTTTGGGCGGCATCCGCGACATGGCAAAGACCCCTTCGGCTATCTGGGTGGTTGACACCAAGAAAGAACACCTGGCGATTGCCGAAGCCCAAAAGCTCGGGATTCCGGTCGTGGCCATCCTGGACACGAACTGCGACCCCGACGAAGTCGATTACGGCATTCCCGGCAACGACGATGCGATTCGCGCGGTTGATTTGCTGACCAAGGTAATCGCCGACGCTTGCGCGGAGGGCCTGGTGGCTCGCTCCAAGAAGCAACTGGGCGAGAACCCGGAAAGCGCCGAACCGATGGCTGAGTGGGAACGCGAACTGCTGGCTGGCGACGCTGCGAATACTCCCGCCGCGGAACAGCCCGCCGAAGCCGCTCCGGCGGAGGAAAAGCCTGCTGAACCCGCCGCCGAGGGCGAGAAAGCCGACGAAAAGGCCGAGTAATCGGCTGCACAGGAGCGGGAAACGATTGGTTTCGCGCTCTGCCCTAAGATGATTCGGGAATATGAGATTCCCGGTGCATGAAACTTGCTCTGAAACTGGAGGAAAAATTGGCTAAATACAGTATGCAAGACCTGAAGGATCTGCGCGAAGAAACCGGCGCGGGCTTGGCTGACGTTAAGAAAGCCCTGGAAGAAGCGAACGGCGACCGTGAGGAAGCCTTGAAGATTATTCGTGTCAAAGGCCTGAAGTCCCTGACCAAGCGGGAAGGCCGCTCCGCGGGCGCCGGCTTGATTGCCGCGAAAGTTACCGACATCAAGGCTGGACAGCGCGGCACTATGGTTGAGGTCAACGCGGAAACCGACTTCGTGGTCAAGACCGACAAATTCATCGCGATGGCGGACAAGATTCTGGACGCCGCCGCGGTATCCGGTGCGGCTACCGTAGAGGAACTCTTGGCCGCCAAGTCTGCTGACGGCACCGTCAAGGACACCGTGGACGCGGTCGCGGCGATTATCGGTGAGAAACTGGAAGTCGGCAACGTGCGTCAGGTCGAGGGCGAAGCTGTCGATGTCTACCTGCACCGTTCTTCCCAGGATCTGCCTCCGACCGTTGGTGTGCTGGTGGCTACCGACAAGGCCGGTGCCGAAGTCGCTCACGACGTCGCGATGCACATCGCAGCCTACAGCCCGGAGTACCTCAGCTGCGAGGATGTGCCCGCTGCGGAAGTCGAAAAGGAACGCGCCACGCTGACCGAAACCACCAAGGCTGAAGGCAAGCCGGACGCTGTCGTCGCCAAGATTGTGGAAGGCCGGATGAAGGGCTTTTACAAGGACTGCGTGCTGCTCGAACAGCCCTTTGCCAAGGATCCCAAGACCACGGTCGGCAAGATTGTGGAAGCCTCCAAGGGTAAGGTCACCGCTTTTGCGCGTTTGCAGGCTGGCGAGTAAACCCGGAAAGGGTTTAGCAACCATTTGAACTAAGCAAATGCCCCAGGGTCGATGAAGGCTTTGGGGCATTTGCGTATAATGTCTAAGGATGTAGGTCTTTCAAGGGAGAGGATAAATGAGCGACGACGGCTCAGTAGCCCCCGGTAAACGCCGGGTTTTGATGAAACTGTCCGGTGAAGTCTTTGGCGGCGGTCAAGTGGGGCTCGACCCCGATGTGGTTTCCGATATTGCTCAGCAGGTCGCCGCGGCGGTGACGCAGGGAGTACAGGTTGCCATCGTGGTTGGCGGCGGGAACTTCTTTCGCGGTGCGGAGCTGAGCCAGCGTGGCTTGGACCGTGCTCGGGCAGACTATATGGGGATGTTGGGTACCGTCATGAATGCCCTGGCCCTGCAGGATTTCTTGGAACAGGCTGGAGTGCGCACCCGGGTGCAGTCCGCCATCACGATGACCCAGGTCGCCGAGCCGTATGTGCCCTTGCGAGCCATTCGTCACCTCGAAAAAGGGCGTGTGGTCGTGTTCGGGGCGGGCGCGGGGATGCCGTACTTCTCGACCGATACCGTTAGCGCACAGCGCGCCCTAGAAACGCACTGCCAGGAACTGCTGGTGGGCAAGAACGGGGTGGACGGGGTGTACACCGACGATCCGCGCCAGAACCCCAAGGCTGAAAAACTCGATGAGGTCAGCTATGAGAAAGCGCTTCACGATGGGCTGAAAGTCGTGGATGCGGCCGCTTTCTCCCTGTGTTCGGAAAACAAGCTGAAGATGCGTGTATTCGGCATGACCCAGCCGGGCAACGTCACCAGAGCGTTGCTGGGCGAAAACATCGGTACTGTGCTGTACAACGAAAAGTGATTGAAACGAAGAAAACCCACCGGGGAACCTGTGGAGAAAGCTAAGGAACAAAGGAGAAACCCTTGATTGAAGACACCCTCAAATCCGCCAAGAGCATGATGGCGAAAGCCTTGAGCGCCACCCAAGATGAATTCGCCGCCATCCGTACCGGTCGAGCCAACACCGGCATGTTTGACGGCATTATGGTCGACTACTATGGCGCCCCGACCCCGTTAAAGCAGCTCGCTTCCTTTAACATTCCCGAAGCGCGCACCGTCATCGTCCAGCCTTTTGACAAGTCCGCTTCACAAGACATCATCCGCGCTATTGCGGAAGCCGACTTGGGTGTGAACCCCACTGACGACGGCAAAACGATACGCATCGTCTTGCCCGCTCTGACGGAGGAACGCCGCAAGGAATACGTTAAGATGGCGAAAACCAAAGCCGAGGAGGGCCGCCAGTCCGTGCGTTCGCTGCGTCGCAAAGCCAAGGACGAATTCGAAACCATGCTAAAGAACAAGGAACTCGGCGAGGACGAAATCAAACGCGGTGAAAAGGAACTCGATTCCATTACGAAGAAGTTCACCGATGAGATTGACCAGCTCTTGGCTGCCAAAGAATCAGAGTTGATGACTATTTAGGCCTCGCCAGCCCGATATTACCCGTTTATTACCTGGGTTTTAGAGCATGGTTGATACTGAAGATTTCCAGACGCCGCGATCTGTTGAGGCAGCGGCATCCCCGGCAACTGAGGACACTGGGGTGCATCCGGTGACCCGGCCCAGCCGCAGGGAAAACCGCGCCGCGCAACAGCGCCGGAGACCGCGCTTGGGCATGCCTTCCGCGAAATCCGCGAAAAACGAGCCTAAACCCGGGCAATCCGCGCCCGACAAATCTCAGAAGGCCGGCCGCAACCTGGTAGCGGCCACCGGGGTCGGGGCGGGACTGTTGGCGGTGTATGGACTGACCTTATTCCTGGTGAAGCCCCTGTTCGCAGCCTTGTGTGTGGTGACGATTGTGGCTTGCCTCATCGAGTTTCGCCACGCCATCCGGTTTACGGATCGGCATTTGGGCATGCCGATTGTCATCATCGGGGGAATCGGGATTTTCATCTGTGCTTGGCAAGTCGGATTGGAGGCCATGCTAACCGCAACTTTCCTGACGGTGGCGGCCGCCCTGCTGTGGCAGTTGTCGGGTCCCTACCGCGGTGAAGATGCGCTCAAGAACGTGACGGTCAGCACCCTGACCGTGGCTTATATCCCATTCTTGGGGTCTTTCCTGGCTTTGTTGGCGGTGGAGTGCGGGGCAGAAGCGACCGCGGTTTTTGTTTTGTCCGTCACGCTGGGGTCGGATACCGGGGGCTATTTCTGCGGGCGATTCCTGGGACGTCACCACATGGCACCTTCTATTTCCCCGCGCAAGACTTGGGAAGGGTTTGCTGGTTCGGTCCTGTTTGCCGTTATCGTGTCCGTGGCAGGCACGTTCTGGATTGGGATTCCGTGGTTTTATGGGATTATTTTGGGTGTTTTAATGGCGGTCGTGGGAACTCTGGGCGATTTGAGTGAATCGTTGCTGAAACGGGAACTCGGCATTAAAGATATGGGCCACCTGTTGCCGGGGCACGGCGGGCTGCTAGATCGGATGGATTCTATCCTGATGACAGCGCCGGTGGCCTATATCGTGTTGAAATTCGCCATCTTTTCCCAACAAGCCCCGGTGCTGTCCTAGACCCCGCTCGGGAAGTTCCGGGAAAACCGTTAAACTTAACCTTATGGAGAGACAGGTTCTGCCCCACGAACAACCGCCGCTGGGGGCCACGCACGCGGGGGCTGCGGCAGAACTCAACTTTCGAGCGCAGGCGCGCGGCAAACCGCCGCGGCATTTCGCTGACTTCGACCCGCAACAGCGCCGTGAGGCGGTAGCCGCGGCGGGAATGCGGACGTTTCGAGCTGACCAAGTGGCGCGTCACTATTTTGGGCGCTTCGAAGCCGATCCCTCCCAGATGACAGACCTGGGCCAGACCGACCAGGAACGGGCTCGCGGTCTGCTGCCAGAGCTCATTACCCCGGTCGTAACCCAGGTCGCTGATCGGGGCTGGACTCGCAAAACCCTGTGGCGACTGTTCGACGGCGCCCAAGTGGAATCCGTCCTGATGCGCTACCCGAAACGCGTCACCTTGTGTGTATCCTCACAGGTAGGCTGCGGGATGGGCTGTCCGTTTTGCGCGACCGGCCAGCTCGGTTTGACCCGAAATCTCTCGGCGGCGGAAATCTTGGAACAGGTCCGACTCGCCGCTAGGGCCGCCCAAGACGGGGAACTCGGCAGTCCGGCGCGGCTATCTAACCTGGTGTTTATGGGGATGGGCGAGCCGCTGGCCAACTATAAATCCCTGCTGCACACGATTCGTACCCTCACTGCCGAAGTCCCACAAGGCTTCGGGATTTCGGCTCGTAACCTGGTCGTTTCCACCGTCGGGCTGGTGCCGGGAATCCGCAAGTTGACCCAAGAAGGGCTGCCGGTCACTTTGGCGGTGTCCCTGCATGCTCCGGACGATGAACTGCGCAACGAGCTGATACCCATGAACCGGCGCTACCAGGTCGATGAACTGTTGGACACCGCTTATGCATATTTCCAAGCGACCGGGCGGCGCGTTTCTATTGAATACGCCCTGATTAGGGACATGAACGACCACCCGTGGCGAGCCCAGCTGCTAGCGGATAAACTCAATGAACGGGGTAAAACCTGGGCGCATGTGAACCCGATTCCGCTCAATCCCACGCCGGGGAGTATCTGGGATGCGTCCCTGCCGCGTGTCATGGACGAATTCGTAGAGATTTTGCGGCAAGCTGGAATCAGTACTACGTTGCGGGATACGCGCGGCTCGGATATTGACGGGGCCTGCGGGCAGCTCGCGGCGAAAGCGAAGCAGCCTCCCGCGGCTTAGAGGAAACTCAGAAAGCGTGCGGAAAACTGTTGAGAGTATAGAGAAACAAGGAAAGGGCCGGGACGTGAGCGACACGACGTTTCGCACCGCTAAACTCCTGGGCAAGGGCTACGACCGCAACCAGGTCGACAAGTTCTTGGCCAAGGCACGTTCGGCATACGAAGGCAACGGTGGACCAGCAAATTTCGGGGCGGCGCAGGTGCGGGCCCAGGGATTCAACGTGGTGCGCGGGGGATATAACTTTGTTGAAGTCGACGCGGCGATGGATCGGCTGGAATCGGCTTTTGTGGCGCGGGCGCGGGCTGACCATATCGCGGTGAACGGGCAAAAGGCCTGGATGTCGCTGGTGGCGGAACAGGCCACGACTCTCTATCCGCGGCTGTTGCGTCCGGCAGGAAAACGATTTGCTCACCCCCAAGGGCGCCAGCGCGGCTACCGGATTGAGGACGTGGACGCGCTGCTGGACCGCTTGGTGGCATATTTTGACGAAAACAAGCCTCTGACCAGCAGGGAAATTCGGGACGCGGTGTTTGCGGAGGCAAAGGGAGCCCGAGCCTACCTGGAGGGTCCGGTGGACGCTTACCTGGCTCGTGCGGTCGAAGTGCTGTTGGCAGTCGAGTGATTGTCCCCTTCACAAGGGAGTTGGCGCGGCTTTATCCGTCCCCTGGTGGGGTTGCTGGTCGCTGTAAATGAGCGAAACCTAAACTTGCCGTTAGAATGAACGGGTGCAAGATATTGTAATTTTGGGTTCTACCGGCTCGATTGGAACCCAGGCTTTGGACATTGTTCGCGCCCACCCTGGACACTTCCGGGTGCAGGGCTTGGCCGCCTCCGGGCGGCATCTGGACGTGTTGGCGCGTCAAGCCGTTGAATTTGAAGTGCCGATGGTGGCCGTGGCGAACAGCTCCGTGGCGGAGCTAGACGAGGCCATCCGCGAGGCAGAGATACAGTTGGGCCAGCCGCGAGCCAGCCATAACCTGTTGACCGGACCGGCCGGAGTCGAGGCGGCCGCCGGATTTGTGCCCCAGGGCATCGTTTTGAACGCCATCGCGGGGATTTCTGGCCTGCACGCGACTCTGCGGGCGTTGGACTCCGGGGCGCGCCTGGCCCTAGCAAACAAAGAATCCCTGGTCATCGGTGGTTCCCTGGTGCGCGACACTTTGCGGTGGCCGGGCCAAATCGTGCCGGTTGACTCTGAACATAGCGCTATCTGGCAGGCGTTGCGCTCGGGTAAACACGAACGCGGCTTGTGCTCTCCGACCGTCACCGGATACAGCGAGGTGGAACGCCTGATTCTGACCGCCAGTGGCGGTCCGTTCCGTTCAAAGACCCGCGCGGAACTGGAAAACGTGACGGTAGAGCAAGCCCTGAACCACCCGACTTGGGACATGGGGCCGCTGGTGACCGTCAATTCAGCCACCATGTTTAACAAGGGGCTGGAAGTCATCGAGGCCTCGCTGCTGTTCGACATTGAGCCGAAAGACATCGACGTCGTGGTGCACCCCGGATCGATTGTGCATTCCATGGTGCAGTTCCGGGACGGCGCGACCCTACTGCAGGCCTCCCCGCCCGATATGCGCATTCCGATTGCCCTGGGACTGTCCGCCCCCGCCCGGCTGCGCGAGGTAGCCCCCGCTTGTGACTGGAGCAGTGCCGCTACCTGGCAGTTCGAGCCGCTCAACGAGTCAATCTTCCCGGCGGTCAGCCTGGCTCGGCACGCCATTTCCGCCTCCGACACCCACCCCGCGGTTCTGGCCAGCGCGGACGAAATCGCCGTCAACGCCTTCTTGGACGGCCGTTTGCCCTTCCTGGGTATCTATGACGTGGTGCAGCAGGTCGTCAGCGAGCATCACGGGGTGTCCGACCCGGACCTTTCCGCGTTGGAAGGCGTCCTGGAATGGGCCAAACAGCGAGCCGCCGAGCTCATCGAGAACCGCTAAACGCCGTACCGGAACCGCCCTGTCATGGATTATTTCACTGGAATCATCGCCCTCATTGTGGGATTGATGGTGTCGATTGCCCTGCACGAACTGGGCCACCTGATACCCGCAAAACGCTTCGACATCCTCTGTACCCAATATTTCATCGGGTTTGGACCAAAGATATTTTCGCGCCAAATCGGGGAAACCGAAGTCGGAATGAAGTGGGTGTTGCTGGGCGGCTACGTGAGAATGGTCGGCATGTACGCTCCGGGGCATCCGGGGCGGCGCACGAAAAACCGCAAAGGCGAGCTGACCGCCGCCGAGGAGGCCCGGATTGCCTCCAACGAAGAGATTCCACCCGGCCAGGAACACCGGGCGTTTTACGCTAAACCCATTTGGCAGCGCCTCATAGTGATGGTCAGCGGCACTTTGGTGAATCTGGCGTTGAGTTTCCTGTGCGTGCTGGTGGCGTTGAGTGCGATTGGTTACGAGCTGCCGACCCGCGAAGTCGCCACGGTCTCGCCGGACTCTCCCGCAGCCGCGGCGGGGGTGGCGCCCGGCGATGTTATCACCGCCTGGAACGGTAAACCCGTTGAGACTTGGGACGAAGTCATCAGTAAAGTGGCGGTGAGCCCTGCTGGGAAACCTGCCACTCTCACCGTGCAACGCGACGGTGAAACTGAGACTATCCAGGTGACCCCGCAAACTATGAAAGGGGAAAAACGCTCAATCATCGGCGTTATTGCCGTCACCGAACGCCACCACGCCAGCCTGGGGGAAGTCGCCAAATATGAATGGGAAATCGGGAAAGGCACCGCGAAAATCCTGCTGGCTCTGCCCGTGAAACTGTGGCAAACCACCATCGGGTTGTTCCAGCCGAATCAGCCGCGCGACCCGAACTCCGTGATGGGAATCGTGGGAATGGGCCAGGTCGCGGGCTCTATCGCTGCCAGCGAAGCCACTGGTTACGGGTTCTTGGAAAAGCTGCGGGCCTTCCTGATGTTGTTCGGGTCGTTGAATATGACCTTGTTCATGTTTAACCTGATTCCGCTGATGCCCCTGGATGGCGGGCAAGCCGCGGGCGCGATTTATGAAGGCATCCGCAAGCGGGTGCGCCGCGCGCGGGGCCTCGACGACGGCGGGCCGGTCGATTTGGCGGCAATGCTGCCGGTGACAGCCACGGTGGTTATCGCTTTCATCGCCATGACGGTGCTGCTGATTGTGGCCGATATTTTGAAGCCGGTACTGTGAACATGGAAACGGGGGACACCATGCCGGCTGAAAACCGACCTTCTGAATCGGGGAACCGACCTGTTGAATCGGAGGCACAACCTGTTGAATCGGAGAACCAGCCCCTGAATCGGCGGATTTTGTCACTCGCCGTGCCCTCCCTGGGGTCGCTGCTGGCTGAACCGCTCATGGTGTTGGCGGATTCGGCCATGATTGGGCACGTGGGAACGACCGAGCTGGCCGGCTTGACCCTCGGTTCGTCGGTCAACGTGTTCTTGGTAGGGATTTGTATTTTCCTGGTCTACACCACGACCGCGGTGGCCTCCCGTCAGCTGGGCGCGGGGGACCGGCATGGTGCGGTCAAGACCGGGGTAGACGGAGCCTGGCTGGGGCTGCTGGTGGGAGTGGTGCTGTCCGTAGTCCTGTGGGTCGGGGCGCTGCCGATTGTTTCGCTGTTCGGGGCCTCCGCGGCGGTTAATGTTCAGGGGGCAGCGTACCTGCGGGCGGCGGCACCTTCAATGCTGGGAATGATGCTGGTACTGGCGGGAACCGGGGCCATGCGCGGCGTGTTGGACGCCAAGACTCCACTGGTGATTTCGGTCACCGGCGCCATCGCGAACGTGGCTTTCAACGCCACGTTTATCTACGGTTTCAACCTGGGAGTCACCGGGGCGGGCATCGGCACTTCCATCGCGGGTATCGGCATGGGGGCAGCGTTTGCGCTGAAAATTATGGCCGGAGCCCGGCGCGCCAAAGTTGCACTGTATCCCGAGTTCCGAGCGATTTTCGCGGCGCTGGCCGGGGGCGTGCCCCTAATGATTCGCACTCTCACCATGCAGATTGTTATCCTCGGCACCCTGTGGGTGGCGGCCTCCCAAGGGGAAGTCGCCATCGCCGGGCGTCAGATTGCGGCAAACACCTGGACTCTCGGGGCAAACCTGCACGATTCTCTGGCTATCGCGGTGCAGGCACTCATTGGTTTCGAGTTGGGACGAGCCGACCGCCAGGCGGTGCGTGACCTGATTCGCCGGGTGACGCTGTGGGGACTGGGGCTGGGAGTCGTGCTGGGACTGAGCATCGCGGCTCTGGCTTCGCTGTGGCCGCGGATCTTTTCCAGCGATCCTGAAGTGCTGGCTGCGGCCGCTTTGGCACTGCTGGTATCGGCCTTTTTTCAGCCGCTGGCCGGGGTGGTTTTCGTGTTTGACGGGGTCTTGATTGGTGCCAACGACACGTGGTATCTGGCTCTCGCGGGACTGATTAACCTGGGTGTTTATATACCTGCTCTGGTGCTGGTGTGGCGTTTCGCACCCGGCGGAATCCTGGGACTGGCCTGGCTGTGGGGGTGCTATTGCGGGGTGTTTTTCCTGGCTCGCTTGGCCACGTTGAGCTGGCGTATCCGCCAAGACCGGTGGATGAAACTTGATTTTGCAAAAACAGGTGAAATCCGGTAATTTAGAACTTCGGTGCTTCTTGCGGTTCGTGAGGGCACAGTTGGACGAAAGACATTCAGAAAAGCGAGTTTCGACGTGGTATATGCAATCGTTAAGGCCGGCGGTCGACAGGAGAAAGTCTCTGTCGGTGAAGAGCTGCTGGTGGAAAAGGTAGACAAGGCAGTGGGGGAGACGATTGAGCTGCCTGCGATTCTGTTGGTGGACGGCGCCAAGGTAACGTCCCAGGCTGCTGACGTAGCAAAGGTAAAGGTCAGCGCGGAGGTGCTGGGCGCGGCCAAGGGTCCCAAGATTTCCATTGTCAAGTACAAGAACAAGACTGGTTATCGGAAGCGTCAAGGTCACCGTCAGCCGCTGACCCGCATTAAGATAACTTCCATTAAGTAAGGGGTGTAACAATGGCACATAAGAAAGGTCTCGGTTCTTCCCACAACGGTCGTGATTCGAACGCGCAGCGCCTGGGCGTCAAGCGTTTCGGCGGTCAGCTGGTTAACGCTGGTGAAATTTTGGTACGCCAGCGCGGCACCCACTACCACCCCGGCTTTAACGTGGGCATCGGCAAGGACGATACTCTGTTCGCGCTTAAGACCGGCGAAGTGGAGTTCGGCCGTCATCGCGATCGCCGTATCGTGAGCATTAAGGAAGTCGCCAACGCCTAAATGTTGGCAGTGACTACTTTCGTGAGGGGGCTCGTTCGAGCCCTCTTGCTGTTTAACGTAACGATGGCTCTGTGAGGGAGCCGGAGGAGGTCAGTAGCCCAGATGGTCAGCTTCGTGGATTATGTGAAAATTTTTGCCCAAGCCGGGGCTGGCGGCAACGGCTGCGCCTCCATTCGCCGCGAAAAATACAAGCCGTTGGCGGGCCCGGACGGCGGGGCTGGCGGCCATGGGGGATCGGTCATTCTGCGCGTCAATCCACAAGAAACAACCCTGCTGCCGTTCCATCATCGCCCGCACGTGAAAGCGGAAAGCGGTCAAGCCGGGATGGGCGACTACCGCGATGGACGTCGCGGTGAGGACCTGTTCTTGGACGTTCCCCAAGGTACGGTCGTCACCAGTGAGGATGGCGAGTTTCTGGCGGACTTAGATGCCCCGGATGCCCAGTTGGTCATCGCGCGCGGCGGGGTGGGAGGCATGGGCAACTACGGCCTGGCCTCCGCGAAACGCAAGGCACCGGGCTTTGCCCTGTTGGGAGAACCTGGTGAAGAACGTACCGTCATTCTGGAACTGAAGTCGATGGCTGACGTGGCGCTGGTGGGATATCCTTCGGCGGGCAAATCTTCGCTGATAGCGGCTATGAGTGCGGCGCGCCCCAAGATTGCGGACTACCCTTTCACGACCCTGGTACCGAACCTGGCGGTAGTGGATAATCCGGTCGCGCGCTACACCGTGGCGGACGTGCCCGGATTGATTCCCGGCGCGGCCGCGGGCAAAGGTCTGGGGCTGGATTTCTTGCGTCACATCGAACGTTGCTGCGTGATTGCCCACGTGGTGGACTTGGCGGCGTGGGATCCGGAACGTGAACCGCTGGCCGACATTAAGACTTTGGAACGCGAACTTGCCCACTACGCGAAATCCCTGGACCGCTACCGTCCCGGGAGGGACTTCTTGCCACCCCTGATGGAACGCCAACGCGCCATTATCCTCAACAAAATCGATGTCCCGGACGGGCGAGACATGGCCGCCCTGATGGAAAACGAGATTGCGAAACTCGGCTGGCCGGTCTTTACAGTTTCCGCGACTACTCACGAAGGGTTGAAAGAACTCGCTTTTGGGCTGGCCGAAATGGTTCAGGAATACCGTTCCCAACTGCCCGAGGACGACAGCGCGCGACCCGTGTTGCGCCCGCAGCCGAAATCAGCGCGCCCCGCCAAGACCTACACCATTGAGATGACCACAATCGAGGGCGAGCCGGGATTCTCTATCCGTGGCGAACAGGTGGAGCGCTGGGTGAAACAGACCGACTTCACTAACGATGAAGCGGTCGGTTACCTGGCCGACCGCCTGGCAAACGTGGGAGTTGAGGACGACCTGCTGAAAGCCGGGGCACACGCGGGGGATACCGTAGTGATTGGCGACCCCGAAACGGGTGTTGTTTTTGACTGGGAGCCGACCCTGCAAGCCGGAGCGGAACTGCTGGGCGCGCGCGGCACGGACGCGCGACTCTACGAAAACACCCGCCGCACCAACCAGCAGCGCCGTATCGACTACCACGCCTGGATGGACGCCAAGAAACGTGCTCGTGAAGAACTGGACGCGGAGCGCGAGTCTGGCCTGTGGAACGACCCCGGGGAAACCGAGTAGGACCGAGAATACGCCCCAACGCCCTGGTGCGGGTAGGGTAGGCTGAACGCATGACGACAGTAGTGAAAATCGGTTCCAGCTCGCTGACCAGGGCCGACGGATACCTGGATTTGAACCGTATCGACGAGGTTTCGCGACTGTTGGCGCGGGCTCAGAAGGGCGGTGAGGACATCGCGTTGGTGTCCTCCGGGGCCATTTCGGCAGGTTCGCAGCCTTTGGGTCGCCAGGAACGCCCCAAAGACCTGGCTACGGCCCAGGCGGTGGCGGCGGTCGGGCAGGGGCTACTGATGTATCGCTGGAATCAGGCGATGGCGTGGCAAGGGGTGATTGGGGCCCAGATTCTCTTGTCGGCCGCGGAAGTGGTGAGCCACCAGCAATACAACAACGCTTCGCGCGCGCTGGAAAAGCTACGGGCTTTGGGGGTCATCCCGATTATCAACGAAAATGATGCCGTCGCTACTGATGAAGTGCGTTTTGGGGACAATGACCGGCTCGCGGCGATAGTGTCGCACATGGTGCGTGCCGAGAGACTCATTCTCTGTACCGATGTTGACGGCTTGTACACCGCCCATCCCTCCGATCCGACCGCGCGGTTCATCCCCGAAGTTCGAGGGGAACAGGATTTAGCCGGCGTGCAGGCGGGAAATGCTGGTTCCCGCTGGGGCACCGGGGGAATGCACACGAAACTGCTGGCAGCGCGGGTGGCGTGCGCAAACGGGACCGAAGTGGTGTTGACTTCAACCGATAATTTGGGTCCGGCTCTGCGCGGGGAACCAGTCGGGACGGTGTTTCGAGTCACCGGTCCGCGGCGCGGAATTAAGCAACTGTGGTTGGCTTACGCGGCGACCGTGCAGGGACGCCTGGTGTTGGACGATGGCGCGGCCCGGGCGATTACAGAGGGAAAGAAGTCGCTGCTCGCTGCCGGTATCACTGAGGTGGAAGGGACTTTCCACGCCGGGGACGTGGTGGAGCTGGTTGATACCAGGGGCGAAATCCTCGCAAAAGGGGTCGCCGCCTATGATTCCGCGCAAGTTGAGGCTGAAAATACGGACCTCGGCCCGGTCGTCCACCGCGACTATTTGGCCGAGACACGGTACTGATTGTGGATATAAGGGGAATATAGGGCAGTAGCTGCCAATAATGGCAGCAATCGCCCTATTTTCACCCGTTATTCCCGTTGTTGGTAGCCTTTTCTCATGAGTGTTTACGATCAAGTGCGCCAGATAGCACGGCAATCACAGGCAGCCAGCCGGGTGATGCGCGGGGCGGGGAGCCCAAACCGGCTGTTAGAGACCATTGCCGGTCTGCTCGAAACCAACACCGAGCGAATCTTGGCGGCCAATGAACGCGATATGCAGCAAGCCAAAGCCAATGAAATGCCCCCTGGTCTGCAAGACAGGCTGCAGCTCACCCCGGAGCGGGTGCAGGCTCTGGCTGACGCCGTGCGTGATATTGCGGCGTTGCCCAGCCCGATAGGCCAAACCCTGTGGGGACGCACCATGGAGAACGGTCTCAGGATTGAACAAATCCGGGTGCCTCTGGGCGTGGTGGCGATGATTTATGAAGCGCGACCGAACGTCACCGTAGATGCCGCCGCGCTGAGCTTGAAAACGAATAATGCCGTCATTTTGCGGGGCGGCTCAGCCGCCGTTCATTCCAATCGGACCCTCGTAGACGTTATTCAACGAGCCCTGGAACAGCAAGGTTTGCCGCGAGACACCGTGCAGACCCTGGACGGACTGGGCCGCGAGGCGGTCGAGGCGATTTTGACGCAGCGGGGATTGGTGGATTTGGCGATTCCTCGCGGCGGAGCGGGACTCATCGAAATGGTGGTGAACACCGCGACGGTTCCGGTCATCGAGACGGGGGTGGGGAACTGCCACATTTATGTGGATCAATCCGCCAAACTCGATGACGCCCTACGCATCGTTATTAATGCGAAAACACAGCGGGTCGGGGTGTGCAACGCGGCGGAAACCCTGCTGGTGGACTGCGGCATCGCGCCCGCGTTCCTGCCGCTGGTCCTGCCGGCACTGGCGGCGAACCAGGTCCGCCTGCACACCGACCAGGCGACCCGCACGGTAGCGAGCCAACACCCGGAAACTGAGCAAATCGACCTTGTGCCCGCCACAGAAAAGGATTGGGAAACGGAGTACCTGGACTACGACTTGGCGGTGCGGCTCGTGGATGGGGTGGACGCGGCGATTGACCACATCACACGGTATTCCACCGGTCATACCGAGGCTGTTATCGCTCAGGATCAGGACGTGATTGACCATTTCGTGAATGCCGTTGATGCGGCGGCGATTGCCGTCAACGCCTCCACGCGATTCACCGATGGCGCCGTGTTCGGGTTGGGGGCGGAAATCGGCATCAGCACTCAAAAACTGCATGCACGAGGCCCGATGGGAATGGAAGCGTTGACGACCACCAAATCCGTCATCCGCGGTCACGGTCAGGTCCGTTCGTGAGCCGAGCTCGCGAGCGCCTGGAGGTGCCGCGCGTGGGGACAAACTCAAAGGATAGATATTGCAGATTCTCTCACCATTTATAGGAACCACTCAGGTTCGGGCGGGTATAATTTCATAAAAGGAAGTTTTGTGTGCTCGTATTTGGGTAGTAAAGGATTAAGAAAGGCCGTCATGGAGTCTCGCTCGCACAGATGCGTTTGGGCGTTAGACTCCGAAAATTCGGCAAAGTCCAATCAGCGTCGACGTCGTATCGGGGTGATGGGCGGCACTTTTGACCCGATTCACCACGGTCACCTGGTAGCGGCTTCGGAAGTACAGGCGGTTTTCGGCCTTGATGAGGTCATTTTTGTGCCCACTTTTATGCAGCCATTCAAGCTGGGGCGCCCGGTCACTGAGGCGGAACACCGCTACCTGATGGCGGTGATTGCGACGGCTTCAAATCCGCGGTTTTCGGTGTCCCGCGTGGATATTGACCGAGCTACCACGACCTATACGATTGACACTCTGACCGACTTGAAAGCCGCTTTAGGTGATGCGCAGCTATTCTTTATCACCGGAGCTGACGCGATTTCTGACATTATGCGCTGGAAAGACATCGACAAACTGTTTGAACTGGCGCACTTCGTGGGGGTAACTCGCCCGGGACATTCCTTTGATCCCGCTAACCTTCCGGCACAGCATGTCTCTTTGGTTGAGGTTCCGGCCATGGCAATCAGCTCAACCGACTGTCGGAATCGGGTAAAATCGCACCAACCGGTGTGGTACTTGGTGCCCGACGGTGTTGTTCAATATATTGCTAAATATGGACTCTATGCTGACGACACGCGACTGCAGTCGGATTCGCGAGAGGCGTCATACGCCGTTCCCAAGGCGGCTTTGACAGCGGCCGCGGTGAATGACGTGGCGCAGCCAGAAAGTTCAACGATGACTTTGTCGAGAGGGGGATTGTGAGCGAGGGCAAGCCAAGGCCGCGACCCGTGCCGGTGCAGGCGGTCAATTTACCGGGCTTAGGAGCTAGTGCCCCTCGGCCTGGGCAAGTGTTGCCCGGTGCCGGTCCGACCGGTCCCGCTCTGCAAGTTCCCAATACTGCCCAAGCCGTGCGTGCTGTTGACAAGGACGGGGCTCTGACCGGCATGATTCCGGTAGTTGGCAAGGCTCAGGCCGTGAGTGCTGCCGGGCCGCAAGTCGCCGGTGTCCAGCGTCCCCTCGTGCGCGGCACTACTCCCGTGGTGCCCGAAAAACCCGCAGTTCCGGTCGGGAATCGCCCCGCGGATACGGCGGTTCGTCAGTTGCCGACACCGGGGACTCCGGTGCCCCCTTCCACGACGGGCATGATTCCCACGATAGCGCCGAACTCGACCGGTTCCGCGCAGGTTCCCCCGCCCCGAGCGAACCCACCTGTTCCCGGCAGCGCGTCCCGGCCCCTGCCGTCCTCCCCGGCAGGTTCCGCTGCGGCGAGGCCGGCGGCACCTGGAGGCAGCGTAAATCCGCCAGTTCCGGTATTTTCAGGACCCGGCGGCTTGCCAAACCAGGCCCGGTCGTCAACCACGTTACCGACCTCACGACCGAATCCTCCGGTGCCGCGTCCCGGCCAGATGGAAGCCGCACCGCCTCACCAGCAGACTCCGCCGGAAACTGCTCCGGCACAGCCCGGAATGCCCGGTTCACGCCCCGGGAGCCCCGCGGCTCCCGGATTGGCGCCGGACGCCAAGGCTCCGGGAACGGTACCGGACTTCGCGGCGCGCCCGCCCTTGTCAGCTGGACGACCCGGACAACCGACACAGCCGCCCGCCCAGCCGGGGCAACTCGGACAACCGGGACAAATGCCTGGGCAGAGGCCTGGCCAAACCGTTCAGCCCAATCAACTCAGCCAACCTAATCAGCCGGGACAACCTGGGCAACCGGGATCGGTCCCGGGTCAGCAGCCTGGTCAGACCCATAAATCATCACAACCTGGGCAGATGCTGGTTCAGACTCCGGGAGCTCCCTCAGGCGATTCCCGCATGGCAGGCCAGCCGGGGCAGATACCCGGCCAGTCCGGCCAGCCCGGAATGCCGGGACGTCCGGGAATGCCTGGTCAACCGGGGATGCCGGGACAGCCGGGCGCTCCCTATGGAATGTGGGGACGTCCGAATCCTTACGGCCGCCCGGGGATGCCCGGAATGCCGGGCATGCCGGGTATGCCCGGCTATGGGATGCCTGGACTGCCTTACGGCCGCCCCGGTATGCCAGGTATGCCAGGTATGCCAGGCTACGGGATGCCCGGAATGCCTTACGGCCGCCCCGGAATGCCGGGAATGCCCGGCCGACCTGGAATGCCGGGAATGCCCGGCCGACCTGGAATGCCGACCTTGTGGAATCCGCAAGAATCCCGCTCGGCACGCCGCGAAAGCCTGGAACAAGCCGAGGCTCGACAACTCCAAGAGCTCAAAGAAGCCGAACAGAAATTCCACGAGGCCGATGTTGAAGTTTTGCGTAAGGAACTCGGCTCGGACATCACCGAGGAAGAACTGGAGAACATCGACTGGGAAGAGTTCGAATTCGAGGAGTCCTTCACCGAACGTTTGATTCGCAAGTCCGGGCGTTGGGGCGAAACTTTGCTGATGCTGGGTCAGGCGGCCCGCTGGGCGTTGGTCGTGCTGGTGACTGTGGTGGTCGTGGGCATGCTCATCTTCGCTCTGGACAAGAACGCCGCGGTGACGTCTGCCTCGGGAACTACGCTAGAGACGGAAGCCACGCTGAGCGCGGCTGCGCTAGACTCTCCAGCCGCCACGTCAGGAGATGCTCTCCTGCCCGATTCCACAACCGAAATGGGGATTTTTTCTGTATGAGTGCTGACGCCAAGTCCATCGAACTCGCCATAGCAGCAGGTCAAGCAGCAAAATCGAAGAAGGCCACGGAGGTTATTGCCCTGGACGTTTCCGAACGCCTGGTGCTGACCGACATGTTTGTGCTGGCTACGGGCAATAACGACCGTCAGGTGCGGGCCATTGTCGACGCTGTTGACGAGGCGATGACGAAAGCTGGTTTAAAGTTGCTGCGTCGTGAGGGTCTGGAGCAGGCTCATTGGGTTTTGCTCGATTACGGGATGATTGTGGTGCATGTCCAGCAAGAAGACGACCGACAGTTTTACGCGTTGGAACGCTTGTGGGCCGATGTGCCCCTGGTTGAGGTGCCCGATCCGGAGGAACCGGCCTCTCAGACTGACAGTCCCGCTCCGTCCAGCCCCGCTGTGCAGGCACCCGAACCCGTCTCTCCGCTGGACCTCATCGGCGAGGACTTTTCATAACGCTGGCCGGCAGGGACAAAAGTAACGGGTCGACCGAACAGGAGGACAGGGCAATGACGAAAACCTTGGTGATGTGGCGGCATGGACAAACCGATTACAACAAGCAGCACCGGATTCAGGGACAGATTGACATCCCCCTCAATGAAACGGGCATAGCACAGGCCCAAGACGCCGCAGTCGGGTTGGCTCGTTTGCCTTTCACAAGGGTAATCTCCTCACCTTTGGGCCGTGCCCTCGACACCGCTCACGCACTGGCCGACCGGCTCGGCTTGCCCGTCGAAGTCGACGAACGCCTGATGGAACGGGCTTTTGGGGCTTGGGAGGGGCTCAACGCCACGGAAATCAAGGCGGGCTGGCCCGATGATTTCACCTCATGGCGCGATTTTGGCGACCCCGACCCGGAAACCACCAAGGTGGAGCCGCGCCGCGAGGTTGGACTGCGAGTGTCTCAGGCTTACCGCGACTGGGCTGACAAAATTGCTGATGGTGAAACGATTTTGTTCGTTTCCCACGGGTCTGCCACCTCGCAGGGAATCGTGACTTTGCTGGGACACGACCCGGCCCAGTGGCATGGCCTGCGCGGTTTGGACAACTGCCATTGGGCGGTGATTCAGTCCGAGCATCGCGAGCCGTACTGGCGGATTGATTCGTATAACGTGGGCGTGTCGGATACCGCGATTAAGGCTTAGTTGTCCTGGCGGCTAGCGCATCTAGCATTTCTTCATAATAGCCCTCGTCAAACACTGGTTCGAGGGCGAGGATTTCGTCAAGCAGTTCTGAGGGAATGGCATTTGGATGGTTCTGTACCACAGCGCTTATGCCTGCCAGTGCGCCAAGAGTCCCATCATCATCGATGAATGTATTCATATCCTTGAACTCTTGATCAGTAATGACCTTTTGCTGGTGCATATGCTTGAGAACCAAACGTATTTCCTCTTCGCCCTCATCCATTTTAGTCCTCCAATCTGCAGAAAGTAATCACCTCTACTTTACCGCGGGAACGCTATACTCCACTGGCTTAGCTCCGACTGAATTCGCCACGGCGATACTCGTGGTGTTTTCTACTGTTCCCAAGGGCGTTGGGGGACCTCACGTAACCCGGCGCGAAACGTGGTGATAACGCAGGTTTCCTTATAACTGGCCTGGTTGCAGGGTATTTCGCGCTGAGTAAATGAGCGACATTTCCAAGGTTGTGTTCTTCCACGGGGTTAGGTGAAACCCGTGACGCTTCCGGGAGACTCTGCTCACTCCGGGCGGCGTTGCTAATTTGCGATTAGATTGGGGTTGCTGGTCTATATGACCACCAACCCCGATCTAATCCCCGATTTCTAACATTTCGGGCCAGCCCTCTCGGGTTCGAATCCCCTATAGAGTCCTTAAATGTTTGAAAATCCGGGGACTTGCTGTTCTCGGATTTTCAAAATGTGGAGCATAGGGGATTCGAACCCCTGACCTCTTCCATGCCATGGAAGCGCGCTACCAACTGCGCCAATGCCCCGAAGTGCCTAAACAGTATATATAACCTGGGCGGTGACAGCAAATTAATGACGTGCCTGACCGATATCGGCCGCGCAAGGGGTGTGGGTGGGGGCAAGTTGGTGTGTGGCCGGGGGCCTTGCGGCAGCACGAAGGACCGCACGAGGCCGGTCGCGGGCACGAGGCCGGGGGCGCGTGGTTGGGGCGCTTAGAGCATAATCCTAGGCCCGGTAACCCTGGGCACGTTTCCTGCTGATTCGGAGCATCAAGCCACCGGTGGCGGTAAACAAAACTGCTGCGTATAGGTAGAGCAGCGAATTGGCTCCGGTCACCGTCGTATCAAAAGCGTTCAGCTTGTCCTGCGGATTAGGCTGATTGGGCACGCTTGGCGAAGCCGGTGCGGACGGCATACCAGGGATACCGGGCGAAGCCGGTGTGCCGGGCTGGTTTGGCGTACTGGGTGCAGCCGGAGAAGCCGGAGTACTTGGCGAGGTGGGGGAGGGAGTGGGCGAAACTGGGCCCGTGGGATTTCCTCCCGGGATGCCGGGTGTGCCTGGTGTAGTGGGGTTAGGCGTCGGGGTACCCGGTGTGCCTGGTGTGGTCGGGTTAGGCGTGGGTGTGCCCGGGTTTCCGCCTGGGGTTGGGACAGTGAATTTCGCAGTAAAGACCGTGTTGTCGTTGAGCGGAGTGTCGGTAAGTGGATCCGTATCCCACATGTCGAAACTCTTGTCTGCATCCGGAGTCACGTAGTGTTTATTCGGATCACGCGTTCCTATCAACTGTTGGGGGACGGGAAGCTGCTTCGATTTAATACCTTTGAGGACATCGTAATGAAGTTCTTTGATGGGATTCCCGGCGCCATCGGTGCCAAAGGAACCGCCCTCATCTGCCTGGAAAGTCACTCTGACATAGCCTGGTGGTGTCGTACCAGTGCTTGGCACTTCGAGGATTCTGACGTCCTTGTAATAGAAGGTGATTTCATCGGAACCGGTACCGTTAATTCCGACAAGTTCGTTAGTATCTTCATTGACGTCATAAAACAGCTGCTGCTGCGGCTTGGAGGTGAGTACCCAACCGTTGATTGGCTTGTAGTTGCGTGCGTCATAGTGACGCGCCAGACTGGAGACAGTTTCCTGGTCGAGAATGCGGTATTTATTGAGAACATTCTGTCTGTCTGCTGTAGTTTGAGCAGGATCTAATTCTGCTGTGGCTCTTTCGTCAATGTAGTTAACTTTGTAAACTCGGGTCCTGAACGGGGTGTAAAAGAACCGGAAAACATTATGCTTGTAATCGGGATTTGCGGTTGCCTGACCATTGACAGTAATAGTTTTTGGTTCGACCTTTAACGTTTGCAAGTAACTGTTATTTGTCTGCTGCATACGGTTGTTATACTCGGTATAGAGTTTCAAAAGATTCGTATCAGTAGTTTTCATAATTTCGGCATGTGGAGCCAGAAACCAAGAGTCGCTTTGTTCAGAGCCAGATGAAGTAGTGTACTGACCGGCGCGCTGATTCTGGATGACTCGAGATTTTGGATTATCCATAATGGAATGATCGATATGGTATTGCTGATCCAAAAAGTAATGGTAGACGGTGACCTTTTCCAAATTATCCTTCACCCAGATTGCTTTTAAGTAAATAGGACTGACGATATCGTTGCCGAAATAGTAAAGTTCGGGAACGCCGTAAGTCTGAGAATAGGAATCATCAAATTTGGTCGTATAGGTGCCATCGGCGTCCTTTTTATAACGCAGTACTTCCCATCCCAAGAAGTTGTAACCGTCTCGGGTTGGGGTGGGAGGTTTGACCAATTTTTGGCGCTGGAGCACGGTAAATTGTTGTTTATCGCCGTCATTAGCTAACTTGTGTGGGTAAGTTACCTCGACTTGCTGCTCTGCGTGACCCTCAAGGATGGTTTTTTGAGTTTTAGTGAGTTTCTGTTCGTCGAGTGGTGCTAAGTTACCGCCGTTGGGGTCAAAAATAACCTTCCAATTTTTATCGGGCTCATCCCATTTGGCATAAAGAACCATGTTGTGATTAGGCATGGTCTCGTTGCCGTCTCGCACCATTTTAGTACCGTTGGGATCGAGCGCCCAGCCTTTGAATTCGAAGTGTTCAGGAACACCATCTGGTTTTTTGACTTTATAATTGCCGAGTTGATCCTTTATGAGATTACTGGACGCATCGTGTTCCAGGAGGTCAGTCAAGCCAAGTTTGAAAAAATTATTAGGGTTGTCTAAATCTAAATCTCTGAGTTTGTAATCGTAGTAGATGTTAATCTTTTCTTTTTGAGTATACGCAGAGTCTGCTTTGGGTGAGTCTGGATTATTATTAAATTTTAATTCGTACTTGTTACGGGTGTACATAAATTTCATATAACCGTTTTTATTAAAAGAGAAACTATCTCCGTCTTGGAAATTTGTATGGAAGCGCATTTTACCTTTGTCGTTATCGAAAGGCTTTACGGCTTCGCGAGCATTATTGTACTCATCGAGTTGATCTATTTTGAACTTTTCAGAGGAGATAGTAGCGCTGAGGGGGGTATAGCCTAAAATGGGGGGGGTCAATGGCATATAATTGTCTAATTGTGTATCAGACTTCACTTGGTAGAGGTCGTAATCAGGAATAAAATTACCCTCGAAATCTTGCAGCCAAAAATCGAGATGGTGGGGCATAACTCCATTACCCTGTTCTATACCAAGAGCAATATCAAAGGGTTCACCGGTCTTGTCAGGTTGTCCGTAAATTGGAATTTTATATTTTGCATCTTCGGGAACTTTTTCTATGTCCAAGAATAGATCTGCAGATAACCTATAAGGGGGTGTATCACGAAATGCTTTTAAGGAACCAACATAACGCGAAATATTGGGTATATTAAGAGTCCAGCCAAAGCTATTATAACCAGATGAAAACCCTTTTACCTCTAACGGGTCGTTAGGCCATTGATCTACCATCCGTTGATTAAAACGCGCCTTAAATGTATAGGGCTTCTCAGGGCTGCCTACGGTTTTGCCATTTCTAACTATTGTTGGAAAGAAAGTGTTGTATTTAGTTAATGATTTTGTGAAATAAAGTGTGTAAATTTGCCGGTCGTAATATACATTGTAGACAGTTTTGCCCGTAGAGGAAACGGACTTTACCACACTGGGGTTACCGGCTTCGGCATTTTCCTTCGCGGTCAAGTCTGCGTTATAAACAAAGAATTTATTGAAATAAGACTTATTTGTCCAAGCTTTCTGCAATCGTGCTGCACTAAGGTCAGGAAACTCAACATTCTCTATCGTTTCAGCCGATAAGTCCGGACTGGAACCTGTGTCTACATTATTAATAACTCGAGTACCGATGAAATCGTATTTGTCCCTCAGCTTTGCGTTATCTGCATGATCTGACTTTTCCGCCCAGTACAGAACCGTATACTTGGCTTTATCTCTTTCCTCCCATACGGCAGTGAACTTAACGTTTTGTGCTGGCATGATCAGTTTGGTGTCCAAATCCTTTATAGGATTGTTACTGGCGTCCTGGATGGGCTCCCCAGCCTTAAAGGTTACGACACTTCCGTTTCGGGTACCCTGTAAATCAACGGATGGCTTCCAACCGGCAAATTTTGCTCCGGACTTTGTCGGGATATCCGCTGCGTTCAGTTTCGGAATGACTTGCCCATAATACAGTGCGCGATCCGGAACGGCAGTTCCGTCAACTGTGTCAAACTCGGCATTGAAGTGGTTGCGATTGTACCGCAAGAATACCGTCTGTGACTTTTGAGAAATTAAAATTTGATTACCGCTATCTTCCGGGATGAAACCCGCTATCTTAGCTTTCTCTAACGGTTCAATGGTAACCAGCGAACCGAAATCTCCAGTTTGCTCTGTGGTAATCTCACCTGCACTCCCTGGCTTGTTGCCATATTTATCCATCTGATTAATATCTTGAAACAGGTGCTTAATCGTAATAGTTCCGCTACCTCCGGTATATTCGTATTTTTTCTGAGCTTTATACGCTTCTCCGTAATCAGCATCTCCCGAATGCTCTCCAGCTTTTGCGGCTTGGACAACTTTGTTATAGTCAATGTCAAAATTCTTTATGGGCTGACCTGCGCCATTTTTGGGATTATCGTAACCGGTGAATTCCGGCAGTTTTACAGTCTGCTTGACTTTTTGACGTTCCTCTGGCGTAGCCGACTCTCCCACAGTAGCGACGTAGGGCTGGTAGTTGGTGACTTCCTCTCCATAGCGGGAGACGATGTAGTCGCTGCGTAGAGTGTAAATGTCAGGCTGTGCGGGGTTTTTGACCAAATCTTCTGCCTTTTGACCATCAGGTACTTTAACTGGCTGTGCCTCCAGGTTGTCCGCATACTGACTGGTTTCGCCGGCATATGCCGTCATAGGCTGGAAAAAAATCATCGCCCCCGGCAGTACTAGAGCCAGTGCCAGCATCAAAGATACGGTTTGTTTTACGGATACTCTCATGGGGACTCCTCACCATCGACCGAGCTATTGAGTGCAACGCGGCAAGTTATTGTGTTCAATCTCCAGATAATCTGAGGAAACACAACTGTTTCATTCTATCTTACCCCACCTGGAAAGGCCAGCTTGCCCTTACCTTTTAACCATGCCCCGCACCCACAGGCAGCTCCAGGCCGTCCCCCCGAATCAGCGCCGCAGTTCGCCCCCACTGGCTGGCGCCAAAATCAGGCCGCGTCCGGAAAAGTCACTTCGATGCGCGTGCCCTGGCCCGGGGTCGAGTTCACTGTAATCTCCGCCGAATGTAGGATAGCGGCGTGCTTGACGATAGAGAGACCCAAACCGGTACCCCCGGTCTGTCGCGAATGGGATTTATCCACCCGATAAAACCGTTCAAACACACGCTCCTGATCCTCGTAAGGAATCCCGATACCCGTGTCGGTCACAATCAGCTGGGGCCTGCCCAGATGAGTCCCCGCCCAAACTTTCACCTCACCGCCCTCGCGATTGTACTTAATCGCGTTGTCCACCAGGTTATACACCATCTCACCCAGGAGCGGCTCCACCCCGGTGAGGGTCGTGTGCGAACCGGAGAGGGTCAGCTTCACATCGAAAGACGCGGCGCGAGGCTGCAGCCGCTCCACCACCGTGCGGCACAAATCAAACAACTCGACCTCCCCCGCTTCTGCCGGCAGACCACCCTCGTCCAGCCGGGACAGCTCCATAATGTCGCCAATCAGGTCTAGCAGGCGGGAGGACTCCTGGTGAATGCGCTCAGCAAAACCCGGAATGTCCTCATCTTTCACCAAACCGTTACGGATAATCTCGGCATATCCAGAGATGGAGGTCAGCGGGGTTTTCAACTCGTGAGACACGTTAGCGGAAAACTCGCGGCGAGAACGCGCGGCCGCTTCCTTGTCCCGATTCTGATGTTCCAGACGTTGCAGCAGCGGCAAAAACTCGGGGTAAATCGGGACCGTTCCGTGGTCTTTGCCGTAGGCCTGGAGCATATCGTGGGGCAGGGGAGGCTCCGCCGACTCAGACCGGCTCGGCTCGTCTCCCGGTTTCGTGTCGGTGTAGGCACCCGAACCGAAAACCCCGCCACCACCGAAAACGCTGGAGTTCCCGAACACCCCGTTTTTGCTGACTTCGGGCAGCAGGTCGCGGTCATAAGGGGTGCCCGAGAGCGGGTGGTTCAGGTCAATCTGTTCCAGCGGCGCGACAATGAGGCGGGCCTGACGCCGCGCAATGAGGAAAGACAGCCCAAATACACCCAGGGCAATGCCGCCCAAAATCGGCAGCCCGGACAGGGCCGTGGCATAAAACGTGCGGACGGGACGCGCCACGCGGACGATTTTGCCCGACGGGATAGCCCGCGCGTAATAGCACATATCCTCGCCGAGAGTGTCAGAATCACGCACCTCGATATCGGAGCCCAACCCGGAAGCCTGGTGTCTCAAAGCCGAGACAATCTCAGGCCGGTTCGCATGGTTGGACATCTGAGCGGCGGGAACTTCTGAATCATAGAGAACCTCACCGTCACCGGCTACCAAAGTCAGGCGAACCCCGGGGGTCTGACGGTGAAAATCGGTGAGCATCTGGGTCTGAATATCATCGGTATGATGTTCCAGGCTCAGCGCCAACAGGTTGCCCTCTTCGGTCAGAGTATCCAAAATGTTGGCGCGATTGACCTCGTAAAAGAACAAAACGGAACCGACATAAGCAAGCACCAGGGCTAGGGCAGAAATACCTGAGATAGCCCCCAGAATCTTGCGTCGCATATAATCTCCCTTGATTCGATGGCGATTACGCTAACAGCGCCCTCATTCGGAAATCTTGTAGCCTACGCCGCGCACGGTTTCAATGTGTTTTGCGGCCGGACCGAGCTTCTTGCGCAGCGTGCGAATATGCACGTCAACCGTGCGCGTCTCGCCGTGGAAACTGTATCCCCAGATGGAATCCAGCAGTTTGTCGCGGGAAAACAAAATCCCCGGCTGGCTCATGAGTTCCTCCAGTAGCTGGTATTCCTTTAGAGTCAGCTTCACCTCCTGACCCTCAACCGCGACCGTGTGGCGGGGAAGGTTCAGGTCAATAGTGCCGATGGTGAGGATTTCCTCGTCCTCAGCAGCGGGGTCGGCGGGGCGAGCCACGCGGCGCAACACCGCCCGGACTCGTGACACCAGCTCCATCATGCCAAACGGCTTGGTGATGTAGTCGTCCGCACCCAAGTCCAAGGACTTGACCTTGTCGAACTCGGCGCCTTTCGCTGTGACCATGATGACTGGAATGCCCTCGGTTTCCGGGTTGGCCCGAATCCGGCGCAAAATCTGGATGCCATCAACGCCAGGCAGCATAATGTCCAGCAAAATCATTTCCGGGAGCAGCTGCGCCATCGCTTCGCGAAATTCCCGATAATCAGCGAAGCCCCGTGCGGTAAAACCGGTGGAACCGAGGGTGTAAACGACCAAATCCCGAATGTTTAGGTCGTCCTCGACAAAATAAATCACACTTCCATTATTCCAGGGAGCGCCCGATTCAGGCGGATTTTGTGTCGAAGATGACATCGTGTACCCCCGTGATTGCGAAATCCACCCACTCGGCGATGTTCGTGGCGTGGTCGCCGATGCGTTCCAAGTATTTGGCAATCATGATGACGTCGATAGCCTTTTGGGCGTCCGCCGCGTCAGCATGCACGATGAAATCAATCATCTCGGTGGCGACCTCATCGAACATCCGGTCTACCGCGTCGTCCGCCGCTTGGGTGGCAGTAGCCAAAGCCAGGTCGCGGTCGACAAAAGACTGGACCGCGTCGTGGACCATCTCAGCAGTTTTCGCCGCCATTTGAGGGATTTTGGGGAATCCTCGCACCAGGGACATATCCGTAGACTTCACGATTTCCGCAATGTCCGCGGCCTGGTCGCCGATACGCTCCATGTCGGTAATCATTTTGAGAGCGGCGGAAACCTGGCGTAAATCCCCGGCTACCGGTTGCTGTTGCAACAGCAATTTCAGGCACAGGTGCTCAATGTCTCGCTCCATCTGATCGATTTGGGCATCAGCCCGGATCACTTCACGAGCGATTTCATCGCTGGAACTGGACAGGGCCACCATGGTCTGACTGATGGCCTGTTCGCAGAGCTCTCCGGTCTGAACCAGCAGTTCTTTGAGCTGCATGAGTTGTTGATCGAATCGGGAACGCATTACCTCTCTACTTTCTGTTTCATAACTCAAAACTATATTTCCCTGACGTACCCCGCGGAATCTGCCGGGCACGCGAAACCACGGTGTTAGCTGAACCGACCCGTGATGTAGTCCTCGGTGCGTTTGTCCGAAGGCACGCTGAACAGGGTTTCCGTATCGTTGTACTCCACCAGTTCGCCCAGCAGGAAGAACGCCGTGTTGTCGGCGATGCGCGAAGCCTGCTGCATATTGTGGGTCACAATCACGATCGTGTAATCCCGAGCCAGATCGACGACCAGTTCCTCAATCTTGGAGGTAGAAATCGGGTCGAGAGCGGAGGTCGGTTCGTCCATTAAGATAACGTCCGGTTCGGTAGCCAAAGCGCGGGCGATGCACAGACGTTGCTGCTGACCACCGGAAAGTCCCACGGCGGACTTGTGCAAGCGATCCTTTAGCTCGTCCCAAATCGCGGCTTGACGCAGGGAACGCTCCACGATGTCGCTCAGTTCCCGATGATTGCGAATCCCGTTGATGCGCGGCCCGTAGGCGATATTGTCAAAGACCGACTTGGGGAACGGGTTAGGCTGCTGGAACACCATGCCCACCCGCTTGCGCAGGGCGATGGCATCCATATCCTTGAAAATATCCGCGCCGTCGAGCAGTACCTGTCCGGTGATGCTGACGCCCTTGACCAGGTCATTCATTCGGTTCAAGGTTTTCAGGAAGGTCGACTTGCCGCAGCCGGAGGGGCCAATCAAAGCCGTAATCCGATGGGGCAAAATGTCGATGTTGACTCCCTTGAGAGCCTCAAAGTCGCCGTATTGCAGGTGTAGGTCACGTGCGGAAAACTTGGCGGTGGTGGAAATTTTGGGCGCTGCGGGGGACTCCAAAACGTTAGTTTGCCCAGTCATGAGTGGTTATTCCTTTCCTTTAGGGTGGAAACGGTCGGTGAAGTTCGACGCGTCAATAGTCGGTTCGGCATGGTTCACCGTGTCGGTAGTGGGGGCGGGGGTTTCAGAGTTGGCCTTACGCCACTTGCCTTTGCCGCCCTTGGGAGCCTGGTCAGACAGGCCCGCCAGGCTGGCGTGAACCCGCTTGGTGATGGTGCGAGCCAAAATCGAGAACAGGAGGGCAATCAGCACCAGCACCGCGGCTGAGAAGTTAGCGATGTCCACCGCGTTTGGTTCCACCGCTTCGGTACGCATCGCCCACACGTGCAGCGACAACGTCTCGCCGGGACGCATGGGGTTGAATGCGTTGGTGGGGGAGGTGATGTCTGTGGAGGACCAGTTGATGTTGGTGGACATACCGGCCGTATAGAGCAGGGCGGCAGCTTCCCCGAAACCACGCTCTGCTGCCAGCACGACCCCTGTCATCAGGTGGGGGAGGGCCGCCGGGAGCTGTACCCGCACGATGGTGGTCCAGTGGGTCGCACCCAAGGCCGCGGAACCGTACTTCAGGTCTTGGGGTAGTGCCCGGAGAGCCGACTCGGTGGACGTGGTGACTAAGGGCAGGTTCAGAATCGAAACCGCCAAAGCGCCAGCCAGCAGGTTCCACTGTTGCCCCACCATCAGGATAAAGACCAAGTAACCGAACAGGCCGACCACGATGGAGGGTAGGGAGGACAGCGACTCGATAGAGATGCGTATGAACCCGGTCCAGCGATTTTCTGGAGCGTATTCAGCCATGTAGATTCCGGCGGGAACACCGAGGGCGACGGACACAATCAGGGACAAAAACACCAGGTAAACGGTGTTGAACACCTGGTTCATGATGCCGTCACGGCTGAAACTGAGGAACACGGGGTCAAAACTCAGCAAACCGCGAACCACGATGTAGGCCGCCAGCGCCACAATCAACATCAGGAAGAAACCTCCGATAGCGCCAAAGACGCCGGTCATCAGGTTGTTGATGCTCTTGGCACGGCGAATACGGTGTTCCATCTGGGCGGAAAGACCCGAAGCGGTAGTCGTAGCGGTACTCATTGATTCTGCTTCCTTTCCGCGCCGATGAGGTGGATCACAAAGATAAAGAACATCGAGATGAGGAACAGCAGCAAAGCCATGGTCCACAGCGCCGAGTTGTGTTCCCCGCCGTTGGTGGTGTTGCCCATGTCGGCGGTAATCGCCGTGGTCAATGAACTGGTCGGAGAGAGGATGTCTGCGGGCAAGGCGCGAGTCTTTCCGATGACCATCGCGACCGCCAGAGCTTCGCCAAAAGCCCTGGCCAAACCCAGGATAATGCCGGTCAAAATGCCCTTCTTGGCCGCGGGCAGGACAATGTGGTAAATCGACTGCCAGCGGGTAGAACCCAAGCCGTAGGCCGCCTCGCGATAATCGTAAGGAACCGCGGTAATCGCGTCGGCGGAAACGGTGGTGATGGTCGGGAAAATCATGACCGCCAGGACAATGCCCGCCGCTAGAACCGAATAGCCGCCCAGGGGGGCGTGAAAAAAGTCACGAATAAAAGGCACCAGGACGGTCAAACCGACCCAGCCGTAAACCACGGAAGGGATGCCGAGGAACAGTTCTACAGCGGGACGGAACAGGCGCTCACCCGCGCGGGGAGCAATCTCTGTAATGAACACGGCGGCTCCCAACGCGAAAGGCGTAGCGATGGCCAGGCCCAGGAAGCAGGTCGTCAGCGAACCCAGAATAAAGATAAGGGCGCCGACGCTGCCGCGCAGAGTTAAGTCCGGGCTGTCCTGCGGTTCCCAGTCCGGGGAAAACAGGAATTCCCCCACCGTGTGCTGGAACGCGGTAAAGGTGAAAGAACCTTTGTACAGCAGGAACAGGCCAATAACGACTGTTAGCACAATCAGGAAAACACCCGCAATCGCCACGGCAGAACCGCCGATTTTGTTTGCCAAACGGAAACGTTTGTCCGCCCCGCTCGAGTCGAACCGCGGCCGAGCCAGAGATGAATCCGCCGCGGAATTACGCGCCTGCGGGAGCGCTGAATCTGTGGATTCAAGACGAGTGGACACGTCCGGTTCAGTCATCCTTGTTTCCATCGATTCAGGCTCCCGCACCGAAGAAGCTGTGGTAGCCATTTGTTCAGTTGCGCCTGAGCCTCTTTAGGCCGCGGGGTCAGGGTGAGAATCGGTGGCTTCCGAGGACATCTTGGAAGACACGCCGTAGCCCATCTTTTCCAGGTCGCCAGCGAATTTGTCGCCCATCATGTAGTCAAGGAAAGCCTTGGTTACTTCATCAGGCTCACCCTTGGTGTACATGTGCTCGAAGCCCCACACCTTGTATTTGCCGTTGTAGGTATTTTCCAAGGTCGGTTCCACGCCATCGATAGCGAGGGGCTGAACTTCGTCCTTGCCAGCCAGGTAGGACAGAGCCACGTAGCCGATAGCGCCCTTGTTCTGGGTCACGGTCTGGAGCAGAGTACCGGAGTCGTCGGTCTCGAGGGACTGGTTGGAGGCTTCCTCGGCACCGTTCAGCGCCCAGGTCTTAAACAGGGCGCGAGTACCGGAGGAGGACGGGCGGGTGACCAACACAATCTTTTCGTCCGGGCCGCCAACTTCCTTCCAGTTTGTGGTCTTTCCGGTAAAGATGTCGGTCAACTGGGCGGTAGTGAGGTCCGTGACCCCCAAATCCTTGTTGACCACCGGAGCCATCGTGATGGTGCAGACCTTGTGGTCGACCAAGTCGGCGGCCTGGGTCGCATCGAGCTTCTCAGAAGCGAAAACGTCAGAGTTACCGATGTTTACGGAACCGGCCGCAACCTGCTTGAGACCCTCACCGGAACCGCCGCCGTTCATCGTGACGGTCACATCGGGGTTGTCTTTCATGAAAGCATCGGCCGCGGCTTTTGCCAGGGGCAGCAGCGCGGAGGAGCCGGAACCGGTGACGGTGCCGCTCAGGGTCGAAGTCGGTTCACTGGACTCGGTGTCAGTACCGGAAGCGGCCTTATCGCCACCGCCGGCACAGCCGGTCAGTAAAGACATGGAAAGCAAACCAGCGCCAAAAATTGCGCCAATACGAGAGATTTTCATTGTGTTCCTTTCATACATCGAACTTTTACTCCCAAGTCAGATAGTAAGAAAGGATTGTTAAGGCTAGCGCGGGGCCAATGTTAAGATTACGTAAAACAATTTTACTTTACGGAAGTTGTCCTTTTCTTTTACGATTACAAGGATTTTTCGTTAATCTTGGCGGGTGACTTTGGAGATAATCCGAGTCGGCGCCACCACCATGACCCGGTCGTCAGGGGACAGTATGGTCTGGGCGTGAGCGGTCTCCCAAGTGCCGGAAGCCGATTCAATCGCCACGATAGAGAATCCATCGCGGCGGCGCACATCGAGCTCACCGAGGGTTTTCCCGCAGTAGCGCGGCCCCAAACTGGTGATGACCAAGGCAAACCCGTGCCCCAGGTCAATGTAGTTCTCGAAAGACTGCGCGACCTGGTGGGCAGCGCGCAAGCCCATCTCGGATTCCGGATAGAACACGCGAGTGATGCCCATCTGGTTGAGGATTTCGCCCTGTTCCGCGCTGGAGGCTTTCGCCCACACTTGGGGACAGTGCAGGGTCAGCAGGGCGGAGGCGCTCAGGATTGAGGCGGCGAGGTCGGCGCCAATCGTGACCACCCCGCAGGCGTACTCCTCGACCGCCAGCTGAGTCAGCGCCTCCTTGTCGGTGGCGTCAGCCCGCACCACGTGCCGCAGGAGCGCCGACGCACGTTGTACGACTTCTGGGTTACAGTCGATACCCAGTACTTCCACCCCGCTGGCCTCCAACTCGGTCGCCATGCTCAGGCCGAAGCGTCCCAAGCCGATGACGACGGCGCTTTGCGGGTTACCGGCCGGATGGGCCGGGGAGTTTGGGGTGGAGTTGTGATTAAACATATTCATTTGCTTTGTCCTAACCGATAAGGGGATGGTCACGAGGAAGTTCGTAGGCTACCGGTCGTTTCCGGGTCGCGAGAGCCGCCGCCAAAGTCAGCGGTCCGACACGTCCCAGAATCATAAAAATTATGACCATGAACTGCGCCGCAACAGGCAACATGGGGGTGATTCCGGTACTCAGACCCACGGTGCCCAGGGCAGAACAGATTTCAAACAGGCACTGGTTGAGGTTGAAAGGTGTAAAGAGCATCAGCAGGAAAGTTCCCACCGCGACCAGGCCGGAAAACAGCGAAAACACCGCCAAGGCTTGACGCTGAGCCGAACGGGCCAAGCGCCAACCCAGGATATTGATGGCGTGAGCCCCCCGGATTTCACCCCAGAGGGTCGCCATCACCACGGTCACCGTAGTGATTTTCATACCTCCCGCGGTACCGGCCGGACCCCCACCAATCAGCATCAGCCCATCGGTGATGAGCCAGGTCTCCGGGTACTGTTGGGAAATATCGAGGGAGTTGAAACCCGCGGTGCGCGGCGAGATTGAGCAAAACAGCCCGTTGAGGAAACGCTGCGGAACCGGCATCGCCCCTAAAGTATCGGGATTGCGCCATTCCAGAGCCGTGATGGCGACCCAGCCGAAGACAATCGCCACCGCGGTTCCCAGCAGCATAATACGAGTGTTCATGCCCCATTTCCACCAGTGCAGGCCGTAGTGGTAGAGCACCAGCCAGACGGGGAAGCCTAAGCCTCCTATCACGATGAGCGCGGCCAAGCTCAACAGCAGGAAGGGGTCGGCGCTAAAACTCATCAGGGAGTCTTCGTAAGGGGCGAAACCGGCATTGTTGAAAGCGGAACCCGTGAGGAAAACCCCGTGCGCCACCGCCTGCAGCGGTGAGGCGGCGTGCCCGGAAAACCACAGATAGAGACTGTTAAAGACAGAAAACACCAGTTGCAGCAGGAACGAGGCGACCACGATTTGCGCCACAGAATGGCGCACTTCACGCGGAGTCAAGCCGAACCACACTTTGGCGATGGCACGATCCTCGAAAGTGGCGCGTTTGCGCAAGGCCGAGGCGAGCAGGGTGACCATGGTCATGGTGCCGATACCGCCCAACTCAATGAGGGCAAAGATGACAGCTTGACCGAAAGCGGACCAGTAGCTCCCCGTGTCGACCACGATTAGCCCCGTCACGCTGGTGGCGGAAGTAGCGGTGAAGAGCGCAATCGACAGGGGAGCGCCGTCCGCTAACGCCGGCCCACAGACGGGGACGCCGGCGGGGATAGTTCGGGGGGTGACGATGTCGAAAGTCATGGCAACCGCAGTGCCGCTCCGGGACGCCGGAAGCATCAGCAATACCGTTCCCACCAGGATAGTTATCAGGAATGCCGCCGAGATTTTGCGGCCAGGATTAAACTCGGAGATGCGAGCCACCGGATAAGTATAGACCCAGCGCCACGCAACGCAACTTATTTGAGAACCGCCCCGGATTACCAGTAAGGTAAAAAGGTGATTTCCCCCGATGATTTTCAGCCCCTGATTGAGAAACTGCGCGCGTCTTTCGCGACGATTTCGGCGGTGATGGACCCGGAGCTGCTGGAGCAAAAGATTGCCGACTTGACGAAACAAGCCGCCGCCCCGGACTTGTGGGACGACCAAGAAAACGCCCAGAAAGTCACGCAAACGCTGTCGGTAGCGCAGGCCGATATGCAGCGTTTACGAGCGATGCAGGCGCGGATTGACGATTTGGAGGCCCTGGTCGAGCTGGGGGCGGAAGAAAGCGGGGAGGACCGCGACGCGATTCTCACCGATGCGGAGCAAACCTATGAAACCTTGAAACGGGACCTGGACGCGATGGAGGTGAAAACCCTGCTGAACGGGGAATATGACGAACGTTTCGCGGTCGTCACGATTCGTTCCGGGGCGGGCGGGGTTGATGCCGCCGACTTCGCCCAGATGTTGCTGCGGATGTACCTGCGGTATTGCGAGCGACACAACTATGCCACGAAGGTGCTGGATACGTCCTATGCGGAAGAAGCGGGGATTAAGTCGGTGACGTTCCAGGTCGATGCCCCTTATGCGTACGGAATGTTGTCAGTAGAAGCAGGGACGCACCGGCTGGCGCGGGTCAGCCCGTTTAATGCGGCGGGTAAGCGCCAGACTTCTTTTGCGGCGGTGGAAGTCATTCCCCTGATTGAGACGACCGACCACATCGAAGTGCCCGAGAGCGACATCAAGATTGATGTGTTCCGTTCTTCCGGGCCGGGCGGCCAGTCTGTGAACACGACAGATTCGGCGGTGCGCCTGACCCACCTGCCCACCGGCATCGTCATCTCGATGCAGGACGAAAAATCCCAGATTCAAAACCGGGCCGCCGCGATGCGCGTGTTGCAGTCACGCCTGTTGATGCTGCGCCACCAGCAAGAACACGATAAGAAGAAGGAGCTGGCGGGGGACGTCAAAGCCTCGTGGGGCGACCAGATGCGCTCCTACTTCCTCTATGGCCAGCAATTGGTCAAAGACCTCAGAACCGGCTACGAATCGGGCAACCCGGACAGTGTATTTGATGGCGACCTGGACGGATTCATCGACGCGGCGATTCGCTGGCGCAAACATCAAGAAAAGCACGACCAGTAGCGGACTCACCGAGAAACAGACGGGAAAGACTCACCCCACGAACGCCCTTTTGCGCGGTAATAATCGCGGATTTCCCCTGCGATTGCACTTCTGCGGGTGTCACTCCGTTTTTATCGTTTTGTTATAAATAGACTTAGAAGCGTACCTGAAACTGAACTGGGGAGCGGAAAAGGTTGATTACCTTCGACAACGTCACCAAAATTTACAAGCGGGGAGCGCGCCCGGCGCTGGACCACGTGAGTCTCACGATTGACCGGGGAGAGTTCGTGTTCCTGGTCGGGACTTCCGGATCAGGAAAGTCCACGTTTCTCTCGCTGGTTCTGGGCGAAGAAAGCGCCACGGAGGGAAAGATTCTGGTCTTGGGCAAGGACCTGGGGCGACTGTCGAGGTGGAAAGTGCCGGGGTTGCGCCGCCAAGTCGGCGTGGTGTTCCAAGACTTTCGCCTGTTAGAAAACAAGAACGTCTATGACAACGTGGCGATTGCCCTGCAGGTTATCGGCAAGCCGCGCCGGGTCATTCGCCGGGTCGTCCCCGAAGTACTCCAGATGGTTGGTTTGGGCGGCAAAGACAAACGTTTTCCCCATGAGCTCAGCGGCGGCGAGCAGCAGCGCGTGGCGATTGCTCGCGCCATGGTGAACCGTCCGCCCATTCTGCTCGCGGACGAGCCGACCGGAAACCTGGACCCCTCTACGTCCTTGGGAATTATGCGACTGCTGGACCGGATTAACCGGGCGGGCACCACCGTGGTGATGGCTACTCACGATGAAGAAATCGTGAACCAGTTGCGCAAACGCGTCATCGAACTGGACGAAGGCCAGGTCGTGCGCGACCAGGCTCGCGGCATCTACGGAGCCTCAGCCCCGAAAGGATCCGCCGACGGTACCGACCGCACTTCTGACGTCGCGGGGGCGTTAGCGAAACCGAAAGGTGTCGGTACGGCGCGGAAAGGAGGCCGTAAATAATGCGACTAACTTTCGTATTATCCCAGGTAGGCCAGGGTTTGCGGCGCAATTTGGCGATGACGGTCGCGGTCATTATCGTGACCTGTGTCTCGCTGCTGTTTGTTGGCTCGGCAGTGCTGGCGGAAATGCAGATTAATAACTTGCGCGACACCTGGTACGGCAAAATCGAGATTTCCGTGTCGATGTGTACCAAGGACGACGTGTCTCCCAACTGCAACGGTCAAGAAGCCACCGAGGCCCAGATTGCGGCGATTGACGAACAGTTGAAGTCCGAGCGGCTCAGCAAGTACATCGACAATGTGTATTTTGAGACGAAGGAAGAAGCCTTCGAGAGTTTCAAAAAGCTGGCCGGAACCGAACAGTATTATCAATATGTCCAAGCGGATATGATGCCCGCATCGTTTAGAATCAAGCTAAAGAACCCGGAACAGTACCGGGTGGTCGTTGAGGAACTGCAGGGACGCGACGGAGTCGCCCAAGTTATTGATCAAAAGCAGATTCTGGAGAAACTCTTGATCGGGTTGCATCAGGCGACCTACCTAGCCATCGGGCTGGCCGTGGCGATGATTATCGCCGCGGTCCTGTTGATTACCACCACTATCCGGCTGTCCGCGATGAGTCGGGAACGCGAAACTTCCATTATGCGCCTGGTCGGAGCCTCGAACCTGTTTGTGCAGCTGCCGTTTATGGTGGAGGGCGCTATCGCGGCGACGATTGGCGCCCTAGGGTCGGTGGCGATTCTGTGGGCCAGCGTAAAGTTCCTGGTTGGGTCCTGGTTATCGGGACTTTCCGGGGTCGTCGAGCTCATTTCGACTAACGATGTGTTGCTCATTGCGCCGTTCCTGGTGTTGGCGGCCATTTTGCTGGCAATCGTGGCTTCGGCGGCCTCCCTGAACCGCTACACCAGAGTTTAGGGTTCTGTTGACTATGTTTCGGACCGGGAAAGTCGCGGCATTTCGCTAAACTTTTTAAGCACGGCGCGTTGTCGGGGAAAGCTGGAAAAGGAGGTGAGCACGTGCGAAGCAAATTTACCGCCCTGGTGGGGGCGCTGGCGGCACTCGGAATTGCCTCGATGTCCACAGTTTCGCTCAGTCATGCCAACGCGGCGCTCACCCCCGCGAACGCTAGCGCGGCGAGCGCGAGCGCGACCGGCCTTGTGCGGGCTGATAAGAATTCGGACGAACGCAAGAAACTCGAGGCACAACAAGCCGCCTCGAAAAAGAAACAAGCGGAACTCGCGGCCCAGCTGGAGGGGGTTAACGCGAATCTGGTCCAACTGGCTGTAGCTCTGGAACAAACGAAAGCGGCCATTCCTGTGGCGCAAACTGAGGTCGCCAATGCACAGGCGAAACTGGCTGATGCGCAGGCTAAACACCAACAGATTCAAAGCCGGTTAGAGATTGCGAATCGTCAGAAACAGGAACTGCGCGAACAGATTGCCCAGGGCGAGCAAACCATTGAAAAAACGCAAGTCGCTATCGGTCAGATGGCGCGTATGGCTTACCGCGGGGCGATGCTGGAAACTTCGCCGCTTTCCTTGCTGCTGGATTCCCAGTCCCTAGATGAACTCACGCTGCGGGCGCAGGTGGCATCCACGGCGACCAAGTCGCAAAATCGTGCCATTGTGGAAGCTCAAGAGGCCAACGCGGCTAACAACAACGCCCGGGCTCGCCAGGAAGCCGTGACCGTCCGCATTGGGGAACTGGAGGCTCAGGCGCAGCAGGCGGTGCAAGCCGCTGATGAAGCCCGCGCCGAACAGCAACGAAAACTGGGCGAATTTCAGGAGTTGCAACAAAAACAGGTCGCCCAGCAGGGGCAGCTGAACAATCAGCGGGCGGCGTTTGAGAAACAAATCGCGGACGAACAGGCCACGCAGGCGGCCGCGGCGGCGCGAATTGCCGCGCTCAATCAACAGCCGGACGCTATGCCGGCTCGCTCCATCTCGGGAGGAATTTTTGGCGCACCCCTCTCATCACTATCGGTGACTTCGCCTTACGGATACCGGGTTCACCCCATCACAAAAACGCGGCGGCTCCATGCCGGCACGGACTTCGGGATAGGTTGCGGAACTCCGATTTATGCCTCGCAGTCCGGAACAGTGACCTTTGCTGGCTGGGAGGGGACCGGCGGGAAATCGACGTATATCAACCACGGCACCATCAACGGTTCCAAGTGGCAGACGACCTACCGCCACCAGTCCCAGTTCAAAGTTTCGGTCGGCGCTTCCGTGCAAAAGGGCCAGGTCATCGGCTTGGTCGGTTCGACCGGCGGTTCTACCGGGTGCCACCTGCACTTTGAAGTTTGGCAAAACGGGAAAACTATCAACCCGCTGGGAGTGCTGTAGGCACTCCCCTCACAAGGGCGGCGTCACCAGACCGGGTAGGCGAGCGGGCGGCCTTGTGCAGTGTCAGTGACGAGCCCGTCACGGGGCTGGCGGACACCCGGCCTTGTGGAGACCGAGGGGCGCCGCGGGGAAAAGTTGGCAGGCCCCGCTTTTGCGCTAAAATTGCACTCTATGGGTAAAAAAGCTGCTAAGGGGGCGGGTCAGCCAGGGAAGCTGACCCCCTCTCAGCGTGCCAAAGCGGAGTCGGACGCCAAGAAAGTCATCGCCCGGAACAAGAAAGCCGCGCACGATTATTTCTTGGAGGACCGCTACGAGGCGGGATTGTCGCTGACCGGCACTGAAGTCAAGGCTTTGCGAATGGGACGGGCTTCACTCGCGGAAGCCTGGGTCGAGGTCGACCGCGGGGAAGCATGGCTGCAAGGGGCTAATATCCCGGAATATTTTTACGGGTCCTGGACGAATCACGCTCCGAAACGGAAGCGCAAACTGCTGTTGCATAAGCGCGAAATCGCGAAACTCGAGGGGGCCGTCACCGCGAAAGGCTACACGATTGTGCCGGTAGAGTTATATTTTGTGGGCGGACGCGCGAAAGTGGAGATTGCAGTGGCGAAAGGCAAGCAAGAGTGGGATAAGCGTCAAACTATCCGCCAGCGCGAGGACGACCGCGAGGCGCAGCGGGCTTTGCGGGAGGCGAACCGGCGCTCCCGGTAATCGCCGTGGGAGGCCGGGGCTGGCGCAGCCTGGCGCAGGCTGACGCAGACGACATGGCCGGAGCGACGCGAGCACAGTGCCATATCGGATAAGGTTCGGCGGGCTGGCGAAGCTCGGTAAAAGCGGTTGCGTCGCCGCTTTGTGCGGGGGCGCGGGGTTAGTCTGTCGGAGCTGACTTGAGGTACTGATGTTCGGCGCGGGCGATTTCGGCCTGAAACAGCTCCAGCGCGTCGGGGGAAAACAGGACGAAATACACATTGTCAATCGGAGGTTCTGGGTTTTGAGAGGGGTCTGGAGCTGCGGAATCGCCCGGGAGGCCGGTGTCACTAGAGGGGTGGGTCCCGGCGGCCCACTCGCGCACGGCTGCCACGCCGATGCGCGCGACTTGGGCCATATCCCAGCCGTAGACTCCGCCGGATATGGCGGGAAACGCCACGTCGTGGGCGCCTATCCGTGCGGCTTCACTCAAGGAGTTCGCAAAAGCGTCGTGCAACAGCTTCGGGTCGGTTTGTCCGGCGTGACGGTTGGGCCCGACGGTGTGAATGACCCACCGTGCGGCCAGGTTGAACCCCCTGGTGGCGACCGCTTCGCCCACCGGCAGACCGTCGGGAAAACGCGTCGCACGCAGCTTGCGACAGGAAGCAAGCAGCTCCGGACCGGCCGCTCGGTGAATCGCCCCGTCGACACCGCCGCCTCCCAACAGGGAGGGGTTCGCGGCGTTGACAATCGCGTCCACATTCATCTCGGTGAGGTCTCCGCCAATCGCGTGTATCTGCATTTTTGTTCCCTTTCGGCTAGGTTTTCAGTCTAGCGTGAAGCGAGATAAACGTCGCGAGGAGATGCGGCGGGGGTGAGTGTGTTCATTGTTGTTTCTTTCCGGTTAGTGGGTGGGTTGGAACACCATTAAGACACGCCGAAACTGTTTCGCTTACCCCACGTAGACCCCACGGAGGGGTTTTGCTCGACACCTTGATGGGCGTTTTTATTGCTATTGCAACGTTTCTAGCGGTGCCCTGTGCGGGGCTTGAACCCGCGACCAACGGATTATGAGTCCGCTGCTCTGACCGACTGAGCTAACAGGGCGTAAACATCCTAACAAGTTACCGAGCTCAGGTGGTATTTCTGGACGCCGCGAATTTGCATTTTCGGTGTTGCCGCCGGGAAGCGTGGAAATGCCCGCGAGGGAAGGTAGCCCGCTGAGATACAGTGGAGTTCATGAGCCTGAGGAAAAGCAAAATCCCCGCAGAACTGAAACCGCTGCTGCCCCGCGGCGGACGCAACTGTGTACCGCTGTACTTCGCGGACCAAGACTTGTGGCTGTTTGCCGACCCCAGCGGCTTAATCAGGCGAGACGGCGAGTTGACCCGCTGGGAGTGGCACGAGGTGCAGCAGATTGGGTGGGACCGCGATACCGACACTTTGAGTGTGTCCTGGCCCGACCCGGGCAAAGCGCCGCTGCTGCTGAAGAACCCGGATTCGGCCATGCTTAAGGCCTTCGGGGACTACGCGCGGATTTACCTGCAAAAGTCCCAAATCTATACCCAGTTTTCGACGCTGCCCTCCGGGACGAAAGTGCGGATTGCGGTGCGGGCCAAGGCGGACGGGAGCCGGTTTTCCGAAGTCGTTGCTTTCGGGGCGCTGGCGCCGGGCGACCTATCCGCGCTGTCCAGTTTGGAATCCCAGGTGCGCGACATGGCGGGCCTACCGGCCTAAAACCGGTAACCTCGCAGCGAGTGGACATTCGCGAAAAGGTTCTGTTAGAATCTTATCCGCAATCCCGCGTAGCTCAACGGCAGAGCGTCCGACTGTTAATCGGCAGGTTGCTGGTTCGAATCCAGCCGCGGGAGCTTTTTTGTATCCGGTATTTCGGGGTTTTTCGAGCCGTTTTTTGCTAGTCTGCCTTTGCTTTTCTGGCTCTTTTTCAGGTCGGTGCGTGCCCCGCGTCCCGGGCGATTGGCTAACCAGTGGTCGATAGTGTCGGTGGACCAGCCTTTGGCTGTGACTTTTTCGCCCGTGCCTATCTCAACATCGGGCGCGGGCATATAGCCGCGCTGAGAGTACGCCTTTAGCGTATTTTCGGAAAGACTGGTGTAAGCAGCGACGCCGCGCAGTGAAAGAAACATGGTAGCCCCTTTTTTTGGAGGAAGCCCCGCCCCCGTGAAGGGACGGGGCGATTTCCTAACTATCCTTCGGCTTCTGCACCTTCTCACGGATGAGAATCAGTGCTAAAATAGCTTCAGGAAGGGAAATCAGGATTTCGATGACCGCGATCATCTTAATCTCCTTGTCCTCCAGCCCCAAGATGCAACCTTGGGGCTTTCCTTTTGTTAGAGCGGATGCCCTAACACCTCTAACTATACGCATATATAGGCGTAGCGCCAAGCGGAGAGCGTGAGAAATCGGGGATTAAATCGGGGTAGGTGGTTATATAGACCAGCAACCCCGATTTAATCACCAATTTGCAACAGGGGACGCGGCCGGTCGCTCAAAAAAGCCTGACTGCGCTTTAAAATGATGCTGTGAAAGGAACCCCGGCGCCGCCGAACGGACCAGCCCAGACTCCGCCTAAAGCCAGCAAAGCCAAGAAGCTGCTGGTGGGAGCGGGGATACTGTGCGCCATGGTGGCATGCGGTAACGGATTAGGGAGCAAAGCCAGCGATTCTGAGCCTACTGTCTCTGCTAGCCCAACCGTTTCCACCAAAGCGCCGCGCGTCACCGCGGAACCCACCCCCACGCCTTCTGGCTCTTTCCCCACGCAGACCCCAGAAATCATTGTTGAACCCAGTTCCGCCGCCACCCCCACGCCGGAAGCGTCCGGAGACGCCGCGACTGTGCTGGCGACCTTGCCCGTGAAAGGGCGGGCGGCGAAAACCGGGTATCGGCGCGCGGAATTCGGCCAGAGGTGGCGCGATATCGACCGGAACGGCTGCGACACCCGCAACGATATCCTGAACCGCGATTTGACCAACAAAACCTGGCGCGCGAACACGCGCGGATGCGTGGTGTTGAGCGGGATTTTGGCGGAGCCATATTCCGGGGAAACCAGGTATTTTGATAAGTCACAAGCCTCGGCCATCCAGATTGACCACGTGGTCGCCCTGTCCGACGCGTGGCAGAAAGGCGCCCAAGCCTTGACCGCAGCGCAGCGCGAAACCCTGGCGAACGATCCGTTGAACCTGTTGGCAGTGGACGGCCGGCTCAACCAGCAAAAGTCGGACGGCGACGCGGCGACGTGGCTGCCGCCGCATAAGGGCTTCCGGTGCGCCTATGTGTCGCGCCAGATTGCGGTCAAAGCGAAGTATCGACTGTGGGTGACCCCGGCTGAACGCGACGCGATGGTACGAATTCTGAGCAATTGTCCCGGTCAGGCACTGCCTGCCGACAGTGGGGTGGTCGTCCCCTCCGGAACCGTGCCGGAATCCGTCCCGCCGGACCAGCCAGCCTCGCCGCAGAACGTGGCTCCTCCCGTGGCAGACCCCGCACCCGGGGTGCCAGCTGGTCCGGGAGCTAGCTATGCCAACTGCCGGGAAGTCTGGGCAATCCTGGGTCGGCCCATTACTCCGCAGGATTCGGGATTCCGGGACAAATTTGACGGGGATCACGACGGGGTGGGCTGCGAATCCCGACCCCGCTAGGGTTCGCAGTTTCGCCAGATTCTCCCGGTTTTCAGCCGAAAATCCCGGCTGCGGGTAGACTGGGGGAATGGAAAAAATGCGTGTCGACGTGTGGTTGTGGGCGGTGCGACAGGTGAAGTCGCGCTCCTTGGCGACCGCGGCGGCGCGCGCCGGGCACGTGAAAATCAACGGGGTCAGTGCGAAAGCCTCCAGCGCGGTGCGGGCGGGGGACGAGGTACGGCTGCGGGTCGCGGGTTTCGACCGTGTCCTCAAGGTAAAAGCCCTGATTCCCAAGCGCGTGGGGGCGCCTGAAGCCGTGAAATGTTATGAGGACGTCACCCCACAGCGCTTGACGAATCCCGCTAATGCGGCCGTCATCTATCGACCGCGCGGCACCGGGCGGCCGACCAAAAAGGAACGCCGTCAGCTTGACGCCTTGCGCGGGCGGACGTCCTTTTGAAGTCAGTCACAGCGCCCGGCGACGCCTGGACCCAACCGACGCGGGTTTCAAGCCCGCGCGGGTTTTCCACCGGGTTTAGCGCACCAGGGTCTTGGCCGCATCAATCGCCTGGTCAGGAACGACCGCGGTCCCGCCAACTGCCAAGATACGCAGGCCGGCACCATGGGAGGCATAGAGGTCACGCAGCGCCAAAGTCGTGGCTTGGGGCAAACTGTTCCCGTTAACCAGCAGGATCACCCCGTTCTTGAGCGACCCGGCGACGGCAGCATCGGCCAGGGCCGTGCCGTTGACCAGGTAGATGTGTTGAATCGGGGACTTGTTGTAGCCCAAGGTTTTCTTGGAACGGGCTTGGGCCAGCAGGCGAGCCGTCTCGAAGCGATCCGCTCCGCCAATCCGCTTGATATTGGTCGGGTCGCTCTGAGCGGGCGTGGCTGCGGGAACCCCCGCGGAGTTCAACCAGGCTTGAATTTTCGGAATCGCGGCGCGGTACTGGGGCAGGCGCTCTTGCCAGAACGTCTGGTAGCGCTCAAACACCAGCGGAGCCAACCCCAGCGGCCACTTTTGGTAATCATAAGTCCCGTTGATGACCGAACCGGCCATGGTCCACGATCCGGGTGTGACGCCACGATGCAGGTAAGTGTCGAATTCCAACTTGAAAGATTCCCGCAGGCTGTCCAGGAACGTATCATCTAGCCAAGAGTAATCGACCCCAAAGTAACTTCCGTACTGTTTGACGACTTCCTCAAAAGTCGCCAGGTCGTGCGGCAGGGAGATGTCGGCTCCGTAGTAGCCGGAGCGCACCACGGAGGACAGGAACCAATCTGCGTCAGCTTTGTTGTCGGCATAGAGAGCGGCAACCGAAGGATAGGTGGAATATTTCTGTTTGGTTCCAAACAAGAATTTAGACCAATTATCCTCGATGGTTTCGCGGGTATATTTCTCAGCTTCCGCACCAAACTTAATCCACTGCGAAGAGGCCGAAATCTTTTGAGCAATCTCTCCGTTTGGTTTGGACAGTTCCGTGTAATTTTGCAGGGTCTTTTGCCAGCGGGCGATGTTTTCCGCGGTCTTGGGGGTGTCGGCCGAGGGGACTTCCACCGGTCCTGAGTTGCCTTCAGAAGTCTTGGTGGTCGGCGGGGTCGGGGTGCCTCCCGAAACGAATTTGCTCAGCTGCTGGGTGGTGGCCACGGGTATGGCGCCTGTTCCGCCCAGCACGGTAATCTGAGTAATTCCGCCTTGTTGCAAACGCTTCAGAGTCGCGGCGGGAATGGTTCCGTCAGGTTGCACCAGCAGAATGGGAGTGTCCAAAGCTCCGGCCGCCAACGCGTCAACCATAGAGCCGCCGTTAGCAATCAATACCGAGATGTTGCGCGGATGATGATTGAGCTCAACCCAACGGTCATAGAGCAGAGCCGCGGTTTCGTAGCGATCCGCGCCTTGAATCTGGGTCGCTTCGACACGGTAATCGGGCGGGTAAGCGGCGTTGAGTCCCGCCGGGGTGCCACCCCACAGACCGGGTCCGCCGAGATAAGCCAGCCGATGAGTATCCATCTGGCGCAGAAAGTTGACTCGGCCAAACGTATCACCACCCCAAGGGTCGCCATAGACGATACGTCCCGGCAAAGCTCCGGCGGTGATAGCATCTGGAATTCCGTTCGGCGCCGCCAAGTACACCGTGTTGGCTTCACCATAGGCGGATGCCGCCAGAGAAGTGGCCACCCGGTCAGGGCCGGCCAGACGGTCCTCGGGATTCGCCCCGTTGGCTGCCGGAACGCCCATTCCGGCGAGGAGCGCCGCCCCGGCCAGACCACAAAGGAACTTTCGCTGGGAACTAACAGTCATTTTCGCACCGCACTTTCCATAAAATAACCTGCTTACGAGGGAATTTTACCTCGACCGGCACCCGAGAAGGCCATTTTTGCAGCCAAAACTCGCGGCTTTAGTCCGTTTTAGTCCCAGTCGCCCAGGAAATGGCTGCGTTTGGGGAACTGGGCGCGGTAGTCGTCAGCACGCCGACCCAGGAAGTATCCCGGCACGCATAGCACCAGGAACGCCACGCAAAACACAAAACCGGGCGCGGCCTGCATCCCCGCCACAACAAAGGCCGCCACCGACAGCACCACACCCAGACCAGCCCCGATGGCCCACAACACTTTTGCGCCAATCGAAAACGCCAGGTGAACCAGGCCCACGGTGGCAGCCAGCACACAAGACCCGGCCATCATCAACGTGACGGTCGCTCCGGTAGTCAGCGAGTTCGGCTGTTCATAGGCCGAGCCGGCATAAGTCAAAAAGTAAGCCGCCAGCGCGCACCCGAAAGACCCCACTACGAACGGCCACACGTCAGCGGTGGAGCGCCACAGTGATTGTTTCGATGCCGGGGCTTTTCCGGATTTGTCGCGAGGATTGTTGCCCGCACGAGGTTCTCCCTCCGGTTTTGCGTTTGTGGGGGACTGATCGGGGTCGCCGGGTTTTTCCTGTTTGCCAAGGTTGTGCTGGGACATGACTCCTAGTCTAGTAAGATTGGGTAACTATGACTGATTTGAAACCTGTTGCGTGTCCGCTGCCAGCGCTGCCTGCAGGTGTTCCCGGGGCGGATGTGACCCTGGAGGACGGGGCCATTCGTCGCACGATTTTGCCCGGAGGAACGCGGGTTATCACCGAGCATATGCTGGGCACCCGTGCCGCTACCGTGGCACTGTGGGTCGCGCGCGGCTCTCGTGACGAGATTGAGGGGGCGCGGGGCTCCACGCACTTCCTGGAACACCTCTTATTTAAAGGAACCCCGCGGCGCACCGCCCACCAGATAGCGATGGAATTTGACGCGGTGGGAGGTGATTCCAACGCCGCTACCGGCCGGGAATGCACCCACTACTATGCCGAAGTTTTGGGCGAGGACGTGCCCATGGCCATTGATGTTTTGATGGATATGCTGTGCGCGCCCTTGCTCAATGCTGCCGATTTTGAGATGGAACGTGGCATCATCCTCGACGAGCTGACGATGGCGCTGGATAACCCCAGCGAACAGGCTTTTGACGAATTTACCCGCCGGGTTTTTCCGGCGCATCCACTGGGGCGTCCCATTGGCGGCACGATTGAATCGGTAAAAGCCGACACCCTGGAGGCAATAGTGGCTCACTACCAGGCCGGATATGCCCCGGATCGCCTGGTGGTGGCGGCCGCGGGAGACGTCAGCCATGACCAGGTGTGTGAACTGGTGGCGGGGTCTTTGTGCCGTCCCGATTCCCCGTGGCCGCAGTGGCAATCCGGCCCCGACCCGGCCCAGCCCGCTTTAGACTTCAACACTGTGGCAGCCGTCCCGCTGGGCAGCCCCGCCGACCGTTGCGGGAACAGTCTCAACGCGGCTGGTCAGGGCGCATGGAAACCAGAATCCGGGGTGTTCCAAATCGCAGGAAAGTTTGAACAAAGCCGCATCATTATTGGCGGACCAGGACCGGGGGTAGCGGACGCGAATATGCCCGTCATGAATGTGCTGAACACCGTGCTGGGCGGGGGAATGAGTTCGCGTCTGTTCCAAAATATCCGGGAAAAACGCGGTCTGGCCTACACCACCTACGCGTTCAACTCGTCGCACCGGGACGCGGGCAGTTTCGGGGTGACCGCGACCTGCAATCCGGCGAATGTGGATGAAGTAGCGGCGCTGCTGCGTGCCGAGCTGGAGGAAATCGCCACCAACCCAATCCCCGCGGACGAGCTAGCCCGAGCCAAAGGGCAACTGCGCGGCGCCACCTTGCTGAGTTTGGAGGATAACACCGTGCGTGCCAATCGCCTGGCTCATGCCGAAATCTTGCGCGGGGCCTATATCCCGCTGGCCACGAAGCTGGACCAGATGCAGGCCGTCACCGCTGCACAAGTGCGGGATTGGGCGGCTGAACTGGCGAAACGTGCCACCATCGAGGTGCGATTGGGGCCGGGGGAATAAAACTGTCCCCGGCGGTTCCGTCAAACCCCGCGTCCACATGGCGGACGTAGCTTCCATCATGTGAACAAAGCGCTTAAGATGACTGCATGAGTACTTTTGGGCGTTTTTCAGTAGCGATGGTGACTCCTTTTCATGCGGATGGTTCGGTGGATTACGAATCCGCCGCTCGCTTGGCGAAGCACCTGGTGGACTCCGGCTGCGATGCCATCTTGGTTTCCGGCACCACGGGGGAAGCGCCCGCCACGCACTTGGACGAAAAAGCCCAGCTGTTGCAAACTGTACGGCGTGCGGTAGGCCCAGACATCAAAGTCATCGCCGGGGTCAGTTCCAACGATACGGCCCACACGGTCGCGATGGTGCGCTCGGCCGCTCAGAACGGTGCCGATGGACTGCTGGTGACCGCGCCCTACTACAATCGGCCCTCCCAAGACGGCATTGTCGCCCACTTCCAGGCGGTTCACGAGGAAAGTGACCTGCCCATTCTGGTCTATGACATTCCCGGTCGTACCGGGGTGCACATTGCCCCCGAGACGATGGACCGGCTGGCCCGACTGGAGCGCGTGCGGGGCGTGAAAGACGCGACCGGCAACGTGAGCGCGGGTATCCAGGCTATGCGGCGCACCGGATTGGAATGGTACAGCGGCGACGACGCTCTAAACTTTTTCTTTATGGCAGGCGGCGCTTCCGGAGTCATTTCGGTAGTGGGACACGTGGAAGGCAAACGGATTTCAGCCCTGCTGGATGCCGTTGCCGCTGGCGACCTGGCCCGCGCGCGGGAATTGGATGCGGCGCTGGAGCCATCGAATCGTGCCATTATGGGCGCTGGTCAGGGGGCGACTTACGCAAAACAGGCCGTTTACGCCTTGGGGCTGATTGAGTCCCCGCGTCCGCGTCTGCCGCTGGTCGAACCCAGCGAGACCGAAATCGCCGATATCTGTCGGGCTCTGGTGAGCCAAGGACTGCTGCAAGAATAACCGGCGCGGCCTGACGCCACGCCACAAAAAGGGAGGAAGCGGAAATGTTGAAAGTCGCGGTAATCGGGGCCAAAGGTCGCATGGGCAGCCAAGTCTGCGCTGCGGTCAGCGCAGCGCCGGATATGGAACTGGTCGCCCAACTGGACCGTGACGATGACATCACCGCCGGGTTGCGCCGTGCCCAGGCCACACACGCGGTCGATTTCACCATTCCGGCCAGCGCGGAAGCCAACGTGATGGCGGCTCTGCAAGCCGAAACGCACGTGGTGGTCGGCACGACCGGCTGGAGCGATGACGCCTACGCACGGGTTCGCCAAGCCGCCCAGGACGCTGACCGTTCCGTGCTGATTGCCCCCAATTTTGCCATTTCCGCCGTGTTGGCTATGAAGTTTGCGGCCGCGGCAGCCCCGTACTTTGAATCCGTGGAAATCCTCGAAATGCACCACCCTGACAAACTCGACGCCCCTTCCGGCACCGCCATCGCCACCGCGAAAGGTATCGCCGCGGCGCGCGAGGCCACCGGTGCTCCCGCCTTCCCGGATCACACCGAATCGGATCCACACGGGACGCGCGGCGGAAAAATCGCGGGCGTGCCGGTCCACGCCGTGCGTTTGCGCGGCTTGTACGCCCATGAGGAGATCCTTTTCGGTAACCCCGGTGAGCAACTGGTGGTGCGCACCGATTGCTTTGACCGCGTGTCCTTCATGCCCGGAGTGTTGCTGGGGCTGCGCAAAGTCGCCACTTTCCCCGGTCTCACCGTCGGCTTGGAGCCGCTGCTGGGGCTCTAGGCACGGCTTTCCTCTTTCCCGTTCCTATTCCCGTTTCCTCCCACCCATCACAAGGGTCGAGCGGACTTTCGTTCCCGCGGCCTGCGCTCCTGGGCGGGTGGGTACGCCTGGGGGAGGGGCAAACCGCTAAGATAGGGGGGTGAGTGAAGATATTTTTCAGCTGCCACAGCCCGGCCCGGCCCAACCCGATGTCTTGCGATTGGTGCCCTTGGGCGGCTTGGGCGAAGTCGGCCGCAACATGACTGTTTTGGAAACCGAAGGCAAAATCCTCATTGTGGATTGCGGGGTGCTGTTTCCCGAAGAGATTCAGCCCGGGGTGGACCTGATTTTGCCGGATTTCACCTATATTCAAGACCGAATGGATGACGTGGTGGGCGTGGTGCTGACCCACGGGCACGAGGATCACATCGGAGCGGTGCCCTACCTGTTGAAACTGCGCGAGGATATTCCCGTCTACGGTTCGCACCTGACGATAGCGCTCGTGGAACCGAAACTTTTGGAACACCGCTTGTCAACCACGAACCTGCGGGTCAAAGCAGAGGGCGAGCGGCTCGACTTGGGACCGTTCCATCTGGAGTTTTGTGCTGTAAACCACTCGATTCCCGACGCCTTGGCGGTCATGGTGCGCACGAAAGCCGGCTCCGCGCTGATTACCGGGGACTTTAAGATGGACCAGTTGCCCCTGGACGGGCGCATTACCGACCTGCGTGCTTTCGCGCGCTGGGGGGAGGCCGGGGTCGACCTGTTCTGTGTAGACTCCACGAATGCTGAGGTCCCGGGCTTTATTGCCTCCGAACGGGAAATCGGACCCGTCCTCGAGGACGTATTCCACCACGCTACCGGCCAGATTGTCGTGGCATCGTTTGCCTCCCACGTCCACCGGGTGCAGCAGGTGTTGAACGCCGCCGCGAAATCCAACCGCAAGGTCGCCCTGGTGGGGCGGTCTATGGAACGCAATATGACCATCGCCGCGGAGGCCGGTTATATGACCGTGCCGGACGGGGTACTGATTGATCTCAAGGACGTCAATTCCCTGCCCCCCGAACGCCGCGTTTATATGGCTACTGGCTCGCAGGGCGAACCGATGGCCGCCCTGTCGCGGATTGCCAACTGCACTCATCGGACAATTTCTATCGGCCAGGGCGACACGGTGGTGCTGGCGTCCTCCTTGATTCCCGGCAACGAAAACTCGGTGGGGCGCGTCATCAACCAGCTCATTCGTCTGGGTGCGCAAGTCGTGCACAAGGGTAATTCGAAGGTTCACGTGTCCGGTCACGCCGCCACGGGCGAACTGCTCTATGCCTACAACATCGTGAAGCCAAAGAACGTGATGCCCATTCACGGCGAGATTCGCCACTTGGTCGCCAACGGGAAACACGCCGTGAAAACCGGGGTCGATCCGCGCCACGTCATGCTTGCTGAGGACGGGGTGTGCGTGGAAGTCAAGAACGGTGAGGCCCAGATTGTGGGCCAGGTGCCGTGTGACTTCATCTATGTGGACGGTACCTCTATCGGGGAGATTGGGGAGTCCGAACTTTATGACCGCCGCGTGCTGGCCCAAGAGGGGTTTGTGGCGGTTTACGTGGTGATGGAGATGAGTACGGGGACTATCCTCGCTGGTCCGACCGTCATCGCCCGCGGCGTGGCGGAAAACGATGACGTGTTTCGGGATATTGAGCCGGCCATTGCTGACGCGTTGAGCGCGGCTGCGGCCGACGGACAAGCCAGCGTGCGGGACATGGAGCGGGTCGCCCGCCGCACCCTGGGCCGTTGGGTGTCCAAGCGGTTGAAGCGCGCACCCATGATTGTGCCCCTAGTGCTGGAAGCTGACTAGCTCAGGGAGAATCGCCGTGGCTCGTTTCATTTCCACTCAATCAATCAACCTGGAACTACCCTTGCGGGTTGACCACCTGCCCAATCAGGGTGCCGAAGTCCGTGCCTCCATCCTGGAAGGGGCGGTCGTGGCCGGAGGTTTCTTTGTGGTCGCCACCGTGGCACGGCAAGGTGTCGCCGCCTGCGTGACGGCCCCCCTGGGAACCGGCCCGAACTCGATTCAGGCCCGGCACTCCTTAGGCAGAGAAGGGATTTCCGTGCTTTCCCACGAAATCGTGGGGGATATCGGGTTGCGGATAGCGGCCATAGACTCCGAAGGGGTGCGCAGCGTCATTACGTCCCCCGGTGTAGAAATTGAGCCCGACCCGCGCGACCTGGCGGGGATAATTCTGCGGGACAATGATTATGTTTTTGCCAGCCTCAACGACCTGGCTTATCCACAGCTAGCCGAGATTCTCACGAACTGGATTGAACAGCTGCCGAACAATCTGTTCCTGGCGGTAGCGGGGGGTCCGCTGGTCGGGGAAGTCGACCTGGACGTGATGGTAAAAATCCTGGCCAGGGCGGATTTGTTGACATTGAACAAGCACCAGACTGAGACAGTGCGGATGCGCTTGGGACGCGGTCCCATTGCTGAGGTGCTGCGCCGTTACGTGAAACCAGAGACGATTTTGGTGCTGCGTGATGGACCAAACGGGGCTGCGATTCAGGAATTCGCGGGACAGATGCCGCGAGGAGTGCCCGCCTACCCTACTGACTTGGTGGACACAACTGGAGCTGGAGAGGCCCATACCGGGGTCCTGCTGGCCTCGCTGATGATGGGGCTACCGCTGGACCAGGCTTGTGAGCGGGCGAACGCGGCCGCCTCGCTGGCGATGGGGCGGCGGGGTTACTACCTAATTCCCACGGCTTCCCAAATCGATAACTTCCTGGCTGCGAACTCTCGTCTATAATCCCACCTTTTTCGGCGTGGGAGTGCCAAAAAAGGTTCCCGAGCGGATAGCCTAAAAACGCTATGAGTGCGACCAAAACACAAGCTAAAACCAACCCGTCGAAACGCGGGGCTGGGCGCGGCAATCGAAAAACAACTCGACCGGGCAATCGACCCGAGCCGGCTCGCCCCACTTTGGACCCCCAGGTCAAACGAGACATTTTGGGGCTGTGCCTCATTGCACTAGGGATTTTGGTAGCTCTGCGGGAATGGTTCGGCCTTTCCGGCACGGCCGGGAACGTGATTCATGTGACTTTCGCGGGAGTTTTCGGTGTGTTTGCGGTTATTTTGCCCATTGGTTTAGGGTTTCTCGCCGTGCGTTTGTTCCTGCGGGGTCGTTTCCTCCCCGACCCGGACAATGACGGTGTCACCGAGGCCGAAGCTGCGGAAGTCGCCGCGCTTCGCGGCGCACAGGAAACCCGGATTCTGGTGGGGCTTTTGGTTATCTTGGGAGCGCTGGCGGGAATGGTGCATGTGGCGAAGGGCTTACCCTGGCCCTCCACCGGTTTTCCCGAGATTATGACGGCCGGAGGTCTGCTGGGCTGGTTTTTCGGTCATCCTATCGGCGTGCTGTTTTCGCCGTGGGGAGCATTCCCGCTGCTGATAATCATGATGCTGATTGGAGTCCTCATCACCGGGGGAATTCCTGCAGCGACCCTGGTGACGCTGATTCGGCAGCGTTTTGCCCGACTGGCTCCAGGTCACGACCTCAGCGATGAAGAGTCGGAGGTCGTGGACCTCAGCGGTGCTACTGAAGTCATGACTCCTTCGCGGATGCCGTGGAAACGCCGTCGCCCCCAATCCGATGCGGAAGAAACCAAGGTCATGGAGTCGGACTCGACCTTGACCGCTCAGTCCACAGACCCTGTCGCGACACAGACCCTCCCGGAACCGCCCGCGACCGGAGCCACCGAACTACTGCCTTCTCGGAAACGCGGGGGACGACATAAGGCCGAAAGTAAACCGGCCGAGGCGACACCGCAGCCCGAACCGTCTGCCAAAACTCAGGACACTCTGCCGGAGCGGGTCCACACCGGCTTGGGACACGACATCGACTACCACCTGCCCTCCCTTGACCTGTTGAAAGTCGGGCCTGAACACGTGAAACGTTCCCCGGCCAACGACCGCGTTATCGAGTCCCTGACCAACGTCTTTCAGCAATTTGGGGTCGCGGCTGAGGTTACCGGTTTTTCACGCGGGCCGACGGTGACCCAGTACGAAGTCACACTCGGTCCGGGAGAAAAAGTCTCGAAGGTCGAGGGGTTGTCCAAGGACATAGCCTACGCGGTGGCGTCCCCGGAAGTGCGGATTTTGTCTCCCATTCCAGGGAAATCTGCGATTGGGATTGAAATCCCCAACGCGGACCGCGAAAACGTTTACCTCGGTGACGTGCTGCGTTCCGAAGTGGCCTCGCGCCTCACGCATCCGCTGGTCACCGGGGTCGGCAAGGACGTGGAAGGCGACTACGTCCTGACAAACATTGCCAAGACCCCGCACCTGCTGGTCGCCGGGGCGACCGGGTCGGGTAAATCTTCGTTCATTAACTCGATGATTACCTCCATCATGATGCGAGCCACCCCGGAACAGGTCCGGCTCATTTTGGTCGATCCGAAACGGGTGGAACTCACCGCCTACGCCGGGATTCCTCACCTGGTCACGCCCATTATTACCTCGGCAAAGAAAGCCGCGGCGGCGCTGGAATGGTGCGTCAACGAGATGGATATGCGCTACGACACCCTGTCGAACTACGGATACCGTCACGTTGACGATTTCAATCAGGCGCTGCGCGCCGGCAAGGTACAAAAGCTACCCGAGTCGCGTTTCGAGCCCGAATGGATGCCTTACCTGCTGGTCGTGGTGGACGAGCTGGCCGATTTGATGATGATTGCACCGCGGGACGTGGAAGCCTCCATTCAACGCATCACCCAGCTGGGTCGCGCGGCGGGAATCCACCTGGTGTTGGCGACGCAGCGTCCCTCCGTGGACGTGGTCACGGGCATTATCAAAGCTAACGTGCCCTCTCGACTCGCTTTCGCGACTTCCTCGAACCAGGATTCCCGCGTGATTTTGGACCAGTCCGGGGCGGAAAAACTCATCGGTCAGGGCGATGCCCTCTACCTGCCCAGCGGCGAATCCAAGCCCCAGCGGGTGCAGGGAGCCTGGGTCTCGGAGGGAGAAATCACCCGGGTCGTCGCCCACGTCAAGGCACAGATGGAACCCGTGTATCGCGAAGGTGTCACCAGCGAACAGAACAGCGAGGAAGCCAAGGTTCCCGAAGAAATCGGCGATGACCTAGACGATGTGCTGGCCGCCGCCGAACTGGTGGTTTCCACCCAGTTCGGTTCCACTTCGATGATTCAACGCAAACTGCGCAAAGGATTCGCCAAAGCTGGTCGGTTGATGGACATCCTCGAAACTTACGGGGTCGTGGGACCCTCGGAAGGCTCCAAACCGCGCGAAGTCCTGGTTACGAACGAGGAACTGCCCGGTGTCCTGGCCATGCTGCGCGGAGAAACCGAGGCTGTGCCGGACCTCCCGCCGGACGGGGAGGAACCGGAATACGATACCGGGGAACCTTTTGACGACTCTGCAGACGGGGAGCCTCCGGCACAGGCCCCGGAACCCGACGACGCTGACACCCGCCCGCTCGACCCCACGCCGACATTTTCCGATGGACCCGACCCGGCGACCCCGGCAGCCCAGGTGGGCCGCCAGGAATTATACGATTCGGACGACACCGAGCCTTTGCCGTTCTGACTAGGATGGATTCATGACCACAAACCCGCAGGAAGCGCCGCAGCCGCCCGCGCCCCCGAACTTTAACATCGCCAATGTGCTGACGGTTATCCGCCTGATTTTGGTGCCGGTATTTATTTGGTTGATGCTGGTGCCGGGGGTGAAGGCACAAGTGTGGGCCTTCGTGGTGTTCGCCGTGGCCTCCGCGACCGACAAGCTGGACGGGACCCTGGCGCGAAAACTGAACCTGATTACTGATTTCGGTAAACTCGCCGATCCTATCGCTGATAAAGCCCTGGTACTCAGCGCATTTGTGCTGCTGAGTCTGCACTGGCCGGTGTTTTGGGCGGTGACTGTCCCCGTTTTGGTGCGGGAACTGGGGATTACCCTGATGCGTCTGGTTTTGGCACGCCGGGGGCGGGTCATGCCCGCCAGCCGCGGCGGAAAACTTAAGACCGTGACCCAGATGGCGTTGATTTTACTGCTGTTGATTCCGTGGGAAGCCCTGGTTCCCGCGGCGTGGCCGGTGGTGCGCATCGTGGCGATAATCCTGTCCGTCGTGGTCGTAGTCATTACGGTTTTCACCGGTATTGACTATGTGCGCCAGGCCTTGCACCCGGCTGAGGAACATTAGCCGCGTTCCCTAGGTGTTGTGCTGGGAGCGGCAATCAGTCCTGGGGATGAGATTTCCGGGAATAAAATCCTGACAAAGTCGGTTAAACTGAGTGTGATGAACCAAAAAGAAACCTTTGCCAACATGAAGTTGCCTTACGCGCTGCGTCCGGGGATTAGTCCGGAGCGTTCGGTCAGGCCGGCGAATCGTGCGGGGGTGCGAAGCCTACCTAATAAGCGGTATTCTGATTCCATGATGCAGATTTCTCCAGTTGCTAAAGCCTCCACGCCAGTTTTGCGGCGCGAGCTCGGGGAGGTTTTGCGTCAACTGCGCCAAACTCGCGGCCTGACTTTGCGTGATGTTTCAGCGAAGGCGCGCGTGTCGTTGGGTTACCTGTCCGAGGTGGAACGCGGTCAGAAGGAAGCCTCCAGCGAGTTGCTGGCCTCCATCTGTTATGCGTTGGACGCGCCGGTTTCTTTCGTACTCCATGAAGTCGCGGATCGGATAGCTGTGGTCGAGGGCGTGGTGGTCCCCGAGCTGGTGCCCGATGAGCTGCTAGACAGCATCGACTGCGCCCCGATTTCCTGATGCCTCAATTCCAGGGCGGTCCGGTGCAGCGCGGCATGACGCGCTCTCAGTTTAAGCAAGCGCTCTCCGAGGTGTTTCCGCACGGTTTGGGCGAAACTCTGGCCAGCGACCAAGTACTGACAGAATGGGGCATGACCGCGCTCCAGGCGTTAGAACGCGGCGCGGATCCTCTCGCGGTGTGGCAAGCCCTGTTGCGCGCCACCGATCGAGACACAGAAGAAAACCTGTTCTGGCATCGCCGGGATTTACATGCGTCGCGTCACTAACCCCTGCCCGTGGCCCAAATGTTACTATCTGGCGGGCAAATCCCGAGGTCGGGTTGGTTTTAATCTTTGGGCTGGTTTCGCGGTAAAGTTGAGGAATGCTTACAAAAATGTCCTCTTTCTTTGTCCGCACCCTGCGTGAAGACCCGGTAGAAGCCGAAGTGGAGTCCCACAAGTTACTGGTGCGGGCGGGCTATATTCGCCGCGCCGCGCCAGGGATTTACACCTGGCTACCGTTGGGGTTGAAAACTTTGCGGCGCGTGGAAAACATCGTGCGTGAAGAGATGGACCGCATTGGGGGACAAGAATTGCAGTTCCCGATGCTGCTGTCCAGCGAACCCTACGTGGCAACGAACCGCTGGGAAGAGTTCGGCCCTTCGCTGTTCAAACTCAAAGACCGCAAAGACGGGGATTACCTGCTGGCCCCCACCCACGAAGAAATGTTTACCCTCGCGGTAAAGGACCTGTACACCTCGTACAAAGACCTGCCGGTCATTCTGTACCAGATGAAGGAAAAGTACCGCGATGAGGCTCGTCCGCGCGCGGGAATCATTCGGGGTCGCGAGTTCGTGATGAAAGACTCCTATTCCTTTGACCTCACGGATCAGGGGCTGGAGCATTCTTACGCCCTGCACCGCGGAGCTTACCGGCGGGTCTTTACCCGTATCGGGCTGGATTACGTCATTTGTCACGCTTTGAGCGGCCCGATGGGTGGTTCCGCCTCCGAAGAATTCCTGTTCCCCTGCGCTGTTGGTGAGGACACGTTCGTGAAGTCCCCCGGAGGCTACGCCGCCAACGCGGAGGCCGTCACCACCATCGCTCCTGAACCCCTCCCTTATGACGATGCCCCCGCAGCGGAAGTACGGCCGACCCCGGACTCCACCACGATTGAAACGTTGGTGGACCAGGCGAACAAACTCTATCCGCGCTCGGACCGGCCTTGGGAAGCTAGCGACACGCTGAAAAATGTGGTGGTGGTCGCCGACTATCCTGACGGGCACAAAGAAGTCCTGGTTATCGGGGTCCCCGGCAACCGCGAGGTTGACATGAAACGCTTGGAGGCGAGCCTGTCTCCCGCTGACGTGCGTATGGCGGAGGCCAAAGACCTTGAGGCCTACCCAGATTTGGTTCCCGGCTACATCGGCCCGCAGGTCATCGGCCCGAACTCACCGAAACGCACTACGGACGCTGACGGCAATCCTGTCGGTTCCCCGCGCTACCTAATCGATCCGCGAATTGTTCCGGGCACACGCTGGGTGACGGGAGCCAACCAAGCCGGAATGCACGTGTTCAACCTGGTGTGCGGGCGTGATTTTACGGCAGATGGCACTATTGAGGCCGCGGAAGTCTTGGAGGGCGACCCGGCTCCTGATGGTTCGGGGCCATTGACATTGGAGCGCGGCATCGAAATTGGTCACATCTTCGCGCTGGGACGCAAGTACGCCCAGGCTCTGGGGCTGAGCGTGCTGGACGAAAACGGTAAGGCACAAGTCGTGACGATGGGCTCTTACGGGATTGGCGTGTCGCGTCTGGTGGCGGCCATTGCCGAAGCAAACCACGACGATAAGGGGCTGATGTGGCCGCTCAATATCGCTCCGTTCCAGGTTCACCTACTGGCCACCGGCAAAGACCCAGAGATTTTTGCCACTGCCGAAAAGCTCGCGCGTGAACTCGACGCAGCCGGTATCCAAGTACTGTATGACGATCGCCCGAAGGCCTCCGCAGGGGTGAAGTTCAAGGACGCAGAGTTGTTGGGAATGCCTTTTGCGCTGGTAGTGGGCAAGGGATTAGCTGAGGGCAAAGTCGAGATTCGCCAGCGCCGCGAGGGCACAACTGTGGAAACCTCCCCGGAGACTTGTGTGGAGGAACTGTTGCAGGCCATCTCGAACGAGGCTGCGAAAACAGCTTTCTCCCTCAGCTCCACCGAGCTGATTGGCGAGCCCGATCAGTGGGAAAAGGATCAAAACTAGGCGCCCGGGCGGCGGCAAAGAGAGGTCAACATGGCATTTCGTGAGATACGCGTGGTGGGGGATCCCGTGCTGCGCACCCCTTGTGACTGGATTACAGACCCGCGCGACCCCGGCGTGAAGCAGCTGGTCGAGGATCTGTTAGAGAACGTAGACGAGGACGGTCGCGCCGGGTTGGCAGCGAACCAAATCGGGGTCAGCCTGCGGGCGTTTTCCTGGAACATTGACGGGGAAGTCGGCTACGTTTTGAACCCCAAACTGGTCGCCACGAGCGAAGATGAATTCCAGGATGGCGATGAGGGCTGCCTGAGTGTACCGGGGCTGTTTTATCCGACGAAACGCGCCTGGTATGCCCGCGTTGAAGGCATCGACCTGGACGGAAAACCGCTGGTGGTTGAGGGTGAAGAACTGATGGGGCGCTGCCTACAGCACGAATGCGACCACCTGGAGGGACACCTGTACCTGGACAGGTTGGAACGCAAATACCGCAAGGAAGCGCTGCAGCAAATTCGCAAAATGGGTTGGTAGACCCCGGATAGGCGTGCAACTGCCACCGGTTTAGCGCATAATAGAAACATAAGTTACCTCGTTGTGATTCGGTGTTCGGAGGGGAAGCCGCAATACCGGCCCGTTGAGCTGTGGCTCAACTCAAGCACAACAGGAGGTAACCATGAACCAATACACGCGAGGTGTCCTGTTTATTCACACGGCGCCCAGGGCGTTGTGTCCCCATATTGAGTGGGCGGCGGGGACGGTTTTGAACACCGAAGTCAGTTTGGATTGGACCGTCCAAGAAGCTGACCCGACGTTTTTTCGCGCCGAATTTTCTTGGGTAGGCATGGCCGGAACCGGCGCCAAGTTGGCTTCAGCCCTGCGCGGGTGGGAGCACTTGCGCTATGAAGTGACTGAGGACGCGGCTCCCGGCACGGACGGCGGACGCTGGTCCCACACTCCGGAATTGGGAATTTTCTATGCCCAAACCGATAGCGTGGGCAACGTGGTGGTGCCGGAAGGCAGAATCTTGGCGGCGTTGGAACACGCGGATAATCCCTTGCAAATGCGCCGTGAGCTGGACTTAGCTTTGGGGCGCGCGTGGGACGAGGAGCTGGAACCGTACCGTTGGGCGGGTGTTGGCGCTCCGGTGAAGTATCTGCACAAGGTCGTGTGAGCCCTTTCTCAGGGTTGCTAACGTTGCCAGTGCGGGGAAAATTCGGTGTAAATTCCCCACGGAGGCTCGGTTTCATATATCCTGAAACTATGACGAACAATGCTTCCGCCCACGCGGAACAATCTCAAAAGGATCGCGCAAACAAATCTCAGCCTGGTCTTGGTTTCAAAAAGGGATCGATTGTCCAAGAATTTTATTATGACGATGACGTCGATGAGACACTACGTCGCGCCATCGAGGACTTCCTCGGAAACGAACTGGTCGATGAAGATTACGGGGATGTCTCTGACGGGGCGCTAATTTGGTGGCGCGCCGAAGATGGCGAAGTCGATGATTTGGCGGATTTATTAGTTGACGCCTCTGGAAACCTCGACGATGGCGGGCTGATTTGGGTCATGACTCCCGTGTCCGGTAAGCCAAACTCGGTGGATACTCAGTTCGTCGAGGAGGCCGCGAAAACCGCTGGTCTGCGGGTTATGTCCTCCTCTCACGTGAGCCCCGATTGGTTGGGAATCAGCCTCATGGCGCGCGGCACGAACCGCTGAAATCCGCCTCTATTAAATCCTCGCCCGTACCGGCCCTAAGTTTCAGAAAAAGGGGCTAATGTCGTAAGATTTAGGGGCTTATGAAAACCAAGCGGACCGGACTGGCCGGCAGACCGCAAGAACAAACGATTTTGGAGACAAAGTGAAGAGCACTGTTGAAAACCTCAACCCCACAAAGGTCAAGTTGGCAATCGAGGTTCCCTACGAGGAATTCAAGCCCGAGATGGACAAGGTTTTCAAGGAATACGCCAAACAGGTCAACATTCCCGGTTTCCGCCGCGGACACGTCCCGGCTCGCGTGCTGGAATCCTACATCGGCCGCGGCGCGGTCATTGAGGACGCGGTCAATCACGCGCTGCCGGAATACTACGGCCAGGCTGTGCAGGAACATAAGATTGCTCCGATGGGTCAGCCTGACGTGGACGTGACCGATACCCCCAACATTGAGGGCGAAGCCGGCGGCGATTTGAAGTTTACGGTGGAAGTGGAAGTGCGTCCCGAGGTCAAGCTGCCGGACTTTTCAAAGCTCAGCTTGGAAGTAGACGCGATTAAAGACGACCCGAAAGCCCTGGACACCGAGTTGGATAACCTGCGTCGTCGCTTCGCGACTCTGAAAACCGTGGAGCGCGCCGTTAAGCAGGACGACTTCGTCACCCTGGACCTTAAGAGCGAGATTGACGGCAAAGAGGTCGATTCCCTGAACCAGACCTCCTATCACGTTGGTGCCGGTGGTTTAGTCGAGGGCCTGGATGAGGCTTTGAAGGGTTTGAAAGCCGGAGCAACTAAGACATTTGAAACTCAACTGAAGTCTGGGCCGCACGGGGGAGAGACCGCTCAGGTTACCGTCACCGTGGATTCCGTGAAGGAACAGGTCTTGCCGGAAGCCGACGATGAGTTCGCCATGATGGTTTCCGAACACGACACCATCGATGAACTGAAGCAGGAACTTGCGGAAAACGTGGATCGTCAGGCTCGCGCCGGACAGGCTATGTCGGCTCGCGACAAGCTGGTCGAAAAGCTGCGCGATGAGCTGGAATTCCCGTTGCCGCAAGGGGTGTTGGATGAGGCTGTCGCGGCGCAGATTGGCGAGGACGCCAGCGAGGAAGATAAACAGAAAGCTCAGGAAGCTGTCGAGCAGGATCTGAAAGTACAGATTATCCTGGACGCTTTGGCCGAAGAACGCAAGATGAACGTGTCTCAGCAGGAACTGTTGGAGTTTGTACTCCAGACCGCGCAGGCTTACGGCATGGACCCCTCCATGCTGCTGCAAAACGCGGAACAGAACAACCGGATTCCGGCATTTATCCAAGAAATCGCTCGTAACAAGTCCATCGCCTCGGCCCTCGGAGAGGTCGAGGTCAAGGACACGAACGGCAAGGTTGTGGACCTGAAGGAATTCATCGGCGAGGAGTCGGCAGAATACGAGGACTCTGAGGAAAAGCCGGCAAAGAAGGCTCCGGCAAAGAAAGCAGCGGCCAAGAAAGCCCCAGCCAAGAAGGCTCCGGCAAAACAGGACACCGCAGACGAGTAACTCTTGAGCGCAAGGCGGGTTTCGGTACTGACCGGAACCCGCCTTGCGCTATCAACTGACACCCCCGCACGGGCGAGGTGAGGGAAAATCCGCCGGGGGAGACTTGTGAAAAAATACGAAAGAAACCGACCGACACCGCTAGGGGACGCGTTTGAGCAGAATCGGGATTAGCCCATAGCGAAACAGGGGGAATGAAGCGCGAAGGACGCACGGTTTTCCGTTAGGGTTAAGTGAACCAAGCGAGGAGGAAACGTGACCGTAGTTAATCGCGACGAAGAAACGCCCGATGTACCCACGGGTGGGTTTATTTACAAGCGCTTACTCAAAGAGCGCATCATTTGGCTGGGCGATGAGGTCAGCCAGGAAAATGCCAATGCGATTTGCGCCCAGATGCTGCTGTTGGCGGCCGAGGACCCGGATTCTGACATCTACCTCTATATCAATTCACCCGGCGGCTCCGTCACCGCGGGCATGGCTATCTATGACACCATGCAGTACGTGAAACCTGACGTGGTGACCGTGGCGATGGGAATGGCGGCCTCGATGGGGCAGTTTCTGTTGACGGCCGGGACGAAAGGCAAGCGTTTCGCGACTCCGCACGCCCGCATCCTCATGCACCAGCCTCTTGGCGGTGTCCAAGGAACCGCCTCCGAAGTGCGGATTAATGCGGATTTGATTCTGGCGATGAAGCAGGAACTCGCTCAGATTACCGCCGAGCGCACCGGTCACACGCTGGAAGAAATCACCAGGGACGCGGATCGTGACCACTGGTTTACCGCTCAGGAAGCCTTGGAATACGGCTTTATTGACGCGGTGGTAGAGAACGCGGCCGCGGTGCAGAGCTCGAAGAAGGGGGAGTAATGAGGCATTATCAAGGTGATTTAGGCATGTCCGGGGCAGGGTTTGCTGCGGTTTCGCCCGCGAATGCGTCTGTCCCCGCGGGGGCGGCTCCGGCGTTGCCCAGCGCGCGCTATATCCTGCCGACCTTCGAGGAACGCACGGCTTACGGCTACAAGCGCCAGGACCCTTATGCGAAACTGTTTGAGGATCGGATTGTGTTCCTGGGTAACCAGGTCGACGACGCTTCCGCCGATGACGTGATGGCGCAGTTGCTGGTGCTGGAAAGCCAGGATCCCGATTCGCTCATTACCATGTACATCAACTCTCCGGGCGGGTCTTTTACCGCGATGACGGCGATTTATGACACGATGCAATACATCAAGCCCGAGATTCAGACGGTTTGCTTGGGTCAGGCGGCCTCCGCGGCGGCGGTGCTGCTGGCGGGGGGTGCTCCGGGCAAGCGTCTGGCGCTGCCCAACGCGCGGGTACTGATTCACCAGCCGGCCATTCAGGGCGCTCAGGGTCAGGCCACCGATTTGGCGATTATTGCTGAGGAAATTGACCGGATGCGGGCCTGGCTGGAGGAAACGCTGTCGAAGCATTCCAACCGCAGCGTGGAGCAAATGCACGAGGACATTGACCGGGATAAGATTCTCACGGCTCCCCAGGCGCTGGAGTATGGTCTGATTGACCAGGTGTTGGAGCCGCGAAAAGGCAGCTCGAGCTAATTGTGACTTGCCAGAAACGTGGCTTCACGCTTTGATAGCGTGGAGCCACGTGATTTTTTGGCTGTGTTTAGCCTTGGTTAGGTTTGGTTGGGATTGGTTGGACTGAGGCTGTGCCTCTAGATGACCACTGTTCAGAAGCGCGGTGCGGGGAATCTGGCAGCCAATCTTCTCACCCCTTTTCGTTGTAGTTTTCAAAGAACTGATCCCAGGTGGACTGGAGCTGTTGTTTTCTGGCTAATTTTGCGACTTTCTGGGTGTTCACCTGTCCTAGGAGTGCCTTGGCGGGGTTGATGGCTTCGGAGGGAGCCTGCCCCCATTCGGGGCGTGATACCAAATCCAGCAAGGTTTGTTCCCGAGTTTGCGCCCGAAATTGACCCAGCTGGCAGGTAACGAGTTCAGTATCCTGGAGATGATAACGGCTGATAGAAAAACATACGTGAATCCCGCCCGTGAGCGTCACATTGCGGTGTTGACGCGGCACAAGAATTGGGCAGATTCCCATTTCGCGAGGAATCAACCCCCACCAGCGCGCGGCACCGATACCAGCCAGTATAGGAACGTCTTCACCGAATACACTGGCGGCATAAGCCATTGCAGCCTCAACGGTACTAGGTTGCCATGCGATTCCAACTTGTGCGTCAGGTATGCCGATATAGGCTCCGCAACCCAAGCGATACACAAGTTTCTGGCGATACAGTCGCAGTAGTTCCTTGCTGGGGTTTGCGTATATCGCGCTTAGCTGTGCGGGGCGAACCGTGCGCAAAGGAGCCTGTGCGATTGCGGTTGGTAAACCACCTCGACGCGGTTTAGTTATAGGCCCCCGATTCCTGTTCATATATAAAAACTTACCATAAAGGTAATAAAATGCATATTAGTATTCTGTAGACGGGATTCATAGAAAGGCGCTGGAATACGGTCTGATTGACCAGGAAAGGTGTGTGGCTAGCTTGGGCCGGCGCGTTTTTATCCTAGGCGGACGAGCTTTTGTAACTGTGGCAGAAACGTTTCATTTTTTGATGTTTTTCCAGACTCCAACAGTGAATGTGCCTGTTAGGATTATCGTCGAAGCCATTGTCAGAGGGTCATAAATCAGCTCAATATATTTCCCCGCGGCTTTTTTGCGACGAGATGGGAAATACACCAGGGCAAACATACGAAACGGGGAGCTAATCGTAGGGGGTTACAGTACCGTCCTCCGAGTCACCTTGGTTTTTATGATATTTATCCTTCAGTTAGTCCCCGAAAAGTAACTGCAGCCTATGTTATTTGAACTTAACTTGGGGGTTAACCACGTACTTTTGTGGGTGTTCTCAGGCTGCCTCATTCGCTAACGTGTTTGCCAGCCCACATTAGTGGGATTGAGACTGATTGATGAAGGAGAAAGCCGTGCTAAGTAAAATTGCTCTTGTTACCTTTGCTAGTGCTCTGACTTTTGGGGTGGTGCCCATGTCGGAGCCACCATTTGGTGTACATCTGCGTGGTCTGGATGATGCACTAGTGAGTCAGCCGATTTATGTTGGCAAATCCACGATGTTGTACAAACCATGCCCTTGGCACCTCAAAATACTAGGAAAATGCTAGGCATGATGCTCTAAAATTGCCGTGTGCCGTTAAAACGCAACTTTCTTACCAGACTCGGTCTGTGGCCGATTTCTGTGGTGCTCTGTGCAGTTGCTGCACTTGGCATGGATTTAGGGGACTTTCTTGGAGGCTCGGTATGGTTCACCTGGCACACTTGGGTTCTTGAAGTTGCAGGCATTATTTTGCTGGTACTAACTGCCTGGCGGCCGGGACTGTTTGGATTGACCTTCATAGTTTTCCAGTGCATAGCCTCCATGCTTCCACTTCCTTGGGCGGTCGGTGCTGTGTCTCTCTTTGTCTATCTACTCATTGGCTACTTTGTTTTTACAGAATATTATTGGCTTGCCGTGAACGGTGGTCTTTTAATTATTGTCACAGATTTATTTGGATACAATCCCAAGGTAAATTTCCTTAGTGTAATAACTTTCGATGTGTTTGCTCTTCTCTTTGCGGCTCTTATCGGGTGGATTCTAAGAACGCGTGAGGAATCCGTTGAAGAGGCTAGGCTGAAACTTCAAGAAACCCAAAGAGACAAGGAACGTGCAATCGGATTGGTACGTGAGAATCTTGCCAGCACTTTACACGACAAGTCAGTGGCGGAATTGTCTCATGTGGTCATGCTTTGTGATGGGCTTCTGAATTCCAATGAAAGCGAAAACAAGCGAAAAATCGAGATGATTGTTTCGGAGTCACGCCAGGCCATGAAGCACCTTAGAGAGATGATTGGCGGACTTAAGAAAGGGGAATCTACTAGCGGTGAAGTGATATCTCTGAGCGAAACTGTTGGAAATGCCCGTTCATTGGCTGGAACTTGTGACATAGAATTAACGGTCATACTGCCAGATAAGGTGGAAGAGACTCTCGACCAGACATCACTAGGTATTCTCCAGATTTTTATCGGCGAAATTGCCACCAACCTCGTCAAATATGCTGAAAAAGGTACCTTTGCACGGATCGAAGGTGATTTTACTGATGAAGCCTTACAGGTGGTTTCCACGAACCAGGTTTCCCAGAATGTGGCAGTGAACCAAACAATGAGTTCCAGGCAAGGACTGGGACACCTTGCCGCATTGTTGTCGGAACGGGGCGGTCGTCTGAACTATTCATCAAATGGGAAACTGTGGATGATTTTGGCGTTAATCCCGATAGTGCGTACTTCTCAGTTTCGAGGAAGCTAAGAAAACGAGGTAAACAGGTATGGAAAACGAACTGAAACCAAACTCGGATGCTTTAGGGCGACCTTTGCGTGTGCTCTTGGCTGATGACGATGATTTGGTGCGTAACCTTATTCCCGAAACTTTGAGTGCATTTCAAGATATAGAGGTGGTGTCCACCGCTAAGAATGGACATGAGGTATTGGAGCTGGTGAATAAATACACTGTTGACGTTGTGCTGATGGACGTGGACATGCCAACAGTCGATGGCATCGAGGCAACCACGTGGTTGGCGCGTGAGCACCCGGAGATTAAGGTTTTGGTCTTTACCTCTTTCGGGCGGAGACCTTCAGTTATGGAAGCCATAAAAGCTGGAGCTGTCGGGTTTATCACTAAGGATACGCCGATAACGGAGATTGTCCAAGATTTACGGCGTGTTTCGCGCGGGGAGTCCGTTTTGAGTCAGAATCCGGCGGAGGCATTGATGGATATTATGCGAGCCCAGCCTTTGCAGACCGTATATGACGAAACCTTTATTCAGTCAGTAAATGGTCTTCCGAAACAACTCCGAAAGGTCTATCAGCTTTTGATTGAAGGGTTGTCGAATAAGGCGATTGCCAAGAAGCTCGGTCTCAAAGAAAACACGGTGCGAGACTATGTGTCTCAGATTCTGGCCCGCACCAACTGCGAAAGCCGATCGCTCCTCGTTGTGAAATCCTTCGAGAATGGTTCATTTTAATAACGTGTGGCGGGGGGGGGGGGGGGGG
>NZ_JAXFNY010000022.1:0-12888 GCF_034180645.1 Mobiluncus sp. | reverse complement strand
CGTCCCCCAGACGGCGCTTTTACGCCGCCTCCGCCATCAACGCGATGGCTCACTCGCTTCGCGATGCCATCGCGCACGCGGATGTGCCGAAGCGTAGACTTCCCGGAGCATGTCGTTCGAGACTTTCGTGTAAATCTGCGTGGTGGTCACGGAGGCGTGGCCGAGCAATTCCTGCACCGCACGGACATCCGCGCCGCCCTGCAACAGGTGCGTGGCGAAACAATGCCGCAGAGTATGAGGACCAACCGGAACGGTAATCTGGGCGCGCTGCGCCGCGGCCTGGATAATCGCCCAGGCACTTTGCCGACTGAGAGGCCGCCCCAAAGTATTCAAAAAGACCCGCCCTTGTGAACGCCCCTTTTCCGCCAAGCCCGGGCGCACCCGGACCAGATACGCTTCCAGGGCGTCTTTGGCCAGGTGACCCAACATGGACAGGCGCTCCTTGCGGCCCTTGCCAAACAGACGTACCAGCGGAATCTCCTCATCAAGATCAATATCATCCACCGCCAGATTAACCGCCTCGGAAATCCGGGCTCCCGTCGCGTAGAGGAACTCCAACAGCGCCCGATCTCGCAACGCATTGTCGTCACCGGGCGCACTAGCGGCCTCCAGCAGGGCCTGGACTTCCTCCACGGTCAACACCGTGGGCAAATGGGCGCTGACCTTGGCAGGCGCGATGCCTTTCGTCGGGTTCGAGCTAGCCGCGCCGGTTTCGTAAGCATAGCGATGCCAGGAGCGCACGCTGGCGATGGCGCGGCGTGCCGAGGAGGGCGCCACCGCGGCATAATCGTCAAAACCTGCCTCCAACGCACGTACAAACGCCTCCAAAACCGGCAACGTCACCTCATCGAGACTGTTGACACCGTTAGCGACCAGGAACGCTACGTAACGCCGTAGGTCCCGAGTATAAGCCGCTACGGTATGCGGGGACGCACCGCGCTCCACCGCCAGATAGTCCAAGTAGGGTTGGGGGTCCAGCCGTTCCGGATACGCAAAATCGGGGGCAGGTCGCGAGCCCATATCCTCCCCCTTTCACCCGGTTTTTTTATAGTATCGAGTGACGGGGACAAAATCCGCGAGTATCTATCCGACTTTCCGATAATTTAGGTGATGAGTTATGACATTTGTGGCAAGTGAGCTGGACAAACAGGCGATTAAAGCCGCCAAGGCTCTGGCGGCAGACGCGGTAGAAAACGCCGGTAACGGACACCCGGGAACCCCGATTTCTCTGGCTCCCGCCGCTTACCTGCTCTACCAGTATGTGATGCGCAGCGATCCGGCAGACCCCTGGTGGTTGGGCCGAGATCGTTTCGTTCTCAGTGCCGGACATGCCTCGGCTCTGCAGTACGTGCAGCTATTCCTGGCTGGCTACGGAATAGAGCTGGAGGATCTCAAACAGTTCCGTCACGCGGGCGGGCTGCTAACCGGCCATCCCGAATACCGTCACCAGCCCGGCGTGGAAGTGACCACCGGACCTCTGGGTACCGGCATTGCCGCAGCGGTCGGGATGGCGATGGACCAGCGACGCTTGCGCGGGCTGCTGGACCCGGACGCTGCTCCCGGCGAAAGCCCCTTTGACCATCGCATTTACGTGGTGTCTGGGGACGGCTGTCTGCAGGAAGGCATCAGTTACGAGGCGATGTCTCTGGCGGGTACTCAGGAACTCGGAAACCTCATCTATCTGTATGACGAAAACCGGATTTCTATCGAGGACGATATTGAGATTGCCTTCACTGAGGATATTCGCGCCCGGTTTGAATCCCAGGGTTGGCACTACCAAGAAGTGTCCTGGGTGCAAGACGACGGGTCTTACGTGGAAAACCTGGAGGCTCTGTTTGCCGCTTTCGAGGCCGCAAAAGCCGAAACTCGCAAACCCTCGATTATTAAGTTGCGTACCATTATTGGCTGGCCTTCGCCAAACAAACAGAATCAGGGCGGCATTCACGGCTCCGCTCTGGGCTCCTCAGAGCTGGAGGGACTCAAGACCGCGCTGGGGCTGGATCCCACTAAGATGTTCGACATTCCTGCCGAAATTGTCTCCGCTACCAGGGAAAACGCCGCGAAGCGAGCGCGGGAGTTCCGCGCAGAATGGAATCCGCGCTTTGCCGCCTGGCAGCAAGCCCACCCGCAACAGGCCGCATTGTTGAAACGTCTGCAGGACGGGGAGCTGCCCGCCGATGTGGAGTCGGCACTGCCGCAGTTCGAGCCCGGCACCGCAATCGCCACCCGCGCCGCCTCCGGCAAGGTCATCAACGCTTTGGCCGGCGTGCTACCCGAGTTGTGGGGCGGCAGCGCGGACCTGGCAGGCTCCAACAACACCGCCATCGCCGAAGAACCGTCTTTTGCTCCCGCCGACCGCGCCACGAAGGCGTGGACGAAAGTCAGCGAATGGGGCCGCAACCTGCACTTCGGGGTGCGCGAGCACGCTATGGCAGGAATTCTCAACGGCATCGCCACCAGCGGTTTAACCCGCCCCTATGCGGGGACTTTCCTGGTGTTCTCGGACTTTATGCGCGGGGCGGTGCGCCTGTCAGCGCTGATGAAGCTGCCGGTCACTTATGTGTGGACCCACGACTCTATCGGGGTCGGCGAGGACGGACCTACCCACCAGCCGGTAGAGACACTGACCAGCTTGCGCGCCATTCCAAACCTGGCGGTGGTACGCCCCGCAGACGGCGCGGAAACCGCGTATGCCTGGTTAGAGATTATGCGGCGGCGCAGTCCGGCCGGGTTGGCGTTGAGCCGTCAAAAGCTGCCCAATCCCGCACGTGGGGCGGACACCGGCTTGGCCAGTGCAAAAAATGTAGCGCGCGGTGGCTACGTACTGAAAGACTTTGGGGACAATCCCGCGGTAATCTTGCTGGCGACGGGTTCTGAAGTCGCTCTGGCTCTGCAAGCCGGAGAACGGCTGGCTCAGGAGGGCGTGGCGGCACGGGTCGTTTCCCTGCCGTGCCTGGAGTGGTTCGAAGAACAGGACGCGGCCTATCGGGAATCGGTTTTGCCCGCGTCAATCCGCGCCCGGGTGTCCATCGAAGCCGGACTGGCGATGCCGTGGTATCGCTATCTGGGAGATGCGGGGGTAGCCGTCTCGGTGGAAACGTTCGGTACTCCGGCAAGCGGTGCGGATAACTTTGCCCACTTCGGGTTCACCGTAGAAAACGTGGTCGCAAAAGCGAAAGAAAGTATGGCGAAAGCCTAGACAAAAACCCCAGAAACCAGTGGAAGCCCCGGATTATTCCGGGGCTTCCACTTCTAAGATTTATTCCGGCTTACTTTTGAGCCGGAGCGGGGCTGGTCGGCAAAGCCGGGGTCGGATTGGCCGGTGCCGTTATGGGCGCGGTAGGCATTTGATTTCCCTTGGCGTCAGGAGCCGCCGGCTTATCCATAGTGAAGGCGAACAGCACGATGGCAAAGAGCCACACCAGAGACACCACCACGGTCAAAAAATTCAGGTTACGCTGACCCACCCCGGAAGAAGACATAGCCGAAGTCAAGCCGCCGCCGAACATATCGGACATGCCGCCGCCTTGGCCTTTGTGCATCAAGATGGACAAAATCAGCAGCAACGAGGTGATGACCAAAAGCACCTGTGCCACGATGTTGAAAGCAAATAACATGTTTTCCTCTGTGTTTATCTGTTCTGGACTCAGCCTTGCAATGATACCACGACCCGGGTATTAAGATGATTTCGTGACCGCAACCCCCAAAGATTTATCCCCTCTCAGCGCCACAATCGCTGTCTTTGGCGGTGGGGCGATGGGGTCGCTGCTGCGCTGGGGCGGGTCTTTGGTGGCTCAAAAGGTGGCGGCGTCGCCGAACTGTGAGGGCCTCTGCCGGGTCATTGTCGGGGGCGGTGGAGTCAACATCGACACCTGGATCTTGAACCTCATTTCGGTGGTGGTGCTGGCATATTTGACGGGTCGTTTGGTGTCCAATCCGCATCGTCACCGCACCCAAGCCCTGAAGCTGACGATTGGCACCGGATTTTGCGGAGGACTGGGGACTTACGGTGGTCCGGTGTGGCAGATTGTCATTTATCAACAGTTTCACCTGGGGCACTTGCTGGAGCTGATTGCCATGTTTGCCGTATCCCTGCCGGTGGGGCTGTTAGCACTGTGGCTGGGGACCCGGCGGGCTTTTGTGTCCGGCGACATATACCGCGACTCCCCCGCCGACTTTACCCTGCCCAACGCCAACGACCCGACCTCCCTGCCGCCCTTGTCCGCACCGGATTCCCCCGCCGAGTCGTCCACTGAGTCTTTGGAAAACGCGCCCACCCGGCCTTCTGACCCAGCACCAGCATCGACCAGCGCTAACAACACGGGGAGGTCGGTATGATTCCCCTTTTCATAGCCCTCGGCGGAGGACTGGGCGCCGCCGCCCGTTTTGGCATGGACAAACTGTCCACGCACTTCATCGACAAGTTCCGGGAGAAGCGCAGCGACAAATATCCCAGTGAAACCGTGACGGGGAAGCGCTTGTGGGGCGGCTGGGGAATTATTTTCGTCAACATCACGGGGTGTTTCCTGGTGGGCTGGGTCGCGACCGCGCCGTGGCTCGATGTCGTCATGGGTGGCCCGTTGCAAGCCCAGCTGCCCACACACACGGTGGCGGACGTGCTGCAGGCTGGTTTCCTGGGGGCATACACGACCTTTTCCACCGCCATCATGGACACTATCGGCTATACCTGGAAGCCCCAGTTTGACTTTGGGTACGCCGTGAAAGCCACGCTGCTAATTGGCGTGGTCATCTTTGTCTGTATCGGCGCGGCACTGGCGGGCGTGGCGCTAAACACCGGCGTTTTCGTCCTGCCGAACCTGCATTCCTAGGGGTATCAGCAAAACGCCGGCTCTAACACGGCACCAAGAGGACTTCTGGTGGGCCGGGGGTTGGGCATCTGTGCGCCGGAGTATGTCACGCCTAAGCGCAAAAACCCTGTATTTACAGGGATACACGGCGTAGAATTGTCACAACACACTGAACTACACGTTGAGAAAGCGAAGGATGCTGACATATACATTTACAGTCTCAGACCTTACGTTCCTCCTCCAGATTATTTAAAGGCTTATTCCACGCAGATTGACTCAGTACCGAGTTTCAAGATTGATAGTCTAAATCTAGGTTCACTGATTACTGATAATATAGAAATTAGCGATGCCGCTAAATTGGCCGCAGCGGCTTTCAAGGACTTTGCGAGCGTAGACAACATATTGCGTCGTGAAGATAATTCTTTAACCGCTTTCGCAAAGGAATATGCCCGGCGGCGTGATTTGATAATTAAGGCTGGGGAAACTGATGAGACCTACAAAGCCAATCAAGCGAAGTTGATTGACGCTCTCGATACGGCGATGCGAGATCGAGTTTCAGCCTTTGCTGATGACTGCGTGACACTGATTGGTAAAGTAGCTTCTTTGATCTCGACTGGCGACGCAGATTTGGTGCAATCTGGCTGGGTGCGAGGCTACCAGGGAAGCGAAAAACTCTGGCTTTCAAACGCTGAAGAACGAGGCATCAAGGCTGATATCAAGGAAATGTTCTCTCAGGTCATGAAGTCCGGGGGCGAGTCCGTGTCGTCTGGAAAAAACGACAGTTCGGTCCCTAATGATAACGAAGCGAGCACGGGGATCCCCAAAGATCGCGCTCCACAAAAGTTGACAGCCTTCGAGAGAAAGGCGTTAATCACCCAGAAATACCTTCCTCACATGGTAGTTGGCAATGAGATAACCCAAGATGAGCTTGCTCATGCCCTGTTCAAACTAGGCAAAGCCGATGAAGTTAAGAGATTGAATCTGAAATACTCTAAATAGCTTTACCGCACAGGCGGTAATGACTGGCTCAGAGTCATAAAAACTTTCCCGGGGAGGCTACTGAATATCAATAGCCTCCCCGGGAAAGTTTAAGGGGTCTTGCCGGTGGCGTTACTCGCCGAGGCGGCAGATTTTCCCGAATTCTTCAGCTTTCAGGGAAGCGCCGCCGACCAAGCCGCCGTCCACGTTGGGTTGAGCCATGAGCTCAGCCACGTTCGCGGACTTGACCGAACCGCCGTAGAGGACACGGATTCCATCAGCGGTTTCCTGACCGTAAAGCTCTGCCAGCTTGGCGCGGATAGCCCCACAAACTTCCTCCGCATTTTCCGGGGTCGCGGTCTCGCCCGTGCCAATCGCCCAGATGGGTTCGTAGGCGACCACGCACTTGGCGGCGTCCGGGGTGGGGATAGCGTCAAAAGCCGCTGCAATCTGGGCCAAAACGTGCTCGACGTGCTTTCCAGCCTTGCGCACCTCCAGAGCCTCACCGCAGCAGATAATCGGTACCATACCCGCTGCCAGAACCTTGCGCGCCTTTTCATTAACGACAGCGTCGCTTTCCTGGTGATATTCACGGCGTTCCGAGTGACCCACCACCACATAGGTGCAGCCCAGTTTGGTCAGCATCGCGGTAGACACTTCGCCGGTGTAGGCACCGTTGTCATGGGTGGAGACGTCTTGAGCGCCGTACTTAATCTTCATGTCGTCGCCGTCGATGGTGGTCTGTACCGAACGAATGTCGGTAAACGGCGGAATGACCGCCACCTCCACCTTGCTAAAGTCGTGACGATGATCTTGCAGATCAAGATTCAGCTGATTGACCAACTGAATCGCCTCGAGGTGGTCGAGGTTCATCTTCCAGTTGCCTGCCATCAGGGGAATACGTGCCATGTTTAGGCCTCCAATACTTCAATACCGGGCAAAACTTTGCCCTCCAACAATTCTAGTGATGCTCCGCCGCCGGTGGAGATGTGGCTGAACTTGGACTCGTCAAAGCCCAGTTGGCGCACCGCCGCCGCGGAGTCCCCGCCGCCCACGATGCCAAAGGCCGTGCCGTCCTGCAATGCCTTTGCTACCGCTTTCGTGCCATCCGCGAAAGCCGGGAACTCGAACACGCCCATCGGCCCGTTCCACGCCACGGTTTTTGACTCGGCAATCTTCGCGGCAAAGAGTTCGCCCGAGTTCGGCCCGATATCCAGACCCATCTGGTCCTCGGGGATAGCATCGGCGGCCACTACGGTCGCTGGAGCGTCAGCCTTAAACTCGGGAGCCACCACGACGTCTACCGGCAGCACCAGTTCGACGCCGTTTTGTTTCGCCTGGTCCAGGTAGCCTTTCACGGTGTCAATTTGGTCGGATTCCAACAGGGACTTGCCTACCGCATATCCTTGCGCCGCCAGGAACGTAAACGCCATACCGCCGCCAATCAGCAGGGTGTCGGCTTTTGTCAACAGGTTCGCGATAACGCCGAGCTTGTCGGAAACTTTCGAGCCGCCCAGCACCACCGTGTAGGGACGCTCCGGGTTCTCGGTGGCCTTGCGCAGGGATTCGATTTCCTTTAACACCAGGAAACCAGCCGCTGCGGGCAGCAGTTTCGCCACGTCATAAACCGAGGTTTGCTTACGGTGCACTACCCCGAAGCCATCGGACACGTAGCAGTCCGCCAACGCCGCCATTTCAGCAGCGAAAGCAGCGCGTTCGGCGTCGTCTTTCGAGGTTTCCCGAGGGTCGAAGCGGACGTTTTCCAGCATAAGGATTTCGCCGGTGGCCAGGGCGGCAGCTTTCGCTTTCGCGTCCGCACCGGTCGTGTCCTCAGCCAAAGTGACCTTGACCCCAATCAGCTCAGCGAGGCGCTGCGATACTGGAGCCAGAGAAAATTCGGGCATGACCTGGCCTTTAGGACGCCCCAGGTGAGCCATAGTGATAACTTTCGCTCCGCTATCCAGCAACTTTTGCAAGGTCGGTAGCGCCGCGCGGATACGCCCATCGTCAGTAATGACGCCGTCCTTGAGGGGCACATTAAAGTCGCAACGCACTAAAACGCGCTTGCCGCTCAAATCCCCCAAGGAATCGATAGTTTTCAGCATATTATTTCCTTTCCTTAAACACTAGGAAAATGCGAGAAGACGCCCGCAAATCGCGTAGAAATGCAGGCGTCCTCTCACACTCGAAAACTCCCAGATTAGAGCTGCTTGCCCATGAACATGGTCAGGTCAACCACGCGGTTGGAGTAGCCCCATTCGTTGTCGTACCAAGACACACACTTAATCATGTTGTCAATCTGCTTGGTCAGAGGCGCATCGTAAATCGAAGAGTGCGGATCGGTGACGATGTCGGTCGAAACGATGCCATCATCGTTGTAATCCAAAATACCCTTCAAAGAGCCCGCGGCGGCAGCCTTCATGGCAGCATTGATATCGTCAACCGAGCAGGACTTCTTCGGGATGAAGCTCAAGTCGGTGACGGAACCGGTGATAACCGGCACACGCAAGGCGTAACCATCGAGCTTACCCTTCAACTGGGGAAGCACCAGGGCGACCGCACGGGCAGCACCGGTGGAAGTCGGCACAATGTTTTGGGCCGCAGCGCGGGCACGACGCAAATCCTTGTGCGGAGCATCGTGAATACGCTGGTCGCCGGTGTAGGCGTGAATAGTGGTCATCAAACCATATTCAATGCCGAACTCGTCGTCCAGTACCTTTGCCATGGGGGCCAAGCAGTTCGTGGTGCAAGAAGCGTTAGAAACCACGTGGTGCTTTGCCGGATCGTAAGTCTCATGGTTTACACCCATGACGAAAGTTGCATCCACGTTTCCCTTGGCGGGAGCGGAGATAATGACTTTCTTGGCACCGGCCTTAATGTGGGCGCGAGCCGCGTCACCATCGGTAAATAAGCCGGTGGATTCAATCACAATATCCGCACCCAAATCGCCCCAAGGCAGGTTGGCAGGGTCGCGCTCTGCCATGGCGGCAAATTTCTTGCCGTCAACGGTAATGGAATCGTCATCATAGCTGACTTCCCTGCCCAGGCGGCCGGTCACCGAATCATATTTCAACAGGTGAGACAAGGTGTGGTTGTCGGTCAAGTCGTTCACGCCAACAATCTCGATGTCCGCGCCCTGCTCCAGGGCGGCGCGGAAGAAGTTACGACCAATACGGCCAAAGCCATTAATGCCAACACGGACAGTCACAGTTTCCTCCATCTTGTGCAACTCTGTGCACATGTAGGTTCTTTAGTTATTCAATCCCGGCAGCAAATGCACTGCGGAACCCGGTCAAAAATGTCGACCAGCCCTTAAAACCTACCTGAAACACACCTATAAATCATCAGAAATCGCAGTTAAATTCCGGTTAATTTCGCTCTTATGCGCCAAAACCGTCCCGAAAAACCCGAATTATTAATTCACGGCGCACCCGTTTCGACACCGCGGACCCGCAGGCCGAGCCCCTTGGCGGGGAGACAAAACCGCAAACCAACCCGAAAAAGGACGTAGGATTCAGGTATGACCAAGATTGATGTTTTTTCTAAAGATTTGCCCGCCCTGTCCACTCCCCTGGTGCTTGCTGTCGCCAAAGAAGGCAAGGAACTGCAGGTTCCCACTTTTCCCGCCCTGCGGGATTTTGCCCGCGCTGCCGGAGTGACCGGAAAGCTCGGAGAGGTCAACAGGGTTCCCTCCCCGCATGATTTTTCCGCCGCGTTCGTAGTGTTTGTCGGAGTCGGCTCCCCGAACAATACCGCCGAAACTCTCCAGAACTTCCGCGAAGCGGCTGGCAACGTGACCCGTAGCGTCAACAGTGAAGAACTCGCTTTTTCTTTCCCCACAAAGAACCGGGAAGAAGTCTTGGCCACGGTCGAGGGGGCGCTTCTGGGGGCCTATCGTTTTGGAAAGTATCAGTCCAAACCCGCCAAAACCCTGAAAACTCTGTGCATTCCGGCCCACGATGCTCTTAGCGATGCGGAGCGGGCCCAACTGCAAACCACCGTCAAGGCGGTCACGCGAGTCCGCGACCTGGTGAACACTTCCCCCTCCGAGCTGTACCCCGAATCTATGGCCAAAGCGTTCCAGAAAGCCAGCAAGAACCTGCCGGTCAGCTTTGAAAAGTGGAGTTACCGGGACCTCAAAGACCAGGGCTTCGGCGGCCTCGTCGCGGTAGGGAAAGGCTCCAAGCGCAAGCCCTGCCTGGTGAAGTTGACCTACGCGCCCGAGGGCGCGAAAGCTCATGTCGCCCTGGTTGGCAAGGGCATCACTTTTGATTCCGGTGGTTACAGCCTGAAACCCAGCAATTTCATGCTCACCATGAAATCGGATATGACCGGCGCCGCCACCATGGGATCGGTGTGCTTAGCGGCGGCGGAAATGGGTCTGCCGGTGAAAGTCACGGCGTGGCTGTGTTTGGCGGAAAACCTGGTCAGCGGTAATGCGTCGCGGGTCGATGACGTCATTACGATGAAAAGCGGGAAAACCGTGGAAATTACCAACACCGATGCGGAAGGACGGTTGGTGCTGGCTGACGGTTTGACTATGGCGGTGGCGCAGCATCCCGACTTGGTCATTGACATGGCTACCCTGACCGGCGCGCAGAGAGTGGCTTTTGGTAGCCGCATGGCCGGAGTGATGGGGTGCCAAAAGGACTGGATACGCGACGCCTCCGTGGCGGTCGGGGAACCGGCTTGGACGGCGCCGCTGCCGGAATACCTGTTGGAGCACTTGCATTCTGACGTGGCTGACATCGCGAATTCTTCCTCGAAACGCGAGGCTGGAATGCTGGTGGCCGGGATTTTCCTGAAACAGTTTGTGGGCGACACCCCGTGGGCGCATATCGACATTGCCGGTCCGGGTTTTAATACCGATTCTGCCTGGGGATATACCCCGAAAGGCGGTACTGGTTACGGGGTGCGTACCCTGCTGCGGGTCATTGCCGAAATGGGACGCTAACGGCAGTTTTCTCTCACCCTGTTTGCATTAACACATGTAAAGCGTTTAGTGAAAGAATGAACCTGCTGAGAATTTTGTTCCTTTGATAGAACTGGAGTTGAACATTGAGCGAAGAACAATACGATGTAGTGATTTTAGGCGGCGGAAATGGCGGTTACGCTTGTGCTTTGCGAGCAACTTCTCTGGGAATGAGCGTCGCCCTGGTCGAAGCGGACAAAGTTGGCGGCACCTGTTTGCACCGCGGTTGCATACCGACCAAGGCTTTGCTGAGAGCCGCGGAAGTTGCTGATACCGTGCACGAATCCTCGGATTGGGGAGTCATTTCCGCTTTCAACGGCGTCGATATGGCTAAGGTGCTGGAGTTCCAAAGCGGAATCATCAACAAAATGCATCGTGGCCTATCCGGGTTGATTAAGAGCCACAAGGTCGAGTTCGTCAACGCTCACGGCGTGCTCAGCGGAGTCGATACGGTCACCGCTGGAGACCGGGTGCTCAAGGGCAAGAACATCGTTTTGGCCTCCGGTTCCGTCACCAAGACTTTGGGAATGAACCTGGGAGGACGTATTATCGGTTCCGAGCACGCCCTGTTCCTCGATCATGTTCCCAGTTCAGTAGTCATTTTGGGCGGCGGTGTCATTGGCGTTGAGTTTGCTTCCGTGTGGAAGTCTTTCGGGGCGGACGTCACCATTGTTGAGGCTTTGCCACGCTTGGTGCCTAATGAGGACGAGGATATTTCTAAGGGATTGGAAAAGGCGTTCAAGGCGCGCGGGATTAAGTTCATGACCGGGACCCGTTTCCGGGACGCTGCTGAGGACGGTTCCGGGGTGACGGTGAACACCGAGGACGGTCAGAGCTTGCGGGCTGATTACCTGCTGGTAGCGATTGGGCGCGGCCCGAACACGGCGAACATGGGTTACGAGGCACAGGGCATCCCGATGGATCGCGGTTTCGTGTTGGCCAACGAACGCCTGCACACCGGAGTGGGGAATATTTATGCAGTCGGAGACATTGTGCCCGGTCTGCAGTTGGCGCACCGCGCCACTATGCAGGGGGTCTTTGTGGCCGAGGAAATCGCAGGACTGAACCCGCGTGTCGTGCCCAATGACAACATTCCGCGCGTAACGTTCTGCGAACCCGAAATTGCCTCCGTGGGCTTGACCGAGGCGAAAGCCAAGGAAGTTTACGGCGCGGACAATGTCATCTCGAAGCAGTCCAATATGTTGGGCAATGCGAAGTCGCAAATGCTGAAAGCCGCCGGGTTCGTGAAGCTGGTACAGGTCAAGGACGGTCCGATTGTGGGATTCCACGCCTTGGGTCAGCGTATCGGGGAACAGATTGGTGAAGGTCAGCTCATTGTGAACTGGGAAGCTGATGCCGAGGATTTGGCTTACCTGATGCACACCCACCCAACCCAAAACGAGATGATTGGTGAAGCGGCGATGGCTTTGGCTGGCAAACCGCTGCACGGCTGAAACTTCGGGAAAGTCAATCAAAGGAGAAAGACGAAATCATGGCTCAATCAGTTGCAATGCCCGCGCTCGGAGAATCGGTGACCGAAGGTACCGTCACGAAATGGCTGAAAAATGTTGGCGACACCGTCACCCTGGACGAACCCCTCCTGGAGGTCTCGACTGATAAGGTTGACACCGAGATACCCAGTCCCGTTGCGGGCGTGTTGACCAAAATTTTGGTGCCAGAGGACGAAACGGTTGACGTAGGCACCATTTTGGCTGAAGTCGGCGAGGCTTCAGAAGTCAATGCCGCCCCGCCGGCTCCGGCGACTCCGGCTGTTCCTGAACTGCCGAATCCCGAAATTCCTTCCACCGTCACGGCTGGTAGCGATGGCGGCGCGCAGGTTGAGTGGTCCTATCCGACAGTTCCGCCGATTCCTCCGAAAGCTGAGGAGATTCCGGCTCCTCCGATCCCCCCTGTTCCCCCGGCGGCTCCGGCCGTGTCAGATGTTCCGGCGGTCCCAGCAGCTCCGGCAACTCCTGTTCCTCCGGCGGTGAGTGGAACGGGTCAGCCCATTAAGATGCCGGCGTTGGGTGAATCCGTCACCGAAGGCACCGTCACAAAATGGCTCAAGAACGTCGGTGATACTGTCACGTTGGATGAACCTCTCCTGGAAGTCTCCACCGACAAAGTCGA
>NZ_JAXFNY010000020.1:0-63914 GCF_034180645.1 Mobiluncus sp. | reverse complement strand
GCTCGACGGGGTGAAACTGACTTTCACCGATGCGGCGATTCACGCGGTGGCCGAGCTGGCTGAGAAACGCGGTACCGGGGCGCGTTCGCTGTCGACCCTGATGGAAAACACCCTCTCTCAAATCATGTTTGACCTGCCCTCACGCGACGACGTGGCGGAAGTCATCATCGAGGCGGAGTGCGTTTTTGAAGGCGCCGAGCCCACCTACGTGCTGCAGGACATTCACGGCGGTTCGGTCGCAAAGACCGCCTAACGTTTAGCTGTATTAAACCAAATCGTTCACTAATACTGAGATTGATGGTAGACTCGAACTGGGATTTGGGAGGGATATCATGAGAAAACTATTTTCAGGACTGGTTTGTTTTTCCATCCTCATGATTGGTTTATCAGGATGTTCTCACGACGACTCGGAGACGCCTTCCTCGCAGAACAAGCCCAGTAATACTGCTAGTTCTGTCGATGCAGCTAATCCCCACATGCTTGAAACCGGCCCGGGATATGCGGGATCACTTTCCTCCCGTGAAGTGCTCAATTGCAGTCTTTCAATACCCAGTATCGATGTAAACCCTCAGCCGGATACGTTTATTCCCCTAAACTATAACCGTATCTGGGATCCGAGTGTACCAGCGGTAAATGGCAGTTCTTGGTATAAACAAATCCAGACAAACATTAAATCAGGAGACCCGGATGCTATCGGGGAAGTCTCTTTGACTCTGTTGCGTCTGTTACAGACCTATCATCCTGACCAGGTCGGTATGGGGCTGTACTTTGATACAACTAACAACCAAAGTGGAATTTCGCTCGTGGGTAATGGAAAAAGTACCGAGATGACTTGGCACAAAGTTATCGAACAGCTCGATATTCCACAGGACAAAGGAGCTCTCGAGCTGGCAGAGCTTTTGCCGGAAACGACCCCAAAAGTCCAAGTCACCTATGTTGAGAACAGCACTGAAAAGCTCTGTAACGCGGCACGGGGATTATCCGAATACCTGTTTAGAACCAGTTACCTTTTGACGGGAAACTATAGCCTGACTTACGACACCTCTAAAGGTATGCTCAACTTCAGTCAACGTAAAGGAACCACCAATCCAGACGGTGGCCTGTTGAATCAGGATAATCTGCCACCAAAACTATTGGCTGAAATAGATGAAACCATTGATGTTTCCAGACTCATCGAAACGAAATATTCAGGTCTCATTTATTACTCTGAGTTTTAACCTGACTCCCATCCTTTTGCTCGACGCTGTCATATGTAGCTTTCTGTGCAACTGGCACGGCTTCATTGTGCTTTCGGGCAACCCATTTGATTGTCTCAGACCACTTCCACTATGGGGCGACGACCCGGTAAAGTGAGAGGGGAACCTAGTGAAGGGGCAATAATGGACACTGCTCATGCCGAAGAAGCTATCGCCGCGAACCCGCCGCAAACCCCTGCGGAACTAAAGGAATACCGCGTCACCATCGACAACATCGACGCCGCGCTCGTGCATCTGCTGGCGGAGCGGTTTCGTTGCACCCAAAAAGTCGGTCAGCTAAAGGCGCGCCTAGATCTGCCGCCGGCTGACCCCGAGCGCGAGGCGCAGCAAGTGGCGCGCCTCCAGGCTTTGGCCGTCTCATCAGGGCTCGACCCCGAGTTCGCCAAGAAGTTCCTGCGTTTCATCGTGGACGAGGTTATCCGTCACCACGAGGCGGTTCGCGAAACGCCCTCTCACTAACATTTTCGCGTTTTTTCCGCAGATGAAAGCGGATTTCTCGATAATTAGGTTAGGCAAGCCTTGCCAATTATTTTGCGCAATGTCATGATTGGCAGCGTCGTTAAATCTTAAGGAGAAAAACGCATGAAAGATAGAATCATCGGTTCGTTGCCTACCATAGTGTTGGGTCTGCTCATTGCCATCGCGCCCCGGACTTTTGCGCCGGTTTGCGAGTTCGCTGCCAAGCATGGTTCCGGCATGGAACATATGTCCGGTATGAAAGATTCCGGTGGCATGGACCACATGGACCACATGGACCACATAGGGCAGGCTGGCAAAGCGATGGGTGAGGCGCATCAGCACATGGCGTGCTACTGGACCGCTCAAGCCAGTCTGGGGATTGGAATTCTCCTCGTCATTATCGGGCTGCTGGCGTTGTTTGTGAACTCCCAGATTCGTACCGGTTTGAACCTCGGTGCGGCGCTCATCTATGTGCTGGAAATTTCGATTGTCACCGTGCTCATCGGAGTGTGCAAAGGCGAGGAAATGTCTTGCAATGTGTACGCTATGCCCACGCTGTCGGCGCTGAGCTGTATAGGGATTCTGGCAGTCGGTGCGGCGATATTCCTGGATCAAAGGAATCGTCCGGAACTTCAGAAAGCGGCGGCATAAACGGCAATGCAAAGCAGCCAGATAACCTGGGGCAAACTCCCTTTTCGTAACCTCAAATATTACCGTTACCGCAGTTTAGGACTGTTCCTGGTGGCAGTCCTGCTCAGCGCGATAACGTTTGGTGCGGGGATGGTTTCGCTGAACCTCAGCCAAGGCTTGTCGTCGGTCAAGGAACGTCTGGGGGCGGACATAATGATTGTGCCCTCCCAGTTTCAGCAGTCCGCAAAGGATATTTACCTCTGCGGAGGAAAGCCGAGTGGGTTCTTGCTGCCGGATGACGTTTCGGACTTGGTCGCCAATGTTGCCGGGGTGGAACGGGTCACCACGCAAACTTATATAGCTTCCTTGATGGCAAGTTGCTGCGAGGTGCGGCTGCAAATTATCGGCATTGATCCGGACACTGACTTCGTCATTAAACCCTGGATTCAAGCCACTTATTCTCGCGGTCTACAGGACGGTGAGCTGGTTGCGGGGTCCAAGGTTCAAATCAACGCCCAGGGCAAGATTCGCCTGTTCAACTATGAATTCCCGGTAAGCACGCGGTTGGCGCCGACAGGCACCAACCTGGATTCGTCTGTATTTGCCAATCTGGCGACCACGAAAATCCTGGCACGCCAAGCTGAAAAGGTGGGGCATCCGGTCTTGTCCGCAAATGAGATTGGACACCGGGTTTCCGCAGTAATGGTAAAGGTCAAGCCCGGTTACGCCCCGGAGGACGTGGCGCAGTATATTTCCAAATCCCCCCAGCTGAAGGGCTTGGGCTTTGTGTCTACGAACGGGATTAGTTCCCGGCTCAAGGAGGGTGTGGGCCACATTGTGGGCGCTCTACAGGTCTTTCTGACTGTCTTTTGGGCAGTATCACTAGCGGTGTTGGTGACGGTCAACTGGGTCAGCGTCATGTCTCGGAGCAAAGAATTGGGCTCGTTGCGGATAATGGGCGCCACCAAGCGGATGCTGACCGCAATGTTGCTGAAAGAGAATCTGCTGGTCAGCCTGGCGGGCGGTGTGCTGGGGCTGGGACTCAGTGCGGCGCTGCTGCGGCCCTTTGATAATGCCATTCAAAGGGCTTTGAAGCAGCCTTATCTGCAAAGTGATCTGTGGAGCCAGTGTTCTCTGGGCGTTCTCATCTTGGTTACGGTGTGTCTCAGTGCCATGCTGGCCAGCATAGTCTCGGCGATGCGCCTGCTGCAAAAGGAAACTTACCAGGTTGTGCGGGAGGGACAATAGATGCTGCTGGAACTATGCGAGGTGACCAAGAAGTTTTCACGGCGGGGCCGCGAGTTCAATGCGGTAGACAGCGTCAGCCTGGAGATAGATGCCAACCAGTTCGTGGTCATTTCAGGCAAATCTGGCAACGGAAAAACAACCCTGCTTAACCTCATGATGGGTCTGCTGCGGCCCAGTTCAGGAACGGTTCGGGTGTCAGGAGAGGATCTGTCTGGTCTCTCGGATCGGGAACTGTCCCAGCTGCGCCGGTTTCGTCTGGGCATGATTACGCAGCAGCAAACCCTGGTCAGTTCCCTCAATGTGTTGGATAACGTGGTGCTGCCCGCGACTTTGCCGGAACAAGGGCGTTCTTCGGGACAATCGTCCCCGGCGGCGGTGGAGTCTTTGCCCGTTAATCGCGCGCTGGATTTGCTGGAAAAGCTAGATATTACGGACCTAACACATGCCTGGCCCGCGGAACTATCCGGGGGAGAGATGCGTCGGGTCGCCATCGCCCGCGCGCTTATGACCCAACCGGAGATTTTGTTGGCCGATGAACCGACCGGAGACTTGGACGACGACTGCACTGCAGCAGTGTTGGGGCTATTCCGCGAGCTCGCACAAGGGGGCAGTACAGTCGTCATGGTCACGCACGACGCGGCCGCTTATGAATACTGCAACCGCAGATTCGACATGCTGAACGGTCGCTTGGAAGAGCTGCAGTAAGTCGAGTTTCCCCAAATTTGCGATGAACTCGGGCTCGAGCAGCCCAATGAAGCTATATTAATTAGGTAAGGCTTGCCTTATTAACTATTTTTCTGTAGCCTTATCGTGTTTCGATTTGGAAAGAAGTTGATGGAATCGTGAACACAACCAGGAACCTGACTTCCCTCGGGGCGCGAGGACTGCGGTTTATTGTAGGTTTTTCCGCTATGGTGTTGGCGCTGGTCTTCGGGGGAGTGGTCTGGCCCAGCGCGGCCGCAACCCAAAACTCCGACCTTGGTGAATGGTCTGATGTTGTGGCAGTGATGCAGGAAAAGCTCGCCGCGGTTCCCGAAGCTGGCGACCCGAGCGTGGTCCAGGCTCTGATTCGTCAAGCCTACTATGAGAACTACCAGACGAGCGGTCTGGAGGACCAGGTTAAACACACTTTGGGACGTGACGTTGACGATAAGTTCGTCACCGAACTATTGAACTTACGTAATCTCAGCCGTGACGGTGCGAGCCCGGAGGCGCTTCGGGAAGCTAGCGACCAAGTCATGACTATGCTTACGGAAACGATAACTCAGCTGGTCAAAGCCCCTAAGGTGGCGGATCAATGGAGCAGAGTTGCTGACACGATTGCGCAAAACATCACCGAGGCACAAAGCGCTTACGTCAAGGGGCAGTCCGACCGGGCGTTCACCCTGGCTACCGAAGCGTATCTGGGGCATTACGAAGCCGACGGGTTTGAAAATAACACCATTGTGCACAAAGGCTTCAGCCGGGTAACCGAGATTGAGGGTATGTTCAGCGACTTGCGCCAGGGCTACAAAGACGGTCGTGACCAGGCTCAACAGGAGAAACTCGGAAAGGACCTGATTGCAAAGCTCGTTGAGGACGCACAATTCCTGGACTCGAAAACACAGGATACCGGACCGTTAGGGATTTCCGGTTTCTTTGCCGCGTTGCTGATTCTGTTGCGTGAAGGCGCGGAGGCGCTGCTGGTGGTGGCAGCTCTGGTGACTTATGCGTTGAAAGCGGGACGGCGCGACCAACTGCGGGGAATTCTGGTGGGCGTGGTTATCGCCGTGGTCATTTCCATCGGTCTGGCTATTCTGTTTGGCCAGCTCAGCGCCAGCGTGCAGAGTGGAATGGGTCAAGAACTGCTGGAGGGCATCACCGGTCTGGCGGCCGCCCTGATGCTGATTTATGTATCCAACTGGATCCTGAGCAAGTCCAGTGGCAAGCGTTGGGAAGAATACATAAAGGCCACCGCGGGCGAAAAAACCGCCTCGGGAGGCGTTTTTGCTCTGGCATTTGTGTCATTCCTCACCGTGGCCAGGGAGGGTGCCGAAACAATCCTGTTCTTTTATCCGATTGTCGCCGGGGCGAAAATCCGCAGCGATTATTGGTTTATCGTTGCGGGTGGTGTGACGGCGGCGGTGATCCTGGCGATTCTATTTGTGCTGGTCTGGCAGTTCGGGGTGCGTCTGCCGCTCAAGCCGTTCTTTAAGTGGACTTCGATATTGCTGGCGTTGCTGGCAGTAGCCATCGTGGGTGGGGCGATTAAAGAGCTGCAAGAGGCCGCTTTGGTCGGGGCGCATGTGGTGCCTTCCGTTCCTACTGTGGTGTTCTTGGGAATCTATCCCACCGCGGAAACCCTCGGTGCCCAGATTCTTACCGCCGCAGTTTTGGTCGGCCTGGCTCTGCTGCAACGCCGCCGGGCCAAAGCAGACCAGTTGGAGGCGAGCGGCTCCGCGACACGTCCCGACACCTCTATCTCGGAAAGTAATGATAAAGCTCCCGAAGAACCCTCTTCGAGGGAAAACACACAAGACGCTGTCGAAGCGTACAGCGGAAAGGAAGAATAATGAAGAAGAAGCTACTGGCTCTGGCAGCCGTCCTGGCGTTGGGTACGAGCCTCAGCGGTTGTGGCGAAAACCCGGACAACCAGGCGAAGCCGCAGGATACCAAGCCTGCGACCGAGCAGGAACAGCCGGAAACCCCCAGCGATCCTAACGTTGTGGGTATCAATGAACTTCCGGTCGGGGATTCCGGCGAACAATCCAACGGACCGCTGAACGTAAACGTCGTATACTTCCAGGCTGTCGATATGGAACATGGCTCGATGAAGATGCCTCCGGCGTCCGAGTCCGATATGCACTTTGAGATTGACATTTCCACCAATGAAAAGGCCGAAGAATTCGGGTACCCGGCTGATTCATACATGCCCTACCTGGACGACTTGAAGACCGTGGTCAAGGATCAAAAGACCGGTGAGGAAACCGATTTGGGCACTATGATGCCGATGATTGCCGTGGATGGTCCTCACTACGGCAACAACATCAAGCTCAAGCCCGGTCTGTACGATGTGACCATCACCATTCCCTCTCCGGAAGACAAGTTCATGCTGCATACGGGTAAGGATTCCTCCGCGGTCAAGGGACGCTTCTGGAAAGAACCGCTGAAGTTCGAGTTCAAGAACTGGCAGTGGGACGGGCAGATTCTCTAAGAAGATTTCATTGCTCAAGTTATTTGTTGTCGCCCTCCGCTATGGGCTGCCGCTGTTCGTGCCGCTGGCAATCTTGCTGGCAGCACGGCCGCACGCCCCGATGGAACGCCGAGTTGTCGCTCGGATTACCACTGTGGTGTTGGTAGTGGCAGCCCTAGCGGCGGCGACGCTGGCGTGGTTTCGACTGAATACGAACCTGATAGATGTTCCCACCATGAACTTCTATCTGGTTCCAGTCATGCTGATTTGTTCCCTAGGTTTCCTGGGGGTGTCTTGGTGGTTTGGCGCCGCCGACCTCTATGACATTAAACAGAGTGCTAAACATCGGGCACTGCTGGTAGTCTCGCTGTTGACTGCTGTCAGCATCATCATCAATTTCGGCTTTGAATACGCATTTTCGACCGATGAAATTGTGCTGATGGGGTCCTCTCCGTTAGAAACGGAATCGCTGGCACGTTTTGCCGGATTTGCGTTCGGGACGTTGCTGGTGGTCATCGCCGGATGGGCCTACGTGCGCGCCACCAGGCTGGTTCCCGCCATGGTGCGTTTAGCAATTACTACCGCTGTATTTTTGGTAGTCATCGGTCCGCGCTCTATCCTGCTGTATCAGCAGCTCGCCGCACGTGGTTTCCTGCCGCGGTCGCGAACCATTTTTGAACTCGTGTTGTGGATTCAAAATGCCAACACGGTCATGTTGTTGGCCCTGGTGGTGCTGACCGCTATTCCTGGAATCATCGCCATTTGGTTTGGTTCCAAACCCGTCAACGTTTCCGGCCCGGAAGCGCGTTTAGTGAAAGCGGATCGGATTACCCGCCGTCACTTTTTGGAGCTGGCTTTGGGGGGCACGGTTGTTTTTGTTACTGCCCTAACCGTTGGCAAGCGCGTGGCGGAGGCCGTTCCGGAGTTATCCCCGATAGAGCCTTCCACCGTGAAAGGCAATGTGGTTTCCGTCAGTCGGGAGCTCGTGTCTGATGGACACCTGCATCGGTTCGCCTACGTGACCGAGGACGGGACGCAAGTCCGTTTCATCGTCATTCAAAAGAACGCGGTGGCTTACGGTTGCGGTCTCGACGCGTGTGAGATTTGTGGTGAATCCGGTTATTACGAGGACGGCGGGAAAGTCATTTGCCGGCGCTGCGGGGTCATGATGAACATTCAAACTATTGGTTTCCCCGGTGGCTGTAACCCCATTCCGATTAAGTATGAAGTTGGCCCGAAAGAATTGCGGTTTTTTGCTGACGAGCTGAGTGGGCACGCCAAAATCTTTAAAACCAAAATAATCTAAGGCTCTAAGGTATAAGTTTCCATGTTCTTTTTCAGAATGATTTTCAAGGCGTTGCGCCGGCAGGTCGGCAAACGCCTCATGATTGCGGTAACGATTTTCTTAGGGGCGGGGCTCACGACTTCCATGCTCGCGGTCATGCTGGACGTGGGGGACAAAATCAAGCAGGAACTTGGCTCTTACGGTGCCAACATTCAAGTGCTACCGCAAGGAAAATCCGTAGTTTCCCAACTCTATGACTTCGCGGATACGGATAGCTCGGCGAATTCCCAGTCCGGGGCGTTGCTGGAATCCGAGCTGGCGAAACTGAAAACCATTTTTTGGGCCTACAACATCGAAAACTTCGCCCCGTTCCTGGAGACCAAGGCCGATTTTTCAGGCCAAGACATTGATGTAGTCGGGACATGGTTTCGCAAAAAGCTGTCTATTCCCACGGGAGAAAAAGTCGATACCGGCATGGCAGATATGCGCGACTGGTGGGAAATCCAAGGCAACTGGCCAAAGGCTCCCGACGAAGTCATGGTCGGAACGAAACTGGCTCAGCAAAACGGTTGGCACCTGGGGGATTCTTTTACATTGAAACCCCCGCATGGGGAAACCGGTTCCGCGCCCAGCCAATCTTTGACCATCAGCGGCATTCTGGCCTCCGGTTCCAATGAAGACCGGCAACTGTTTGCGGACTTGAGCGTAGCTCAGAGCCTCTCAGATCGTCCGGGACAAGTCGATCGGGTCGAGGTGCGTGCTATCACCACGCCGGAAAATGATTTGTCCCGCCGTGCTGCCCGCGATCCCAGCTCACTGTCGCTGGAGGACTGGGAAACCTGGTACTGCACCGCTTACACGTCCTCAATCGCCTATCAGATTGAGGAAGTCATGAGCAACGCCGTAGCCACCCCCGTTCACCAAATAGCCGACAGCGAGGGCACGATTCTGGAAAAAACCCAGCTCATTATGACTTTGGTGGCCATTTTAGCCATGGCGGGGTCCGCTCTGGGCATCGCTAACTTGGTGACCGCTTCGGTGATGGAACGTTCCGCCGAGATTGGATTGATGAAAGCCTTGGGGGCGCGCAATCTGTTTGTAGTGCTGATGATTCTGACGGAAACCTTCATCGTGAGCCTAGTCGGGGCCGCGTTCGGGTGCCTGGGCGGCATCGGTCTGGCCCAACTGGTCGGCCACCTGGTATTTGGGGTCAGTATCAATATCCGCCCGGTGGTGTTCCCCCTGATGGCGGTCATCGTAGGGCTGACGGTTTTGCTGGGCTGTTTACCTTCAATCCGGGCGTTGGTGACTTTGCAGCCGGCGCGAGTCCTGCACAGAAAGTAGGTGGCAATGAACTCACACAAACGAATGTTCGTGCGCATCATCTGGAAAGCCTTTGCGCACCGTTTCTCTCGAGTTTTGATTGCTTCCCTAGCAATCGCGATGGGTGCCTCCACCCTCTCCGGGTTGGGGCTGGTGGCGGTGACGGTTCCCGACTATATCGCCAAGGAACTGCGCTCTTTTGGAGCAAACCTGGTAGTGCTGCCACAAGGTTCCAACGTAATTACTCCGGAAACGGTGTCCGCCATAGACCGGCAGTGCGGCGAGAGCCTGTTGGGGCGAGCCGGTTACAGCTACGGTAACCTGCTCTATGGGCAACAGCCCGTTCCCCTCATGGTGACGAAATTTGCCGACGCTCGGTCAGTTCGACCCTACTGGTCAATCGAGGGGAAAGTGCCGCAGGGTAGCGAACAGATCCTGTTAGGCATGAACCTCGCAGAAAAATTCCGTCTGCACGTCGGTGACCTGATTGGCCTCAAGGTGGCGCAGCTACGGGAAAACAACGATGAGCAGAACTCAGGAGACGTTAACCATTCCGGCAAACAGTTGGAAATATCTGGGCTGCTGCGCACCGGCGGTCCCGAGGACGATTTGGCGGTGTTGAGCCCAGACAGTTATACCGCTATGGGTGGGGTTGCCGACCACTATAGTTTGGTGGAATATTCCCTGAAAGGTGATACGGCCCAACTTAGCGCTTTAGCGAAAACTATCGAAAAAAAGGTCAACGGGATTGACGCTGAAGTGGTGCGTCGGACTACACAAAATGAGACGCGCATCGCTCATACTCTAAGCAACCTAATTTGGGTAGTTAGTATTATTATTTCCGCCCTAATGCTTATTGCGGTATCCGCAACACTGAGTTCGATTGTTTCGGAACGTGCTCGTGAGATTGGATTAAAAAAGGCCTTAGGGGCTTTGAGTAAGGACGTATTCACGGAGCTGATTGGAGAGTCGATACTGTTAGGGCTGTTCGGAGGCTTCTTAGGGGTGCTGCTGGGAATTGGGCTGGCGGATTACATATTGCAAAAAGTTTTCCTGGCGCGAGTAGAAATCAACTGGATAATTATAGTCCTCACAATTGTGTTTTCGGTAGCGGTAGCGGTTATCGGTTCTCTGTGGCCGGCTAAACGTATTGCCCGGATTAATCCTATAAACGTTCTTGGTGGAGAGTGAGAATGCTATGGCAGATAATAATGATGAACAATTGATTTATCGAGTCGAGAATGTGTCTCGAAAATACGGCGAGTTGGCGGCGCTGGATAATGTCAGTCTGGACGTGGCCCGAGGCGAGTGGCTCTCGGTAGTGGGTCCGTCCGGTTCGGGCAAGTCGACCTTGATGAACATTTTGGGCTGCCTGGATTCTCCCACCGAAGGACTGGTTTACCTGGAGGGGGAGCGTCTGGACAAGATGGGTGAACTGGAATTGGCTGCGGTGCGCCGCCGCAAGATTGGCCTCATCTTTCAACAGTTCCACCTGGTCAAGCACCTTTCCGCGGTGGAAAACGTGATGATGGCCCAGTACTACCATTCCCTCCCTGATGAAGCCGAGGCGATGGAGGCACTAGACCGGGTGGGCATGTCCGCTCGCGCCACCCACCTCCCTCATGAACTATCCGGAGGAGAGCAGCAGCGCGTGTGCGTGGCTCGTGCCCTCATCAACCACCCTTCTGTCATTTTGGCGGACGAACCGACCGGAAACCTCGACGAGGCAAACGAAAACATCGTTATCGATTTCTTTTCGCAGCTGCATCGGGAGGGCACCACGCTATTGGTCGTCACCCACGATGCCAACGTCGCTCGGCAAGGTCAGCGCCAAATCATTTTGGAACACGGAAAAATCGTCAGCGAAGTGAAAAATCAGCCGCAAAATTCCACGACAGGCACGCCGGAAACGTCGGAAACAGGAGGGAAAGATGCGTAAAACGACCGCGGGGGCATTGCTCGCTATCGGCATGGTCGCCCTCAGCGGCTGCGCGACTTACCCAGCAGCCTCAACGTTGCCCGATGGGCAATATGCGGGCAGCTCGCAGCCCGAAGAGGACGGTACGGTCGGCAAAGTTCGCTTCACAATTAAGAACGGTCAGGTGGTTGACGCTGAGTTTCGTCTCTATGACAAAGACGGGACTGTACACGACGATAATTACGGGAAAACCGCTAGCGGCGGGATAGACACGGAGTTCTACCAGCGCGCCCAAGACGCTATCAGCGCCGAACAGCGCTATGTACAGCAGTTCTTGAGGACCGGGAATCAAAATCAGGTCGATAGGGTGGCCGGGGCGTCCTTGTCACATCGGTTGTTCCTCGACGCGGTGCAGGCGGCTATGGACACCGCGAAAAAGTAGGCGTTGTGCACCTCGCGCAGATTTTGCACGGAGAAACCACGATTACTTTTGCCGCGATGGGAACGCTGGTGACGGTCTCGTGGCGCAGCGCTCCCCAGGTCGCGGAAGTCCTCCGGGTGAGCCTGCCGCAAAGGGTGGAGCAGTTGGAGGATGACTTGTCGCGGTTTCGGGCGGATTCACCCGTGAGTCGCATGAACACCGAGTGGATCAATGTCGGACCGCACTGTGCTGCGGTGTTTCGGGCTGCTCAGGATTGGTCGCAGCGTACCAGGGGGTTCTTTAAACTATTCCCGTGCTTGGGATTGGGTGCCGAAACGCTCCAACTGCGGGGCGAGCAGGCTCGTCTCACCGAGGGAGTGGGGGCTGGGAGCCTAGATTTAGGAGGTATCGCGAAAGGCTACGCGGCCGCGCACCTGGCTTCCCTCATTGCACAATCGGGCGGCAGCGACGTCTTGGTTTCGTTCGGAGGTTCGTCGATTGTGGCACCGAATCGCCGGGCCATCATCAGAGTCCAATCGCCCTGGACAGGCCGGGAATTCCTAGGAAACCTGCAGATAGAAAACGAGTCCCTCTCCTTTTCCGCACTACCGCAAACGGATATTGTCCCCAGTCTGGTGCGCAGCCACATTCGCGGTCTGGACGGGCAGCTCGCGTTTACCGATATTTGCGCGGCACTTGTGGTGGGACCTGACGCGATGAGTTGCGAGGCTCTCTCTACCGCGCTGATTGCGGGGGGCACCCCCCTGCTGCACGATTTGACTCAGAAGGGCGTTCTGGGTGGGGCGTATCGCGCCCTCGCCATGACTTCCAACGGGAGGGTATTTGCCGACCCCGAGCTACAGTTGAGCATCTCCTTAGATTTGCCCGAACCGCTGCCACTGAGCCCCGTGTTGGCGGACTGACGCCGTAACGGGCGGGTGCGGCCCGCCGGCTTGTGCCCGGTCGGTAGCCAAACCAAAGTTCTGCACAGAGCCTACAATTTACCTAAACGCTTTCGGGGGAGAGCGCGAACCCCAGGAGGTGGACTGAACGTAAATGTGTAACTGTGCAGGAAACCCGGCGGTTGTACCGGACGCGGTGGTGATTTTGGCAGGAGGGACCGCGAAACGTTTGGGCGGAGTGTCCAAACCCGACTATCGGGTGGGAGGCACCAGGCTCATTGACTGGGTTTTTGCCGAAATCGAGCGCACCAGGTGCTCCGGTCGGCTGGTCGTGGTCGCACCCGGACGCCTGTCGGTTCCCCCCCGGGGTAGTACTGACGTTGGAAGATCCCCCTTTGGGTGGACCGCTGGCGGGCCTCAATGCCGGGGTGGCACAGTTGGGGGATTTGCCGGATTCTGCGGTCGTGGCGGTGATGCCCTGTGACGCGCCACTGACCCCAAGATTGTGGGGGAACCTGTGTGCGCAAATAGAGGACTGTGCCGGGGCGGCGCCGCTGGCGGACGATGGCGAAACGCGATTCCAGTACCTGCACGGTTGCTACCGGCTGGGCGCCTTGCGGGGACTACCCCAAGTGCGGAACCGGTCAATCCGCAGCGGTTTTTCCCGCCTGGAGGTGGCCGCAGTGGCGGACCCACAACATTATTGCGCGGACGTCGACACGCCCCAAGACGCGCGAAAACTGGCGGCGCGCCTAGAAATTCTCCCGATGTAGTTGAGGCTTGATTCTCAGAAACCGCGTTCTATTTCTGAAGTACGGTCCATTTTTATCCAATTTCGATGGATTTATGAACTATGGTTCATTTTTCTAGATGGTTCCGGTGATGAGTTCCTGGCGCTGGCGAGCGCAAAGGGGACTGTTCCCGGGCTAGAGCAGGAAACTATTTCGCTGGTTTCGCCGGTTTTGCCGGGGGCTCGCCCAGCTCGGCGGCGCTGACCTGCGGGGATTCGACCTCGCCAGCAACGAACTCCAGCTTGCCCTCCACGTGGTTGGCGGCCACCAAGTCGGCGCGAGCCGCCTCGGCACACGCCACATCGGGCTCGGGGAAAGTTACGGTGGCGTGCAAGAACGGGGTGCGCTGGGACACCTTGGCATCCGACTTGACCTTACGGAGGGCCGACAACGCTCCGCCGGCCGCCTGCAGCACCTGGGGATTACCTCCCACGCTATCCAAACCGTCGGTGCTGGGCCAAGCCGCCCGATGTACCGACCCGGTGCGATACCAGGACCACACTTCCTCGGTGGTGAAAGGCAAGAACGGCGCGAGTAGGCGCACCACGTTATCAATCGCCAGTGCCAAGGTCGTGCGCGCGGAAGCTACCGCGGCACTATCGGCCGCCGAATCCTTGCCGTAAGCGCGGTCCTTGACCAGCTCCAAGTAATCATCACACAGCGTCCAGAAGAAGCTCTCGGTCACTTCCAGGGCGCGGGCATGGTTCATTTCCTCGAAAGCCTTGGTCGCAGACGCGATGACTTCCGCTAGGGTGGCAATCAAAGACCGGTCTACCTCGACCGTTACCAGCGCCGGATCCAAGACCAGGTCGGCGTCCCCGCCCATGGAGAGCGCGAACTTCGACGCGTTCAACAGTTTGATGGCCAAACGCCGCCCGACCTTCATTTCGCCCTCGTCAAAGGCCGCGTCCGTCCCCAACCTGGCCGAGGCCGCCCAGTAGCGCACCGCGTCGGAAGAGTGCTTTTCCAGCAGTCCCATCGGGGTCACCACGTTGCCTTTGGACTTGGACATCTTTTTGTGATCAGGATCCAAAATCCAGCCCGAAATCGCGGCCTGGCGCCACGGCAGAGCGTCAAACTCCAGGTGGGACCGCACCACAGTCGAGAACAGCCAAGTACGAATAATGTCTTGACCCTGAGGATGCAAGTCCATCGGGAAAGTCGTGGCAAACAGCTTTTCGTCCCGTCCAAAACCCGAATAAATTTCGGGGGTCAGGCTGGAGGTCGCCCAGGTGTCCATAATGTCGACTTCCGCCACGAAACCGCCCGGCACGCCACGCTGAGATTCCTCGAACCCCGCGGGTGTATCCGTGGTCGGATCTATAGGCAGCACGTCCTCGCTGGGCAAAATCGGGTGGTCATAGTCCGTTTCACCAGAGTCCTTGACCGGATACCACAGGGGCAGCGGCACCCCAAAGAAACGCTGGCGGGAAATGAGCCAGTCGGTGTTCAAACCGTTGACCCAGTTTTCGTAGCGAACCCGCATAAAGTCAGGCACAAAGTCCAGTTCACGCCCGCGCGCCAACAGTTCCTCACGCAAATCCGTGCCTCCCGCGGTGCGGGCATAAGGCTGGCCGCCGTTGCGGATGTACCACTGGCGTGAAGTCACGATTTCCAGAGGCTTGTCGCCCTTTTCGTAAAAGTTCGTCATACGCTGGGTCGGTTTCGGATCCCCCAGCATTTCTCCGGATTCTCGCAATGCCTCGACGATAGCTTTCCGGGCAGAGAACGTCGTTTTCCCAGCGGTTTCCTGATACAGCGCCCGACCGCGCTCGGAGGTAATCCAATCCGGCACGTCAGGAATAATCCGACCGTCCTTGCGCAGGATAACCCGGGTCGGCAGCTGCAAATCCCGCCACCAATCCACGTCCACCAAGTCGCCGAAAGTACAGCACATGGCGATACCCGAACCCTTGTCCATCTCGGCCTCGGGATGAGCCAACACGGGAACCCGCACGTCAAACCCTGGTGACGTGACATAGGTGCCGAACATATCGGCGTAACGTTCATCGTCGGGGTGGGCAATCAGTGCGCAGCACGCCCCCAGCAGTTCCGGACGAGTCGTCTCGATAACGATGTCGCCCTTGCCGTCCTCGCGATGGAACGCAAAAGAATGGTAGGAGCCGGGATAGTCGCGCGCCTCCAACTCGGCTTGCGCCACCGCGGTCTGGAACGTGACGTCCCACAGACCTGGCGCTTCGGCAGCGTACACCTCGCCGCGAGCAAAGTTACGCAGGAAAAACGTCTGCGCCACCTTTTGCGCAGGCTTACCAATAGTCTGCATCGTGTAGGACCAGTCGATAGACAGCCCCAGCGTCCGCCAGAGTTCCTCGAACTGTTTTTCGTCTTGAGCGGTCAAACGTTCGCACAGTTCCACGAAATTTTTGCGGCTAATCGGCACCTGGTCAGCATTCTTAATGGACTTGCCTTCCCCGCCCTCATACGGCGGAGTGAAATCGGGCACGTAGGGCAAGGACGGGTCGCAACGCACCCCGAAATAGTTTTGCACCCGGCGCTCGGTCGGCAGACCGTTGTCGTCCCAGCCCATCGGGTAAAACACGTTCTTACCGCGCATCCGTTGGTAACGCGCCACCAAATCCGTGTGTGTATAGGAAAACACGTGACCAACGTGCAGCGAGCCAGACACGGTGGGCGGCGGGGTATCGATAGAGTACACGGCTTCCCGGGTAGTGTCCGGGTCAAAAGCGTAGGTCTGCGCGTCCGCCCACACTTCGCGCCATTTGTCCTCAATCCCGTCCAGGGTCGTCTTTGCCGGTACGCTCGGAGCTTTCAGTCTCTCGGTCATCGTTTTCCTTTTATTGTCGTGATTTACCTGCAATAGTCTACCCGCTCGCGTTCCCGCTACCCTAACGCGTTCGGTGGGCGAGGTTATTTCTGGGTCGCTTTGGCATCCCCGGCCATAGCGCCCTCAACCATGTGTACTACGGCCCGTGAGAATCCCGCGTCCTCGCCCGCCAGCAAACCGGCTATGGTGGAGCCGCCGGGGGAGCACACTCTATCGACCAGCTGGCAGGGGTGAGCGCCCTTTTCCAAACCGTCTTGCAGCATGAGGGCGGAGCCAAGCAGCATCTGGGTCGCGGACTCGATGGCCGCCGCTTTTGTCAGGCCCGCCGCCACGCCGGCTTTCGCCAAGGCTTCCACGTAGGTATAAGTCCAGGCGGGGGCGCAACCAGCGATGGCGGTAAACGCGGGGAACAAGGATTCCTCCAGCTCGATTGTGCGGCCCACCGCGTTGAACAGGCCCAGGGCGTACTGCTTTTGTTCCGGGGCTACCGTCGCGTTCGCGCACAAGGCCGACATGGCGGCGTTGACCTGGGCGTTCAGGTTTGGCATGACCCGCACAATGGGAGTCTCCGGGGTGAGCCAGCCCTCCAGGTGGTCCAGCCCGACCCCTCCGGCGATGGAAATGACCAGCTTTCCTCCCAGCTCCGGGGCAATTTCGGTGAGGACTGTGCCGATATGTTTCGGTTTCACCGCGACGACTACCGCGTCAACCGACCCGACCAGTTCCCGGTTAGAAGCCACTTGTGAGGCTCCAAACTCCTTGGTCAGCGGGTGTTCACCCGGGGTTACGCCGAAATCAGAAAAACTCAGGTCGCGGGACTTGACGAAGTCATGTTTGAGAGCCCCCGTCGCAATTGCCGAACCCATGGCACCCATTCCAATAAAACCGAGTTTCATCTTGCCTCTTTTCTTGATTTGAGCGGTTTTCTCGGCGTTCAGAGCAAACCGCCGGAGTCGTTTTCCTATAGGCTAAGTCTATAGCGTGGCTCTGCAGCCAAAAATTCTGGAAAGGTGACCGAAAGATGAGCATCACACCCGGACCCGTAAAGCCGTCCCAAGAGACTCTTGACCCCCAAAGTTTTGGAATTACAGTTCCCGAAACGCGACCGGCCCGCCAGCCGGGACGAGTGCTCGTGACCGGGGCTTCTACCGGAATCGGGTGGGAAACCGTGAAACAGCTGTGTGCCTGCGGGTGGGAGGTGTTGGCGACCGCCCGGCGCGCCGAAAGGCTGGCGGCCTTGGCTTATGAGACGGGCTGCGCGGCTTTTGCCGCTGACCTGACCATTCCTGAGCACGTGCAGGCGCTGTTTGAGTGGGCCACCGCCGAGGGACAGGTCGTGGACGCGGTGGTCAATAATGCCGGGGGAGCGCGCGGCACCGACACCGTGATGGAGGCGAAGCTGGAGCGGTGGAAAACCATGTACAGCATCAACGTTTTGTCCTCCCTGCAGGTCACCCAGGCTTTCCTGCCGCAAATGTTGGCTCACGGGGGTGGGGATTTGGTGTTCGTCACCTCGACTGCCGGTCACGAGACGTACCCGGGCGGGGCGGGCTATACCGCCGCCAAGCACGCCGAGGCGATGCTGCCCGAAACACTGCGCCTGGAATTGGTGGGTCAGCCGATTCGGATTATCGAGATTATGCCCGGATTGGTGCAAACCCCGGAATTTTCCCTGTCGCGCCTGGAGGACAAGGCTGCGGCGGAGGGCGTTTATGCCGGGGTGGACTATCCGCTGGTGGGGGCCGATATCGCCCAAGCTATTGTGTGGACCTTGAATTTGCCGGCGCACGTGAATATCGACCAGCTGAAAATCAAGCCGGTGGAACAAGCCACCAGCACCATCAAAGTCCGCCTGGACAATTCAGCCCGGTGAAGCATGGCCCGGATTGTTGTCATTGGAGCTGGAATGGCCGGCCACTCCACAGCCCTCGGCTTAAAACACCGCCTCAAAGACGACCACGATGTCATCGTCATCAGCCCCGGCTCGGCTTGGACGAATCCTGATGTCATGGCCCAGATTGCCTCCGGCCTGCAGCCGGTGCATCGGCAAGTTGTCCCGCTCGGTCCGCTTTACCGACGCAAAGGCATTATTTTTCACCAAGGCATGGCTACTGCGGTTTACCCCAAAGGCTACCGAGACGACCCGCGTCCCCAGGTCCAACTGACTTTTACTGGCTCGCACCTGGAGGGTCAAGTTGCGCGGGTGCCTTACGATTACCTGGTCATTGCCACCGGACACGATATCGATCGAGTAGCGGGCATTCCCGCGGAATCGACCACGGTGCCGACCTGTGTCTTGGACCGCCTGGACAGTGCCATCGCGGGGGAAGCAGAACTGCGCAGACTGCTGTTTGAAATGCAGGATTCCCCGGTGGGAGGCAAACCGAAAGTCATCGCTATCGGTCGTTCCGCTCGCGGCATGGGCGGATTTTACGGGGCGCTGGAATATGCCCTGTGCGTGGACGAGGTGCTGCGGGCCGCTTTTCTGCGCTCGCGGGTGGAACTGCACTTTTTTGATGCGGGACGGCCGTGGATGTACGGCCAAACTGACGACCCGAAGATGGAAGAAGACATGCAGACCGCCCTTGTGCATCTCATCGATACGCACCGCCTGATTCTGCACAAAGATATGCGTCTGGCCTCGATCAATGGGCGAAGAGTCAGGTTCGTTCCGGTACACGGCGAGGGCCAGCCCGGAGAGATGGAATGTGATTTGGTGGCGGTGGAGGCGGCGCGGGTCCTCACGCCCTTGGCGGTGCATGACGCGAACGGAGCTGATCTGCGCGAGGATCTCTATGACGGCTGGGGGCGGCTACGGGTGGACGCAAAGACCCAGCAAAACGCTTCCGGTCAGGTAGTGACGGTGCTGCCGCGAACTTTCCGCAATCCCACGTATCGCAATATTTTCGGGATTGGTTCGGCTATCGCTATGGACACGCGCGAACTTGACGCGGATAGCGATTCCGCCCCGGCACCCGTCCCGATGCAGACTCGCGACATGGCTCACTTGATGAGCCGCCAGGTTACGGATTTGATTATTGAGGAACTGACCGGCCAGAGAAACAAAGTGTTGCCCGAAACCTTGGAAGAAATCGAATCAGTGTTGAGTTTGTGTTGGGATTACGGGCTGATTTCTCCGCGGGGTTTCTATGCAGAGCTGACCTACCCAAAGAAAGGCAAAGATGCTGCCCGGCAGGTACTGCGGGTGCGTCACGGTTTGGGATCCTATTGGGCAGTGCGGATGGAGCGTTTCTTGGAACGCTACCGTGCCAAAGGCCGCGCCCTGTGGTGGTTGCTGCCCACGTAAGAGCCTATTCGGAATCTTCGTCCGGTTCCGGCATCGCGCTCGGGAGTTGCTCGGCCAGATGCTCAAAGAAATCCTCGCTGGATTCCAAGGCACAACGTACCTGTTCGTCCAGCTGTGCGTCCGTCAAGCCGGTACGCCAGCTGATGGGCAGTTCCGTATGCACGTAGACTTCGCGATCCTCGGTCACTCGCGCGTAGGCTTTCGGCCAGTAATAATCCGTGTTCCAACGGTTACAAATCGAGTTAATCAGAATGAAATCGTCCAGTTCCGGTTCACCGCGCCATGTGCCGCGCACGCAGAGGATAGTGTCCTTTTCCCCTGTTACTTGAAAGTAATAGATGCCGTTTTGCCAAGCCCCGCCCACGTCACCATCGTGGTTGACCTGGTAACTCCAGTTGTGTCCTTCCAAGACTTTCTTAACCCGGTCACGGGTCAGGTTGGGCAGCCTATTGACAGAAAAAGGCGCGTTGTCGAACGGTGATTCAAAGGGGTTATCGAACAAACCCCCGCTGCCCTCACTCATGACCCGTTTCCTCCCGCTTGGCTGTGAATCCCATTTTAGCCGATTGCGCCATGCCCTGCCGCGGAATTTCTCTGGGGGTGAAAAGCACGGCTTCCCTCCGGAAGTGGCGGGTTATTGCCGGCTGAGCCGCCCACAGTAGGATGGGATGGTGCAGGAAAAACCCCCGGAACTGGCTTTGACGTGGCGCGGAAAACACGAAGTGACACTGGCCGCACCCCGGCCCTACGTCCGAGCTGAGCGCTACCGGGAAACGCTCAGGGGCGAAGTTGCGACAACGCAGAGCGAAAACCTCCTCTATGTCGGGGAAAACCTGCAGGTCATGAGCGGATTATTGCCTAACTACGAGGGCAGCGTCGACTGTATCTATATTGATCCGCCGTTTAACTCCGGGGCGGATTATGTGCAACAGATTCGGACGCACCGCCGGGCTGGCCCGAAACGCACCATCGCTGTGAAACAGTACGGCGACCGCTGGAAAACCGCGGACTACCTGCAAAATTTGTACGAGAGACTGACGGTGCTACGGCGATTTTTGTCGCCAACAGGAACGATTTTTGTCCACTGCGATTGGCATTCCTCCGCCGCGTTGCGCCTGGTCTTGGACGAGGTGTTCGGGGCAAATAGCCTGGTCAACGAGATTGTGTGGGCTTACGCTTCGGGCGGGGGGTCGCGGCGGGCTTTCGGCCACAAACACGACACTATCCTGTTTTATGCCCGCGACCGGCGCCGCTACTATTTTGACCCCGATGCGGTGCGGGTGGCGTATAACGCAGCCATAGCCCCGAAGCGCCGCGAACTGTTCAATCCGCAGGGCATGGTCGCCCCCGATGTTTGGCAGATTTCCCGGCCGCCAAATCATTCTGAAACCTGGGTAGGGTATCCGACCCAAAAGCCGGTGGCAGTCATGCAACGTGCCATCGCCGCGGCGTGCCCGCCGGGGGGACTGGTGATGGACTGCTTCGCCGGATCCGGCTCCACTCTGGTGGCGGCAGCCCAACTGGGGCGACGTTTCCTGGGAATAGAGCGCAATAGTTTGGGGGTGCATCTGGCCCGGCGGCGCCTGGTGCAAGCCGGAGTCGGCTTTGAAGTGTGGCGAGATTCCGCTTCCTGGGCCGCCAACCAAATCGTGCCGGGCTTGGAGTCATTGAGTCGAGAAGTCGAAACCCGCCTCGCGAAGCTGGATGCCGCGGTGGCAACAGATACCGCTGAGGACGATGTGACCGGCCAATTCGACAAACTGGACTGGATGGAGCTGGTGGATTGGGTGGCCCTAGACCCGGATTTTGCCAGCTTTTCCGCCGGAGTTTTCACGCCTCAGTCCGTGGTGGCACCGTCACGAGACACCGTTGTTGATTTTGCCGCCTTCGGGGACAGCCCTCGCGGTGTGGGACTGGTGGCAGATGTGACCGGGCAAGATTACTTCGTTAGGCTGGAAGCATGAGCTATAAGGACAACACTGGTCAGGGTGCTGTGCCGGAGGAAAACCGCGGTCTGGAACCGGAAACACCGCAGGTAGCGCCTTGGGACGGGTGGTTTGGCAAGAGTTCAAACCGTAACCAGCGGGGGCGCAATTTGGCTTTGGTGGCGTTCGCCGTGGTGGCCGTGACCGGTTTGGGCACCCAGTTTGTTGGGGACGACGGCTGGTTGTTCGGCCTCATCGGCGGTGACCGGACCCATTCCGCCAGCCAATCCGGGAACGCCGAGGAACAGACTCGTGACGCCGCCGGAAAAACTGCGGGGAGCCGCGCTAGTGACGTGTTGGACACTTTGGAAGTGCGCGACAAAGATTCTTTCCACGATTTTGACCGCGAGCGGCTGTTCGGCAAGGGGTGGCTGGACCTTGATGGTGACAATTGCAATACCCGCAACGAAGTGTTGGCTCGCGATCTAGAGGACGTCCAATACCGGGCGGCTACGAACAACACTCCCGCGCACTGCGTGGTACAAAGCGGAGTTTTGCACGATAAATACACCGGGGAAACCATTGATTTCAGGCGGTCTCAGGAAACCTCTGACGCGGTCCAGATTGATCACGTGGTGGCGTTGGGTAACGTGTGGCGTACAGGCGGCCAGCAGCTCAGCCAGCAGGAACGGGAAGCCATCGCCAACGATCCGCTGAACTTGGAAGCAGTAAAAGGCCAAGCCAATCAGGATAAACAATCGCAAGATGCGTCCGAATGGCTGCCGCCCGCACGGGACTATCGCTGCGCTTACGTGGCGCGTCAGATTGCGGTGAAAGCGAAATACGGGCTGTGGGTTACCCCGGCAGAGAAACAGGCCATGACGGGGGTGCTGAAAGACTGTCCGGAAGAGCCAATTCCATAGGTATCAAATTGGAATCGGAGATTATAGGGGGAGAATAGCCGGGTAGCTGCCAATAATGGCAGCGTTTGGGAATTATCGCCACCGGTTCCGAACTGGCGGGAGCGGGGGCGTCGCTGGAAGGATCGATGATTCCGGATTCAAACTCGTCTCTGGCGTCGGCCTTAGCGCGAGTGGCCCAGGCGGAGGTCAGTTTCGCGGGTCTTTGCGGGGACGATGTGGCGCAGTTCCGTGAAACCTTGCGCCGGGTGGCGGACGTGAGCGACCTGGTCATCACTTCGGGCGGGGTTTCGGCCGGCGCTTATGAGGTGGTGAAACAAGGTGTTAGCGATTGGGGATTCCATTTCGCACGAGTTGCCCTGCAGCCGGGTAAACCTCAAGGTTACGGTTTCGTGCAGGCGAGCGGCGGGCGCCGGATACCGGTGCGGACTCTGCCGGGAAACCCGGTTTCGGTTTTCGTCTCGTGGCATCTGTTTGCACTGCCGGTGCTGGCGAAGCTCGGCGGGCGTGACCCACAGCGGGTGCACGAGTGCCAGGAAGCGACCGTGGTGGAGGCGTGGACCTCTCCACGAGGCAAAGTCCAGGTGGTGCCTGTGCGTTTGACGCCGGGACAACCGGGACAAACCGCCACGGTTCAGCGTACCCACCCCTTAGGATCGAAGTCACACCTGGTGGCCTCACTGCATAAAGCGAACGCTTTGATGCTGATAGACCGAGATGTTGAATCCGTGGCGCCGTGGTCGATTGTGAAAGTCCTCGAAATCTGACCTCGGCGCGGTTTTGATAGTTGCCGGGGTTACGGCTGTTCGGTAATGGTGAGAGTAGCGGATAATCTGAGCATCAAGAGATGCTTGGCACAGCCAGGAACCTATGTCCGTACTAAGTCTTTGTAGGGAGCAATCTTTGTGCAAAAAATACAGAAAAGGGTATCTTTTCTAGCACGGCTATGCTAACCTGAGGTTGTATCTGATGTGTTTGGCTTGATAGTCAGTACACATTGAACAAAGGAGCTGGTTATGCTGCAGATTCCTTTTGCGGCTTTGGCTGATGTTGGTCTGCGGGAAACCCGGTATACCACCCGGGTTGGGGATTTTGGCGCGCGGTCGGGGACATTGCTGGCGACAGAATCTAAAGCGAACCAGCCAATCGAGGATAAAGTTGAAATTTCCCGTCAAGGTCGATTACAGGAACAGCTGTTACGCGGGTTGAACATTAGATATTCCTATGCTCGAACCCCAGTCGAAATTACAGCCCAGGACATGGAAGATGTCATGGCTCAGTGGGCCAGTCGAGCTAACTTGTCGCTTGCTGACGTCGAAATTATGGCTGTGGCCTATGCATACGCGCAGGACAACGGATACGACATTTCCAACGCTATCCAATTTGAGAATAATTTCAGTTTTTGGGCTGGAGTGAATCGCCATACGATTGGTGACCGGCCGGCAGGTCGGGAAGACAGAGCATTCGCGAATCAGTTTATCGGCTCGACTGCTTTCGAGACCAGCCGCCTTCCTAAGGATTTCTTGCTGATGTCATTTGATCCGTTGCATCCCACTGCCAAAGGTAAAGATGCCCGATTCGTGGCAGATATGGCGCGTTATTTGTCTGATGCGCCTCAGTCTAGCTTCGATAGCGACGCACAAATAGCTGGTATCCTGTTCCAGGACTACCGTGCCCGATTAGGTCGATAATTAAAAAACTTAAACGGTATGCATAATCGATTGGAGGATTTATGAGGACGCGATTTGTTGCAGTTGTTTCTTTCATTGCCTGCTTGTTTGCTTTGGGGTCGGTAGGTTCGGTTTCTAACGCTCAGATTATTATTGATTTTAAATCCTGGAGTGCTTCACAAAAACCTGTAACCATTCAAGGGTCGGATGAATGGGTTGCTAATACCCTCTTTCATCTGGCATATCCAACCCCACCGTCCCATCCTATTACCTATGTTGAGTATCGGGCGACCAGTTATTCAAGCGGTGGCGGAGGCAATCCTACCGATGTGATTAAGGTATGCTATGTGAGCCCTTCTGGAATGGAGTCTGATTGTATTTATCCAGATATTATGGTCGGCACTACTGTGGCATTCGCCGGTCAGTCAAGCCTAGGACAAATTAGAATTTACCATAAACGATTTGGTGGTTTATACCCTGCATATCCGTCGGGCAATGATTCCGTTACCGTTCATTGGTAAGATGTAGGGGGATTTTCTTAGATGAATCCGTGGCGCCGTGGTCGATTGTGAAAGTCCTCGAAATCTGACCTCGGCGCGGTTTTGATAGTTGCCGGGGTTACGGTTGCTTCCGGTTTCGGCGCCAATCGTGGAGTGCCGCGATGCCGACCGCCAGGAAATACAGTGCCAGCAGAGCTGAGGCCTGCAGGATGACGGGCCACGGGGTTGGTAGCGGGTTGGCGATAGCCGAGAAAATAAACGCCACCATCGTCGCCCAGCGCCAGCCTTTTAACATGGTGCGGGCGCTCAACACTCCGAGGAAGTTCAGCATGACCAAAATTTCGGGAATCAAGAAAGAAATCCCGAACGCTAACACCAGGCGAATATAGAACTTGATGTAGGCATCGGCCTGCAGCAGCATCGCCGAATCCGGGGGTGTAAATGAGGACAAAATCGATACGGCCCGCGGCGCGGTCCAGTCGCCGAATACCGCACCAGCAGCGAACAAAATGACTCCGGCCACACCAAAAATCAGCATCCAGAACCGTTCCCGGCGACGCAGACCGGGCCAGATGAAAGCCAAAATTTGAAAAATCCACCACGGCGAAGCAATCAGCACTCCCAGCCACAAGGACACGCGGATTTTCAGGTCAAAGGCCGCGCCGATGGTCTGGAAGTTCAGGTTGGCCCCGGCGACGTCTTTCATGGGGGCGGTAATGTGTGCCAGCGCGATTTCATAGAGAAACCATCCGCCAATCGTTGCCAGGGCTATGCCCGCAAATGACCAGATTATGCGTTTTCGCAGCTCGGCAAGGTGCGCGGTCACCGTCATGACGCCTTCTGAGTTGGCATCACGATTCTGGTCAGATGGTTTCTCAGTGGGCACTTGAGCGGTTACTTAGCGGCATCGTTGCCTGAGGCCGGGTCAGTTTTCGAGGAATCGTTGGCGGCATCATTTTTGCTCTCGATAGCTTTTCCGTCAGCCTTGGTGTCCTCGGTCAAATCGTTGAGTTCTTCCTTCAATACTTTTGCGGATTTGCCCACGTTGCGAGCAATTTCCGGCAGTTTCGAGGCACCGAAAACCACGACCAAAATAATGATGACAGTAATCCACACTGCGGGGCCTCCGCTGAACAACATCACATGTGCCGGAACCATTAATCTCTCCTCTATATAGGGCTAAATCAACACAAGTTTATCAGTTTACGCGGGCTTTTCTTGACGGGGAGTGGCCGGAGGAGCATCTGGAGGGTCGGCCTGTGGGGTAGCAGGGGAATCGTCAGGTTTAGGGTCTGGCAACGGTTTGGGGTTGTCCGGGGTTTTTCCCGGCACAAGGCCCGGTGTGGCGGCTTTCTCGATACTGGTGGCCTGTTCCATCCACAGCTGCATTTCTTCGGCCACCGCGTCTTTAATCATCTTGCGCGGGTCATATTCTCGCGGATCAAAGTTTTTTAAATCTACGTTGAGGCCGGACTTGGTGAAATTCGCTTCTTCGCGCAGACGGGCGGACCATGCCCGCAGCCACTCAATCACTCCTTTGAACCATAGCAGAGCTTGGGCGGCGTGCTTCGGGCCGATGACGATGACGCCCACGACCAAAATGAGCAGCAGCTCCGAACCGCTGATCCCAAACAATTCCACCCGACAATTCTAGTAAGGGAAACGATTTCCTGCATATATTAAAAGGGTCAGTTCAGAAAACTTGCCCCGAAATGGGGACGTCCCCAGAAAGACTTGTGATGGAAAATACCCTGCCCATGAACCACCTGAATGAACGCGGCGAGGCCTTCGTGACCTATAAATCCGGAGGTCGCTCCGGGACGTGGGAGCGGGAATCATGAGCCACACTGAACAGTCTTTGCCGCCACAGACACCGGCTTACGTCATTACGGTTTCCGATTCCGTTTCCGCGAGTCTAAACCCGGATCGGTCCGGTCCGTTGGCGGTGGAATTGCTGGCAGACCTGGGATTTGCGGTGACCGGACCGGTGGTAGTTCCTGACGGGGTGGACTCCGTTCACAAGGCCGTGTTGGCGGCGTGTCGCAGTGGGGCGCGGCTGGTCTTTACCACGGGCGGAACGGGGATTAGCTCGCGTGACCTCACTCCCGAAGCTGTTGAGGGCCTAGCGGAAGCCCGTTTGAGTGGAGTGGAAGCCGCGTTGCTGGAATGTAACCGACAGGCTACCCCCTTGGGTATGATGTCTCGTCCCGTGGTGGGGATTTCCACGCGGGCAGCGGGGGCCGCGCTAGTGGTGTCCCCCACGGTTCTCCAGGCGCCGTGCGTGATACAGTAGAGGTTCTCGCACCGGTGCTGGGCCACGTTCTGGCAATTTTGGACCGGGACACTTTCACGTCAACAGAGTGATTTTTTCAGTGAATATTCAGCCAGGTAGGAGTACAATTTTGGGTGCTTCGGTTAGTGCTAACCCTGGTTAAATTTCGGAGATTCGTCCTAGAGCAGGAGGCAGTTGGCTGATATGAAACCCACGATGAGGTTGGTTGCAGCAGCGTGTGTAGCAATGACGGCAGTGGCGCTTTCGTCATGTGCGTTAGCAGGAAAATCGGGGGCGATGCAGTCTTACGATTTTAATTCCATCAAACCCGATCCGGTTATCGCGGCGATGGTGCCGCAGGCAAACCGGGATACGCTGCGGGTTGCTATGGAACTGCATTACTCCCCGGCGGAATTTCTCGATGACGCCAATCAGCCTGTGGGCTATGAGGTAGACGTTTTAAAAGCTCTCGCTAAGGTAATGGGCATCAAAGAAGTGCAATTCATAGACGAAGATTTTGACTCCATCATTCCCAAAGTTAACGAGGGCACCGATGATTTGGGTATGGCCGCTTTGACGTTGAATAAAGAGCGGCTCCGCCAGGGCAATATGGTGTCCTATGTTGAGGCAGGTTACAGCTATGCAACCCAGCGAGATAACCCGAAGGATTTTGACCCGGTCTCGCCCTGTGGGTTTACCGTGGCGGCCCAGTCGGACACCACGCAGGCCGATACTTTGCAGGCGTCCAGCGATCAGTGCGTGTTAATCGGTAAGTCGCCGGTCACCATCATTACTGAGCCGGATCAGGACAAATTGATTTCCCAGGTCGACCAGGGAAGCATTGATGCCATCATTGGGGAAACGCCCATTTTAGCCTATAACCAGGCAAAATACCAGAATTTTGAGATGTTCGGGGAGCCCTTCGAGACAGCTCCGCAGGGTCCTTTCATCGCGAAAGACAATGTGGAGTTGGCCAAGGCGGTGCGCGCTGGTCTGCAAAAAATGATGGATACGGGAATGCTTGCGGATGTGCTGTCTCCCTGGGGTGAAGAGACTATAGCGTTGCATTACGCCACGCTAAACCCGCCGATTGCCTGAAATCCCTTTCAAATTTTTCTCTCTGGGATACCATAGAACGGGGAAGTTGTAGGCGATTCCCCTTTTTCGGGGGAGGGAAGCAGAGGCAATGAATCTCATACTGAAAATAATCTCGGCAGCAACAGGTGCCGCTCTGTTGGGAGCAACACTGGCTTCCTGTTCCGGTTCGACCAGTTCAGCGGAAGTGAAATCTTATAACTTCGATTCCATCAAACCGGATTCTGAAATCGCGGCGATGCTGCCCCAGGCGAACCGGGATACGTTGCGGGTGGCGATGGATATTCCTTATTCTCCCGCCGAGTTCTTTGATAGTAACAATCAGCCGGTGGGCTACGAAGTTGACGTCTTAAAAGCCCTGTCAAAGCTGATGGGAGTGTCGGAACTCAAAATTAGCGATGAAGATTTCGACGCGATTATTCCCAAGGTTAACGATGGCACCTATGACATCGGCATGGCCTCCATGACCGTTAACAAGTCCCGGATGGCTCAGACCAATATGGTTGCCTACATTCAGGCGGGATATGTCTATGGCACACAGGCGGGTAACCCCAACAATTTCGATCCCGCCAACGCCTGTGGATTGAAAGTCGCCACCCAAGCAGACACCACACAAGCCGAAACTTTGCAGGCTACCAGCGATTCATGCGTGAAAGCCGGAAAACCGGCAATCCAGATTGTCTCCGAGGCTGACCAAGATAAGTTGGTTAAACAGGTCGCAGACGGAACCTTGGACGCAATCATCGGGGAAAGCCCGATGATGGCTTACGCTGAGTCGAGGAATCCAAAGTTCGCCACCATCGGTGAGGCTTTCCAAGTGGCACCTCAGGGTCCGGCTACCGCGAAAGACAATCCTGAGTTGGCCAAAGCTATCCAAGCCGGTCTGCAAAAAATGATGGACACGGGAATGCTTAAGGAAGTACTCGCACCGTGGGGCGAGGAATTCATCGCACTCAACTATGCAACCTTGAATCCGCCGATTGCATAGGTCAGGGAGGAAATAAAAATGCGTTTTTCATCAATGATTAAATTCACTATGATTGTTGTGCTGGCGCTGACTATTTTGGGCGTAGCCGCTCAAATTGGCACTATCATCGCGACAGGTCAGGTCAATCGGGCCCAAGACGAATCCAACCGGCGTAATAACGGGATTGCCTACATAGAGAATGCCCGGACACATATGGCGGATAATGCGCGAGTCTATGTTATATCTGGCCTGGAAGAAGCCATGATGGATTACTTCAACCAGGTCTATGTGAACCGCGACTTAGAGTATGGGGCTAGCCTCATCGCCGACAACGGTGGTACGGAAGATGAAAGCAAGCTGGTGCAGCAGTCTTCGGAAGCAGGAAAAATCACTCAAGAAACTGAGACTCACGCCATGGCTTTGGCTGCTTTGAGCCGCGGAGCTGACTTTAGCGCTCTGCCCAACGATTTGGAAAACTTCCAATTCTCGCCTGAGGAATTGGCTATGGATGCGGAGGCGCAGCTGCAAACAGCCTCAGACCTAGTGTTTGGAGAGGCCTACTCCAACTCGTACAAGTCCGTGATGTCGCCTTTGAATATGTTGAATCAGCTGGAAACCGGGGCTGCCAATGCGGCCGATACGCAAATGGGTCGAGCTGCCTCCCTGCAAAAGGTCACCATCTATATTTTGATTGCGATATTTATTATTTTGGCCGTGGTGGTACTGCTGTTCCTGATTGCGGCACTACGAACTGTCCGGTTGCCTTTGTCTCGGCATACTGTGGCTTTGCAGAATCATGATCAGTATGATTTGGGTTTTCGATTGCGTGATGATACGGGTGTGCCGGAGATTCGGGATTTGGCGAGGGCTTTTAATGGTCAGAATGATCAGGTTAATGAGTTGATCGGTGAGGTTAGTGGTACTTCTGTGGGGTTGCAGGAGCATGCTGGTAATTTGGCTGATACGGCTGCTGAGTTGGATGAGACTGCTCAGGATACGCGGGCTCGGGCGGCGGGGGCTGCTGAGCAGGCGCAGTCGTTGGCTACGAATATGGATACTTTGAGTGCGGCTATGGAGGAGATGCAGGCTGCGATTCGTCAGATTTCTGAGTCGGCTACGTCGGCTTCGCAGATTTCTGAGGAGGCGGTTGAATCTGTGGGTTCGGCGACGAAGGTTATTGATACGTTGGGTGAGTCTTCGCAGTCTATTGGGGAGATTACGAATTCGATTACTTCGATTGCGGAGCAGACGAATCTTTTGGCGTTGAATGCGACTATTGAGGCGGCTCGTGCGGGTGATGCTGGTAAGGGTTTTGCGGTGGTTGCTGGTGAGGTTAAGGATTTGGCTGCGCAGACTGCGGTGGCTACGGCGGATATTTCTGAGCGGGTGAGTTCTATTCAGGAAGACTCCACCAAGGCGGCTGAGGCTATCACTCAGATTAGTGAGATTATTTCGCGGATTAATGATTCTCAGCAGACGATTGCTTCGGCGGTTGAGGAGCAGACGGCGACGACGAATGAGATGTTTGGGGTGGTTCGTGGGGCTGCGCAGACAACTCAGGATATTGTGGGTTCGATTGAGACGGTTTCGTCTACGGCGGAGAGGTCTGCGGAGGGGGCGCGTACGACTTTGGAGGCTGGTCAGGCTGTTGCTGATTCTTCCAGCCAACTAAGCAAACTCGTCTCCCGCTACCACCATTAAAGTTGCCCAGCTGTCTCTGGTAATCCTCAAAGCATAGCCACGAATGTGCCACAAAGAATTTTGACAATCATCGCGACCGGATAGACCATAGCGTATCCCAATGCGATACGTCCATCGGAGTTCGTTTGTCCGTTGGCAAAAGCTAAAACAGCTGGCTGGGTTTGCGCCCCCGCCAGCAGGCCAGCCAGCTTGGTGCCTCCCATTTTCAGCCCAAAGCGCATCATGAAATAGAGCAGTAACCCAAACAATGTGGTCAGAATCATTCCGAGAAGCAAGATTTTCCACCAGTCACCGCCGGTGAAAGCCACGCCGATAGAACCACCGGCGGCTACCCCGGCTTGGGCGAGGAAGATGAGCAAACCAATCTCGCTGAGCACTTTTGCAGTGGTAAAAGGCAGGGCTGTGACCAGCGGTCCGATACGACCGAGTCGACCCATGATTAGTCCTATAATCAGACAGCCAGCGGCGTAACCAATCTCAAATGTACCGCCCAAGGGATTTGGAATGGGAATTTGGCCGATTGCAAATCCGATTGCCATGCCCAACCCCAGAGCTACCGGGTTCAAAGACGTCAGGCCGCTGGTGGAATCGCCAAGGAATTTCGTGACTTCCTTAATATTTGACAGCGGTGCCACCACCCGGACGCGATCTCCCAGCTGTAGCACCAAATCTGGGTGACCGACTAGGTCTACGTCGCCGCGTCGAACTCGTGACACCGTGGCGCCAAAGCGGTCACCCATGTTCAGTTCCGCAATGGTCTTGCCAGCTTTGGAGGCGTCGGAAAGAGTAATGCGTCGGTAGTCCAGGTAGCTGCGGTCAGTCAGCAGGGAATGAGACGAATGATGCCCCAACTCCAACTCAATCTTTTCGATGGATTTCGCATCTCCGACCACGGTGATTAAGTCCCCCTCGCTGAGGGTATCTTCCATCGTGGGGCGCATGATGGGGCCTTTTTCGCCGCGCCGCAGACGGGAAAAAGCCACGCTTTCGTTGTAATGCTGATAAATATCGCCCAAGCGAGGATGGTCTTCCCGTTCCACGCGGATGGTGTGAGAGGTGATGGGGGAGGGGGCATCCTTGTCATGCTTTCCCGCCCGCAGGGCAAAAACAGCGAAAATCAGCATTCCCAGCACCCCGTAGAGGTAGGCAATGGAATACCCGACGGTAGCGGTAGCGGGGTCTCCGGAAGCGGTCCCCGCCGCTCCGAGCATGGGAGTGTTGGTCAAAGCTCCCGCTAAAGTTCCCGCCACCGAGGCCGGGCTCATGTTCAGGAGTTTGCCTAGGCCTACCGCGGTGGCCGAAACGATTACGAAAATCAGGATAAGAGCCAAGATTGGTTTGGTGGAGTTCTTAAGTGTCGAAAAAAAGTTTGGCCCGGAGTTCGAACCGATAGAGAAAGCAAAAAGTGCCAGGCCCAGCATTGAGAGCTCCACGGGAATGCTTAGCTCGATGCCTTGAGCCTTTGCGGAGGCAGATATAGCAATAGCAAGGAACAGTACCGCGGCAGCACCTAATGAGATTCCTTTGACTTTGATATGACCGATGGCCATACCCAGACCCAGAAGGAGCAGTAGCAATACAAGAGGTTTCGCAGCAAGGTAAGTAAACACCATCCTATTATCCCGAAAGAGTTTGCTTGGGGTATACTTTTGAACGGACATAGTTCAAAAACTAGCTGTAAAACAGGCATTTGCTTACCTTGGTGCACAGTCGTTATCTAAAGACGGGAATGTCTCATTATTCGGTTCAGAATCCACATAGTGAGATTTTACCCTTGCGAGTTTTCTTCCTTTCCGCCCCAGAGTTACAGTTGAGTGCATGAGCGAACCAGAAACAAAATCCATGGGAGCCTATGGCCCCGAGGAGACCCCCAACGAAATTGATTCCGCAGCTCGCGGCGAAGTCATGACTGGTGCGAAAGCTGTCATTCGTACCTTGGAGGAACTGGGAGTGACCGATATTTTCGGGATTCCCGGCGGGGCGATTCTCTCCACTTTCGATCCGCTGTATGACTCCCAGAAACTGAACTTCGTGCTGACCCGCCACGAGCAGGGCGCCGCCCACGCTGCCGAGGGCTACGCGAAATCCACCGGGAAAACCGGGGTAGCGCTGGTGACTTCGGGACCGGCCGCCACGAACCTGCTGACCGGTCTGGCTGACGCCATGATGGATTCGGTCCCGGTGGTCGCGATAACCGGCCAGGTCGGAGCGGAGTCTATCGGCACCGATGCTTTCCAGGAATCCGACATTGTCGGTGCCTCAATGCCCCTGACGAAACACAGTTTCCTGGTGACTCGTCCCGAGGACATTCCCTCCCGCCTAGCCGAGGCCTTCTTCATCGCTTCCTCCGGGCGACCCGGACCAGTTTTGGTGGACATCACAAAAACCGCCCAGAACAAAACAATGGCCTTTACCTGGCCTCCACCGATGGAGTTACCCGGATACAAACTGCCTGGCAAGCCTTCCAAACAGCAGGTCGCAGCGGCGGCCACCGAAATCGCGGGGGCGCATCGACCGGTGCTATATATCGGCGGCGGGATAATTGCCGCCGATGCGACCTCGGAGCTGAAAGAATTAGCTGATGCCACTGGGGCTCCCGTAGTCACCACCCTGACTGCGCGTGGAGCCTTCCCCGATGATTCACCGCAGCACATGGGAATGCCGGGGATGCACGGTTGCGTGTCTGCGGTGCTGTCGATGCAGCAGGCGGACCTGCTGATTGCGCTCGGTACGCGTTTCGATGACCGGGTTACCGGGGACGTGAAATCCTTTGCTCCTCACGCCAAGGTTATCCATGTTGATATCGATGCGGCCGAAATCTCAAAGATTCGTCACGCCGATGTTCCTATAGTGGGGGATTTGAAAGAGGTCGTCGCGGCGCTGCTGCGGGCACTGCCCCAAGCCTACAAACAGTATGGACGACCGGACTTGACCCCGTGGATGAAGTCCTTGACCAAACTGAAAGACAAGTACCCTGCGTACTTTGACGATACCTTGGACGGCCTGGTCAGCCCGCAAAAGGCTATCAAGGTGCTGGACGAGGTCAGCGACGACGACGCGATTGTGGTCACCGGGGTCGGCCAGCATCAAATGTGGGCGTCCCAATTTATGACCTACCGTTACCCGCGCACCTACATTTCGTCTTGCGGTCTGGGAACGATGGGATTCGGCGTCCCCGCCGCGATGGGCGCAAAAGTCGCCAATCCAAATCGGGAAGTCTGGCTCATAGACGGAGATGGCTCGTTCCAGATGACGAATCAGGAACTGGCCACCTGCACCCAACTGCATATCCCGATAAAGGTGCTGCTTATCAACAACTCCTCGCTGGGAATGGTGCGCCAGTGGCAGACCTTGTTCTATAACGAACGTTATTCTCAGACCGACCTGCATGACGGAGCCCGTAACCTCGATGAGGCAAACCGGGTGGGAATCCCCGATTTTATGCTTTTGGCGAAAGCCTACGGAGCTGAGGGAATTCGGGTTACCGACCCGAAAGACCTGCGCCAAGCCCTAGAGAAAGCTCACCAGATTGACGACCGTCCGGTCGTGGTTGAGGTGCTGGTCAGCCCCGATGCCATGGTGTTCCCGATGGTTCCCGCCGGGCAGACCAACGATAAAGTCATTTATGCCCCTGACAAGACTGTGACCTGGGAGGACTAAACATGAGTATGACGCATACCCTGTCGGTGCTTGTCGAAAACAAGCCTGGCGTTTTGACCCGCGTGGCGGCGCTGTTTGCCCGCCGTGCCTTTAACATTCAATCCCTCGCGGTGGGAGAAACTGAGAAACCCGAGATTTCGCGCATCACCATCGTGGTTGATGTTTCTGAAGTGTCCCTGGAACAGGTTACGAAACAGCTGAACAAGCTGGTGAACGTACTGAAAATCGTGGAGTTGGAACCCGAACGAGCCGTCGAGAGGGAACTCATGCTCATCAAAGTTTCGGCTGACGACACGAACCGAACCGCGGTACTCCAGATTGTGGACCTGTTCCGGGCGCATGTCGTGGATGTGTCGCGGGGCACCCTGGTCATCGAATCCATTGGTTCTCCGGCAAAACACGCGGCTCTGTTGCGCGAGTTGGAGCCTTACGGAGTTCGTGAAATCGTCCAATCGGGCAACGTCGCGATTGGACGCGGATCGAAGTCCATTACCGATCAAATTTAGGGGCAAATTAACCTGGCTTTGCTTAGTCTTTGCACGGAAAAACACCCTATATCTTTTTCAACGAAACACCTCTACAATTAATTAAGGAGAAAAAATCATGGCGGAAATTTATTACGAAGACGACGCTGACCTGTCGCTCATTCAGTCTCAGAAGGTGGCCGTAATTGGTTACGGCTCGCAGGGTCATGCCCACGCGCTGAACTTGCGCGATTCTGGGGTCGACGTGGTCGTGGGCTTGCGCGAAAGCTCCTCCTCCCGGGCGAAGGCCGAGGAACAGGGCTTGACGGTGAAAACCGTAGCGGATGCCGTGAAAGAAGCCGACGTGGTCATGATTCTGCTGCCTGACCAGGTGCAGAGCAAGGTCTATGCCGCCGAAATCGAGCCGAACCTGAAGCCGAACGCCGCCCTGTTCTTTGCTCATGGGTTCAACATCCGTTTCGGCTACATCAAGCCCGGTCCCGGCCACGATGTGTGCATGGTGGCTCCCAAGGGTCCGGGGCACGTGGTGCGCCGTACTTTCGTTGCCGGTCAGGGTGTGCCCGATGTTATCGCCGTGGAATGCGACGCATCCGGACGCGCTTGGGAACTGACAAAGTCCTACGCGAAAGGCATCGGCGGGACCCGCGCTGGCGTTATCAAGACGACCTTCACCGAAGAAACGGAAACTGACCTGTTCGGTGAACAGAACGTACTGTGCGGCGGGTTGTCTAAGCTCATCCAGTACGGTTTTGAAACCCTGGTCGAAGCCGGCTACCAGCCCGAAATCGCCTACTTCGAGGTGTGCCACGAGATGAAGTTGATTGTGGACCTCATCAACGAGGGCGGCCTGTCCAAGATGCGTTGGTCTATCTCCGATACGGCCGAATACGGCGACTACATCTCCGGGCCGCGCGTCATCACCCCCGAAGTGAAGGCCCATATGAAGGACGTCTTGGCGGATATCCAAAACGGCAGTTTCGCCAAGCGTTTCATGGACGATCAAGCTGCCGGAGCCCCTGATTTTAAGCGTCTGCGCGCCGAAGGCGAAGGCCACCAAATTGAGAAGGTCGGCCTGGAGCTGCGTCAGATGTTTACATGGAATACCAACAAAGACACCGATTATGTGGAGGGCCACGCCGCTCGCTAATCGCTTAGCACAGATAAGGACATCGTGATGAAAAAGTTAATCCCCATTTTAGCGTTGGCTTCAGTTTGCGCTGCGTGGGGGTCAACTTTTTTTATGGTAAAGGATCATGTCCTGGATGATGTTCCAGCATCTGACTTCCTGACCGTGCGCTTTACTCTCGCGGCCCTGATTGCTTGCGCGTTGTGGTTTCGGGAACTGCGCACGGCAGGCTGGAAGACGCTGGCTCTCGGCTTCGGGGCGGGGGTTCTCTACGGTTTGGGTCAATTGGCGCAAACTTGGGGATTGAACCTGACCTCTCCTGCCACCTCGGGATTCATCACCGCCATGTCCATAGTCTTCGTGCCTTTTGTGGCATTGATCCTGTTCCGGGAACGTTTCAAGCCGATTACTTGGCTATGGATGCTGCTGGCCACTCTCGGCTTGGCGGCACTGTCTCTGCAAGGGTGGTCCTTCGGTCTTGGCGAGCTGATAACCCTGTTGGGAGCGTTATTCTTTGCCATCCAGGTGGCGACTCTCGGTGTAATCTCGCCAGGACGTCCCGCAGGAGCGCTGGCTACCATGCAGATGGTGGGGACCGCGGCGGTGAACGCTGTTCCGGCGCTTTCGGATGGGGAACTTACCCTACCCTCCAGCGGTGCTGCCTGGGCTAGCCTCATCTATATGGTTCTGATTTGTGCTGTGGGGGCTCTGTTCATCCAGACCTGGGCACAAGCGCGGATGTCCTCTACCGAGGCGGCCTTGATTATGGCCTGTGAACCGCTCTTTGCCACCCTTTTTTCGGTAGTGTTCAGCGGGGAAGCCCTGACGTGGCGGCTCCTGGTGGGCGGCACTCTCATCATGGTGGCGATTGTGGCGGCGCAGTTGGTCGGGGTTCATCCCGATGCAGAGAAGCCAGTTCCGGACGACAGCCGCGAAGCTGCTCCTTTAACTGAGAACCGCACCAGGAAAACCGCCGATTTTAGACATAAAAAGAAAGTAGGAGTTACGTTATGACGAGCATCGATTTGGCCTTGATTCCAGGGGATGGCATCGGTCACGAGGTCGTTCCCGAGGCCGTGAAGGTCCTCAAAAAGGTTCTGGAGGGTGCGGGCGTTGGTTTGAAAACCACCCTCTATGATTTGGGGGCGGCTCGTTACCATCGTGATGGGGTGGTTTTGGATGATGCCACGGAACAAGCCCTGCGTGGCCATGATGCGATTTTGCTGGGGGCGGTAGGCGATCCCTCCGTGCAGTCCGGGGTGCTGGAACGCGGGCTGCTATTGAAGCTGCGTTTCGATTTCGACCACTACGTGAATCTGCGCCCTTCCAAGTATTATCCGGGGGTGCCGACCCCGTTGGCGAATCCCGGCAACATTGATTTTGTGGTGGTGCGCGAAGGCACGGAAGGCCTGTACTGCGGTAACGGTGGGGTGTTGCGTCAAGGCACACCACAAGAGATTGCCACCGAAGTGTCCGTTAACACACGTCACGGTGTGGAGCGGGTCGTGCGTTACGCTTTTGCGCAGGCTCAGGCGCGCCGCCGACATCTGACTTACGTGCACAAGCACAATGTGCTGGTCAACGCCGGACACTTGTGGCGTCGCTGTGTGGAGGAAGTCGGGGCGGAATTTCCGGAGGTGGAAGTCGACTACCTACACGTTGATGCGGCCACGATTTTCCTGGTCACGAACCCGGCCCGGTTTGACGTGATTGTGACCGATAACCTGTTCGGCGACATCTTGACCGACGAAGCTGGGGCAATCACCGGCGGCATCGGCTTGGCGGCATCGGGAAACATCAACCCGGAAAAAACCTTCCCGTCCATGTTTGAACCCGTTCACGGCTCCGCCCCGGATATCGCTGGCCAGGGCAAAGCCGACCCGACCGCCACTATTGCGAGTCTGGTCCTGATGCTCAACCACCTGGAATACCCCCAGCTGGCGGCGAGCATCCAACGCGCTATTGATGCGGATATGGCCGACCGTGCCACCGCGTCTGCTGCCGGAACACCCCTGGTACGCACCACCAGCGAAATCGGCGACGCGATAGCCGCCTCTCTCTAGGGCTGGTGACCACGAAACCCCGAAAACCCTAAAATCCTCGGCACCACGTGCCCCGAACCACTTTTACCTATCAATAACCCAATGAAAGAAGAAGAAGAAGAACAATATGAGTAATCTCGAAGAACTTGCGAAACAGCCGCTGCCTAACGCCAATGAACTGGCGGGGCGATTCCCGCTCCAGCCTCATGCCCATAGGGCCGACGAAGCCACCTACCGTGAGGTGATGGAAAAACTCGCTTTCGGCCAATCCTTTAGCGATTACATGGCACACGCGCTGTGGACCAAGGACGGCGGCTGGCAGGAAAAGGAGTTGCGTCCCTATGGGCAGCTGCCGGTATATCCGGGAACCTCGGTGCTGCATTACGGTCAGGAGGTTTTTGAGGGATTAAAGGCGTACCGTCGGGCCGACAACACGATTTGGCTGTTCCGTCCCGCTTTCAACGCGAACCGGTTTAATCAGTCCGCACGCCGCATGGCGCTGCCGGAAATCCCGGTTGAGGACTTCGTGGGGTCTTGTGTGGATTTGGTGCGTGCCGATGCCCGCTGGGTACCCGTCAAAGACGGCGCCACCCTGTATCTGCGCCCCTTCATGTATGCCTCGGAGTCTTTCCTTGGGGTGCATCCGGCTCACGAGGTGACCTACCTCAATATCGGTTCGCCGTCCGGCCCCTACTTCGACAACGGTTTTTCGCCCGTTTCAATCTATGTGTCTGAAGATTACCACCGCGCCGGACCGGGCGGTACCGGTGAAGCCAAGACTTCCGGTAACTACGCGGCGTCTTTGCAGCCTCAAGAGATTGCGGCGGAAAAGGGCTACGCGCAGGTGTGCTTCCTGGATGGGGAAACGAACACCTATATCGACGAACTGGGCGGCATGAACGTCTTTGTGGTCTACCGCGACGGCAAAGTGGCGACCCCGCAGCTCACCGGGTGCATCTTGGAGGGCGGTACCCGCGGTGCGATTATTCAGGTTCTGGCTGACGAGGGTATTACCGTCAGCGAGGAACGCATCGCCCTGCATCAGCTGTTGGACGACATTCGTGCCGGTAAGGTCGCCGAGTTCCTGGCTTGCGGGACGGCCGCGGTCGTGACCCCGATTGGCAAACTCGGCGGGAAAGACTTTGAACTGGAGGTTCCCACCGGCCCGATGACCAAGCACATCCACGACGTCATCACCGGCATTCAGTGGGGACGCCGCGAGGATCCCCACGGCTGGTGCTACCGGGTGCTGTAGTTTGGGCAGCTGAACGCTTTATTAACTGGCTTATGGGATTGTCACTAAGACAATCCCATAAGTTGTAACAGCCACGAGAATAGTGTTTTCTCAATCCGAGAAATAGTGCCTGGTAATCCAGCATCTTAAGTATGGTCGTTCGGTGTTTCCTGATAGAGCGAGAGCCAACGCAAAACCGCAACGTTAGCAATCAATTAAGAATGGGCAGCTGGAAAGGATAGACGTAGACCTGCTGGTTAGAGGCGGCCATGGCGCCGCGGATGCTGTGCCACAGGGTCAGGGCGAACACCGCCAGCCACAGAACCAGAGCCAGCGGAATTAACAGGATAGTTAAGAAAGCAATCCACCCAGCGATACTGGCCAGCCACATGGCGATGTTAAAGTTAAACGCTCCGGCAGAGGCGACGCGCACCGCAGAGGAACTGTCCTTTTTCACCAACCAGACGATGAGCGGCCCCAGGAACGACAGCCAGCCTGCGGAAACGACCATAGCAATGAGGACTGAAAGATGAGCGAAAATCGCCCACAAACGTTCATTTTCATTCACTCGGATATTTTTTCATGCCACTGGATACACCTGCAACCGGAAACACAATTCCCCAATTTTGGAACCTTTTCCTTTCCCCAACGACACCTTAAAAATAATTCAGAGCTGGGGCCTAAGCGTTAGGGAAAATCCGCCGGTGGTGAGACTCAGCTAAGCCTATTGGGGAGGCTTCCCCGTCACAACACGCTGTTTCGGGGTGAGCCGTTTCTTTGGTAGCAGCGGCGCTTTATCCCCCTCCAAAGTCAGCGGCCAAGAGTTGACCACGGCTTGGGCGAACCGCCGGGAACGTTCCGAGTTTCCGATGGTGTTGCAGTGTACCCCGTCGCCGGTGATGAACCATTCCGGACGCATATATAGAGTCGTTACCGGACGGGAAGTCTTGAAAACCTTGATTGGTGGCGCGCGCACCGAAGCTAGAGTTGGTAACTTTCGTGGCTCCGGTGTCCGCGTAGGTTTTGGCGGCATTGTCCGCCGGGTTGAGCACTCCGGCATCGGTGAACATCGCTAGGGAGGTGGAATCTCCCACATGGATGATTTGGTGGCATCGGGTGCGGGTCGCCGCTAGGGCTCGTGCCTGAGCCGCTTTGCGTTCCCGTTCCGCTTGAGCCTTCGCCAGGGCTGCCTGTTTCGCTTCGATTCGGTTGTGATAGCTCGTAGCTGCTTCGGTTGGCACGCCGACCAGGGCAAAGATGAGGAAGAAAGCGAGGGGGAAAAACAACAGGGCGTGAGGTAGGGCGCCTCTGCTAGTTAGCCACCGCCACAGGGGGACGAAGAATCCGTTGCGGCGAATGGGATCCTCGACCAGAATCCAAGACAATGCCGCCAGGCCAATGGTGGCCCCAATGATAAACAAGTCCCTGACAATGGCCGGTATTACCTGCAGAGGGGTGTAGAGGAAAGCGATAAGTGGCATGTGCCACAGATACATGGCGTAAGACCTCTCCCCGATCCATGCGAGGGGGCGTAGCGCAAAGAGCTTATATATCCGCGTGTAACGGTTCGAGTTGGCAAAAAGTAGCGCCGCGGTAGCCAGCGAGAGGGCCACCAGTAAGCCGTTGAACAAGGCTGGTGAGGAATCAGGAACAAAGATATAAATGGCCAGCACAGCACCCAGACCAAGCCACCCCACAACTTCAGCTAAGTAGCGATCCTTTCGATAGATGACCCTGCCAATGAGGGGACGTGTCGTGCTTGGGTCGGTGGGCTTGATCATAGCGATGGCGAGGATGGCGCCCACCAGCAGACCACCCGCGCGAGTATCGGTGCCTTCATAAAGGCGGGTGGTATCCATGCCGAGAGAGTACCCGTAGGCTAGCCACACGAAAGAACCCACGGCGAGTATTGAGGTGAGGGCCAGGAGCGGGAGGCGGCGGCCGCGGCTGATGACCAAGAACAAGAGCAGCACCAGCGGCCAGAACAGATAGAACTGCTCCTCGACAGACAGCGACCACATGTGTTCAAAGGGGCTCTGGGAAAACTGGTCAAAATAGGAATCACCCCAGAAAATGGTGGCCCAGTTATTGACGTAAAAAATGGCGGTGAGCCCGCCGAGACGATAGTCCGGCCAGTTTTCGGCTTTAAAGAACGGCGTGAGTGCCCAGATGACCAGCACCGTGAGGATGACTGCGGGCATTAGGCGGCGCAGGCGGCGCAGCCAAAAGGTCTTTAGCCCCAGGTTGCCGCGGCGATACCAGGAACGCATGAGGTTACCGGTGATGAGGAAACCCGAGATGTTAAATAATACGCCCACACCGGACAAACCGCCGGGCATCCATTTGAAGCCAAGGTGATAGCAAATCACGCCGAGGACGGCGAGGGCTCTCAAGCCGTCGATGCCCGGATTATAGCGTGATTCGTTACCTATCGGTTTTGGCATAGCGGTTGCTATAGTACCCTTTCTGGGCCGCACCATTTAGTTCCAGGAGATATAAGGCAGTGAAAATATGCCCCAATTAATCTATCGCGGTGGACTTTTGTAACATAGGGGCATGAAAACGACGACCCTGCCGATAGAGATATACGACACCACTTTGCGTGACGGCGCCCAGATGGAGGGCATCTCGCTGTCCGTAGCGGACAAGCTGAATATCGCCCAAGCCCTTGATGACCTGGGAGTTAGCTTTATCGAAGGCGGCTGGCCCGGCGCGATTCCGAAAGACACCGAGTTCTTTGCCCTCGCGTTGTCGAAACTGCAGCTACGCCACGCGACCTTGGCCGCTTTTGGCGCCACCCGCAAGGTGGGGACCAAAGCTAGCGAGGATCCGCAGGTGCTGGCATTGTTGGATTCCGGCGCACCGGTCATTACCTTGGTGGCAAAATCCGATTTGCGCCACGTCACGGATGCCCTGAAAACAACCGGTCAAGAGAACTTGGCGATGGTGCGCGACACGGTGCAGTTCCTTGTCAAGGCAGGTCGGCGGGTGTTCCTGGACGCCGAACATTACTTTGACGGCTTGACTCACGATGCCCAATACGGGCTGAAAGTGCTGGAAGCCGCCGGACAAGCGGGGGCGGAAACCGTCGTGCTATGTGACACCAACGGGGGCAACCTGCCCTCGTCCATCGGTACAAAAGTCGCTGAAGCCCGTGACTATCTGGACAAACACGGCCTTGAACAGGTTAAAATCGGGATTCATACCCACAATGACACGGGGTGTGCCGTGGCGAACGCGATGGCTGCCATCGAAGCCGGAGTGGTGCAGGTCCAGGGCTGCGTGAACGGCTACGGGGAACGCACCGGCAACGCCGACATCCTCACCCTTATCGGCAACATAGAAATCAAGATGGGCCGCCGTGCCCTGCTGAACAAAAACGGTCTGACCGAGCTGACCCGCACCTCGCACCGGGTGGCGGAAATCACGAATCTGCAGCCATCCAAGCGTCTGCCTTACGTGGGTGATTCCTCGTTTGCCCACAAGGCAGGTCTGCACGCTTCGGCTATCCGCGTGAATCCGGACTTGTATCAGCACATTGACCCCGCCACGGTCGGCAACGATATGCGAATGCTGGTTTCCGAGATGGCGGGACGGGCTTCGGTCCAGCTGAAAGCCAAAGAGATGGGCATTGACCTGTCTGGGACGCCTTACCTGACCGGCCGGGTGGTGGAAGCGGTGAAGGAAAAAGAGTCCCACGGTTACGTTTTCGATGCGGCTGACGCGTCCTTTGAGCTGCTGGTGCGGGCCCAAGGCGGGGACTTGCCGACCTATTTTGAGGTGGAGACGTGGCGGACTTTGGTGCAAGCCTGTCGGGCTTCGCTCAGCGAGAACGGTGAAGCGGAAGCCGAAGCCACCGTCAAGCTACGGACTCGTGACGGGCGAAAAATAGTTACCGGGGAAGGTAACGGCCCCGTAAACGCGCTGGACCACGCGCTGCGCCAGGCGTTATCTCAAACCTACCCGGACATCACAAATTTTGAACTCATCGACTACAAGGTGCGGATTTTGGACACGACCTTTGGAACGGACGCTACCGTTCGCGTGCTGATTACGACCACTAACGGCGACCTCCAGTGGACCACAGTCGGGGTGGGCGAGGACGTGATTGAAGCGTCTTGGGAAGCCCTCGTCGAGTCTGTGACCTGGGGTTTGATGCATCTCGGGGTGCGTCCTAAAGTCTAGTTTGCTCGGTTTTGTGCCGTATTTTTCACAAGTTTCCCCGACTGAATTTCCGGTCGAGGAAACGTTTTTTGGGTAAAACCGTTGCATTGGGATAAAAAAAGCCGGAAAAAGCCTAAACTGATAGCGATGAACAGCGATTATGTACTATGTCACGATGATAAATCGGTTTAACAGACACGGATATTTTTATGGAAGGCGGCGTTCTTAGATGTCTAAGAAAAAGGCGGCACCAGCACAGGCTGATGCCACCGTACAGGTTGGCGAGAGCCTAAAGACTAACGGTAAAAAATTCCCTTTGGGAAAAAAGATAATCTTGCTCAATATGACTGCAGCTATAGCAGCGATTCTGCTGTTAGCAGTGGAAGGGATTGGACTCGGCATTGCGAACTCAGACGTCTCCCAAAAGGACTCCAGCTCGGTGACTTCGCAGGAAATTACCAAACTGGCGGAGGAATGGCGCTCCGCGGAATTCCTCTGGTCGCAGGGCATCTATACCGCTCTGCGCGGTGATTCGAACGCATTGCAAACTTTTGGGGAATATCTCCAGAATCTCGATGCCTTCAACCAACACGTGTCGAATTTCCCCACAGAACAGCTCAGTGCCCAAAATCAGGCCACTTTCGAGACGATAAAATCAGATACCGCATCACTCAATTCCATATTGACGAAGGTCGGCGGATCCGTAACTTCACTGGATGGTCTGCGTGGCACGGTGGTAGCCGAAGTGGAAAATATCCGTAACGTGTCGACCTCAATCAGCGATAGTATCGGGAAACTGAGCGAGGATTTGAACGTCCAAAACCAAGCTGCTAGCGCCAGGATAAAATTTATTCAGCCCCTGACGATTGCGGCAATTATCGTTACCGGTGTGGTGACGTTGCTCATCATGCTGTTATTGAACCTTAAGATGTCGCGAGGCTTCGTGAAATCGGCTCAGGAGAGTTCCGCTGCCTTGAATCAACTTTCCCGCAAAGACCTGACCATTCATCCCGCCAAACACACGAATGACGAAATCGGACGTTTGGCGGACAAGCTCGTGGTGGCAGCCGAAAAGTTGCGTAACATTTTTGGTCAAACCGTGACGACAGCCGAGGAAGTGCATGTCACCACGCAAAAGATGGTGGGTGACGGTCGTGACCTCATCGGCACTATTGAACAGGCCAGTAACGTGATTACTTCCGTTGCGGCTGCGGCCGAGCAGGTTTCTACGAGCATCGCAACGGTGGCAGCAGCTGCGGAGGAAATGGGTGCCTCGATTCGGGAGATTTCATCGAATGCCAATGAGGCTGCGAAAGTTGCTACGGAAGCTACCGAAGTCGCGGCACAGACGAACGAAACCGTGACCAAGCTGGGTGAATCCAGCCAAGAAATTGGTGAGGTCATCGAAACGATTACAGCGGTGGCGGAACAGACCAACCTGTTGGCGCTCAACGCTACTATTGAGGCGGCTCGAGCCGGCGACGCTGGTCTCGGGTTTGCGGTTGTGGCTAGTGAGGTAAAGGACTTGGCTGCGGAAACCACGACAGCCACCGCTGACGTAGCCTCACGGATTGAACAGATTCAGGTCGATACCGGTCAAGCGGTCGAGGCCATTAACCAAATTAGTGACATCATCGCTCAAATCAACGATTTCCAGGCCACTATTGCGGCAGCAGTGGAAGAACAAACTGCCACCACCAATGAGATGACCAAGTCCATTTCGGAAGCATCCTCCGGATCGACCGAGATTGCTGCCAATATCAACGAGATTGCCCAAATGACTAACAACGGTGCTGCTAACCTACGTGATTCTGTTGATAGAGCGGAGGGCGTGGTGAATCAGACCCAAGATTTGAACCAGCAACTTAGCGAATTTACCTACCGGGAAGGACAGTGAGAATCATGACTCAGACTAATCCGGTCAACCAGCTAGGGGAGCAGGGAATGAATAATCAACCGAATGATACGACGAAACCACAAAAGGCTTACAAGCGCACCACCCTGTTGAAGCGACTGTTCAGAGGAGCCTTGCCGGGGCTCGTGGGATTGCTCATCTTGGGGCTAGCCTGCGTGATTACTATGGCTCAGACTAACCTCAGCACGAAAGAGTACCTAGAGGCATCTACCAACTCGGAAAATCTATCTTTGTTGGAAGCTGAGATTTATGAGATTGGTCAGCATCAATACGCTTATGCACGTTCCATTTTGGAAGGTCAGCCCGACGAGGAGCAAGCCAAACAGCTGCAAGCCACCCAAGATGCTTTGGAAGATAATGTCCAAACAGTTATCGACACCACGAGCTCTGACCAGGTGCGTACGGCAGCTCAAGAAATCATGAAATCTTCCGCTAACCTGCGTGAGGTCGTGGCGCAATCGACTTCGGAATTACAAGCCACTCAAGGACAGGATTCCGCAGTCTTGAACACGGTCCTCTCCCAGACCGTCAACGATATGGTCGCTCAGCAGGATCAGCTGGCTCCGTTGCTGAAGCAAGAGCTAGATCAGTCAAAGAAGGACATGGAGGATCAACGCCTCCAGGGACTGATTTTCCAGACCATTGTCATGATTCTCGTGGCGGTCTTAGCGGCAATAATTATGGGTAAAGTGCGTCGCTCTATCACTCATTCCGTGAAGTCTGTGGAAACTGTAGTGAAAGGTCTGACTCAAGGTGACTTGACGCGCAGTGCGGTCATCAATTCCAATGATGAGCTGGCGGACATGTCGCGGGCGGTGAATCTATCCAATTCGACCTTGCGAGAGGCCTTTGGGTCGGCGGCTCGCACTTCCGAGGCGGTTCGTTCCGAGTCTGAGACAGTGGTTAATTTGACCTCCAAGACTGCTCAGGCTGCCGCTGATTCGGCCGCACAAGCCACCGCTGTGGCAGGCGCGGCGGAACAGGTTTCCTTCAACGTTCAGACCGTTGCTGCGGGTGCAGAAGAGATGGGGTCGGCTATCCGGGAGATTTCGTCTAACGCTAACGAGGCGGCGCGGGTTGCCCAGGAGGCTACCGAAGCGGCCGCGGTCACCACTGAGACTGTTGAAAAATTGGGCAAATCGTCAAAGGAAATTGACGATGTCATCCGCACCATTACCGCTATAGCGGAGCAAACGAACCTGCTGGCGCTCAACGCCACTATTGAGGCGGCGCGTGCCGGTGAAGCGGGCAAGGGCTTTGCTGTAGTTGCCGGTGAAGTCAAGGATTTGGCGGCGGAGACGGCTAAGGCTACGGATGACATCACCGGACGGATTGCCAAGATTCAAGACGACACGGATTCTGCCGTCACGGCTATCCGGCGTATTTCCGAGATTATTTCTCAAATCAACGACTTCCAAACCACTATTGCCGCCGCGGTTGAGGAACAGACCGCCACCACCAATGAGATGGCGCGTTCCGTGACGGAAGCGGCTTCCGGCTCTTCCACGATTGCCACGAACATCGGCCAGTTTGCCGGGGCTGCCAGCCAAGCGGTGGAACCGTTGAACGCCCTGGCTGCAACCGCTTCGGATTTGCAATCCAAGGCTGCGGATTTGCGTGCGGAGCTGGGCAAATTCAAGTATGAATGAGCGCAGTTGGGCGGCTTGACCGACCCGCGAAACAACTCAATAGTGGGGTGAAACCTCACGCTGGTGCCCTCCTATGGCTTAAACTTGATTTATAATCACCATGCAGCCAGAGGAGGGCATCAACGTGATTGGTTCGGTCCAGGAGTTCGCTCGCCTGTGTACTTCGGATAACGAAGAGGACTTTATGCGGGCGATGACGGACGTGGCGCCGACTTTTATCTGGGAGGAAATCATCCGTAAACGCCCGGATTTGGCTGAATACGTGGCGCAAGCACAGAATTTGCCCGACACCGTGTTTGAAACTATCGCGCTTTTTGCCCCGTGGCGAGCTCGCTACCTGGTCGCGATGCAGGAACGCACTCCTGCTTATGTACTCGCTAAACTCGCCAAAGACGGCGATAGTCGGGTGCAAAAGGCAGCGGTGGCAAATGAATTGACACCGTTGAAAGTTATTGCGGAGCTTCGTGAGGACGCGAACGAGGAAATCTCCCAGCTGGCTCGTCTGGCGTGGACTGAGCGGGCGGAGAAACGCGCCGGTAAACATTCCGGGCGTCCCGAAGCGACGTGGGATGTGCCACAGCCGCCGGGAAATGCTGAACCAGAGGTGGACGAAGCTGCTCGCTACAAGTCGTATTTTGACGAGCTATGTGCTCAGCGTGGCCTGACTGAGGATGATGTGGTACGGGGGTTCGACCCTCGCGATCCCCAACTGCCGCTGTCTCCCGAAGGCCCGTGGGTGGTCGCTCCCTGGGGTGATGAAGGATATGTGGTTGGTTCACAGCGCGGTGCCGAGTTCGCTGCCTACGAAGTTTTGCCTGATCTGGAAGCGGCGGTGTCCCTAGTCTCCCGGTTGGTGCGAGAAAAACCGGAAACTGGTGAACTGACGACAAACGCAGCCGAGCGCGGTCACCGCACCGCCATTGGAATCGACGCTCGCACGATTTCCCGCGGCGGGAAACCCGGCTCCAACGAACTGCGTCCCGGCGACATGCTGGACTGCTTTGACGATGATAAAGCCCAGTTCTTGTTTGCTATGGGAACACCTTTGGCGCAGCGGGGGATTCGCCTGAACAATGAGAAACCCTACCGAGTCTTTGAGGTCATGGCACCCCTACCACTGGCGGTTTTGGAGGGTCTCACCGCAAAGACTTCGAGTAATCCGGGTGGCGGCGCGATAGTGGTTTTGGATAAACCTCTGCGATGGTATCTGGACCACAACTTCCTGCGTGAACTGCGCTAATTTCTCATATTGAGACAGCAATTTCGTAAAGTGAAACCCGTGGTATTATGGGGCTATGTCGCAAACCATGCTGCTGTTGCCTATCCGCGTAGGGCTCTGAATCAGCCAGGCCCCCCTGCGCGGAGTTCTCGCTTGCCTGGCAACTAAGATTAAAGCAACAGCAGTAAAGGATTTTCACCATGCGTACCTCTGGATTCACCAATCGTCAGCAAACCTCAGGAATGCCTTACGGCAAATACCGCCCGTTCCTAGAGACGAACCCCATCTCACTTCCCGAACGAACCTGGCCTAATAACCGGATTACGAAGGCGCCGCGCTGGTTGTCTACCGACCTGCGGGACGGCAACCAAGCCCTCATCGAACCGATGGACTCCGCGCGCAAGCGCGAAATGTTTGACCTCCTGGTGCGCCTGGGATTCAAAGAAATCGAAATCGGTTTCCCGGCCGCTTCCCAAACCGACTTTGACTTCGTGCGTTCCCTGGTCGAGGATGACGCCATTCCCGAGGACGTGACCTGCTCAGTACTCTCGCAATCCCGCCCGGAACTTTTGGAACGAACCCTGCAAGCCATTAAGGGATACCATCGCGCTACCGTACACCTCTACAATGCGACCGCCCCGGTCTTTCGCCAAGTCGTGTTTCACAACGATAAAGCGCAAACCATCGAGATGGCGGTGTCCGGCACTCGTGAAGTCATCGCCGGAGCCGAAAAGATTCTGAGGGACGACACAATCTTTGGCTACGAATACTCCCCGGAGATTTTCGTAGACACCGAAATCGACTTTGCCCTGGAAGTTTGCGAAGCGGTCATGGAAGTCTGGCAGCCCGATAGCGAGCGAGAAATCATCTTGAACCTGCCTACCACCGTAGAACGCTGCACGCCCAACGTTTACGCTGACCAAATCGAGTACTTCTGCCGCCACATCTCACACCGTGAACACGTCTGCATTTCGGCCCACAACCACAACGACCGCGGCACCGGCATCGCGACCGCCGAACTAGCCCAGATGGCCGGCGCCGACCGGGTTGAAGGGTGCTTGCTGGGTCAGGGCGAACGAACCGGCAACGTTGACCTAGTCACCTTGGCGATGAACCTCTTTAGCCAAGGCATCGACCCGCAACTGAACCTGTCCAACCTCGATGAAGTCCGCGAGATTGTCGAGGGCTGTACCCGTATGTCCACCCCGCCGCGGCTGCCATACGTGGGGGATCTGGTCTATACGTCTTTCTCCGGCTCCCATCAGGACGCCATTAAGAAAGGTTTTGCCGCGCGCGAACAGAAAGTCCGGGATGCCGGCGGAGACGAAAACCAAGTCATCTGGGAACTGCCCTACCTGCCTATTGACCCTCACGATGTGGGCCGCAACTACGAAGCTATCGTCCGGGTAAACTCGCAATCCGGCAAGGGCGGTATCGCTTACTTGATGAAGGAAAAGCATCACCTCGACCTGCCGCGCCGCCTGCAAATCGAGTTCTCGAAAATCGTGCAGCGCACGACCGACCGTTTCGGCGGTGAACTCGAGGCGAACGACCTGTGGCAGATTTTTGCCGATGAATACTTGCCGGCGTCCCAAGCGGGGATTGACTCGCGTCACTGGGGGCGTTTCTTTCTCGATGGGGCGCACGTTTCTTCCGTTCCCTCGCCCTCGGGTGGGGACACGGAAGTTTCCATCGCTCTGAATGACCGGGGCGCGAAGCTCCAGCTGGAATCGTTCGGCAACGGTCCGATTGACGCTTTCGTCCACGCCTTTGAACAAATGGGCATGGAAGTGCGGATTCTGGATTACGTGGAGCACGCGTTGAGTGCCGGGCGTGACGCCACCGCCGCGGCTTATGTTGAGGCTGTAGTGGACGGCGAGGTGCTGTGGGGGGTCGGAATTGATTCTTCGACCATTCGTGCCGCTTATAAGGCCGTAATCTCAGCGATTAACCGGGCACAGCGCCAATCCCAAGTCACGGATAGCTCCGTTCCGTTTCCCTGAAGATTGAATCGCGAGGGTTTACCGGGAAAGCTCTGACCTGGTAGGTTCGCGTTCGGGAGACCAACCCGCAAGTTCAGGGTATCGGGTGGCGATTGGTAAGGTAAACCAGGACAAAGGAGTAAATCATGTTCGTGCCCAATGTCACCGCGGTCGGAGGGCTGTTGTGGCTCAGTGCCCTAGTGGCTCTGCTCCCGGTAGCGGTGTTCTTTGTGCTGGTCGGAGCCGTGCGGATGCGTTCTCACTGGGCGGGAGCTATTGCCCTAGGGGTTGGATTGCTCGTGGCGATAGCGGGATTCCGGATGCCGGTCGACATGGCTATCGCGGCCGCCCTGCTCGGGGCGGAAAACGGCTTGATGCCCATCGTGATTATCGTGATTGCGGCCGTGTGGCTGCACCGTCTGATGGAAGCGACCGGGCGGGAAACTGATTTGCGCAAAGTTTTTTCCGCTGTCGGTCAAGGGGATTTGCGTATCCAGGCCATGCTGATTGCGCTGTGTTTCGGGGGTCTGCTAGAGGGCTTATCCGGTTTCGGGGTTCCCGTGGCGGTGGTGACAGCGCTGCTGCTGGGGCTGGGATTCAAACCGATGAAAGCGGCCGTGATTGCTCTGGTGGCGAATACTTCCCCGGTGGCCTACGCGGCGTTCGGGGTACCGATAACGACCGCGGCGGCCCTTCTGAGCGGGCATGACCCCATTCAAAACGCTGCTGACATCACGTATTATGTGTCCTGTACCGAACCGGCGATTGCTTTCGTGATGCCGTTCGCGCTGAGCTTGTTGATTGATAAGGACCACTTCCGCCACATGTTCCCCCTGGCTTTCGTGATGGGCCTGGTGGAAGGTATCGGACAGTTTCTGACCTTGCGTTTCGTGTCCTTTGAGTTGGGTGGGGTATTGCCGCCCATAGTGACATTCCTGGTAGTGGCGTTGATGGTGATGGTTTATCGTCCCCCGGTTCCTTCCGAGTTTGTCACGGAAAAGCCCACTGACCTGCGCGTGGGGCGGGTTGCGTTGGCTGTGATGCCCTATGGCTTGGTCATCGTGATTCTTTCTGTGGGGCGGATGGTGCCCCAGGTCGCCAAGGTTTTGACCGCGACGGATTTGCACGTTGCCTGGCCCGCTTTGGCAGGTCGGGTGGCCAGCCCGGACAATCCGAGCGTAGCGGGAAACATCGGCAACATCACCATTCCGATACTGTCCCAACCGGGAGTGTTGATTGCGATGGCGGCGCTGGTGACCGGGTTGGTGTTTACCCTGGTTACGGAAGGCGGGAAGTACCCGCTTGGGTTTAAACAAATCGGTGCCAAACTGTGGTCAGCGATTTATTCCATGCGGTATTCAGCGGCCACTATCCTGGAAGTGATGGCGCTGGCTTACTTGATGAACATTTCCGGCATGGTTTTGACCATCGGGACCCTGCTGGCGGGAACCGGGACGTTCTTCCTGTTGCTTTCCCCCATGATTGGCTACCTCGGCACGGCGATTTCCGGCTCCACGACCTCGGCAAACGCCCTGTTTGCCTCTCTCCAAGAGACGACAGCCTTACAGATTGGCCTGCCTGGTGCTTTCGCAGTGGCGGCTAACACCGCAGGCGGGGTCATCGGCAAGCTCATCGCCCCCCAGTCCTTGGCGATAGCCGCCGCCGCGATGGGCGAACCCGAGAAAGAGACTGATCTGCTCCACGAAGTGCTCGGCTGGTCTTTCTACCTGCTGTTATTCGCCGTCTTTATCTGTTTCGTCTGGGGTATGATTTTCCTGGGCTAGCCCGCTAGCTTTCGCATTACTGCCAATTCTAGAATCCAGTACCGCTAGCATTTACCGCAAAGGATTCGCAAAACCGGGGGTGTACAGATGCATAAATGGCAAATCGTCTTTTATCTGGCGTTGTCTGTTGATGCTTTCTATGTCCTGTTTTTTCGAGGAGGGACTTTAGTAGTTGCTTTCGCAATCCTGTTGATTTATTCACTGGTTCGTGACCTTCCGAAAAAAGACCCTCGGAACGATTCACGATTACCGTTCTTCCGTAAGGACAACAATGACAGGCTCTAATCTGTCCTCGACGAAGGAATGGTGGAGCGGAACCAGACTCGGAGGACGCAATGGGCCAGGGGAATCGGGTTACTAAAGAGTGGGAACGGGATTCTTCCGCTTGCCCATGTGATAATGATTCTTGATGAGAACTTTTCGAGATGCGGCCGTTATTCTGCGCACCCAAGACCTGGGGGAGGCTGACCGCATCGTGACCCTGCTGACCGAAAACCACGGGCTTTTGCGCTGCGTGGGGCGGGGAGTACGTAAGACCATGTCGCGCCTGGGAGCGCGACTGGAGCCTTTTGGAGCGGTCGACATTCAGATTCGCTGGGGCAAGTCCGGCCTGCACCATATCGAACAAGTGGAAATCCTGGCTCCTTACGGCCGCAGCCTCGCTAACGATTATTCCCGCTACACCGCCGCCAACCTGATGGTAGAAACCTTGGAACGTCTCACCGAGGACTCTTGGACTAATGAGAGGTACTATCACCTGACCGTCGGGGCTTTACACGCTTTGGCGACGGGGCGCCACGAGCCGTCTTTGATTCTGGATTCCTACCTGTTGCGTCTCATGTCGTTGGCGGGCTGGGCGGCAAGCTGTTGGGATTGTGCGTCTTGCGGGGCCAGGGGGCCGCACGTTTACTTTAATCCCAGCGGCGGTGGGGCGATGTGTGTAAACTGCAAGCCTATCGGGGCGCGCCCGGTTGATTCTGAGACGATGCGTCTGTTGGCGGCTTTGGCTGTCGGGGATTGGCGAACTGCCCAAGACAGCGGATGGATGGCTCGGGCTGACGCCCATGCCTTAGTCTCGGCTTTCGTGCAGTGGCACGTGGAGCGCCGTCTAAAATCCTTGTCCTTGCTGGAACTAGCCTAGGTCAGTGCGTGGATAAATTCTGGGTTCGTCGTATCACCCCGCCGCGGGAGAATCCTGAGTTACCGGCGGGATTGGCGTGCGCGGCTGCTGCGCACGTGGCAATCATCATGGATGGGAATGGGCGCTGGGCGAACGCGCGGGGTTTGAACCGTACCGCCGGTCACGAGGCAGGGGAGTATGCCCTGATGGACACCATTGCGGGAGCTATCGAGGCCGGGGTGAAATTCTTGAGTGTGTATGCGTTCTCTACCGAAAACTGGAAACGCAGCCCGGCAGAAGTGAAGTTCCTGATGGGATATTCGCGCCGGGTGCTGCGGAATCGACGCGATGAACTGAACGCCTGGGGAGTCCGGGTGCGGTGGAGTGGGCGGGAAGGCCGCTTGTGGAAATCGGTTCTCACCGAACTGCGGGCGGCAGAGGCCTTGACCAAGGGCAACACCGGCACCCAGCTAATTATGTGCCTCAATTACGGGGGGCGAGCGGAACTCGCGGACGCGGCTCGGAAACTGGCCCAGCGAGTCGCGGTGGGAACGCTAAAACCCGAGCGCATCACCGAGGCCGCTTTCGCTCGGGAACTGTATCTGCCGGATGTGCCGGATGTTGACCTGCTCATTCGCACTTCCGGAGAGCAGCGCACCTCGAACTTTTTGCCGTGGCAGGCGGCTTATGCGGAGCTCGTTTTCGCCCCCGAGCCGTGGCCTGAGTACGGGCGGGCGGCCCTGTGGCGGGATTTATTGGCCTACCAGCACCGGGACCGCCGTTTCGGCGGGGTGATTGACAGGCCGCAGTGACTTTCATTCCGAGCGCTGCGGGTGGGTCTTGCACGAACGACCGTTTTCAACGCGAAATTTAAGCGCGAACCATTCTCAAAAGCCCTCAACCTGCGGTACTAAATTCCAGCCGAACCCAGAATCCGGGAAACCGTGTCCGAAATCGGTCGTTCGTGTTATCCCAGATTGAACCCCGGTTTTCCCTAACCTCAACACGAGCACCCATAGAAACAACTCCATCATTCATACCAACAATCTATTTTCGCGCTCAAAATACATAAGGTACGTCGAAGCCTTGAACAATCCGGAATATTTCTATATCATAGAAGCGGTGTTGGTGTCAAATTTAAAGGAGGGTGTTATGAAACGGGTGTTTTTAGTGCCGGTAGTGGTGGTAACTTCATTGGCTCTTGGTGTCTTGGGAGTAAGCTCGCAGGCTTTTTCAAAAGAACTGGAACCTGGTATCGACGATTCCCTTCCAGGATCATCTTTCACGCAGAGCGTATTGGGGTTCAAAGTTGACGGGGACTTGAGGATTTCTGTAGCTGACGGGGAAATCTATAGCGATTCCGCTTCGGCATCTGACCCCAAGCCCGGAATATTTCAAGTCGTATATGACGTGGAACTGGGGCACACAATTGCTTCCATAACTAGGGATTCTCCACTGCTGTCAGCGCGGAATGCCTCGGAAAATTTTGAGAGAACGGGGATTCATCCGCGCAACGTTCCACTTCGGGAAGTTCAGACGGAGTTGCGGGTATCGCGTTACACTTCAGCCCAGATTGAGCAATCCTTAGCGTCTGTTGAATCATGGTTAATGCATTTTCCCACTGATTCCGCATGGGAATATGCTCCTCTAACTGACAGAATCAAGGTTTATGCTGATTTGCGAGCCTTGGATAAGGAATTAGTTGAAACTTCAGTTCCAATCACTTTGGTAGATTGCGAAGTGGAACCAGCTGGGACTTTGAGGGATTCAGATGCCTCTGATTCATACTCACTACCACAGAATCGATGGAGTGCTCCTGCGTCACAGGTATACAACTATTACAAGGATGTACCTACCGATGAAATATATGCAGTGCAATATGACGTTAATTCAGGGCGAACTATGGCGGTTATTCCTGCTGATTCTAAGTTGTTGGAGGCAAAACAGAGTATTGAAGCATTGAGCGAATCTGGATTTCATATTCAAAAGGGTTCTGTACCACCTGAATCTATTGAGATGCGAATTTCTAAGTATTCTTTTGACCAAATAAGCCACACAAACAAAATAATTTGGGAATATGTCGAGGAGAATAATATCTCTGCTGCTTCTGAGTATGATGTTTGGAATGATGCGTTCCTTATTACAACAGATGTCTCAAAAATTAATCTGGGGCAGCTGCCACAAACCCCTCTACCGTTAATTTTAGAGGACGGTGAGGTCTCTCCGGCTTATTTTAAGGAAGGTGCTACAGCTCCTTTCAATGGAGGCACAACAATTTATAATCCCTCAAACTCGCGTTGCACTAACGGTATCCCCGCGCGTAATTCTGCTGGAACACCTGGTCTTTTTACTGCGGGGCATTGCTTTTCTGGTGGCGAATCAGTATGGACTTCAAAGCGCCATGACAGTACACGCAGACTCGGCCGGGTTTCCCACACATTTGGGTATCCCACTGTCGATGCGCATTTTATCAGTACGGGCGAAGCTACTCGTCGAGTATCACTTCGCGGAGTGGAAGAAACTATCCTGTAGTGGGTGTTTATGATCCTCCTGTTGGACAACGGATTTGTTATACGGGATCCTCCAGTGGCGTGCAATGTGGCAACTATGTGGTGAGTAAAAACGCGACGTACTATTTCAGTAATCCCTACGTATCATTCTCAGGTGCCATAAGAATTGAAGGGGGAAACTGTACAACACGGTGATTCGGGTGGTCCTACCTGAGGTGTTTTGTTTTCTTTCTTATCCCAGTTTATGTAGGCAAAAGGTATCGTACTGATGCTAGGCGGTAGCTTTGCATCAGACTAAACTGATTGCACTACACATCTATACTGTGTGCTGTTCTAATAATTATTTTTAGCTATTAACGGATGAGTTTTCGGCTAGTGAGGTTGACTTTAGAACAATGCAATGGGTGGATGGGGATGAATCGGATTTTTCTCTTTTGGGTTCTCGCTAGAACTATGTTCCCAAGTTAATCTTGGTTGGATTTCGCTTTCTTGTGCTTCTTTTCCCCTAGATAAACAGCGAAGGATCGATGTTCATATCGGGACTGACCGGTTTCTTGGGATTGCGCAGTTTTGCCGGCACTCCCAGGGCGATACGTCCAGGCGGAACATCCTTAACGACCACGGCGTTGGCGCCGATTTTGGCGCCGTCTCCGATGTTGATGGCGCCCAGGATTTTCGCCCCGGCACCCACCATGACCTCATTGCCCAAGGTCGGGTGGCGTTTGCCCCTATTCATGGACTGCCCGCCCAGGGTCACCCCGTGAAAAATCAAGCAGTCCTCGCCAACCACCGCGGTTTCCCCAATGACCACCCCGGTGGCGTGGTCGATAAAGAGGCGGCGTCCGATGGTCGCGGCCGGGTGGATGTCCACCCCCGTTATCAGGCGCGCGAATTCCTGAATCAGGCGCGCAATCATTTTAAAACCATTGACCCAGAACCGATTGGACAGCCGGTGTGCCCACAGGGCGTGAACCCCCGGGTACGTGAGCGCTACCTCCAGGCGTCCGCGCGCGGCAGGGTCGCGTTTCAAGGCCGTGTCCAAGTCCTCCAACAACAAATCCCGCACACCGAGTTTATAGGCGGGCAGGTGCCGTGGCGGGGTAGTGTGTTTCACGAAAGTCATCAGGACGGGTACTTCCTCTGGTTGGTTTAACGACCGGACGCTAACTATTCTAGGCTATCGTTCCCGAGGTTCGTTTCGGGCGTGTCGTTTTGAGCCAGTCCGGGCCAGCCTGGGCCAGTTTTGGCGGGTCGGGTCGTTCGGTTTATCTCGTCAGAACTGCACCAGGCCGGTAGGTTCGATCTGCCTGACTGCCGCGGTTCCTCAGTCGCCCAAGTGCGCAAACAGTACGGTGGACAGGTAGCGTTCGCCGGTGTCGGGAAGCAAGGTCACCACGGTCTTGCCAGCAAACTCAGGTCGCGCGGCCAGTTCGGCAGCGGCCGCCAAATTCGCCCCGGAGGAGATTCCGACCAAAAGCCCCTCCTGGGTAGCAGCTTTCCGCGCCATCTCAATAGCATCGTCCGAGGTCACCGTCATGACTTCGTCAACGGTTGCACTATCGTAGTTATCCGGCACAAAGTTGGCGCCAATGCCCTGAATCTTGTGGGCGCCTGCCTGGCCGGTGGACAGCAATGCCGATTCTGCCGGCTCTACTGCCACGACCCACACTTCTGGGTTCTGTTCCTTGAGGAACTTCCCGACCCCGGAAACCGTGCCGCCGGAACCCACTCCAGCCACAAACGCGTCAACCTGTCCCTCGGTTTGTTCCCAAATTTCGGGACCGGTGGTGCGATAGTGAATCTCAGGATTGGCAGGATTATCGAACTGCCCGGCAAAAACCGCCTCGGGGTGGTTCGCCAAGTAGTCCTCCGCAGCTTCAACCGCAGCCGCCATGCCCCCCGCCGGGTCCGTCAGCAACAGCTCCGCCCCGTAAGCCTTCATCAGCTGCCGACGCTCCACACTCATGGAGGACGGCATCGAGATGACGACTCGGTACCCCAGCGCAGCCCCCACCATGCACAGGGCCACCCCGGTATTACCGCTGGTAGCCTCCACAATTGTGCCGCCTGGCTGCAACTCTCCCGAGGCTTCGGCAGCGCGAATGATTGCCAAGCCGGGCCGGTCTTTCACCGAGCCACCGGGGTTCATGAACTCCATTTTTGCCAGCACATTTGCGCCGGTCCCCGCGGGCAGCACCCGATTAATTTTCACCAGAGGAGTGTGGCCGATAGCAGCCGTGACGTCGTTCGCATAAGTCATATTTATCCTTTAGATTCCTTTTCTCAGTATTCTGTCCGTTTCCCTGAAGGGAGCCGTCTATTACAACCGTGAGCGCACCACTTTTATTCCCGCGTCGCCAAAAGTTACCGGCGCGCCGAGCTGGGCGGCGAGAGCGGCGGCGAGCTCGTCCTGGGTGCCTCCTTCCACCGCAAGTTCAAACGTGACCCGGTTTGACCAGGTCACGCTTAGGGGCTTGAAGCTTCGCGAGTGTAGCCAAGACTCTAGGGCAGCCGCCCGGTTCGCAGCGACATCGAAGGACACCACGGGAACGGACTTGACTTCCACCCTTCCCGCAGCCGCGATAGCCCCCTGCGCTGCCTCGCTGTAGGCTCGCACTAAACCGCCCGTTCCCAGCTTTATCCCGCCAAAATACCGTGTCACCACCACACAAGCGTTTTGCAATCCGCTGCCCAGCAGCACATCGAGCATGGGACGTCCGGCAGTACCGCTGGGCTCGCCATCGTCGCTGGAATGTTGGACCGGTTGAACCCCGTTTTCCCAGCCCGCGGGCAGATAGGTAAAAGCGGAGCAATGATGGCGCGCGTCGGGATACTGTTTCCGCGCGGTTTCGATTACCTGACGGGCTGCGACTTCATCTGCAGCGCTTCGTGCCACTCCCAGGAAACGCGACCGTTTGATTTCAAGCTCGAAATATCCCGGTGCGTCCTCAGCTATGGTCACGTAGCGTTGCGTCATACTTTTACCTCACGATGGTCAGTTTGATAAAATCATCGAGTTGTTGCTAACATTGTATGTCTTGTGAACAATCACTAATTGAAAGGAGCGCAGGGCAATGGCAGTACCCAAGCGCAAAATGTCCCGCGCCAACACTCGTACACGTCGTTCTGCTTGGACGGCTAAGTTGACGCAGCTTGATAACGTTAAAGTTCAGGGTCAGGAAGTCGCGGTTCCGCGTCGCCTGGTGAAGGCTTACCAGACTGGCCGTTTGACCGTCGAAGACTAACGAGGTCGATATTCGCGACGCCCGGCCCTGGTGCTGGGCGTTACGTATTTAATTATTTCATAAGTCTTTTCGGGCAGTTTTCCGGGTACGCTCGAGGATGGAGGCAGCATCGTGGTGGACTTGAGCAGGGTCGAAGTCGTTTTGCTGGATATGGACGGCACCCTGACAGATTCTGTGTCACGTATTACCGAGTATTTTGCAGCTTTGGATCTGGAGCTGCACGGCCGGATGCTTCCGCCTGACGCTTACAAGAAATATGTCGGTCCGCCTCTCGCCGATGCCATGCGGGATATGGAACCGGATGCTGATGAGCAGCGGGTGGCTTTTATGGTCGCGCGATACCGCGAAATGTATTGGCCCAACGCTATTGACGTGCCGCTTTATCCCGGTATTCGGGAAATGTTGGAAAAGCTGCGGGTGAGGGGATACCGTCTGGGAGTGGCGACTACTAAGAACCAACAGATGTCATTGGAGATTCTCCAGCATCTGGGGATTGAAGATTTCTTTGAAGTCGTTTCGGGTGTGATACCTGGTACTTCCCGGGTTGACAAACCCGCGGTCATTGCTGCAGCTTTGGAGCAGTTCGGGTTGAGTGAGCCGCAGGATAAGCGGCGTATCGTGATGGTGGGGGACCGGTTCTATGACATCGAGGGCGCTCAGATTAATGGGATTCCGGCAATCCTGGCTACCTGGGGTGATACGGCTCAGCCCGGCGAGGAGCGCGGGGCTGTACAGGTCGTCTCGACGCCTGCCGAACTGCTGAGCGCTTTGGGTGTCCATCCGGGAAAGAAATAGGCAGCCTTGAAAGCTACGCAGATGTCTACAATCTCCTGGAGCGCCGAGGGAGCAAACCTGGTGGTGGCGGGGGATAACCTGCCGATATTACGGGGGCTGCCGGACCAGTCATTTCAACTTATTTATATAGATCCTCCGTTCAACACGGGGAAAGTGCAGTCGCGTCAGTCCCTGAAAACGGTGCGTACCGATGAGCCAGTAATGGGTTCACGAGTGGGGTTTCAAGGTAAAACTTATGAAACCGTCCGTGGCCAGGTGACGTCCTATAACGATAGTTTTACCGATTATTGGGGTCTCTTAGAGCCTCGCTTAGAGGAGGCGTGGCGTTTGCTGGCCCCTACCGGGACTTTATACCTGCATTTGGACTATCGGGAGGTTCACTACGCAAAGGTGTTGTTGGATGCGCTGTTTGGGCGGGATTGTTTCCTGAATGAAATCATTTGGGCGTATGACTACGGCGGGCGTTCCAAACGGAAATGGCCTGCCAAACATGACAATATCCTCGTCTACGTTAAAGACCAAAAAAGGTATTATTTTGATTCTGAGTCTGTGGACCGCGAGCCGTATATGGCTCCTGGCTTGGTGACTCCGGAGAAGGCCGCGCTGGGAAAGCTCCCGACTGACGTGTGGTGGCACACTATTGTTTCTCCGACAGGCAAGGAAAAGACGGGATACGCTACGCAAAAGCCCGAAGGGATTTTGCGGCGTATTATTCAGGCTTCGAGCCGTCCGGGGGATTGGGTCTTGGATTTTTTCGCAGGTTCCGGCACGACCGGGGCGGTCGCGGGCAAGCTGGAGCGTCGCTTCGTGCTGATAGATGAAAATCCGGAAGCGATTGCGGTTATGCGACACCGCTTCAGCCGGGCGAACATTTCAGTGGAGTTTCTATCGGAGTAAAGGCTCGGCTCGTGAACTTGGAATTACCGAAAATTACCCGGCGGCGCAGTCCCGAAGTGCTGGCGCCGGCGGGAAACTTGCGGGTGCTGAAAACTGCGGTGGATTTCGGAGCTGACGCGGTGTACTGCGGCGGGGCAGAGTTTGGGATGCGAGCCGCTCCGAAAAACTTTACGTTAGAGGATTTTGAACAGGGCGTTCGCTATGCTCATGCCCGCGATGTCCGGGTGTATGCCACCGTGAATATCATTCCCGGTAACTCTGAGGTGGCGGGAATGAATGCTTACCTGGGGGCGCTGGCGGAAATCGGGGTGGATGCGCTCATTGTCACGGATATCGGCATTCTCATGGCAGCGCGACAGATTGCTCCGCATACCGAGCTGCATATTTCCACGCAAGCCGGGGTGATGAATTATCAGGCTGCCGCCGCTTTGTATGAGCTGGGGGCAAAACGGGTTGTTTTGGCTCGCGAGATGAACTTGCCTGAGATTCGAGAAATGCGCGCCAAGATTCCTGTTGACCTTGAGATTGAGGCTTTCGTGCACGGTTCCATGTGCATGGCATTTTCGGGGCGCTGTTTGATTTCCAAATACACCACGGGACGGGATGCCAATCACGGGGACTGTGCCCAAAGCTGTCGGTGGAAATATCATGTGGTTGAGGAAAAACGCCCCGGCGAGTTTTTCCCCGTTGAAGTGACCGAGGGCGGCACCTACCTGTTTAATTCTCAGGATTTGAACATGCTGGCACACGTTGATGAGGTCATTGCCGCCGGGGTTACCAGTCTAAAAATCGAAGGTCGCGCTAAGGGCGAGTATTACGTCGCGGCTCTCACCAATGCTTATAAAACCGCGGTCACTACCTACCTGGACGGAAGGGAAAATGTGACCGAACTGGCTTGTGACGGCGCTTTTGCCCTGCCCGAATGGGTCTTGCAGGAACCGTATAAAGTAACCCACCGAGAATACGGCACCGGTTTTTTCTACCCCGAAACACCTGCGACAGAAAGTGTTACCCGAGGAGGGTATATTAGTGATTGGCTCTGGTTAGGAACCGCAGTTGATTACGACGCTGCGGCGCAGCGCCTGACGGTGCTGTCTCGCAACAAGATTGTGCCCGGACAGCAGGTAGAGTTCTTGATTCCGGGAACCGAGCCGATTCTATTCGAGATTCCCCCCGCGGGGATATGCGACGAAGCGGGGGAAACAGTGAGTGAAATCAATCACCCGGCGCACGAGTTTTCCTTCCCTTGCGAGAGGGCGATTCCTCCCGGTGCCATGCTGCGCGGAAAAGCTCGCTAATGCGGCTGCGCCGAGTGTCTCTGGGGGGATAAGGCCGCGTGTAGTTTTGGAAATAGAGTTCAATCTGGGCTTGGGCTAGGGTGTAAGGGTGCACATTGAGTATCAAAATGATTTGAAACCCGGTCAAGCCGAAATCTTGGTTCGCGAACTGCTGGAAGTCTCTTTCGGACCCGAAGAACTGGGGAATCCCGGTGATTTGATTCAGCAGCTAACGGGTGGGGAACTTCAGGTATTCTCCGCGTGGGACGGTTCGCGGCCCTTAGGGGCAGCAATAGGTTGGCTCGCCACCGCAGAAATCACGATGCTTAGTTGGTTGGCGGTCAGCCCCCTGACTCGTGGACGCGGCGTAGGCTCTGAACTGTTTCACCAGGCTATTTCGCAGTGGGAATCGCGCCACAACCCTCTCTTGATTCTGGGAGAAGTGGAAAATCCTCACCAGCATGTAGCCTCTGAACAGTACGGCGACCCGCGTCGGCGGTGGGCGTTTTATCAACGATCGGGCGCTAAACACCTGGACTTTCCTTTTGAGATGCCCCGACTCAGTCCGGATGTACCGGTGGGCGAAGACATGTGGCTGGTGAGTTTTGCCGGCCGGGCGCACGGCGCTATTGACCCGCAAACCGGCGAGCTTTTCGGTCTGGGGGTGGGCAGTGCCCTGCGGGAATTCCTGGATATTTACCTGAAAGACAGTGCCGAGACATGTGACGCGAACGGCAACTACCGTCCGCCGGTGGAGCGGATGTTGGACGCAGCCGCGCAACTTGACTAGTTTTAGGCCTGCGGTAACATCGACAACTACGATAGTTGCCAGGATTTTCGTATGTGACGCGGCTTAAAGCGTGGGATCGGCGGTGAGAATTTCCGCGACTTCGGAACGTGTGGGGGAGTAGGCTCCGACCTTGCTGACCGTGAGTCCCGAAGTGATGGTGGCGCGGTGCAAAGCCGCCTGTACGTCACTCAGTCGGGCTTGCCGCAGGCGCTGTTTGGCTGGCGCCGAGCCGAGCAGTCCATCGTCCAGTAACCCGGAAATCAGCCCCGCCATGAAAGAATCCCCGGCACCCACGGTGTCAGCGACCTCGATATTGAGCGGATCAACCACCAACATATCCCGGTCGTTGGCGCAAAGTGCATAGGAACCCCACGGTCCGCGGGTAGCAACAATCAGACCCGGCCCCATCTCTTTCCATTTGTGCAGTACGGACTCGAGGGGTACGTCATCTCCATAGAGCCAAGCAATGTCCTCATCGCTGGCTTTAACCACATCGGCCAGGCTGATGATTTCCTCGATTTGGGGGCGGACTTCCTCGGGACTGCCCATCAGTGAAGGTCGAATATTCGGGTCGTAGCTGACGGTTCCCCGGATTGCCATCGATTTGACCGCGCTCATCACTGCAGAAGCGCCGGGTGCGAGCGTAGCTGCGAAACTGCCGGTATGCAGGTGGCTAAGCTGAGTTGCGTCCGGCAGCGGCGGCACTTGCCAATCCAGCTCGAAGTCGTAGGTCGCCCGACCGGCGGAGTCAATATGGGCGTTAGCTATCGGCGTTTTCTCGGCGTTAGCACTGCCCGCGACAATGTCTACCCCGGCGGAGTGCAAATGCTTTTCGAGGCTGTGACCGCGGGCGTCATTTCCCCACCAGGAAGCGAGTGTGGTGTGGTGTCCCAAACTGGCCAAACCGCACGCCACATTGAAGGGGCTACCGCCCACCTTTTCTTCAACCTCGCCGGCGCGCTCAATGACGTCAATAAGCGCTTCACCCAAGCACAGTATCGGCAAACACGTTGAGTTTGTTTCTGTCATGATTGTTACTCCACACTTAGTAGATTGGACATTTCTGCCAGCGAAATGTCCTTCGTTTCCGGCATAACTCTCAGCACCCACAGCAATTGAGCGCACATACCCATCAAGAATACTAGGAATGACCAGCCGCCGCCGAGGAACGCAATCATAGAGGGATTAACACGCACAAGTAGCGGGCGACGGAGGGTTTTTTAGGGTGTTCCGGCTAAAACGGCACATCGGTGCCGTTTTTCTGTTTGGTGTTCCGGCGGCGCAATGCCCACTGGGCATTGCTTTTATGCCGCCTTCACCGTTTTCGCGACGGCTCATTCTCGCTTCGCTCGCTGCCGTTTTTCTGTTTGGTGTTCCGGCGGCGCAATGCCCACTGGGCATTGCTTTTATGCCGCCTTCACCGTTTTCGCGACGGCTCATTCTCGCTTCGCT
>NZ_JAXFNY010000019.1:0-12927 GCF_034180645.1 Mobiluncus sp. | reverse complement strand
GGGCAAAACATCCCAAAACCCCCCCCCCCGCCCACCTCATCCCGGGGCCCGCCCACTGACAACACGCGTTTGGGGTGCCGGCGGGGTTGGTAATTCCCCCCCCGCGCCAGCTCCAGGGTTTCTTCGGGCGCAATCCCGTGTTTCGCGTCCTCACCGGAAGTGTTGACTTCAATCATGACTTCCAGGGTCCGTCCCGCCTGGTCAAGTAGCCGGTTCAGGGTTTGTGCCAGTTTCGCGGAATCTAAGGATTGCAGTTCCGCACCGTTTGCAACGATGAGTTTCGCTTTGTTGCGCTGGAGGTTGCCGATTTGGATCCAGCGGGGACTTGCCTCGTTCCCGTCAGCGCCCAAGCCCAGGTTCGCGCCGAGTTCCGCAGCTTTCGCGGCCAGTTCCTGGGGTTTGTTTTCCCCGAATTCGCTCACTCCTGCGGCGAGAGCTTCGCGCAGGTCCGCAACCGGGTGGGTTTTGCTGACCGGAAGGATTCGGATTGACTCGCCATCGCGTCCCGCGGCCGCGGCCGCCGCGGCGACCCGCTGGGAGAGGGCTTGCAAACGCTGTGAGAATCCGGTCATAAGCCTAGTTTAGTCCGTCTGTTCAGCAGGGGTGGGGGCGGCTGGATCGGCGGGGTCGCGCCGATAGGTCATCGCCACCGCTACCGATACCAAAATCAGGCCGGCCACTTCTGGCCAGCTCGGAAACTGCCGCAGCATAATCACCCCCACCAACAGGGACGTTACCGGCAACAACGCTGAGAGCAGCGCGAAAATAGCGGCGGAAACATCGCGCAGCACCACCAGTTCCAGGATGTAAGGCACAAAAGAGGAACACATGCTCATCAGCAGGGCCAGGCCGAAAACGTACCACGAGGTGAACACAACGTGGATGTCAGGCCAGGCCAGGGGCAGCTGCAGGCAAGAACCGAAGGCCAGGGCTACGGACAAGGAATCGATGCCGCGACCCAAAACCGCAACTTTGCGGCCCAAAGCCATGTAGGCGACCCACATTCCCCCGGCGACCAGCGCCCAAAAAAGGCCCATCCGGTCAGTCGGATTGCTCATATCCAGGCCCAGCCCGCCAATCATGACTACGCCGGAGAATGCCAACAGGACCGAGAACTTGCCCAGCCAGCCGGAGATACCGATAGCTGCAAAAATGACCGGCCCCAGGAACTCTACGGAGACGGTAGTCCCCAAGGGAAGCCGCGCAATTGCCTCGTAAAATGTCATATTCATACAGACCAGGGCGGTTCCAAACAGGCAGGACCACACATAGCCGCTGCGAGTGAACGCCCGGGCACCCCAGGGTCGGCGCCACGCCAACAGAATTATTGCCGCAAAGACAGTCCGCAACCAAGCCACGGTTAACGTCCCCATCAGGGCAAACAGCGTCACCGCGAAGCCAGCCCCCACATACTGAATGACGCCCTCGGTAAAGAAAATCAGGGGCGCAGGAACGGGTTTTCGTGCTTTTCCAGGCATCCTGCCATTGTAGACTGCACCGCACAAACCGTGAAAAAACATTGTCCGACCATTTTTCGTTACCGCGTGGGACTTTTTCCCAGTTCATGCCATTTTGTAAAATCGTATCAAGACCGTATGGCTCTGCCCTCCGCCCGCCCGCTGGCAGCGCATCAACCGTTGGTATTGAGTTGAACTTCCTTCGGGCGTGGAAACCGGCACCCTGGCGGCAAATATGAAAGAATGCAGAGAAAGGAGGCGAAACTTGGTCAATCAAACAGCTGCGGCATCACCGAGATTTTCCACCACGCTTTCTCCGGTCTCAAATCCTCTCATCAGCGTCCGCGGTCTGACTAAAATTTATGGTCAGGCCGATACGGAGCGCGCTGTCACAGCTTTGGATAACGTGGACGTTGATTTTCCCCGCGCCCAGTTCACCGCCATTATGGGGCCTTCCGGGTCCGGGAAATCCTCTTTGCTGCACATTTTGGCAGGGCTGGATTCGTTTCAATCCGGGACGGTCAAGGTTGCCGGACGTGACCTGTCTCAGCTGAATGCCGCAGAGTTGACCCGGTTTCGCCGCGACAAAATCGGGTTTATTTTTCAGTCGTTTAACTTGGTGCCCACGTTGAACGTTGCGGAAAATATCGAGTTGTCAGCGATGGCGCGCCGCCAATCTCCGGATCGACGCCGGCTAAAAGCGCTGGTCAAAGAGCTGGATATGGAATCCCGGCTGGGTGCCTTCCCCTCCGAGCTGAGCGGAGGGCAACAGCAAAAGGTGGCTTGCGCGCGCGCGTTGCTGACCGCCCCGGAGGTCGTTTTCGCTGATGAGCCGACCGGAAACCTCGATTCGGCTTCATCAGCACAGGTTCTTTCGTTCCTGCGGGCGGCCGCGCGCGACTGGGGGCAGTCAGTCATCATGGTCACCCACGAACCGGACGCCGCGAAATACGCAGACCGGGTACTGTTCCTGTTTGACGGCCAAATCGTTGGCCAACTGGAGAACCCGACCCGCGAAACCATCCTCGAAGCGGAGCAAAATCTCGGCGATGTGCGGCAAGCGCGGAAACGCGCGGGACAGCGGGGCGCGCCCCAGTCTCTACGTGACGTTGATCCCGAGGCGTTGGAAAAGGATCTAACCGCCGTCATGAGTTTGCCAAAAATTGAAGAGGAAACCGACTCTGAACAGGCAGAATCGCCCGCAGAGGAAGCCGCAGTTTTGCCAAAATCGGCACCGGACACGCAGCCTTCCTCCATCTCCCCGTACTTACAAAGCGCGTTCCCAGTCGGGCATACCGCCCCCGAATCCAGCCCGACACCTGCCCCCGCGCCTCCTCCCCCGGCGCGTCGCCAACGCGATACTGCCCTCACTTTTGCAAACCTCGGCATCGCCGAGGCAAACCCCGAGCCGAACGAACTGGCAGATTCCCTGGCTCGTGGCGATTTCAAGTGGCCCAGTATGTCCGTGGCGCGCCCCGATTCCCCGGACGACACTAATGATTTATTGGGTAAACCGCTCGCTTCCGGCTTTGCCAGCTCTGATACGGGCTGGAACTCCGCAGCGGCGGGCGAACACAACGCCACCTTTGATTCCGTGATTGCCGGGTCTGCCGAGTCGGCTGGCGACAGTTACGACACCGCACAGGATTCTGACCCCACAGATTACGGTGATACCGGGTTCAATCCGTTCGAGTTTACGGACAAGCCCGCGCCTACCGTTAGCGGTGCAGGGGACTCGGGGACACCCCCCTTGTCGCGCCGTCCGATTTTGGGCGGTATCGCTGCGAAGAAGCCCGCACCAACTGCTCCGACACCGGTCCCTCCCCCGGATGCGGCCGCGCCGGTCGTGCCGCCGACCACGGACGCTTGGGCGGATAATCCCCCCACGTTGGTGCCCAGTTCGGCTTCGTCCCGGATTTTGTCCGAGGCGTTTACCCCCGAAACGGTCCCGGCGGAATCCGCCGAGCCTGATTCGCCACATCCGCAGTTCCCTGAGTCAGTTGCCGCGCAATCAGACACGATGTCCTCGACCGAAGTCCCGGCTGCCGAACCCGAACCGCAACCGGAATTTTTCGCCGAGCCAGAACCAGAACCCGAACCGCAACCGGAACCCGTACCGACCCGCGAAAGGCCGCGCCGGCCGCGCCGCCCCGCCGTCGACCCCCACTTGGCCGAAGCCGAAGGCAAGAACGAGCTGCTAGCCATGATTGAACAGGCGGAAAAACTCTTGGCCGCTTCGGGCGCAGCCATCAACGACGCCACGGAAACCCTGCAGGAAACCGCCGCGCCGCACGACTCGCGCCCTTCGGAATCGGCACTTGGAGCACGAACCCCTCGCGACACCGCGGCCTCGTCAACCCCTTACGGTGGAAATCCGAGCTTGCCCAGCCGCGGGAAAACTCCCGACCAAGAACTGCTCATCGCCCGCGCAGACGCCATGTTAGCCCAGGCAGAAGCCCGTTCGGCGACTCTGCAAGACGATTTGCGAAACCTGGGGCGCACCCCCGGCTCGGCAACCCCGGACACCCCAGTTGTCCCCGTCCCCGGCGCGGACCCAGCGGAAACCGTCCCCCCGAACTTGCGCACTCCTTCCTTGAAATACCCCTCTAAAGGCCGGTAAACGCCATGTGGAAACTCATTTGGCGCGAAATGACCCGCCGCGGCTCCCGCTTTTTCCCCACCGTGTTTGCCGTAGTGCTGGGCGTAACGTTCCTGACCGCCACTTTGGGGATAACCGACCTGATGACTGACGCGGCCAAGTCTTCCGTGACGGCAACGCTCTCCGGAGACCTCTATGCCGTGGCACCACCCACGAAAGACGCTGCCACGCCAGACTTGGCAGCGAGCGGCAGCGTCAGCGATGAACTTGTGCCAATTATCGAAGCGGCCGACGGGGTCGCCCACGCGGTTCCCCAATATGAGGGCCAGGCAGTCCTGCTGGACCAGGCGAAACACCCCGTCTCAATCGGGCTCACCCCGACTCTGGTGCGCGGCGCTTTTCCCTATCCGCCAGGACCGGAAGTCGCGGCGGGACGCCTGCCGCAAGGACCGAAAGAGGTCATGCTGGAACTCAGCACGGCCCGGCGCGCCGGACTGAAAACCGACCAAACCGCCACCCTGATTTGGGGCGGAGCCACCCACCGGCTGAAAGTCGTGGGCCTAGCCCAGTTCAAAGACCCGCTCGGCACCGCCACCTTGGCTTTCGTGGACGGTAAGGACGCAAAAACCTGGTTTTCTCCTACCGGCAAAATCAAGCTCATCGGCATCCACGTGGCGCCCGCGGCCGACCCGGACAATGTCAAGGAACGCGTCCAAGACGCGGTCGGTCCCGATGCGGTCATCCTGACGGGGGCCGCGCTACGCGCCCAACAGTCCGCGGCGGTGGCTCGCACGGTCAGTCTGGTGAACCTGCTGGCCCTGGCGTTTGTGGCGCTGGCGCTTCTGGCGGGCGCTTTCCTGATTGCCAACACTTTCGGGATTCTGGTCGCCTCCCGCTATCGAATGCTCGGAATGCTGCGCACTTCCGGCTACACCCCTCACGCGCTGCGGATGCTGGTGGTCGGCGAAGCCCTGCTGATTGGGCTGATTGGGTCCGTTTTGGGCGAAGGAGTGGGGTTGGCTCTGGTGGTGGGAATCCGCCAGGTTCTCACTGCACAAGGGTGGGTGTTTACTTCCGGTGTGCCGTTGGGGCTCTGGAGGGCCCTGACGATAGTGGCGCTGGGGGTTTTCATTACCGTGGTGGCCTGTTTCATTCCGGCTTGGCGAGCCGGACGCATGACCCCGCTGGATGCTTTGGCTGCCAGCGCTCCCGTCCCGGAAGGACGCCGGCGCGGAGTCACGATTTTTGGGCTGTTAGTCCTGGTCGTGGCCATTGGCCTCGGCGCGGTGGCATTGTTGGAAGCGTCTCGGTCAGAAGTGGGGACGCAGGCGGCAGTGCTGGGCATGGCGGCAACGCTGTTGGGGTTGTCTGGCGTGCTGTGTCTGACCCCGGTCTTGCTGCGACCGTTCCTGTGGTTTTTTTCCGCCTTATTTAGGCGCGGGCAGCGCTTACCGGCGCTGTTGGCGCTGCGCAACCTGCGCCGCTACCCGCGCCGCACCTCCCTGGGAGCCGCCGCCCTGGTCCTTGGCATAGCCATCGCCACCACCGGCGGAATCCTGGCTGATTCCGCCCGCAAGTCCCTGCAGTCCGGGGTGACCCAGGAAGTTCAATCTGACCTGGTCGTAGCCTCGCTGCAGCCCTCCACGAACGTGGAGAAAGCCGTCTCGGCGCTGCGAAAAGTGGACGGGGTACGCTCCGCAGACGCCGACATCTTTAGCGCCCCGATGCTGGTGCGGCTCGACCAAGATCCCACGCGGTCCCTCACTGTCGCCGGCATCACCGCGGACCAAGCCGACAACCTGGTCTCCCTGCAGGTTAAGACCGGTGACGTGAAGGGCTTGGCGAACGGCCGAGCCCTGGTGAACGCCCGTGATGCCGCCCGGGAAGGGTGGAAAGTGGGGGATGCGATTACAGTGACGGGTCCCCGCGGGATTTATTCCACCAAAGTCGCCGGGATAGTGCATTCCACCCTGCTGGACGCGGCGATTTTCCTCGATCCGCTGTATCTGCGCCAGGCGGCAGCCCCAGAATCCCTCGCTTTCCAGTACATTTTTGTGAACCTAAAGAGTGAAAACGCCGCGGCCGCCCCGTCTGAAATCCGTGAGATTCAAAACCAGATACAGCACAGCCTGAATCAGTTCTATGTTTACCGGGTCTATACCCCGGTTGAGTTGTCTCACGCCCTGTCGCAAACCACCACACAGGTACTGTGGCTGATGTACGCGCTACTCGGACTGTCCGTCGTCATCGCCATTCTGGGGATTGTGAACACTTTGGCGCTGGCGATGATAGAACGGCGGCAAATTTTCGCCCTGCTGCGGGTGCTGGGGCTAACCCCGCGGGAAGTGCGGGCTTCGCTGCGTTGGGAAGCATTTTTCCTGGCGTTGCTGGGTGCGGGGCTGGGATGGATTTCCGGACTGGTCATCGGAATGCTGTGGCGTTGGATGCTGCGTGACTTTGGGCTGAGCGCATGGGGAATTCCGGTGCTGGGCCAGCTCGGTTTCGTTGCGGCGGCTGTCATTTTGGCAGTTTTGGCGGCATCGTGGCCGGTTCGCAAAACTGTGCGGACCCCGGCGCTGATGGCGACTCTGGCTTCCTAAACGCGGATTTTGTGAAAATAGTAAACTAGGTTTTAAGTGACGTTGACGAGGAGGCCCTTATGGCTATAGAAGAACCGAAATTATCGCTGGGGGCGCTGTTTGCGCGGTTTTCCACCCAGGTTTCTGACCTGTTCAGGGCTGAGGTCGCGTTGATGAAAGCCCAAGCCAAAGCAGCCGGGTCCCGGTTCGGTTTGGCAGCGGGATTGTTGGCCGGTGCCGGTGTGTTTGCCCTGTTCATGCTGGGTTACCTGATCAAAGCTATGTTCTATGGGTTTACGGCGCTGACCGGTTTAGCTGCGTGGGGCGCTTTGCTCACCGCGGCAGTTTTGCTGGTACTGACTGTGATTTTGGCCCTGATTGGGCTGTCCGCAGCAAAACGCGCCAAAGACAACATCCCCGAACCTCAAAAGCACGTCAAGAAGGATGTAGAAACCCTGAAGGCCGCCATCAAGCACCCGGATTTAGGAGCGGAAAAATGAGCGAAAACCCCGCAGAGAAAACAGAGTTTAACGGCAGCCCGGAGGAAATCGAGCGTCAGATTGATGCCGCCCGCTCCGACATGGGTCAGACCGTAGACCAGCTGGTGAATCGGCTTCGTCCGGCCAATCAGGTCAAGGAAGCCAAAGCCAAAGCCCAGGATTTTGCGCAGCAAGCCAAGTCGACCTTCACTGATGCGGTAGAGGGCGACGTGGATTCGCAAAAGAAACTGGGTATCGCGGCGGGGGTAGTAGCTGGCGTTTTGTTGCTGGCAAAGCTGCGCCGTCGCCACCGGTAATCACGTTTGTTGTCGATAAAGGGGGAGATATGCCGAGTAGCTGCCAATAATGGCAGCAATCGGGCTATATTCCCCCTATATCTACGCCATCCCAGGTAGCCCGGGCTTAAAACCGGTATTCACCGAGCATGGCTACAGTTCCTCCAGCAACCCCTTTAGTCCCCGAAATCTGGCGTTCACCTGCGGGAACACCATCGCTGACACGTCCCATGACAAAAGCCTCCATGCCGGCTACCTGTGCAGCCATGATGGTGGCTGGCACGAAATCAGGATGCACGATAGCCGCCATGCCTACTCCGAGGTTCCAGGTGTCCTCGGCACTGGTCACGTCCACCCCGCCCAAATCCATCAGGTAGCGGAAAATCCCCGGCACCTGCCAAGTTGAACGGTCCACCACCGCGTGCAGGCCGGCGGGAATAACCCGGCACAGATTCGCGGCCAAACCGCCTCCGGTCACATGAGCAAACGCGTGGACCCGGTTTCCGTCCAGTTCCCCGGCAAAATCGCCGGCTTGGCGAGCGGCGAGCCAGCCCGAATTCTCCAGTTCCAAACACAGCTGGGAATACAGCCGGGTCGGTTCCAGGCAGGCCAAGCCCACAGAATAATCAGCAGCTTCAGCAAAAGGCGAACCGCTGGGAGCCGTCACCCCGTAGGACTGGGGAATCGAGGAATTCCAATCCACCCGCGCGTCAGCCACAATCCGGCGTACCAGGGAATACCCGTTGGAATGCAAGCCGCTGGAAGCAAAACCGACCACCAGGTCTCCGGCACAAACCCGCTGGGGTCCAAGCAATCGAGGCGCATCCACAATCCCGGTTGCCGCCCCGGCCACATCAAAATCTTCAGTTCCCAGCACTCCGGGGTGTTCGGCCGTCTCGCCCGCCACCAGCGCGCAATCCACCGCCTGACAAGCCCGGGCGATGCCTTCGACCACGGCCGCAATCATCTGGGGGACGACCCGGCCGCAGGCAATGTAATCGGTCATGAACAAGGGCCGCACCCCCGCCGGGGTGAGGTCGTCAACGACCATTCCCACCAGGTCTTGACCGATGGTGTCATAAATCCGCAGTGCTTTGGCCAGCTCAATCTTGGTGCCGACCCCGTCCGTAGACGTTGCCAACAGCGGGCGGCGCATGGCGTTCAACCCCGCGGCCGTGGCATCATAAAGGCCCGCAAACCCGCCGGTGCCGCCCAAAACTTCCGGCCCTTGGGTGGCTTGCACCGCAGTTTTCATCAGTTCCACCGCCCGGTCGCCGGCCTGGGTGTCCACTCCGGCGCGCGCGTAGGCGTTAGCACAGTTATCCGAGCTGGCGGCACTTTCGGCCGAAATATCGGCCCGATGCTTGCCTGGATTAATCCCTGAAACTTCCCCGGAAAACCCGCCAGAATTCGCGTCTGAACTCAAGTCAGTATTCATGCCGGTCACTCCTTTCCCCCGCAGTAGGTCAATCCCAGCGGGAGAGCTCCCGCGGTCTCCAGGTCCGCCAAACGGGTGGGGTAACGCCCGGAGAAGCACGCGGTACACAGCTCATTTTCGGGCTGGCCGGTAGCCTCGACCATAGACTCGTAGGACAGGTAGCCCAAGGTATCCGCCCCGATAGAACGGCAAATTTCGGGAATATCCATGCCGGTGGCGATGAGCTCGGCGCGGGTGGCAAAATCAATCCCGTAGTAGCACGGCCACATGACCGGTGGGCTGGAAATCCGCACGTGGACCTCGGCGGCGCCGGCCGCGCGCAGCATCTGGATGACGGCCCGCTGCGTGTTGCCCCGGACGATGGAATCGTCCACCACAATCAGGCGCTTGCCCTCAATGACGGAACGCAGCGGGTTGAGTTTCAGGCGAATGCCCATCTGGCGCATGGCCTGGGTCGGCTGGATGAAAGTCCGGCCCACGTAGGCGTTTTTCACCAGACCTTGTCCGAACGGAATCCCGGATTCCTCGGCGTAGCCGATGGCGGCCGGCGTCCCGGAATCCGGGGTCGCCATGACCAGGTCGGCCTCGACCGGATGTTCGCGAGCTAGGGCGGCCCCCATGCAGCGGCGCGCGGCGGCGATGGAGCGTCGCGCAATCGTGGTGTCCGGGCGGGCCAGGTACACGTATTCAAACACGCAGCCCGCGGGCCGAGCCGGGGCAAAAGTCTCAGAATGTACCCCGTTTTCATTGATAGCGATTAGCTCGCCGGGCGCGATTTCGCGCACGAAGGTCGCGCCAACGATGTCCAGGGCGGCGGTTTCGGAGGCGACCACCCACCCGTTTGACAGCCGTCCCAGCACCAGGGGCCGAATCCCCTGCGGATCGCGTGCCGCGTAAAGCGTGGTTTCGTCAATGAACGCCAGGGAATACGCGCCGTCCAGCTTCGGCAGGATTTCCCGCATGACACTCAGCAGCGGCGGCTCGCCCCCAATTGAAACGGCCTGGGTGGAAACGGAGTTAATGAGCTTCATCAGCAGCATCGTGTCTGACGAGGAATCCTGCAGGCCGTGAGCCTTTTGCTCTTTCACGTCAGCGACGGTTTGGGCAGCCGATTCCGCGGGTTTACGGGACGCAAAAGGGCGGGTGACGGGTTTATCGGGGGGGTTCACAAGGCCGGCGCGGGTGGTTGCTGCGTCAGCGGCGGGCTTCCCGGCCGGTTTCCCTTCCGCGGGCAGCAGCTCTTCCAGCAGGCCTCGGGTGTTCACCAGGTTCCCGTTGTGCGCCATCGCGAGAGTGCCGAAAGCGGTGGGTCCCAGCGTGGGCTGGGCGTTTTGCCAAGAGGACATCCCGGCAGTCGAATAGCGGACGTGACCCAACGCGAGGTGACCTTGCAGGGAGGCCAAGTCCCGGTCTTTGAACACCTGAGAAACCAATCCCATGTCCTTGTAAACCAAAATCTTGGACCCGTCCGAAGCGGCGATACCAGCGGATTCCTGACCGCGATGCTGCAGGGCGTAAATGCCGAAATAGGTCAGGCGCGCCACGTCCTCGCCCGGAGCCCAGACACCAAAAACACCGCACTCATCGTGCGGTTTATCGTCAGAGTCGTGTCGAGCCAAGTCAGCGGAACAGGTCATTGCAGCATTACCGAAGATGGGCAACCCCGGCTTCACGCGGCGTCTCCGCCATCATCTTGGTCATCATCAGCGTAATCAGCCCACTTGTCGTAATCGGGCTCAGCATATTTGGCGTAGGGATCATCGTCCCACGAATCCTCACCGGACTTACCTGATAGTTCCCGCTGCAGCGCCTCGAGATCCATTTCCGGGCTCTCATATTTCAGTCGGCGTGCGACCTTTTGCTGCTTAGCTTTCTGGCGGCCACGGCCCATAGCCCGAGTCCCTCCTTGAAGTCACGATTAGTCAGCCTTTAGTCTATCCCCTGACCTAAGATTATGCCACTTGTTTGACACCTTTCGGCGCGGCTCCAGAGCCTAATTCTGGGCGACTTTCCAATACTGCACGCTGCCCCGCCAATTCGGCTCCACGTCCTTGACCTGCGGGGACCACCCAATCAGGGACTTCGCGTGCCACAGCGGCAAAACCGGCAGGTCACGCAGCAATATCGCCTCGGCGCGCTGATATTCGCGGTTAGCCGCCGCGTCCTCGCTCACCCCGCGAGCGTGGTTTAGAACCGCGTCAAAATCCGGGGAGGAATACCCGACATTGTTGGCATACCCCCCGGTAGCAAAACACGGCTGCAGGTAGGAATGCATCCCCGGATAGGGCGACTGCCAATCCACCAGGAAAGCCAAGTCGATATCGCCGCGGGTCACGGCCATATCTATGGCGCGCTGATCGAGATATGATTTGCCCGCGGTACGAATCCCCAAAGTCGAGCCGATGGTCCCCAAAGCCACGTCAATCCAGGCATTCAACCCGTTATCGGGCCGGGCGATGGTAAAGGTTTCCCCTTCTGGCCAGGGCGAAATCTGGTTCGCTTGGTCCCACAAGCTGCGGGCGACATCGGGCCGGTAGGTCAGCACCTCGCTGCCGGGAAGTTTCGCGGTGTGACCAGCAATCGTGGGGGTCACGAAATCGGTGGCGACCTGCCTGGTGCCGTTAAAGAAACGTTTGACGATGTCCTCGCGGTTGATGGCTTGGGACACGGCGGCTCGGCGCAACCGCCCCTCATCGGTGTTTAGGGCGAAATGCCCGCTGGAGGGGATGGCCAGGAACTTCACGTGCGCCGAGGACACCGTGAGCGTGCGGTCGCCGAGCTGTTCGGTGAAACTGTCTTTCGCGCTGTCGGGCAGTTCCTCGTCAATGTCCAAAGCGCCGCTGGTCAGGTCCTCATAGGCTTGGTCCGGGTCGTGGTAGAACTTGAAAGTTATTCCGGCATTCTGGGCAAGGCGTGGCCCGTGATAGCGCGTGTTCGGCACCAAAGTCAGCTGAATGCCGTGTTCCCAAGCGCCCTCGCGAGCCAGCATATATGGCCCGTAACCGTAAGGGTTTTCCCCGAATCCCGAGGTTACGTTGCCCGCCGCGTCAAATGCGGAATCCGGCAGCGGCACGAACGCCGGGTCGGTCAACCGCATCGGAAAATCGCAGGTCGGCTGGGTCAGGTGGACTTTGAAATGCGTGTCGCTCAGGCGCTGCAGGCCGGTCAGGTCTTGGTTTGTGGTGGCGGAAAAGCCCTCGATAGGCTCAAACAGCCCCGCTTTCCGGCGCCGATTCGAGGCCCTGGCGGCATCGTTCCATGCCCGGATGAAATTGTCAGCTTTCAGCTTGGTGCCGTCGGAAAACACTTCGCCCGGGCGTATCTGGATGTCGTACTCCGTGCAGTCTGGGTTCGGCACCACCGCGGTGGCCAGCTCGTTTGCAATGGTTCCGTCCGGGTTCAGATATGACAGGCCGGAAAACAGCAGGGTGGCGTACGTGTCTCCTGCGGAATAGGAGGAATCGGCCGGAATCAAGGATCGCTCCGGCTCGCTCGCCGCCGCGTTGATTAGGGTATCGGTCGAGGTCCCGGGTTTATTAAGGCTTTGGTCCGAGGTTGCGGGGCTGGAACACGCCGCCAGTCCGGTGGCGGCAAGCGCCACCAGCGTTGCCAGCGCGACCCTCGCGGTCATTGTTTGTTTGTTTTGCACCGGGCCTCCCCTGAGCCGTTTTATCCCTTACGTTTTATCTTACCGATTTCCCCGCGCGGGGTTTTGGGGCCGGGTCGCCGGGGTCACAAGGCCGGTGCGGTCGGGGTCGGGATAGACCTCAGACCCGGCCTGTGTGGCACGAATGACCGATTTCGCCTTGCCCAGAGCCAACTCCCCTAGGCTAAAATCGCGTCTATCTGCGAGTTTAGGAAATCAGCGTTCGGCACCAGCCCAGAATCCGGGTTGAAATCGGTCACTCGTGCAACTGCCCCGAAAATCCGGGGTTAACTTCCCGCGAAAATTTGGGGATAGCTGCCTAGGTTGTAAATAACTAGGGAGAATAGCCGGGTAGCTGCCCCTATTGGGGGCGAACCGGCGATTGTCCCCCAATAATACACGCCACCCCCCCAACCCCCCCACAAACAGCCCC
>NZ_JAXFNY010000001.1:0-26078 GCF_034180645.1 Mobiluncus sp. | reverse complement strand
GGGGGGGGGCGGGACCCCCCCCCCCCGCGACTGCACCTCATCGGCTTGATGACGGTGGCCGCGCACGTGGATCAGGTCGGCGAGCGTGGTGTTTTCGAGATGTTTTCCCAGCTCGCGGGGTTGCGAGAGTCGGTTTCGGGGCTTCCCGGCGGTGCGGATTGTCGGGAACTGTCGATGGGCATGAGCGGGGATTTCGAGTTGGCCATCGCGGCGGGCTCGACGTGTGTGCGGGTCGGTTCGGCCCTGTTCGGTCCTCGAGATTACGCGCAAAAGCCTGTCCAATGACGGAAAACTGCAGAATTTTGGGATAATGTCCACGTGAAGCGTCCCAGTTTGAAACCGCGCCAACCTTCTGACGCGGATAAGCCGACCCCGCACGGTTCGGCTGCGTCAAACGCTTCTGCCCGAAAACCCAGGAAAACCGGGCAATCCGGAAAACCGGGGCAATCCGGAAAACCGGGGAAACCCGGGAAACCCGTGGACTCGGCCTTTTCCCGAGCAAAAACCACGCCGCGCACCCCCGCTGCGGAAGCTCCCGGCTCGACCCGCATCGCCCGCCTTTTGACGCTGGCGGCCGTAGCCCTCGCCGTGTTCCTGGTCGTGTTTTCACCGCTGCGTTCCTGGATGGATCAGCAGCAGCAGGCTCGCTCGCTGGCAGCCCAGATTGCCCAGGTCAAAGCACAAAACGCCGAGCTGGAAGCGGAAATCAAACGCTATCAAGACCCCGAGTATATTTCCCGCCAAGCCCGCGAACGTTTGGGATACGTGAAACCCGGCGAGATTACCTATGTCGTAGTTGATCCTCCCGGCGCGAAAAAACCGCAGCTGACCAGCGGTTGGACCGACAAAGATACGAATGATTTGCCGTGGTTCCGCCAAATTGTCGTTGGGTTGCAAGTCGCGGGGGCCGCTCCCGCCCCGGAAACGACCCCGGGCGCTGACGGGACAACCTCCGCTCCGGGGGCGAAAACTACCGAACCGCCCGCGAGCCCTGGCAAAACCAATCCGGAACCAGCCCCGAAATCCTCGAACGCCCCGACCCATAACTGAGCGCTAACCGTAAACTGACAAAGGAGCTCTTGTGATTACACCCGCTAGCCCGGAAGATTTGCGCATTATTGCATCTCAACTGGGGCGCGTCCCACGGGGAGTTCTGGGGGTCGCCGCCCGGTGCGGGGATTGCGGCGCGTCATCTGATGCCAGTCCCGCCAGTCATGAGGGAGGTATTTCTGCTGACCGTCAGAGGGGTATTTCCGCAGGTCACCAGGCTGCTAATCCCGTTGGCTATCCCGGTGATAATCCCGTTGGTCGCCTTACCGATTTTCCTGCTGGTCAAGGGGGCAGTGTTCCTGCTGGTCACCCGGCAGTCATTGCGAGCGCCCCGCGCCTGCCCGGCGGCGAGCCGTTCCCCACGTTTTATTACCTGACCTGCCCGGCGGCGGTCGCGGCCGTGTCACACCTGGAGGCAAACGGGGTCATGCGCGAAGCGGAAGCCCTGCTGGAGGTAAACCCGCAGATAGCGGCCGCTTATGCCCGCGCTCATGAGTTTTATATTCGCCAGCGCACCCAGGCTGGCGAAGCCGCCGGAATCGGGGAAGTCCCCGAACTCGCAGGCGTGTCGGCTGGAGGAATGCCCCGCCGGGTCAAGTGTTTCCACGCCCTGCTCGGACACGCTTTGGCGGCGGGCCGAGGCGTGAATCCTATCGGGGATTGGGTGTTGGACCGGCTGGCGGAGTTGCCGGCGAGTGACCCGCATCGCTGGACGCCCGCGACTTGTGCGTGGAAAATGGACGAAACTGTTGGGGAAAGGGGTCGGTAATGCGTTTGGCGGCGATTGATTGTGGAACTCACTCGATTCGTTTGCTGATTAGCGAGGTTGACTCCCAATCCGGGGCGATGGCTGACGTGATGCGGTTGAATCGGATTGTGGGGTTGGGTGAAGGGGTGGACCGGACCGGACACCTCAGTGAGGCCGCGCTGGAACGGACTTTTGCGGCGGTCGAGGAATACGCCGGTTTTGTGCGCCGGGAAGGCGTCCAGCAGATTCGGATGGTGGCGACTTCCGCTTCGCGCGATGCGGATAATTTTTCGCAGTTTAGTGCCGGGGTGCAGGAGCGGCTGGGCGTGACGCCGGAAGTCATTTCGGGACAAGTCGAGGCCACGTTGGGATTTACCGGGACGCTGTCGGCGCATCGCGACATTGCCAGTCCGGCTCTGACCGTTGACATCGGGGGGGGTTCTACCGAGTTTGCGTTCGGTCAGGCTAACCCCGACACTGGCCAGTTTGACCAGGTCACGGCCGCGGTGTCGATGAATATGGGTTCCACGCGGGTCACCGAACGTTACCTGCGGCCCGCCGAGGATGCGCGCGGAGTCCCCAGCGAGGACGCTATCAGCCAGGCTGGCCGGTTTGTAGATTCGCTGATTGCTAAGGCTCACGCCGGTGTGCCGTTGGAACGTGCCCGCGAGGTAGTCGGGGTGGCCGGTTCGGTCACGACTTTGACCGCTTTGGAGTTGGGGTTGGACAGTTACAAGCCGGACAAAATCAACGGCGCCGTGCTGGATTCCGGAGCGCTGCGGGAACGCGCCCGGCGTTTGATTCGGATGCCGCACGCTGAAAAAGCCCAGCTGGGGCCCATGCATCCGCAGCGGGTGCGCCAGATTGCCGGGGGAGTCTTGGTGTGGGAGCGGATTCTTGCTTGGTTGGAAGTTCATCCGGCTCCCGGTTCCGGCGCTGGTCGCTCGGATTCTGGGACGGTGCCTGCCGGTGAACCCCGCGGTGCATTCCCGGTTCGGACCTCGGAAAACGACATCCTTGACGGGATTATCCTGTCCCAGATTCCCTGAATTCCGGGTTCTAGTTTTATTTCAGGTCATCCGAGAAATTTAGGGGCTGTTTGTTACCGGGTTTTGGGGTGTGCGTGGATTATAGGGGGAGAATAGCCGGGTAGCTGCCAATAATGGCAGCAACCCGGCTATTCTCCCCCTTTAGCCACAACCCAGGCAGGTATCTCAAACCTCGCGCAGCTTGTTGGGGCTAGTTTTGCGGATTTGGATCCTGGGTGGGGTCGGTTTGTCCGGAGAACGGATTAGCTTGGTCAGGGGTATTCGGCCCGAATGACTGCGGTTGACCAAACTGGGTCTGGTCAGGCTGATTTGGTTGAATCGACTGGTTCGGGGTTCCCGGCTGAGCAAAGGGGTTGGACTGAACCGGCTGTCCCGATTGTCCCGGCTGACCAGGTTGAGTGAAAGGCTGAGGTTGCCCGGGTTGACCGGGCTGTCCGAACTGGGGCTGCCCTGGCTGAACTGGCTGTCCGACCCCAGGTTGTCCAGGTTGCCCAGGTTGCCCGTAGTTCATCGGTTGGCCGAATTGGTTAGCCGGAATAGCCTTTGCCTTGCTCTTTTTCACCAGCACCACAATGAGAATGACGATGCCGGCGATTATCAGAATCCCAAAAATGGCCATCCCCACGAGGAACTTGCCGATTCCTTCCGCCACAGATTTCCCGGCCTCGGTGAGGTCACTGTCCGGGTCGTACTCGGAATCAGCCTTATCGCCGGCATTTCCGCCAGGAATACCGGGCGAGGACACAATTTTAACCTCGCTGCCGATGTCGGTCATGTCCAGCGTCACGGTGTCCCCCTTGAAATCAGCGGGTTGCCCGTCCACGGTGGCTGTTTTGATACCATTGGGCATCTGGATAATCAGGTTCATGGTGATTGAATCCATACCTAGATCGCTCATATCCCCAGCATCGTTCAGTTCCGATTTCAAGTCATCAATCTGCTCTTTGGGCAGGAACAGAACCAGGTCATCGCCTTCTTTTTTCAGGTTCTCGCTTGAATTGAGACTCTGTTCCTGCGGCAGAATAATCTCGCATTTCATATCCCCGCCAGAACTCAAATCTTTGACCGTGGCCTCGTACTCATCTTCCATATCCGCGAGATCCTTGCAGGTCACTTCCTCGCCGTCGCTCATAGAGGAAAGCATGTCCTTTTCGGCTTCGCTCATCGCGACGATGACCGAAGGTTCAATGGTGTTCTCATCAATAACCTTCAGCTTGACGTCCATTTCGCAGCCGCTCAACGCCACCAACGCGATTGCTGCGATGCCCGCCACCAGGCTTTTCTTTTGCAAACTCCGCATTTGTTTGCCTTTCTAGGTTTTCGGGAAGCGACCCAACGCCGATTCCTCACCTCGAAAATATCAGATTCGCTCGATACCGGACATACCCTTTTGGGCTATTTTCTTTCCCAAGTCCGCGGGGTCGGGCGGATGCACAAGGGCGGGGCGTGCGTTCCCCGGTCCGTGGGGTCAACTGGCCGCGCGGGGACGCTTGACTGAATCCTCGCGAAATCGGAATAATGCTAACTTTCACCCGGAAAACCGGGCAAAACCTCACTCGTGGGGGTGCGACCGGCGGTACGCCAGGCGTACCTGCAAAGCGATAGCGCCCAGGACGATGGACAGCGCGGTGCCCATGACCACGCCGATGGAACCGGCTTGGGTCAGCAAATCGTCGCCGCGGAAAGACAGGTGCGAAATCAACAGCGCCACCGTGAAACCAATCCCTGCCACCAGCGAAATCGGAACCATATCACCCATGGTCACGCCCTTTTCCAGGTGCAGGGGAGTGAACTTTTCCATCACGAACACCGAACCGGAGATTCCCAGCATTTTCCCGAAAGGCAACGCGAGCATGACCGCCACGGCCACGGGGTTGGTCAGCATCTTGAGCGCTCCGCCGGGGGTGTCCACGATGTCCACGCCAGCAGCAAAGAAAGCAAAGAACGGCACCGCAAACGCGGCCGAAACCGGGTTGACCTTCATAGAAATCTGTTCCACCAGGTTGTGAACTTCCCGGTCGCGCTTGTCGGCAGGAACCACCATGCCCAAAACTACTCCGGCAATCGTGGCGTGAATGCCGGAAACCAGCATGAAGTACCAGGTCAACACCCCCAGAGGAATCAGGAAGTACCAGTGACCTTTCCGCTTGTGACACAGGAATCCGAACAGGGCGGCACACGCCGCCATCGGCAACAGGAAAGCGAGATTCAGGTTAGAGCCATAGAACACGGCGATGACGATAATCCCGCCCAAGTCGTCGGCTACAGCCAGGGTCAACAGGAATGTCCTGGCTCCGTTGGGCAGGCCGCGGCCAAAAATCTGCAAAATCGCGACCGCGAAAGCAATATCCGTGGCGGTCGGAATCGCCCAGCCGTGCCAAGCTCCAGAGCCGGTGATGGCGGTGACGGCCACGTAAACCAGGGCGGGCCCGGCCATCCCAAAGGCGGCGGCGATAATCGGCATCGCCGCGGTTCGTGGATCGTGCAGGGCGCCGTGGGTGAACTCTTCCTTCAGTTCCAACCCGACCGTGAAAAAGAAAATCGCCAGGATACCGTCACGCGCCCACTCTTCAATAGGCATGGACAGATGGAGTTTTTGCAGCACCGACAGGGTGTCAGCGGCGGCAGCCTGCGCCAAGCCGGGGTCGGGCACAAACTGTGCCACCGCCTGATACCCCTCGCGGAAAGGCGTGTTGGCACAAACCAGGGCGATAATGGCGGCGATAATCAGAATCATGCCCCCGACGATGTCGTCGGAAACAAACCGGGCGAAACGCTGTTGAGCGCTGAGCCGTTCTTCACCAACTCGAACCGCGGCATCGTAATCATCCGGGGACGGACCGGCTAGATCCTGCTCGCCTAAGAGGCCCCTGTCGAGATTTTCGTTTTCTTTATCATTGCTTGGCACTTCTTTGTCCATATTCAAAGTTTAGGGTCGATTTGAGTAAATTCCCAAATGAATAGATGATTAACCAGTCTGAAAAATGTGTGCGCCCCCGTAGCCCAATGGTAGAGGCAGCTGACTTAAAATCAGTTCAGTGTCGGTTCGAATCCGACCGGGGGTACAGTTTTTTCACCAATCCGGCGCTTTTATGCGGAAACGAGGCCGTTTTCGTAGGCAAAAATGACGGCTTGTACTCGGTCGCGGGCGCCAATCTTGTTCAGGATATTGCCCACGTGGGTTTTCACAGTGGTCATCGAAATGAACAGTTGTGTGGCGATTTCCTGATTGGTCAGCCCCTGGGCGATGAGGGTGAGCACCTCGGTTTCCCGGTCGGTGAGGCTATCCAACAGGGCTTGGTCGACCAGATTCGTCTCCGCGTCGCTGTCCTGGTCGCCGGGCAACTGCGGGGCAAACATATCCAGCATCCGTTTCGTCACGCGCGGGGAAATCGTGGCGTCCCCGTGGGCGACATTGCGGATCGCGCCGATGAGTTCCTCTGGTTTAGCGTCTTTCAGCAGGAATCCGCTGGCCCCGGCTCGCAGTGCGGCGAAAGCGTATTCGTCCAGGTCGAAAGTGGTGAGGATGAGGACTTTCACGTTCGGGTTGCTGGCGATGATTTCCGAGGTCGCCTCGATGCCATTCATATTGGGCATCCGCACGTCCATCAGCACCACGTCCGGCGCGGTCGCCTTGATCATCTTTAGTGCGGTTTTGCCGTCCGCCGCTTCGCCCACTACCGTGATGTCGTCCGCCGCCTCCAGCACCATCCGAAAACCCATCCGAATTAGGGATTGGTCGTCGACCAGCAGCACTTTGATGACTTCGCCGGGCGCGGACGGCGCTGACTGTCCAGTTTCGTTTTCGTTTTCACTCACGTTTACATTGTCCCCTAAAAGTTGCTTAAAAGTTGTTTACGCGGGCATAACCCAGCCCTCGGACTTCGGTGCTTCGGGCTGCCACTGCAAAGTAGCCTCGACCCGCCATCCCCCGGGGGTGGGGCCAGCCTGAACATGACCGTCATAGACCGCAGCGCGCTCGCGCATTCCAATGAGCCCCTTCCCGCCGCCGGGGTTTATCCCCGCCAGGGAAGTAGCGTTAAACACGACGATACGAATCCCGTTGTCCCGCACTTGTAAATCGACCTCAACCGCAGTGGAGGCGGGTGCGTGACGCAAAATGTTAGTCAAAGACTCTTGGACGATTCGATAAATCGTCAGTTGCAGCGGACCGTCAGCCGGCACCTCATCCCCGGTGTAGTGGTAAGTAATCGGCAGGCCGGCCGCCCGGAACTGGGCGATTAGTCCGTCCATTTCTGCCAAATCCGGAGAAGGGGTGAAGCGGACTTCCTCTAGCGAGGATGTTTGGTCGTTCTGGGGGGAGTTCGGGTCAAGGTTCTGGGGTACTTCGCTGGGTTGGCGCAGCACTCCCACCAGGCGGCGCGTATCCGCCAGCGCCGCCCGCCCGGTTTCGCTCATATTGCGCAAGGCTTCCTTGGCGAGCTCTGGATTTTTGTCAATCGCGGCGGTGGCGCCGTCACTCATGGCAATCAACACCGTCAGCGAGTGGGCCACAATATCGTGCATTTCCCGGGCAATTCGGGCACGTTCGTCAGCTACCGCAATCTGTTCGGACTGCTCGCGCTCCAGCTCCAACTGCCGGTTGCGCAACGTCAACTCGTCCACCCGGTCTCGTCCCAACTGAACGATGCGCGCCAACAGCACCGCCACCACCATCAGCAGGGTAATCACCAGCGCCATCATGCCGCGGGCAGCCAGATTTTCCTGCGGTTCCAGGAAACCCGCTTGGACCACCACCAAAATGCCGACCCCGAACAGCACAATGAACGTGACCAGCAGCAACACGTTCGACACGACTCCGCGCAGGGTTTGACGCCGAGCGGGGTCGGTTTTACCTCCGGGCTTGCGGGGTTCCTGGCTTTTAGTCACCAACCTATTGTGACACAGCTGGTTTTTCCCGGCTCCGTGACAGGGCTGCGCCCTGAGAAAATCACCCCGTAGCAGGAGGACTGTGCCGTGGCAGTAATGGGGAAATACGCTACGATTAAACCGTTGAGACAATAAGGAGCGACATGAGCAACCCAGTGTTTACACGCAACAAAGTTTTTACCGAGCGTACTCCGGGAGGTTACCCGACTATGCCCGGTTACCAGGTCGGTGGCGGGGCTACCCAGACTTATCCCGGCAATGCTCCCCAAGTGAGCTACGCACCGGAACAACCTCAGCAGTTCCCTACCCCGCAGGGTCAGGAACAGTACGGTACGGTTTCTGCCAGCCGTCCCGTCACTCTGGACGATGTTTTGATTAAGACGGTGCTGACTTTCGGAACCCTCCTGCTTTTCGGAGCCGGGGCTTGGGCACTGACCGCAGCCAATCCGGGACTGGGCATGAGTGTGACGTTCGGTTCGATGATTGTGGCCTTGGTGTTGGGTCTGGTGAACTCGTTTAAGCGCCGTCCCTCTCCAGCCTTGATTCTGGGCTACGCCGCTTTTGAAGGTGTCATGTTGGGCGGCATCTCCAGCATGTTCGCCACGCTTTACGACGGCGTGGTGATGAAAGCAATCGTGGCGACCCTGGTCACCACCGGGGTAATGCTGGTGCTGTTTAAGACCAAGGTGGTGCGCAACTCCCCGACCCTCATGAGAGTCGTCATGGTCGGCATGTTTTCGATTTTTGTGTTCTACCTGGGCAACCTGGTAGTCAGCCTCATTAACCCGGCCTGGTCTTTCTACGGTCCGAACGCCCCGACCATCGGCGGCTTCCCGCTGTGGATTCTCGTCAGCCTCATCGCTATCGGTTTAGCGGCGTTCTCCCTGGTCACGGACTTTGACTACATCGTCAAAGCGGTTGATAACGGGGCGCCCCAGGAAACCGCCTGGACGGCCGCTTTTGGACTCATGGTGACCCTGGTCTGGCTCTACATTGAGTTCCTGCGGATCTTCGCGTTCTTTGCGTCCGATAACTAGGTTCATGTCCCGGAACTTCCGGAGTTTCGGGAGTTTCCGGCTCAGACACGACACGGTTTCGCGTTTTCCCGCGGGGGGATTCTCCTTGTCCGGCCACAGAAGCTAGACTTAGAGAAAACGACTCACGGAATCGAGAGTAATGACTGTCAACATTCGCCCGCCTGAGGTTCAGGATGCCGCCGGCATGGGGGTGGCTCACGCCCGCATGTGGTTGGCTAACTACGGCGAATTTATCGACGATAGATACCGTTCCCGGTTTGACGAGCCGACCCTGGTCGGTCAATGGCACAACCTGTTGACCTCGGATCCGGCAGGACGCCGCATCGCAATTGCGGTCGAGCACGGCCGGGTGGTCGGCATCGCCATGACGGTTCAGACGGTACGCAACGAGCATGTAGCCCCGCCCGCCCGGGAACGGGAAGTTTCCATGCACTACCTAATGCCTGAATATCAGGGCCAAGGCTTGGGGCGGCGCTTGTTGGAATACGTGGTCGGCCCACAGGAGCCAGCCCAGCTGTGGCTGCCTTCGGGATATCCCGGGGAAAAGCGAGCCCACCGGTTTTACCGCCGCGCCGGGTTCCTCTCGGACGGAGCGATGACCGGTCGCGAGGTCAACTACGGACTGCCCTTGAACCGGATGGTGCGCTGAGCGGTTATCCTTCCCCGGCTTTGCGCCCGCCCTGCCATATCGTGAAGTTCCCGGTGAGGCAGTAACCAGACTGTGACATCTTTTGACAACAACAAACAACCGAAAACGGAAGTGCGATGGAGAAAAAACCGTTATTGAACGCCGGAGCCGATTTTAGACGCGGGTGGTGGCGCGAGGTCATTTCCCGGCGGGACACGCAAAATCGAGTTCCTAACTTTGACGGACTGGAACCGACTGCCCCGCCCGAGGTGGAAAACGGCCCGAACTCGGCATATTCGGTATCTTGGCGGATTCGGGTGGCGGCCAGCTGGGCGTGGCGTTTCCTGGTCATCATCGCGGCGTTGGGGCTGATCCTGTACGGAATCACGAAAGTATCCATCATTTTCGTGCCCCTCGCGGTGGCGCTGCTGTTGACGTTGCTGCTGGAGCCGATGCATTTCCGATTGCAAAAGTGGCATGTTCCCAAGACTTTATCCGCGGTCATTTCCCTGTTGGTGGGTGTAGGGCTGGTTGTGGCAATGATTTGGATTGCGACCTCCCAGCTGGCTCACGGCGCGCCTGCCCTGCTGGCGAAAGCCGGGGGCGGCTTCGACAAGGCCCTGGCGTGGTTGAGCGATGGTCCCCTGGATCTGGACCAGGCGCAAATTGATAATTATTTTAAAGAGCTGACCGCCCAGCTCACCGCTTTTGCTACCAAGTATTCTTCCTCCATTGCGTCCTCGGCGCTGTCGGTGACTTCTTCGGTCGCCAGCGTGGTCACCACCATCTTGATTTCGCTGTTCTGCCTGTTCTTTTTCCTCAAGGACGGTCGCCAGATTTGGATTTGGTTGATTCGGATGCTGCCGGTTCCCGCTCGCGAGCCGGTTCACGAGGCGGCGATTCGCGGCTGGACCACGCTCAATGGCTACATTAGAGCCCAGGCGCTGGTGGCTTTGGTGGATTCCGTGTTTATTTCCATCGGGGCGGCGATTCTGGGTGCCGGGTCGATGACTATCCCGCTGGCCTTGCTCATTTTCATAGGTTCCTTTATCCCGATTGTTGGTGCGGTCACCACCGGGGCTATAGCGGTGTTGATTCTGCTGTTGGATAAAGGTTTCATGGCGGCCGTCATCATGCTGATTGTGATTTTGGCGGTGCAACAGATTGAATCCAACGTGCTACAGCCGATGCTGATGTCTAACGCGGTCAGTCTGCACCCGCTGGCGGTGCTGCTGGGCGTGACCGCAGGAACCTTCCTGGCTGGAATTATCGGAGCTTTGCTGGTGGTGCCGATTATAGCGTTCTGTAACACCGTGGTTCTGTACCTGACCGGGCACGATTCGATGCCGGAACTGTCCACTCGCCACGACCGTATCGGCGGGGCTCCCGGAACAGTTCACGCCCAGGTGGCCGCGTCCTACATTGGCGGGTCCAAGAAGGACACTGCGAAAGTCATGGAATCCCAGGAGCTCTCCCGGCAACAGGCCAGTGCGGTGGCTTCGTCCCCCGCGGATGGTTCGCCCGACCGGACTGGTGACGCCCCGGTCACCCACACTGGTGATGCCTCCGCAGCGAACCCTGACGACCCGGCCTTTCCCGAAAAACGCGAGCTGTAACCTCCTCACTATCCCCGGCGCTGCGCCAGTCCCCCTAGACGACAGCGCTAATAAATTCTTGACATTTTGAAATGCTCTCTCATGCTTGGGTGTAACAGGAGTAAAAACGTGAGATGATAGGGGAAGTTGAGCCTTGCAGTCTGGGCTCGCTAAAGAGTCCCGACGATTGAGGTTGCGATGTCGCTGTTTGAGTATGACCAAGGTCACCTGATTCCGGCCCAGTTTGGCCATCCCGTAGGCCCGGAAGCCCAAGGGGATATTCTGGATTCTATCCGCCGTCAGGTCCTCGAAGTTATTGCTCGCCCGCTTTTTCCCGTGACTTGGAACGATATGACTGTGACGCCGGTGTCCGGGATGCCCGGAGAATTTGCGCAACCTGGGGCGTCGCCGGGGTCGGGGGTTCCTGGCGCGGACGGGACGGCCAACGGTTTTCCCCAGGAGTCCCCGCGTTTGACCGCTTTGGACGGTTCCGGCCAGGTCGTGCTGGTCGAAGTGGTGAATCGGCTGGATTCCACAGGTTTGATTGCAGCTTTGGCGCGGCTCGGAGCCGTGTCTAACTTGGGATGGAACGATTTGGCTGCCGCTTATCCCGGCGGGGTCAGCGCTTTCCGTTCTGGTTGGACGCAATTCCGCGATGCTATGCCCCCGAACTTGGCGGCTGGACCGCGCCTGATTTTGGTCGCCACCGAGATTGACCCGGATGTGCGCCCCGCCTTGGATGCTTTGACCCCTTCGGGGCTGGAAGTCCATCATGTCAGCGTGCGCGAGATGTCCAACGGGCGCCGCTTCCTGGATGTGCAGCGGGTCGCGTCCTCGCTGTTCAGCCACGATACGAATCTGTTGGCGGGTCGGGGAGCTCGCATTCCCGCGATTACTTCCGCTACCGATGAGGATGTGCAAAACGTGGAGTTTATGGCATCCGAAGTGGATTCCAGTCCGGACCAGGTGAGGAGCGTAGGCTTTGCCGACCTGGCGACCCCGATGGCGACCAGTCCGGTTTCCGGGACGGCTGTGCCAGACGTTGAGCCCGCAGCCCCCGAAGTCGAGGCGGTTTCAGAGCCAGCGTCACTCGCGCCGGAGCCGGTAGCACCCGCCCTTGGGACTACGGAGGACAGTCCGAACCCAGTTGATGAACCCGAACTGCAAACCGGTTCAATCTCCCGCCATTCCATAATGGAAGCGGCCCGGGGTTCCGGGGTGTCTCCGCTGGCTTCAGCAGAAGACGAAGAGCCGGTTGAGTCGCTGTTCACCACCCATCACGGTAGCGTTGCCGAGACTGATGTACCGTCCTTCGCGGACATTATTTCCGGCACCGATACCGGAGAATTCCAGACGGCTCATCATTCCCACCGGGCTTCCGCTAGCGAACAGACCCTGGCGGCAGAGGCACAGGCGCAGGCCGGGAACGAGCCGGCGCAATCCGAGCAACCCGCCGAGTCAGCTAGCTTGGCAAACGCTGGCGTTGCCGCGGCTTGGGAAACTGCGGAATCCCCGGAAAAGGCAGCAACCTCGGAGGAGTCCGGAGTGGCCCAATCTGACAGAACTGACCTGCTGAACCGTGACGCTGCCGGGCTCAGTGTCATTGCCCAGGTGACCGGCGAAGATACGCCGCTCATTGCCCTGGTGAACTTTGACGGAAGCGCGGCCGAAGTCAACGCTACCCTCGCCGAGCGCGGGGTCATTGTCCTGGAAGGCCGCGAATTTGATGATCCCAGCGAGGCGGCTCGCGAGCTCGGCCAAGATGTCGACGGTTGGGAGTTCTGGCATCTGGGCTTCATCGATGGTCCGACCCTCGCCGAAGCCCAAGCCGAAATCAATGCTGAAATCGAGCGCAACCGCTAGGCTTCATTCCCTGAGACAATCCCGGCCCGGGCGTTAATCCTATTAATTTGGGTTTTAGTTCTGCGGGGTGGTCGCCCCCAACGCTCCCTGCCCCGCAATACCACTCGAATTCCTGTGTATATAACCAGAATTCCAGCGCTGTTCAGGCGTGAAACCTTCTAGGTTTCGGGGTGCGCGTGGATTATAAGGGGAGAATAGCCGGGTAGCTGCCAAAAATGGCAGCTACCCGGCTATTCTCCACCTTTATCCGCAACTCAGCGAGTATCTTTTGATTTTTGGGAGCGAGCATTCCTGGATTCTCCGGGTGTTTTCCCGGTGCCTTTTGGCTGATTCTGCGCGGACCGCGCTGGGGACTAGGCTCCGACGTGGGAGCTGGGGCCCAGTAGCAGGCGCGCCAGGTGAACCCCTTGGCTGCCGGCCATCTGTTCCGCCTGGGTGCGACAACTGAAGCCGTCAGCCAGGAAAATCGCGTTCGGGTGTTCGCGCAGGGCGGGCAGCAAAGCGTGTTCCGCAATCCGTTTCGACACCTCGACGTGTTCCATGCCGAAATTGCCCGCCATTCCGCAGCAGCCCGCCAGTTCCACAACTTCCGCTCCGGTGGCCGCCAGCAACTTGCGATCGGTTTCCCAACCCAGGACGCTGTAGTGGTGGCAATGTGGCTGAGCGACAACCTGCACGCCTCGCAAATCCGGCAGCTTCCATACGTCCGGGTTCGGCGCGGTGTCCGGGTTGCTCAGCAGTTCGGCCAAAGTGCACGTGGCCTGGGCAATCGCCTGGGCACGGGGATCGTCGGGCAGTAAACGTTCCAGGTCGTCGCGCAGGGTCGCGGTGCAGGACGGCTCCACGCCGACAATCGGTATCCCGTTGACCGCCAGCGGCCCCAGAATCTGGCACAAGCGCCGCATGTTGCGCCGGGCTTTGTCCAGCTGTCCGGTCGTCACGTAGGTCAGCCCGCAGCAGGCTTGGGGCGGAATGTAAACCTGGTATCCCGCCGTTTCCAGCAGCTCCACCACGGCCTTGGCACCATCGGGGGCAATCCCTTCTGAGAACGAATCCGCCCACACCGCCACCCACGGTTTAGCCTTGGGAGTGGGCTGGCTGTCCGCGCTTACTGTCGAGGCGACGGCATTGACCTGCCCCGCAGCTTCCGGCGTCTGTCTCATATCCCCATTCACAAGTCCGTTCGACCCATTTTCCGGTTCCGCAGCGTTTCCGCCGCGGCGCCGCACCCAAGCCCGGAATGATTCAGGGTGGAAATGCGCCATCTGCCGGCGCGGATCCAGCCCAAACATCCGAAACACCAGGTGGCGAATCCACGCGACCCCGAAAACACTGTTGGCCAGGCCCGCACCGCCGGGTATCCGGCGCGCCAAGCGTAGCCAGCCCGGCAGACGACCCAACAGATAATGCGAACGCGGCCGCAATCTCCGGCGATAGGCCCGATATAGCGACTCGGACTTATAGGCCGCCATGTCAATCCCGGTCGGGCAGGCCGCGGAACAGGCCTTACACGCCAGACATAAATCTAGGGCACGTAACAGGTTCGGGTCGCGGAAATCCCGAATGAGTGTGCCGTTCGTGACTTCTTGCAGTACCCGGGCGCGCCCGCGCGTGGCGTCCCGTTCTTGGCCGGTAGCCAGGTAGCTGGGACACATCCAAGCACCGTTGACCTGGTTCATTGCCAAACATTTGCCAACGCCGGTGCAGCGATGCACGGCCGCGGTAAAATCCGTGTCTTTCGGAAAAGTAAAGCCTTGTCCGGGCAGGGCCGGAATGGTTCGAGCCCCCGCCAGTCGTAGGTTCGCGTCCAGTGGATCGGGATCCACCAGCACCCCCGGATTCATCAAACCCCGTGGGTCGAACAGCGCTTTGACCTGCTTAAATAAACGAATCAGCGCGGGGGAATACATTCGCGGCAACAATTCGGAGCGAGCCCGGCCGTCCCCGTGCTCGCCCGAAAGCGAACCGTGATGTTTACCGACCAGGTCAGCGGCACGCTCCAGGAACTCCCGAGAACGCCCTTGCCCAGCCTCCGCCCCCAACGGCAGGTTCAATCTCACATGCAGGCAGCCGTCCCCGAGATGCCCGTAAAGCATTCCGTCCACGTTCATTTCCCGCATCAAATCAGTGAAATCTCGCAAATAAGCGGCCAAATTCTGGGGCGGAACCGCCGCGTCCTCCCAGCCCGGCCAGGCCGGGTCGTTACCACTGCCGTCCGGGTTCAACGGGGTCCGCCCGCCCAATCCGGCCCCATCGGCGCGAATCCGCCAAAGTTTCGTGGCTTGCGTGGAGGGGGGCAGCACCAGGGTGGCGCGGGTGTTAGCGGCTTGCGCCAGGTCATTGGCACGAGCCAGGGTTGTTTCCAGGTCCGCGGTGGCGCTGCCCATCTCTACCAGCAGCCAAGCATTCCCCTCCGGCAGCTCGGGCAGCTCGCCGACCCCCGGCTTGTGCGCCAAAGTGTAAACCAGACGCGAATCCATGCCCTCCACCGCGAGGGGAGAAAAGTCATTAATCAGCGGCACGTCAGCGGCGGCGGCAATCATGTCTGGGTAGCCCAGCACCACCAGCACCGGTGCGGTCGGCACGGGCACCAAACGCAGCGTGGCACGCAGCACGCTGACCAGGGTCCCCTCGCTGCCCACCAAGAATTTGGCCAGGTCACGCCCATTTTCCGGCAGCAGGTGCTCCAGGGAATAGCCCGAAACTTGCCGGTGAAAACTCCCGCATTCCGTGCGAATCAACGCCAGGTTTTCGTCAACTAGGCGCTGCAACCCCGGCACTACGTCTAGCGCGCCTTCGCCAGAAGTGGCGCGAAATTCCCGCCCGAAACCATCGATAACGTCCATCGAGATGACATTGTCCGCCACGCGACCCCAGGCTTGGGCGTGCGGGCCACAGGCGTTGTTGCCAATCGAACCCCCGACGGTGGCCCGCGTCCAGGTGGACGGATCAGGCCCAAATCGCAGACCAAAGGGCGCCCCGGCCTTTTGAATATCGGCGAGCACCACCCCCGGCTCCACCGTAATCTGGCGCGCGGAGGGGTCGAGGGACAGAATCCGGTTGCATTGGTGAGACGTATCAATGACCAGGCCAGGCCCGATAGAGTTGCCGGAACATGAGGTTCCCCGGCCGCGCATCGTCAGGGGCACGCCGGCGGACAGGGCTTCCAAAATCGTGTCGCGCAGCTGGTCAAGGTTCTCCGGCTGGGCGATCCGGTCGGGCACGATGCGATAGTTTGAGGCATCCGATGCGTAAATAGCTCGGTTCAGGGGGTCTTGGAGGTATTTCACCATGGCCCTAGTGTATGTTACTTTTCTCAGTCTCCTGGCTATCCGGGGCTTTACGCAACGCCTTTTTCGCAATCCCCAACGCTATGGGAATGACTGACACCACAATGATGATGACGGCGATGAGCTCCACGTTGTTGCGGATAAAAGGCACTCCCCCGAGCGAAATGCCGGCGACGATGAACACGCCGGTCCAGGCGATGCTGCCCACTACGTTCCACAATGTGAAATGCGCCCAGCCGTAACGGCCGATCCCGGCCGCGATAGGCACGAAAGTGCGCACGAAAGGAACGAAACGCCCCAACACTACCGCCGGCCCACCCCACTTGCGAAAGAACACTTGGGCGCTCTGCAAATACTCGGTTTTCAGCACGCGCGCGTCGGGTTTGAAAAACCGTTCGCCAAACAGCAACCCGAACCAGTAGCCGACCTGGGCACCGGCGATTGCCGCCACAATCAGCACGAACAGAATCACGGCGAGGTTCACCGGCATGCGGTCTTGCAGCAGCCCCAATGCAAACAGCATCGAATCGCCGGGAAGCACCGGGAACAGCACTCCTGACTCGATGAACACGATGAGGGCGACAATGGCCACCATCCACACCCCGTAAGCCGAGATGAGGTGTTCCAACAGGGCGCCGGGGTCTTTCAGCCAATCCAGCAAATTCGCAGTGAAAACCATGGTTCCAATCTTAGTTAATGTTTACAGTCGAGGGGTCGGGGCTCAGACGCAAACCGCAAACCGCAAATAGCGCACAGCCAGCTATTGCAGCGCCCACGCCACGTCCTGGTCGGGCAACGCGCCGGCGCCGCCCACGATGACACCGTGGAAGCCAGCGGAGGCCCACAAGCCCTGCAAAAACGCGGGTTTCGACCCGGCCGGGGGTACCAGCACAAGTTTCGCGCCTTGCTTGACCGTGTAGGCTCCGGCGGAAAGGGCGTCCGGGAAGTTCCGTCCCGACACCATCACCAGGCCGTTTACGCCTCGTCCCAGGTCAAGGCTGGTGGCGAGGCCGAGGGCGGTTTCGTAGCGATCCGCCCCGGTGTAGGTCGCGCTCGCGTTGATACCGGCCGAAGCGACGGCAGACTGCGCCGGACCGCCGACCGTGATGATTTTAGTGCTGGTCAGAAGGGGGTTCAGGTAGCCTTGGGTGGAAGGGGGGAGGGTGTTTCCGCTGGACAGTACCAGGGAGGCCTGCAGCGCTCCGGCCGCGGCTCCGGCAGCCAGGGCGTCAGGGAAATTGATGCCGTCAGCCACCAAGACCGCGCTGGGTGCGCCTCCCAGAGAATCACGATATTGCGCGACTATCCGGGCGGTGTCAAAACGATCCGCGCCGATAAGTTCCACCAATTCCAGACCTTTAGCCTGAATCAGCGCCCGGTCGGCAGCGCTCAGCCCCACGGTCCCGCCCACGCGCACGACCCGGCGCAGCCCGAATTTATCTAAGGCTTTCAGGGCTTGGGGATCCAAGTGGTCGCGGGAGTTCGACAGCACCAACGCGGAGCTGGTGACCCCGGCCAGCTGCGTTGCGGCCAAACCGTCAGCGGCAATCAACCCGGTGGTGAGAATCAGCGTTTCCACGTTGGGTGAAGCCTCGGCAATCATCCCGGAAGTATCCATCCGGTTGGCGCCACTGACCCGCGTAATGTGCGGCGGGAGCTGCTTGAACTCCAAAGTGCCGCTGCTTGCGCCGCGCACCGGCACCCCTAAACTCATCAGCCAGGGGGCAAAACGCGACATCGGCGAGGCGGCGTTAAACAGCAGCTGTTCGCTGTTGTTCGTGAAAGATGCATTGGATTTCGAGCTGGTGATGCCGACCACTTCGCCAGCTGCATTGTACAGAGGACCGCCGGAGTCACCTTTATCTACCGCCATCGGCACGGTGGCCAGGATGTTGCCACCAGCGGGAATCTGGAAACGCTGGGCAGTGTGGGCGTCCAAAGTTTTGACGTTGGCGCAGTAGTTTGCTTTGCCGCCAATCATTTGGGAGACGCCGTCGATGGTGGTGGATTCTTTAATGATGTAGTTTTGCCCGCAAATATGCAGGGGAGTGCTGGGAGGTTGCACCGCCGCGCTGACCGGTGCGATGGGATGATTCGCCGGGGTGGTCACCATCAGTGCCACGTCGCCTTGCGTGGTGCTGTCCCAAGTTACGCCGGTGGCTAGGGGTAAGCTACCGGGAACTTGAGAGTTGGCGGCAAAAATCCGCGCCGGCCCTTGGGGCAAGTTCTTAAAACAGTGGGCCGCGGTCAGCACCATGTTTGGCGCGACCCAAACTCCGGAGCACATGGATGCCATTCCGTCCGAACCCGGTCCGATAACAATCTGGACGGTGGCGGGGTGCGGGTCAGGAATCTGCCCGGCCTGGGTGGAGCCCTTTTCTGGGGAGTTCACAAGGGGTGTCGCGCGGTCGAGTTGGTCAGCAGGGGTGGGCGGGAGGAGCCGGTGAACCCCGGTTGGCGGGTAACCTGGCGGGGTGTCGCTGGTCCCGGCTTGTGCGGGTGCGACCGGACCAATACCAACGAGAGCGAAAACCAACATGAATAGCGCCGGAACCCACAGGGAGCGGCGTTGCGTGAAACCAGGAACCATGAGGTCAATTATCGACTATAGACGGCGTTTTATCCAACCATAGCGGTTTCGCGACCGGACAAAAACAGAGTTCCATTCCGGGTGCGACTCCCACGCGGTCTGGGTACATTTGATATATGTATGTCAAGCTCGCTCGTTTTCTGGCCCTCAGGCCGAGGCGAGTTCTGGCATTTTGGATTTTGGTGGTTATCGCCACCGCACTGAGCGCGGTTACCGGGTTTGGAGATCCCTTGTGGAATCGGCTCATTTCTGATGTACCCCAGGCGACCCCTTCCGAGTCTCATACCGGGCAAGTCATGGTGGAAAGTCACCAGACCGCGGCCTATTCCGTGATGGCCTATGTTTCCGGGGTTGATTTGCGCGCGGAGCTGGAGCAAGCACCAAAGCTGGCCAGTCAGCTGGATGAGATGCAGGCTCAGGCCGAGAATCAGGGGGATGAAGCCAAGAAGCTCGGCGATGAGGCAAAAGCCGCTGGAGATCCGGCTCAGACGCTGGCTAATCAGGCGCGAACCCTGGGTGCGAAAGCGACCGAGCTGGGCAATCGTGCCACCAGCCTGGGAAACCAAGCCAAAGCCCTGGGACGTGTTGCCCAGGAGGCGGGTGCGAAGGCTCAGGAGTTGAAGGCGCAAGCCGAGGCGGCCGGGGCGCGGGCTCAGGAGGCGGGCGCGAAGGCTCAGGAGTTGAAGGCGCAAGCCGAGGCGGCCGGGGCAAAAGCCCAGCAGCTCGCCGCCAGTGGAGATATGGCGGGAGCTGGGGCGGCGAAAGCACAAGCTGAACAACTCGGTGCTGCAGCCCAGCAGGCCGGGGTCCAAGCCCAAGAACAGGGCGCCGCCGCCCAACAACTCGGGGCCGAAGCCCAGGCAGCAGGCACCGAAGCTCAGACCGAGGCCGCTCGTGCCCAAGAAATTGGCGCTGAGGCCCAGGCAGCCGGGGACCAGGCTCTTGTCAGCTCAGACCGAGCCCAGAGTCTCGCCGCGCAAGCCCGCCGACTGGGCGACCAAGCCAAAGCGAAGGGAGACAGGGCTCAGGAACTGGGCGATCAAGCGAAAGACAAGGGCGACATCGCCAAAGACTTGGCGAACCGCGCCCAAGCGCTCGGCGACGCAGCCCAAGCGCTGGGCGACCAAGCCAAAGCTCTGTCCGAACCCGACTGGCCCGTCTCGAAAGCTCTGCACACCGAGCTGAAACAGTTTGAGACGAAACTGAAAGGGATGCCACATGTAGACAAGGTGTCCTATCCCTTCGTGGAATATAACGCCATCCTCGATCCCCAAGCGCGGGAACTGGTGGCGAAAGACGGCCAGGGGTTCGTCATCGTGGCCACTATGGATTTGCGGGTGAACGGGAAAGCCCAAAAGACCCCGCCGAAACAGTTTGAGCCGGACGTGAGGAACGTTGAGGAAGCCCTGGGCGAACTGGAATCCACGCTGAAATCGGCTCTGCCAAAAGATGCAGTGCAATCCGATTTCCGGGTGCGAGTCACGGACGCAGGCCTGGTAAATGACGCGGGAATCCAAACCCTTAAGAACGACCTGGTACGCTCCGAATCTATTGGAATTCCGCTGTCCTTCCTGATTATGGCGGTTGTGTTCGGAGGATTTTTGGCCGCTTTGCTGCCGATGTCGGGAGCGATGGTGGCGATTTCCACTGCTTTGGCCATCATGCTGGGGATGACTTACCTGTTTGAGCAGCAGTCTTTCGCTGTCAACGTGATTTCAGTGCTGGGGTTGGGGCTATCCATCGACTACGGCTTGCTGATAGTGTCGCGCTACCACGAGGAACTTGTGCGTTTGCGTGACCTGCCCGAGGACGAATGGAAACCGGACTTCTCCGGGGTGAAAAACCCCAAGACTCGCGAGCGGCTGGAAGCCCTGAATCCGCGCTACCTGCGAGCTTTGGAAATTACCCTGTCTACCGCGGGCCGAACGGCTTTCTTTAGTGCCCTGACCGTAGCGATTGCATCCTCCGGCATGATTTTCTTCCGGCCGGAACTGTTGAAGTCCCTGGGTATTGCGGGGTCCTCCACCGTGCTGCTGGCGATGATTGCGGCGCTGACCTTGGTGTCCGCGCTCATGTTTATGGCTTCCGCCCGCCTGGAAAAGCCCTCAATCCTGACCAAGATACCCCTCCTGCGCCGCTTCATGGGCAACGTCGAGCCGGCACATGTGAAGCACCGGGTAGCGCAAAGCAAAGATCCGCACGGCACGCCGGAAGTTGACCCCGAAACGGAAAACACGTTCTTTTATCGGATTTCCATCGCGGTAACTCGCCGACCCTGGCTGTATTTCATTGTCTCAGCAGCGGTTTTGGTGGCGGCGTGTCTGCCATTGGCGACCTTGAACCTGCGCAACTCCCTGTTTGACATGTTGCCAGTCCACAACGAACAACGGATTCTGTACGAAGATTTGTCCGTCCAAGTGCCGCGCACCGGACTGCCCCCGGTGCGTATCGTCGCCGAGGACACCACGCCCGAGGAACTTGACGCCTGGACTGAAGCAAACCTCAGCGATATCAAAGGAATCGCCCAAGTTTTTGCCGCCTCCCAACTGGGCGACACGAAAGACTCCGTGGCCGTCGTGGATTTGGAAACGCAAGACATCGGTTCCCCGCAAGCCGAGAGAATCGTGAAGGAAATCCGGGATAAACCCCATGATTTCGAGCGTTATGTCATCGGCCAGGCGGCGAACCAAATCGACTTCATCTCGTCATTGGCCCAAGGCTTGCCCTGGGTGCTCAGCGTGCTGGTAATTATCACCATCATCCTGCTGTTCCTCATGACCGGCTCGATAGTGATACCGCTACAAGCCCTGGTGATAAACACGTTGTCGCTGATGGCGACCCTGGGGATTTCCACCCTGGTCTTTGTTGACGGTTTCGGGGTGGAGCTGTTGGGGGCCCAAAAACTGCCGGGGCTGGAATCTTACGTGGTCGTTATGCTGATGTGCTTCGGCTTCGGGCTGTCGATGGATTACGAGCTGTTCTTGCTTTCGCGGATGAAAGAAGTGTGGGACGAGACCGGGTCGGCCCGTCTGTCGGTCATTCAAGGCTTAACGCGCTCGGCCCGGATTGTGACTTCCGCTGCGACCATTCTGGTCTTTGTGTTCCTCGCGTTCGTGACCGGGCACATGATTGTGTTGAAGCAGGTCGGGTTTATTTTGGCGGTGGCGGTCGCCTTTGACGCAACTATTGTCCGCATGGTGCTGGTGCCCTCCGTGATGGCTCTGTTCGGCCGGGTGAACTGGTGGGCGCCGCGACCCTTGCGCCGCCTGCATAACCGCTTCTCGGAAAGTTTCACGAACCACGGGTGAGGTAGCCAGGTAATAATTCCAGGTAAATGTAGGGTAAAAACTTCCCTGCGATTTTGGTCATAAAGCGTATACTCGTGGGCCTCTAGGTGGTATGGTTTTTCTGTAAAATCGAGTGTTTTTGAAAGGAAAAACCGTGAGTCTTCCTCCACCTCCCGAAAACGAATCTTTGCCGCCTGCGCCCGAAACTCCCGGCGGTTTTCCCGCCTCGGCGATGCCTCCCGTCCAACCTGCGCAACCAGCTCAACCCGGGCAACCAGCGCAGCCGGGGTTTAGCCCTGTAGATTCAGCGAGTCCTTCCGGAGTCCCGGCACAGTCACCGCTCTCGCCGTCTCCCCAGCCGACTTCCGGCGCTCAGCCTTTCCCAGCCCAGGGAAAGGCTGGTGGAGCTATGCCTCCTTACGTCCAATATCAGCAATACGGCGCACCCGCAAAGTCTACTGAGAACCCGCTGAAGCCCCTGTTTGATTTCAAGTTTAAACGATTCATCACTATTCCGCTGCTGGGCATTATCTATGCCGTTGGTTTAATTTTTGCCGGTGTTTCGGCGCTATTGACCTGGGGGTTGTTGTTCCTAAGAGTGGCTGCACTAGATTCGCCAGCGGAAGCTTTTGGGGCGTTTTTATTGATAATTCCCATAGGTTTAGGGCTGTTCCTCGGTGTGCTGTTGTGGCGCGTCACCCTAGAGAGCGTGGCGGCGCTGATTCGCGTGGCTGAAAACAGCACCAAAATTTTGGAAGCTACAGAAAAAATCGAAGCAGCCCACGAGAGGGGATAAGCCTCGGTTACTGATAGGATAAACCCGTCATGGGGATTACCCCGCCCCGGCCCGTTCAAGGCCGGAAACTGTTGACATTCAGGAGTTATACGTGCGTATAGGAATACCGAGAGAGCCCGCTGAGGGGCAAAAACTGGTATCCGCCACACCTGACACCGTTGGCAAACTGATTAAGTTGGGTTATGAGGTCATTGTCGAAGCCGGAGCAGGCTCCGACGCGTCGTACCCTGACCAGCTTTATCGCGACGCCGGTGCCGAAGTGGTGGGACCGCAGGAAGTTTGGCAGGCAGACATTGTCACGACTTTGGACACCCCGCCGCAAGACAAAATCGACCAGCTGCGTGAAGGAACCGTGTTGATTTCGCGCCTCGGGGTGCGTATCCACCCCGAAATTGCCGAAGTGTTCGCCAAGCGAAACGTGACCGCGATTTCGATGGACGCTGTGCCGCGCATTACCCGCGCTCAGGCGATGGACGTGCTGTCCTCGATGGCAAACATCGCTGGTTACCGCGCGGTCATTGAGGCCGCTAACGCTTTTGGGCGCTTGTTCACCGGCCAGGTCACGGCCGCCGGCAAGATGCCTCCGGCTAAGGTTTACGTTATCGGCGCTGGTGTCGCCGGTTTGGCGGCTATCGGCACCGCGAACTCGATGGGTGCCATCGTCCAGGCCACCGATGTGCGTGCCGCCGCGGCTGAACAGGTGGAATCCATGGGAGCCGAGTTTGTGGAAATCCCGGCGCCAGCCCAGGAATCCTCGGACGGCTACGCCAAGGAAATGAACGAGGATCAGGCCAAAGCGGCCCTGAAACTCTATACGGAACAGGCGGCCGCTTCTGACATCGTTATTACTACCGCCCAGATTCCGGGCCGTCCCGCCCCGCTGTTGCTCACTGCAGAAGCGGTGGGGGGCATGAAGCCCGGTTCTGTCATCGTGGACATGGCGGGCGGCAACTGCGAACTGACCAAGGCTGGGGAAGTGGTGGTAACTGACAACGGCGTGACCATCATCGGCTTCACCGATCTGGCGAACCGTCTGCCCGGCCAGGCCTCCCAGCTCTACGGGCAAAACATTGTGAACCTCATGAAACTTATGACCCCGGAAAAGGACGGTGCCATCGTCTTTAACCTGGAGGACGAAGTCGTGCGGTCCATCACGATTGCCCACGAAAAGGACGTACTGTGGCCCCCGCCGCCCATTTCGGTCTCGGCGGCCCCGGCCAAGCCCGCCCCCGGTTCGTCAGCGCCCGCAGCTGCCGAGCCGGAAAAGCCGAAGTCCCACGCCATGCGGAACTTCTGGATTTTCGTGGCGGCCGTGCTGGGCATCGCCCTGGTCGCGGTGACGCCGTTCTCAATGCTGCCCTACTACATCATTTTGGCGCTGGCGATTGTGGCCGGGTTCTACGTCATTACCAACGTGACCCACTCGCTGCACACCCCGCTGATGAGTGAAACGAACGCGATTTCGGGCATCATTCTGGTTGGTGCGATTCTGTCGCTGGCCCAATCGACCTCGTGGATTGTGACGGGTCTGGCGGGTCTGGCCATTCTCATTGCTTCCATCAACATTTTTGGTGGTTTCTTTGTGACCCACCGAATGCTCAAGATGTTCCAGAAGGAGGACTAAGCCATGTTGCACACACTTGTGAACCTTGCCGCTAACGCGAGCGACCACGCCGACATGACCACCCTCGCCTACTGGAGCGATCACGTCGAATACTTCGCCTACCTCATCGCCGCCCTGCTGTTCATCATGGCCTTGGCGGGTCTGTCTAACCAGACCACCGCCCTGCGCGGCAACAAGTTCGGTATCGCCGGCATGAGCATCGCGCTGGTGTCGATTATTTTTGTCGCCCTGAGCGCCACCCCGCCGGCAAACGCCGTGACCCACGTCGGTCAAACCGCCTCTATCCTGGTGGGATGTATGCTGCTGGGGGCAATTATCGGCTTATGGAAAGCCAAGAACGTGAAGATGACGGGAATGCCCGAACTCATCGCCCTGTTGCACTCGTTTGTGGGTCTGGCGGCGGTGCTGGTCGGGTTCAACACCTTCATGGAGCTTTCGGCCACCGACAACGCAGAAACCGTGCGCGACATGGGTTTCCATCTGGGCGAAGTCGGGATTGGCATCTTTATCGGTGCCGTGACCTTCACCGGATCCATCATCGCCTACCTGAAGCTGTCGGCCAAGATTAAAGGTAAGCCGTTGATGCTGCCGGCGCGTAACTTCCTGAATATCCTGATGATCCTGGCGGTTATCGCCATGATTGTGTGGATGATTGTGGCCAAGCGGACGGACCCGGCCGGTGCTGATGCCGCTCTGCTGCAGCAGCAGTGGATCGCTTTGGGCGTTTTGACCGCGATTTCCCTGCTGCTCGGTTTGCACCTGGTGGCCGCTATTGGCGGCGGGGATATGCCGGTGGTCGTGTCCATGCTGAACTCGTACTCCGGCTGGGCGGCCGCGGCTGCGGGCTTCATGCTGTCCAACCCGCTGTTGATTATCGTCGGCGCCCTGGTCGGGTCCTCCGGTGCGTTCTTGTCCTACATCATGTGTAAAGGCATGGGCCGCTCGTTTATCTCTGTTATCCTCGGCGGTTTCGGCGAGGGCGCGGGTCCAGCTCAGGAAGCCAAGGATTACGGTGAACACACCGAAATCAAGGCTCCCGAAGCCGCGGAGATTTTGAAGGGCGCCAAGTCCGTCATCATCACTCCCGGCTACGGCATGGCTACCGCCGGCGCGCAGTTCGCGGTCGCGGACTTGACCAAGAAGCTGCGTGAAGCGGGTGTGGAGGTTCGCTTCGGGATTCACCCGGTGGCGGGTCGTCTGCCCGGTCACATGAACGTGCTGTTGGCCGAGGCCAAGGTGCCTTACGACATCGTGCTCGAGATGGACGAGATTAATGACGACTTCCCAGACACGGACGTGGTCCTGGTCATCGGCGCGAACGACACCGTGAACCCTGACGCCTACGAGCCGGGCTCCCCGATTGCGGGGATGCCGGTGCTCCACGTCTGGGAGGCGGGGCGCGTGATTATCTTCAAGCGTTCGATGGCGACCGGCTATGCCGGGGTGCAAAACCCGCTGTTCTTTAACGAGAACTCGGACATGCTCTTCGGTGACGCCAAGGCCTCCGTGGAGGAAATCATCAAGAGCCTGTGAGGTATTGAACATCAGTTTTGGCGGGGGAATGTGATTCCTCCGCCAAAACATTTTTATCCTCGGCTCACTCAGGTGATTCGTATGATCCTGAACCCACC
>NZ_JAXFNY010000021.1:0-194787 GCF_034180645.1 Mobiluncus sp. | reverse complement strand
GGTCACAAGTGGGTCGTGCCCCGGTGGGTCAAGGGGGTCACTTGACCCAAAGCCGGGTCAGGGTCACGGTCAGTGACCCCAATTCAGACGGGTCACCAGTGGGTCATGCCCCGATGGGTCAAGGTCAAAACAGGGTCAAGGTCACAGGGTCAGGCGGGAGGGTCAAACCACCCAACCAGTCGCTGCGGGATGTTGCGCATTAAAGGGTGAAGGTCGGCATTAACCGATTGAAAGGAATACTCATGATTGAAAAGCAATGTCCCGAGTGTGGGAAATTGTACGTCTGTAAAACGTTAGGGAAACGCACTTGCTCTGAATCGTGTCAGCGTGCCAGATTCGAGCGGCTCAACAAAGGCAGAAAGTGTAAGAACTGTTATAAAGTTTTCAATCCTAAATTAGGGGACGGAAACTTTTGTTGTAAAAAGTGTCGGAGAGAATACAAACAGACAGTTTACGATAGTGAAACTATCACCCGTTGCAAGGTTTGTCAGAAACCTATTCCACCGTGGAGGATGTATTGTTCCACCTCCTGTAAGAACAAATATCATAACGAGCAACGCCGCCAAAGACGCATCCTTACCGAAGAAGTAACTGGATTGTATAACCTTTTGCGGCAACTCCACACCCCCAGTGGGGACGACATAATCATTTGTACAGAATGTGGGCATCAGTGGCCGTGTGGCACACTGCAACTATTCGAGGGATGGGTAGAGATAAAATGATGGCAGTAACAGAACTTAAAGATTATGGACGAGGCTCCAAAGGAATCATCAAATACTTGACTGATTCTATAGCGGATGAAAACCCGATACAGCCCAATAGTATCAGTGGTTCCACTCGTTATTACACTAATAATGGTACCCCACCCGGCGTGTGGCTCGGAAGCGGTATAAACGCCTTTGCCGGGATAAACTCGGGCGATATGGTCAGTACCAGTCAGCTGGAAAACCTGATTGGTTTTGGAAAACACCCCGACACGGGTGAACAACTCGGCAGCGCTTTCAAAACGGTTATACCAAAAACAATAGATGAAGAATTCATAGCTCAAGTTGAAGAATACCGCGCTGAAGCACCAGCTGTGGCCAAACGAATCCTGCATAAATACTTTCAAGCAAACGCGAAGCCCAACGGTTCCGTACATGGCTTTGACTTCACGTTCTCACCCGCCAAAGACATCTCCCTACTGTGGGGACTGGGGGATAACGGAGTGCGCGAAATCGTAGAAAAAGCCCACCACGATGCCATCAACCGCACCCTCGCACGCCTCGAAGCCACCGCCCTCTACACTCGCGAAGGCTCAGGAGGAAAAAATCAAGTCAAAACCCGAGGACTCATCGCAGCACGATACGACCACTGGGACACCCGTGAAGGCGACCCCCATCTACACTCACACGTTGTGGTCGCCAATAAGGTTCAAACCCAAGACGGAAAATGGCTCACCATCGACTCACGTGGGGGAGTATTCCCCTCAGCCGTAGCTATCAGCGAATACTACGACAACATTCTGATGGACATTCTCACCGCGCGCCTCGGGGTAGCCTGGGAAATCCGTTCCGAAACCCGCAGCGGGAAACCAATCTGGGGCATCCAAGGCATAGACGAAAGCCTCATTCAAGAATTCTCAACCCGCCATCGAAAAATCGTGGCAGCACGAACAGAATCTAGCAACAGAAAAGACGACAAGGCAGCATGGGACAAAACTAGACGCGCCAAAAAACGCGCCTCACTGGAACAGTTACGTGAACTGTGGGCAACCCGCGCCGGGAAAACCCACCTAGACGACGTATGTAAACTCGATGCCGCTGGTCGTGGACTCGCCACCCCCCAAGATCTCGCCGAACAATACAAACAACAGCTGGGGCATATCGCCCTGCAAGCCTTAGAGAAATCGAAATCAAACTGGAGCCGCTGGAACGTCGTCGCTGAAGTCGAACGCGCAGCCAGAGAAGTCCGCCTCGCCTATGGCAGGGATGAACTCGTGGAAGAAATCAGCGACAACATTATGGAAGGCATGATTGAACTCAACCCTGACCAACCCACCCAATACCGACGCTGGTCCACCCAACGCATCCTGGACGCTGAAACCCTCATGCTCGACACCTCTAACACGTATCTCGCGAAAGGCATAGACCACCAGACAGTCGTCACCCAACTCGACCAATGGCGCAGCGATGACGGTTGGGCGCTATCCCGCACCCAAGCAATGGCCGCGTGGGAAATCCTCACTTCCAACCGTACCTGCGACCTGCTCGTAGGACCCGCCGGAGCCGGAAAAACCACCACCCTGTCCGGGCTAGTAGACGTATGGCGACAAAACGGAGGCGAAGTCTACGGCTACGCCCCCTCAGCCGTAGCAGCGAAAGTCCTAAAAGAATCCACCGGAGACGCAAACACACTCGCCTCATGGATACACAGCCAACACCGCCCCGAATTCGATAAAAACACGCTCGTAATCATCGATGAAGCCTCCATGTCCGGCACCCTGGAACTCGCCGAAATCACCCAAGCAGTACGCGAAAAAGGCGGAAAAATCCTGCTCGTAGGCGATCCAAACCAGCTAAACGCAGTCGAAGTCGGGGGAGCCTTCGCCATGCTCACCAGAGAACACCCCACCCCACCCAGCCTCTCAGAAGTTCACCGATTCAAAAACCCCTGGGAAGCCGAAGCATCTCTCGCGCTACGCACCGGCAAAGACCTATCAGTAGTAGCGACCTATCTAAAAAACGAGCGGATAAAGTCAGGTCCTGCTCAAACCATCGAAACCCAAATGTTTGCAGCCTGGTGGAACGACACCAGCGAAAACAAAGAATCTCTCATGCTCGCAGGCGATAACGAAACAGTCACCCGACTAAACCAAGCCGCCCAAAACCGTCTCATCGAAGCCGGAAAAGTCCAAGCAAACGGACAAACCATCACCCTGCACGACGCAACCCAAGCCCGACTCGGAGACAAAATCGTCACCCGGCGCAATGCTAGGAAAACCATCCATGACGAAGTAATCAACGGTGCAACCTTCCAAATCCGCGCCATCAACAAAGACGGCACCCTCCTGGTATCCCCAATCGGAAAGGACATCCTGCTGACCCTTCCCGCCCAATACGTCACCCAACACGTAGACCTCGGCTACGCGGGCACAATCCACCGCGCCCAAGGACGAACCGTAGACACCTGCCACACCCTCATATCCGACACCACCACCGCCAACGGTCTCTACGTCGGAATGACTCGCGGGAAAAACTGCAACACAGCCTGGGCCATCACCTCCACCCCAGCCAGCCCAGACGGGCCAACCCCCCAAGAAATCAGTGGCATCCAAATTTTCACTCAAGCCATCCAAAACAGAGAGGACAACCGCACCGCCATCGAACTATTCCAAAAACCAACCAGACAGGAAGAAACACCACAAATGGTCGCCACCATACAACCCACCCCACCACCAGTAGACGCATACCCAGGACTTCAAAACAGCGGCTACGAACTATAGGAGTCAAACCCCAAACTTCCAGGAAGCCAAGGGGGACGCTCTCGCCTGCCCCGGTCAGCATTATCCCCCGAGCTTGGCCGCGAGGGCGCGATCTCTTTCCATTGAGGCGTGTTGGTAAATCATGGCAGCTCCAACATCGGAGTGTCCAGCCCGTGCCATGAGTTCCGCCAAAGTCGCTCCAGCTTCTCCAGCCAAAGTTAACCCAGTGTGACGTAAATCATGGAATCGTAGTCCTTCCAAGCCTAGAGATTTCACTACCGGGTCAAACCTGGAATGCAGCTCCTTATTTCTGAGCCAAGCTTTCCCCTGTGAGCCAGGCTGCCACACAACCAAGTCAGTGGTTCCAATCCCGTACTCATCCAAGTGTTGCTTAATACGCTCAAGTGCGGCAGGGGGGATGGCCACCGTGCGGTTTCCTGCCAGCGTTTTCACCGGTCCTTCTGAAATCGCTCCACCTATCCCACGCTTGGTACTCTTCGTGACTCGAACTGTCCCCGCCAACACATCAATATCCCCGCCACGCAGCGCCGCGATTTCCCCGAAACGCAATGCACACCAACCCGCCAAATCGATAGTAACAGCCAACTCGCGAGGCATTCCTTCACGTATCGCTGCAAGCTGGGCAGGCGTAGCCGTGAGGTACTTAGTTCGCCTTTGCCGGTTGGCCACAGCCAACCTCACCCTGGGAACCTGCTCAATATACCCGGCATCCGCAGCATAAGTCAGCATCCGCTTCAACAAATTCGTCGCCTTACGCCGAGTATTCTGTGCCTCCCACTTCATACCAGCATCCCAAGCCACAATCCATTTAGAAGTCATCTTAGTCACCGGCATACCACCAATATCAGGCTGCAAATAACGCACCCAACTAGATCGGTAAGTCCTGATTGTATTCGGGGAATAATCTGCCTGTTCCATCTGGGTCAGCATCTCCACAAAAACCTGCTGCATAGTCGGAACCTTGCGCGCGACCACGCGTTCCTCCTCGCGCATCTGTTCAATATCTTCCCCATCAGCAATCCGCACCCGAGCACGTAACAACCACGTCCACGCCTCATTACGAGTCCGAAAAGTGTTCGGAGCCTTAATCCTGTGACCATCAATCACCGGGGTTTGCGCCTGATAATTCCCAGAAGGAAGCTGACGGATAGTTCCCCAGGCTTCCCTCGACATGACAAAGCCCCCAATCTGGAACGTGCAACTGGTCACATTTCGTGCAACATTTCGTGCAACATCATAGCGAAAGATGGGTAAAAATGTCCAAAGATGGGTAATACACAAGCACGATAAAACGCCGCTATATCAACATAAAAACCGCAGAATATCAACGATTGCCGAGGGTAAAAGCGGAGGGCGAGGGATTCGAACCCCCGGTGAGTTTCCCCACAACGGTTTTCAAGACCGTCACATTCGGCCGCTCTGTCAGCCCTCCATGCGCGAAAAGCGTGATACAGATTCTATCAGGTGAAAGCCGAGCTGCCGACTTTTGGAAAAACTGAGGGAATTTCGCTAGAGTTAAAACCCTTGGAGACGTGGCTGAGCGGCCGAAAGCGGCACCCTGCTAAGGTGTTAGGGGCCTTGCCCCTCGCAGGTTCAAATCCTGTCGTCTCCGCAATCCCGCGTCACCTGTAGTGACGCGGGAATTTTTATCCTTACTGGCAGATTCAAGTTCTTTATTGTGCAGCATATGTCCCACGACATTTAGAGATAATCCCTTTTAGTTTTGCCGGTTAATGGAGATAGCCTTGTACTATGCGTCGTTCCAAAATTGTCTGTACCCTCGGCCCCGCCACGAATTCTGAGGACAAGATTCGTTCCTTGATGCAAGCCGGGATGAATGTGGTGCGTATCAATCGTTCCCACGGCACTCAAGCGGAGGCGGCTGAGCAAATCGACTTGGTACGCCGAGTTGAGAAAGAATTTGAACATCCCGTGGCTGTCCTGGTTGACTTACAGGGTCCCAAGATTCGCCTGGGGACGTTCGTCAACGGTGTTGAAAATCTCCTTCTGGGGCAGGATTTCACCATTACCACCCGTGATGTAGCGGGGGATGCCAGCATCGTCTCCACGACTTTCAAGGGACTGCCAGGCGACTGCCATCCCGGTGATGTGCTTTTGATTGATGACGGTAACGTGCAAGTTAGGGTCACTCGCATCGAAGGCGAGGATGTGGTGACAAAAGTCGAGGTTCCCGGAACAGTATCGGATCATAAAGGGCTGAACTTGCCGGGCGTGGCTGTTTCCGTACCGGCTCTTTCCGAAAAAGATAAAGACGACTTGCGCTGGGCGCTGAGCCAGGACGTTGACTACATTGCCCTGTCATTTGTGCGTCGGGCAGATGACCTGGATGACGTACATCGGATAATGGACGAAGTTGGGCATCGCCTCCCGGTTATCGCCAAAATTGAAAAACCCCAGGCTGTGAATCATTTGCAGGAAATTATTCACGCTTTCGATGCCATCATGGTGGCTCGCGGTGATCTCGGGGTGGAAATGCCGCTGGAGGAAATTCCTACTGTGCAAAAGAGAGCCATTGAATTGTGCCGTGCTGAAGCAAAACCGGTCATAGTGGCTACCCAAGTGCTGGAATCCATGATTTGCAACGCGCGTCCCACCAGAGCAGAAGCCTCAGATTGTGCCAATGCGGTGTGGGATGGGGCTAGCGCGGTCATTCTTTCAGGCGAGACGGCGGTGGGCAGCTATCCGATTCAAGCCGTAGAAACAATGGCAAAAATCATCGAAGCTGCTGAAGAGCTAGGAACGCGCCATTTCGCGAAACTCAAGGATGGCGACCTTGATTGGGAATCCATCATCGCGCGTCATTCGATTTTGATTGCGAAGTCAACCAATTCTAAGTTCGTGGCGGCTTTCACAAATTCTGGAGCTACAGCTCACCGGTTGGCTCGATTGCGCTCCACAATACCTCTGTATGTGTTCTGCTATCACGAACACGTCCGTCGCCAATTGGCTCTGGAATGGGGGATTCAAACCTATCCCATCAAAATGGCGCGGCGACTCTATCTGATGATTCATGAGGCGGAAGATATTTTGCTGGAGCGCGGTATTGCCCAACGAGACCAAGTTGCCGTGTTTGTCGGAGGTCTCCCCCCAGGGCAAGAGGGCAACACCAACTCTATCCGGTTGCACCGGGTAGGTTCATACCGAGATGTCTGATTCCATTCATTGACACGGTTGACGATTTGCAGAGCGTGAGACGGGGCTGCCGGACTCAGTTGTGACGACTAGGGCGCTGTTCCAGAACCCGGGTATCAGCCTCGGCAGACAAATCAGGAGCGACTGTACCTACAGACCGTCATGTCATTCGGCGCGATGAGGGTGATCGAGGTGGCCTTGGGCAATAGCGGCCGGGGTGGAGAGGGCGTTCGGCAAACGTGGAGCCAGCAGTACTCTCACCGAATGATAAATATCAGGAGCCCCGGGCCATACGGTGTCATCAGGTAGGTTGTTTGCATTCAGCTCGCCGACCCAGTAGCCATCAGTTTGGATTACGTATCCTTCCAAATAGTCCCACCAGCGGTAGTAAAGCTCGAGGTAAGGTTCTAATTCTTCCATTGAGGCGCCCTGTTCACGCAACGCGAAAACCAGGGCTACTACAGCTTGGATGGCTTCTGTGAGAACCCAGGTAAACCGTTGACGCATCAAAGGTTTACCTTGGTAGTCCACGGTAAAGAAAATACCGCTGTGGCCATCTTTACACCACGAATCTGAGGCTGTTCGATTAAAGATCTCCCGAGCCACGTGCAAGTAATCTGTCGGTGGTTCGAGACCGTTTTTTTGTGAAGCGGCAGCGACTTGGACAATTTTCCGTGACCAGCCAAAATTATGTCCGACGTTGATTCCATACGGCCGGCGCGGGTCAGCTGGAGTGCCGACGTTGTAGTTTCGATCCAGATTCCAATTTCCATCGAAATGTTCCGGGACACGCCAATTGTTGTTCCGGGCTTGCTCCATGGCAAATGAAACAATCCGCGAGGCTCGTTCAATCCACTTTTTGTCTTGAGTGGCATCACCGACAGCGAGAAAAGCCGAGACGGCGTGCAGATTTGAGCTCATGCCGTGATAGCTTTCCATCTCAGAAAAATCCCGCTCGAAGTTTTCGTTTACACGGCCAAGTTCTTCGTCCCAAAAGTATTTCTCTTCGACTTTGATGGCTTGTTTCAGTAAGTCTTTAGCGCTACTGACAGGGGTTAATGAAGCTGCGGCAGCTGCCTCCAAAAGGTAGGACATAGCCCGTGAGCTTTTCCGATTCCCCTCTGTCCCTGCAGGTATGCCACGCGTATTTACTAACTTTTGGTGTTCTTGAATTGGTTCAATCAAAGAAAACCAGCCATCGTAGTCAGGATCTTTGAACGCATATGTGATGGCTTGGACTCCGTGTTCGCACCGTCGCAGAGATCCGGGGATTCCCAATAACGAAGCTACGGCATAAATGTAGGTCGAGCGAGCCGTCAAATCGAGCTCCACAGGTTTTGCTGTATCGACGCTCCCATCGCTGTCAATGTACCCAAAACCACCGTGAATGTATGCATGCTGGCCGTATTCCAGCACCGTTTGCAGGTGATTTCCTAGCCAACGAACATGTTCAGTGGAATCGAATCTTGGCATTGTCGCTCCCTCCTCACCAGCCATCGATACGAAAATTTTACCCGTTGATTTCTAAGTTTTTTGGACTTCAGTTGAATTGTCAATACTTATTAATTGCTTGAGAGAGTAAGTTTCGTGTGCGTTCGGCAGATTTTTATCTGGTAACCGATTCACCTTGGAGGCTTCGAGTACTTCAAAGTCCCATTACTTGGGTGAGAGCTTCCAAGACTGCACCCGCACCCTGCTTCGTGTCCGGCAGTGTAGTGGCGGCAGCGGCTGCCTTGACTTCGGGTCGGGCATTTCCCATGGCGACACCGTAACCAGCGGTTCGCAGCAGGGGGATATCGTTACCTCCGTCTCCGATGGCAATAGTGTGACCCAAGTCAACCCTTAAATTCGCGCAAACAGTGGCAAGTCCGTGCCCTTTTGAAGTTCCCGGAGGGTTGATGTCCAGCCAGGAACGCCACCCGATGGCGTGTTCCACCCCGGTAAAATCTATGCGTTTGACCGCACGATGAAATTCCTCGTTATTCAACTGGGGTTCACGAATGACCACTCGGGAAACCGGGGTCGCCAAGAGGGTATCGAGGTCTTGAACCTCCAGGGTTTCACGCAGTTCTCCGGGAGGGAAAGGCTTGGAAACCCGGAAACCGAGGGGATTGTCCTCCACTCCAATGCAGGCTTCGGGAAGAACCTGCAGCACGCGAGCCACTATGGGACGAGGATCGAAAGTATATTGATTCGTCAGGGCGTAACCGTCAGTTTGCGTATAATGACCGACCAAGGAGCCATTAGCACTGGCAATCCAGGCACTTTCCAGTTCCAGCCCTTCCACCACCGGCAGGGTTGCCGGAACGGAACGTCCTGTGGTGATGCAGATGTGAACCCCACCAATACGGAGTCGATCGGCATATTCCTTTACTTTGGGATAAATCTGCTGTTCGGGGGTGACTATGGTGCCGTCAATGTCCAGGGAGACCAACACGTCACGAGGATTTTTGGGCAAGCCCATCAGTCCCAGCGCGATAGCGTGGCGCGTGACTTGTTCGGCATACTCGCCCAAAAAAACCTCCGGAATCGGCTAATATCCTGATGGAAAAAGATTCAAGTTATTTACCTGGTTGACTGATAGGTTCCAGAACTTCCAACCCGCCCAGATAGGGACGCAATCCGGCGGGAACCCGCACCGAGCCATCGGCCTGCTGGTGGTTTTCTAAAATAGCCACAATCCAGCGCGTAGTCCCCAACGTCCCGTTCAAAGTGGCGCAGACCTGCGGTTTCCCCTCCGCATCACGGTAGCGAATCCCCAGGCGGCGCGCCTGGAAAGTCGTGCAGTTTGAAGTGGAGGTCACCTCCATAAAGCGCTTCTGGGTGGGAAGCCAGGCTTCGCAGTCAAACTTTTGCGCTGCGCTAGAACCGAGATCCCCGGCCGCGGTATTGATGACCCGATAGGGCAGCTCCACCTTGGCGAGCATTTCGCGTTCCATATTGAGCAGCTTTTGATGCTCCGCCAGCGCATCTTCCGGTTTGCAATAGGAAAACATCTCTACCTTGTGGAACTGGTGGACGCGAATAATGCCGCGCGTGTCCTTGCCGTAGGAACCTGCCTCGCGCCTAAAACAGGCTGACCAGCCGGTATAGCGTTTGGGGCCGGCGGATAAATCGATGATTTCATTCGTATGGTAGCCCGCCAGAGCGACCTCGGAGGTGCCGGTCAAATAGAGTTCATCAGCAGGCAAGTAGTAAATCTCGTCCGAGTGCTCGCCCAAGAATCCCGTCCCGCTCATAGTCTCAGGCGACACCATGCACGGCGTAATCATCGGAGTGAACCCGTGAGCCATGGCGGTGTCGAAAGCAGCATTGAGGATTGCCAGCTCCAGACGGGCACCCACGCCTTTCAGATAATAAAAACGCGCTCCCGATACCTTCGCACCCCGGTCGGTGTCGATGGCATCCAAACCGATACCCAGGTCGAGATGATCCTTGGGGGTGAAACCTTCCGCCGCAAAGTCACGAATCGCTACACCCTCCTGGCCCAGGACCTCGTAGTCGTCCTCACCGCCGGAAGGCACCCCGTCCAAAATCAGGTTTTCCAGCACCATCGCGGCTCGCTTGGCTTCCTCAGTAGCCTGGTTGGAGGCATCTTCCAAAGCCTTGACGTTTTCACTCAGTTTCTTGGCCTGCTCCAGCAGGGCGGGGCGTTCCTCTTTCGAGGCACTGCCGATTTTCTTGGAAAACGCCTTTTGTTCGGCGCGCGCTGTTTCAAAAGCGGTCAGCGCCGCCCGGCGGCGTTCGTCAGCGGCTAAGGCCTGGTCTACAGTTGCGGGGTCGTTACCGCGAGCCACCTGAGAGGCCCGCATCGGTTCCGGATTGTCTTTCATCGCACGCAAATCAATCATGCTTAAAGCATAACGGTTTTGCGCCTCATCTTTAGATAGTGCGGCTCGATAGCGAACTCACACCGCGCGACCGGAGACGACCTGTTCCATCCAGGCTTGTGCCGTGGCGAAATCCATATTCGCCGTCCCCCGCACAATCTGGGCACGCATCCGATCCGCCCGCGGATACGAACCTAAAAACCGCACATCCGGGCAGGTCCGGTGCAGCCCCATCAAAGCATCTTTGACACGTTCTTCAAAAATATGGCCCTCGATATCAATGGAAAAGGCATAGCGGTCAAAGTGCCCTCCGACCGGGCGTGATTCAATGCGCGAAAGGTTTACTCCCCGTGCCGAAAACTGTTCTAGCATGGTCAGTAGCGCGCCGGATTCATTGTCCGGTAACGTAACTTGAACTGTGGTTTTGTCTGCCCCTGTGGGGGGAGGAATAGCTCCGGGAGGGGAAACTAGGACGAATCGGGTTTGGGCGCTGTCGTCATCCGCAATCCCCTCCGCGAGAGTTTTTCCGCCGTAGGCCGAAGCGGATACTGCGGAGCAAAGAGCCGCGTCATAGCCGCACGAGTCGTCTTCCATCAGCAGTTTGGCGGCCGCGGCGGTGGAGGTGGTGGGAATATGAGTTACTTCGCCGATGTGCTGTTCCACCCAACAGCGAGTTTGTGCCCAGGCGTGTGGATGTGTGCCGATTCTCTTAATCTGACCCAACTCCAGCCCGGAATCTGCCCGTACCATCAACGAAAAGGCAATCGGTACTAAAACTTCGCCCACAATCGTCAAGGGTTGACCGTGAGCTAAAGCGTCCAAAGTGGCGTTAACTCCGCCTTCCACCGAGTTTTCAATTGGAACCACTGCGCGATCGGCCTCGCCGGTACGAACCAGGTGCAGGGCGGATTCGACGCCAGCAGCGGGTAGCAAGGTAGCGCCGCGGGGTGTGATTTCTCGGGTAGCTTGCTCGCTAAATGTCCCGAAAGGTCCCAGGAAGGAAACTCGTAAAGGACCTCTCACCTCCGGTCCGGGAAGTGAGGTTCCAGTCGAAATCGATGGTGCTGAGTTTGGTAATGCGGTATTCATAGACAGTACTCCTCAAAATAATTATCGCGAAGCAGCGCAATTTCGACAAAACTCGGTATGATTTTAACCATGCAGACAAAAGTCAAGCCTCCTTCTACGCCCTCGCGCTCGATGTCGGGGCGAGCGGGAAGCGGTACGCGCAAACCGATTAAGCGTTCTTATAAACCGCTGCCCACTACGCGTTATCTGGTTGCTGGTTTGACCGCAATTATTGTCAGCATGGGCTTGATCGCGGGGGCGATGAGTTCAACCAATACTTTTGATGTGAAGCCCTGGGATCCTTCTCAAGAAATGCACTGGGATCCATTCGAACATCACGAGATTGCCGGTGTGGATGTAGGCTCGCTCAGCGAGGCGGGGCGTCGTACCTCGGAGGCAATCAAACCTAAGACGGCGGCAACTCCCACAGAAACTAAGAAGCAGACGAAACCTGAGAAAACTCCTGAGGCAACTCCGACTGAGTCGCCGGCTCAAGAGGAGAACCCGTCCTCCACTGTCGTCCAGACTTTTGAAGTTCCAGGAGCGCCTCAGGAGCCGACTGCTTCGGAAGCCCCTGAAGGGGCGCCGCCAGTGGCTATGGGTCCCATCGCTAAGGATTCACGAGTTGACCGGATTCCCGAGGTCGCGGTCCCAAAAGCATAGCTACCGGTGCGTATTCATCGGTTCCCAGTCTGGGTGGTGGCTTCGGTCCGGTAGGCATGTCTGCCCAGGTGAGCCGCACACCTCTGTTAGTTTTGTTAGGCATCCAATGGCGTTGGGATGATGATTCCCTGGCCGACCCGGATTTACGTCAGCTCTTGGAAAGTTCTACCCGCGCCAATTCGGTGGTGCGCACCAAAGCGAACACCACTCTTCCCGCTGCCGGATTTCGCGCTTTGGCGACGGGGAATCGTACGGGGTCGAGCGAGAACGGATGGATTCTGGGCCAAGCGGTGCTGGATTCGGGTGTGAACTTGCGTTTGTTTGGTGATGGAGCCGCGGCTGGAATGGGTTTCGTGCATCCTGACGCACCCGGCGCCAACCTTCCCAAGTCCCTGAGTTTTTCACCTGCCTCCAGCTACCGCGGCGCCAGTCCGGAAGTGTTCGCGGACCTGCTCAGCCAGGTCATGATTCCCGGAGCGGTAGTCGTGGTAGATATGCGGGTGTTTCCCCGCCATTTGCAGCCCCAAGTTCTGCGCGCTGCCTGGCAGCGTGGTGACGATTTGGGGTGGAATACCATTATTGCCTCAATAGCTGACGATAAACCGGTGACAAATCGAGAATCTGATGTTTACCTAATTGACAAATCTGCCCCCGAAAAGGCGATTGTCCCGCCGGGAGATCCCCGACTGCAAGTCTTTGCGGCGCGCGGTCCCCAGTTCGGCAATGGGGGCGCGACCTCGGCTTCTACTCATCGACCGGGATGGGTGCAAACCGCCGACTTGACCGCTACCATCTTGGATTACGTTGGAGCTGAAAAACCAGCGTGGGTGCAAGGCTCCGCAATCACTATGGGAAATGTGGTCACTGTGGAGTCTCTCGCGTCGGCGGCGCGTCGAGCCGCGATGATTCGCAATGTCCAGGTTTGGTTTCTTCCCGGCTTGGGAGTGGGAATAGCTTTGCTGTTGATTGCGGCAGTATGGACGCTGAACCGCCGCACGCACCCCCGGTTGGGTGAGGAGTGGGATCAGCCTCGGGCGCTGTTGGGATTTTGGCGAATGGTGGCAACCTTTGCCGCTCTCATCCCGGCAATGGCATATTTCATGAACTTGGCACCGTGGTGGGAACTCGGACCGGACGACACAGACGTTGCCGCCGCTAGCTATCTGTGGCTAGGATGTTTGCTCCCGGTAATCCTGAGCGCCCTCGTGGCTATCGTCTGGAGTGCTTTGGGGTTGAATTCCCTCCTCGGCCCGTTGTTCATAATAAGCATATCGTCGCTGATAGTAGGGGTACTAGACCCCTTGATTGGTTCTCCGATGGTGTTGGATTCCATTATGGGACTGCAATCAACAGTCGGGGGGCGTTTCTTTGGCATCGACAATGTCATGTTTGCGGTACTCGCCACCGGAGCACTGATTCTCGCTACGGTTGTCTACGGGTTGGTAGCGGAACGCAAACAGTCTACGACCACAGAAAAATCCTTGATGGTGGTGCTGATTGTCATGGCTAGCGCGGTAATTTTCCTAGATTCTGCCCCCATCTTAGGAGCGGATTTTGGTGGCACGATGGCTCTGGTTCCCGGCTTTGCCATTCTGTTCTTAAAATTCAACCGAAAACCTCTAACAGTCCTATCATCTGCACTGATAGTCTTATTGACGGTAGCTGTAGCAGCTCTATTTGCTTATATTGATTGGTTGCGTCCCGCTGCGGAACGGACCCATTTGGGTAACTTTATCGATACGCTCACTCAGGGCCGGGTGCTGCCGGTACTCATTAATAAATCTACGATGGTTTGGAACGCTGGCTGGCCGGCGTGGCTCATTATCAGCGTTATTCTGGCTATTCTGCTGGCGATGGTGATTATTTTGGCTCCGTTATTCGCCAATATGCGAAACCCTTACCGCCGTGACTACGGTTGGTTGTGGGGTAGCGTCGGCGCAAAACTTCGTCCCGAAGGAATTACTTGGAATCACGCGGAAAGAGCCTTATTTACGGCCTGGATTACCACTATGGTGGTGGGCATGCTGCTCAATGATTCGGGAATCCTGCTGGGTCTGGCGGGAGCAGCCGTCATGTTTCCGGCCATCTTGGCTCAAGGATGTCACAAGTTCCTGATTGACTCCCCAGGCGATAACCGTTCAGTGCAGCCTTACTTCAGGCAGTAAACCTCACCGGGCTCCTGTTTAATCGCTGCGGACAGGCGCAGCCGAAGGGGAGCCCGAACGTGGCGCACAAAGCGTGTGGCGGAGGCCAGAAATACATCCCGGAATTGGCTCAGACGGTGACGGTATCCCGCCATATCGTTGCCGGTAGCCCGGTGTGTCAGGTCGCAAGGAACTTCCTGCACCGAGTACCCCTTAACCAGCAGGTCGATAGTCATGCCGGTTTCCACCCCCCACTTATGCGCCAGGGGCAGACAATCGAAAAAGGCTTCCGCACTCAGGCAGCGCTGACCCGACAGTGGTTGGAGCGGTTCCCACCCGGTTGCCCAGCGAATGGCCCGGCGCGATAAACGTGTCACAAAACCGTGACCACCGGCACCGGCTTGGCGAGGCAGGGCAGCTATGGCACAGTCCGTGCGTCCCTGCATTACCGCCTCCACCAGCGGGAAAGTCTGGGCGGCGGAATCTCCCAAGTCCGCGTCCAGGAACAGAATGAGACGGCGAGGCCCGTCCTCGGGGTCGCGCATAGCCACGACTTTTGCCCCTGTTTCCATAGCACTGGCCTTACCGCGGTTGACGGAATGGCGTACCACCACGGCACCGGCACTGCGCGCGGCTTCACCCGTATTGTCACTAGACCCATCATCAATCACCACGAATAAATCGGCTCGGGGCAAAGCCTTGGAGGCACGAATTGTCGCCCCAATCGAATCGCCTTCGTCCTTGGCGGGAATGATGACCGCAACTTTCTGGTTCGGATCAGGAATGGCTGGGGCAGAGTTTTTGCTGTTTTCCTTGTCAGTTTCAGGCACGTGTGCAATTTTAAAGCCCTATCTAGCCAAATGCGAGCTTTCGGCGCCAGAAGTTTACGGGTTTTGTCATCTAAACGCCCGCGCCAGTACAGAAATTGGTGAAACAATGAGGCTATGCATGAACGAGCTGGACAACTTGCCAAACCGGAAGACCTCATCAACGTTGATGAAGTCATTAGCGCTTATTATGACCTGGAACCCGATGTGAATGAGCCTGGACAGGCAGTTTCGTTCGGGACTTCGGGCCATCGCGGTTCATCTCTGGACCGCGCCTTCAACGAGGCTCATATCGTTGCCACCACGGCCGCGATTGTGGAATATCGTCAATCACAAGGTTATGACGGCCCCCTGTTCATCGGGCGCGATACGCACGCCCTATCCGAGCCGGCGTGGCGTACCGCCTTGGAGGTTCTCGCGGGCATGGAAGTGCGCACTCTGACAGACGCACGCGATTCCTTCACTCCGACACCCTCTGTATCTCACGCCATTCTCAAGGCTAACGGGGCGGGCACGCCGGGAGGCGTGCGGCTGAGCGGAGCGGGTTTGGCTGATGGTATCGTTGTTACCCCTTCGCATAATCCGCCTCGTGACGGCGGCTTTAAATACAACCCGCCCAGTGGTGGTCCCGCCGATTCGGACGCGACTTCCTGGATTGCTAATCGTGCCAATGAGATTTTGCGCCAGGGTTGGCGTTCCGTGCCGAGGAACCCGCATCCCGAGCAATCAGAATTTATTAGAAAAACAGATTTTCTACCGTCATACGTAGACTCGCTAATTGACGTAGTTGACGTTGAGGCGATTCGGTCCGCCGGTGTCCGCATCGGGGCTGACCCCTTGGGCGGCGCTTCGGTAGACTACTGGGCCGCCATCGCCGAACGTTACGGATTGAACCTGACGGTGGTGAATGAAAAGGTCGATCCGCGCTGGTCTTTCATGACTTTGGACTGGGACGGCAAGATTCGGATGGACTGCTCCTCGCCCTACGCGATGGCTTCTCTGCGTCAGGTGATGGAGGGCGGCTCGGCTCCCTACGATATTGCGACTGGAAACGACGCTGATTCAGACCGTCACGGCATCGTTACTGCCGATGGCCTGATGAATCCGAATCACTATCTGGCGGTGGCAATCGAATACCTGTTCACCCACCGTCCGCACTGGTCGCAAGGCTGTGCCGTCGGCAAAACGCTGGTGTCATCGGCTTTAATCGACCGGGTAGTAGCCGATATGGGACGCAAACTCGTCGAGGTCCCCGTTGGTTTCAAGCATTTTGTGCCGGGATTGCTGGATGGGTCCGTAGGCTTTGGCGGCGAGGAATCCGCTGGCGCGTCTTTCCTGCGCAAAGACGGCACCGTGTGGACCACCGACAAGGACGGGTTGATTGCGGCTTTGCTGGCCTCCGAAATCCTCGCAGTGACCGGGAATACTCCCAGCGCTCTGCACGAAGAACAGGTGGCCCGGTTTGGTGCTTCCGCTTACGAACGGGTGGATGCCCCCGCGACCAAGGCGGAAAAAGCCAAGCTCGCGGCTTTGGCGCCTGAAGACGTCGCGGCCTCGACACTGGGCGGGGAGCCGATTGTCGACCGCCTGGTGCAGGCACCGGGCAACCACGCGGCTATCGGAGGACTGAAAGTCACTACCAAGAACGCCTGGTTCGCCGCGCGTCCCTCCGGCACCGAAGATATTTATAAGATTTATGCCGAATCCTTTAAGGGTCCCGAGCATCTTCAGACTATTCAGGAAGAAGCAAAACAGGTGGTTGCCCAGGCTCTGGCAAAATAAGGCGCGTTTAACCACGCTGGCCTAGCATTTGGTCAGGGCAGAGAGCAACGCGGCTTTTTCCGCAACGGTGACCGTCAGGTTCCACCGATACTTGATGTCGATTTGTTGGCGGGCGTAGGCGCAGCGGAAGTTGTGGTTTGGAGGCATCCAGGCATCGGCAGAGGCGTCTGATTTCTGTTGGTTAGCCGGTCCGTCTGCCGCCAGCAGCACGCTCGGGTCATTTGCATATGCCTCCCGCTGTGCTTTCGTCCAGGCCCAAGCCCCGGACTTCCACGCATTGCCCAGTGCCACCACGTGGTCAATCTGGACTTTGCGGCCCGGTGCCGTTTCAAATTGCACGGTTTTACCGGTGTAGGGATCGTGAAAGGTTCCCCCGGTCAACCGGCACGGCTTGGCGCTGTCCGCGAAACGCGGGGATTGAAAGTCTCGAGCCAATATTTCCGCTCTGGTATCGCAGCCATTCCCATCGCGATCCATCCACCCCGCTCCGAACATGTCGCGTTGATACCCGCCGGGTCCAGCGTCTTTACGGACCGTCAGGGCACATAGTTCACGCAGGGAACCGCCGATATTCGCGCTGGTGGAACCGGCGGGGCAACGTAAACCGGGGGTGGGAAAATTCGCCAGATTCGGCCCTGCTCCAGGCCATAGTGCCCACCAAACTAGTGCCGCGCAGCCAACCAACACGACGTCGCCGATACTGGCTCGGCGCTTCGGCGTCGAGGGTTCGATACTAGAGAAACCGCTCACTTCTCAAGTGTGGTACCGGAGTCGCTACTTTCGCCATCCTCATCGGTTTTACCTGTGGAAAACTGGTTTTTCCACAGCTTTTTTGTCTTAGCATCCGGATAGTCTCCACGGGCGATTCGGCGAGCTCGCTGTGCCGATTTCCACTGTTGGCGAGTCATCGAAATCGTCCAATCGTGAGTTTCGGGAAGAATCCAGCGCCGCCAGGAAGCCAAGATGGTGAGGGTTGAGCCGATTAGAGCCGCTGCCACCATACCGGTTAGGGGATATCCAAGTTTGTAGAAAGAGGCATCTGCACACGAAGCAAGGATAGCCGGGATGGCATAGAGGCTGCTTCCCCCGAACACCACCGGCACGTTGCCCGCAGCGATATCACGCACCATCCCTCCACCGATAGCGGTGATTACACCCATCAATATGGATGGAATCACGTCGAAGCCCAAGCTCAGAGCCTTTTGAGTCCCCGTGCCAGCCCAGATTCCCAGCACCAGAGCATCGAATAAAATGAGGGTTCGCCGCGACCATTTGCCATCAAACTTCCATAACCCGGCGACCACCGCCCCAGCCAAAGCCATGGTCAAATAAAATTTGTCGGTCAGGGCTACAGGAGGGGCATTGTTCAGCATAATGTCGCGGATGATGCCACCACCCAAAGCGGAAACCACTGCCAAAACTCCGAAACCAACTAGATCAAAATGCTTTTGACGAGCCAATCTGCCGCCGAGGATACCGTTGAGGAAAACGCCGGTAATGTCGAGAACTCGAAACACCTGGGGTAAAAGGTCATTGAAAGAAACTGGTGCAGCTGCCGAGATAGTTGTGGGAAACAGGCCGGTATCGAAAGAGAATATAGCACTCAGCACGTGAGCATTGTACCTGAGACGAGAGGAAACTTTCCTCCAAAATCGGCATAAGATTCTCTAGTGAGGTCTTTCATTGCTCGTTTGTTCAGTGGAGCTCCGGGGCGCTGGTAAGTCGGGTGTCGGACGGGGGTTACAGTGAAAAAGCTCCCCCGGCGGCGAGACCCAAAAGGTAAGTGACAACTGCAGCACCGATACCGATAGCAGCCTGCCGTAAGGCTCGCAAAAACGGCGGTTTACCAGATAGAATGCCGATTGTTCCGCCAATCATCAGCAAAATGAGTCCGACCAGTACAACTGCGGCGCTAATAGCGGGGATTCCACTGAATCCTAGGAGGAAGGGAATCAGGGGAATGAATGCCCCCAAGGTGAAAGCCAAAAAAGAGGACAGGGCCGCCTGGGGCCCGGAGCCAATCGCCTCCAGCTCCCCAGAGGGGGCTTCTTCAAGGGCTAAGGCGAGGGGATAGTCATCTGTTTCTTTGAATTCTTTAGTTGACATTCTTGACGCAGAAGGGGTGGTGGTGTCGTTGTCTGCGGGAGTCGTTTCGTCAGTTGATTCGCTCTGGCTAGTGCCTTCCAAGGAATCTGGAGTAGCCGTTTTAGACAGCGTGCGTGACTGTAACTGTGCATCAATGGTTTCCAAGGCCAAAACCGCGTGTGCAACTGCCTCCTCAGGATTGTCACCTCGAGCCATAAACAGGAGTTTCAGCTCATTAGCGGCGCGGTCCAACATGGGCAGGCGCTGTTTCACATCCGGGTTAGGCTGCGAAGATTCCAACAACTCGCGCTGAGACGTGATAGAAATATATTCCCCCGCAGCCATCGACAGGGCTCCTGCCACCAACCCGGTCAGCCCCGTGACCAGAATTATTGACACCGGAACTCCCGTACCAGCGATGCCCGCCACGAGAGCGAGATTGGAAACCAAGCCATCATTGATTCCGAAAACCATGGCGCGGGCACGTCCGGAAAAACGGGCTCGGGAGCGAGCCGCCAAAGCGCGAACCACTTCAGAATGCAGGTGCTCATCGGCCGCCATCTGCGGGGTGGCATCCGCATCGACATCATAAGTGCCGCGTTCTTCGGAGCGTTGCATCATCGCCAAAACAAAAATAGAGCCTATCTTGATGGCCAGACCCTGCAGTAGCCGGATATACCAGGGGTTGTGTGGGGCAGGCTCGGCATGAGTACCGAGGTGCGCCAGCCAGTAATCTTCGTGACGCTTTTCGGCATCCGCCAGTTCCAACAGAATCTCGCGATTCACGCCGTGGCGTTTTTTAGCGATGGCACGGTAGATTTTGGCTTCGTCACGTTCCTCGGCGAGATAGCGCCGCCAGCGCTTAATTTGTTCCGGAGTGGGTTCGGGGAGGTTCTGTGAGTTCATCTACTTTGGCAGCCTCTCCATCGGTTTGGGTTAGGCAACGGTTTTTCCATCAATAATGATGTGTCCGTCTTTGTCACGGGTAACACCGTTTTTATCGGTTGATGTGGTTGACGCTTCCGGAGGGGTGTTTCCGGCATTCCCGGCGTTGGCGAAGCCCGCCCAAGCAGCACTGCCCCCTGCGTTTAGCTGGGTCTTTAGGTTCTCTGCCAACTTGTCAATGAGTTTAGCTCCCTGTGTGCGCAAGACATCGTCCATTTTTTCCGTGGCTACCCTGCGAGCATCCGTGACGCTTTCCGAGTTAGCAATTTTGGCTGCAAAACCCTTTACACTGCTAATTTGCTTTTCACTCATCCGCAAGGCCAACGCGGCTCCAGCCCCCAAACCAGCCAGAAACAGCCACTTGCCTTTAGCCATTGCCCACACCTCCGAAAAACTATGCGCGGCAATTCTACTGTTTATCGGTCTTTTGCGCCAAAGCTAGACGGGAAGGGAAGTGGCCTTTCCCGCTCGGGACAACACGTCAGCCACGAAAGCGGAAGCCACCGTAGTCTTGCCTTGGGTCAGCGCGTTAGCCAAATCCAGGGCTTCAAAAATCTTTTCTCGAGCTCCCGCCAAGCGTGTTCTGGCAACGAAATCCAAGTCCTCGCGCAGCGGTAGCGTGAGGGATTCCAAACCGAAATGCCCCGCGATTCCCACGGCAACTTCAGATTGACTGTCTAATTTGGATCGCATCAACACGAGGGTTTCTAAAGAGGCTTCCAAATTAGTTCTCTCGCTGTCCTTGGCATCAATAATTTTGCCGACCACGCGCTGAGTTGCCAGATACTTCAACTGTTCACGCCGAGGCTGGTAGCCATTGAGAAGGTCTAGCGATATTGTTTCAAAAGCGCTCATAATACCTTGATTTTGAGAATGTAGGGCTCCGGGCAAGACACTTAGAGCCGGATGCAGGCCTGCGTCGGCGGCGCGCCGGGCAACCTGTATCAATTGCGAATCAAGGTTTTCTCCAGGAACCTCAATTTCCAGGCCATACCAGTTATTCTCCGCTAAACGTGACAACAGTTTGGCGCTAGTTTGGGGTTTTTCCAGCATCTCCCGAGCGCTGACTTCGGCGCGCAGGGCTCGGCCCAGCTGGGGTGCTGTGTCATCCAGACAAAACAATTCAGACCAGGAAGCTGGATCATCAAGCGGAATCCTCACCCCGATTTCTCCGCGCTGGGCGGGCACGCCGAGCTGTAACTCCAAGCGCAGGGCCGTGGCAAAAGCGGAACTGACATAGACCGTATCGCCCAGAGCTTGACTCAAGAGTTTCGCGTTTTTCCACGGCAAAATAGGCACTTGAACCGGGAGGAACTGGGAAAAGTCCGATGTCGCAGCGGGCCTGGAGGGCAAACCGGCGGCACCGGGCGGCCCCGGGGGAAGGTTCGGCGTGGAGTTACTCACGTTCCTATTCTCTCGCATTCACGGGCTGACGGGAGCATCCCGGCGGGTTTTGCCCCGCGGTCAGGTGAAGTTTGAGCCATCCTTGCCTAAAATAGGTGGGTTATGTCCCTAGAGTTGTCCTACCCTTCCGATTTGCCCCTCAGCGCGGCAAGACCGCAGATTCTCGCTGCCTTGCGTGAGCATCAAGTCGTTGTTATCAGCGGAGCCACCGGAAGCGGAAAGACCACCCAGCTGCCGAAAATGTGCCTGGAAGTAGGACGGGGTACGCGGGGCATGATTGGCCATACCCAGCCGCGCCGCCTGGCTGCCCGAACCGTTGCTTCGCGAATTGCCTCCGAATTGGGTCAATCACTAGGTTCCACCGTTGGTTACCAGGTGCGGTTTCGCCAAACTTTGGGTCCTGAGACGCAAATCAAACTGATGACCGATGGGATTTTGCTGGCCGAAATCAGCCACGATCCACTGCTGAAACAATACGATGCACTGATTATTGATGAGGCTCACGAAAGGTCTTTGAACATTGACTTTATCTTGGGCTATTTGCAACGTCTGGTAGTGAAACGTCCCGACCTGCTGGTGATTATTACTTCTGCCACCATTGATTCCGAACGTTTCGCCACGGCTTTTGGGCCAGATACCCCCATTATTGAAGTCGCGGGACGAACGTATCCGGTAGAGGTCAGATATCGCCCCTTGGTTGACGTGGATGACGATAGTTCGGGCGTGCTCACGTCCGAAGACACCGAGGAGGACCTCACAAGGGCGGAAACCAGCGAGATTGACCAGGTCACCGGCATTTTGCGGGCGGTGGATGAACTGTGCCGGGAAGGTCCCGGAGACATTTTGGTTTTCCTGGCGGGGGAGCGCGATATTCGCGATACGGCTCAGGCTCTGCAGGGACACCTGGGGCGCCGTTACGTGGCTCCCGGTCAGCGGACCTCAGTTCCGGGGGCGGTGGAAGTCTTGCCGCTGTTTTCCCGGCTCAGCGAGGCGGAACAAAAGCGCGTGTTTGCCCCGCATCTATACCGGCGGGTAGTCCTCGCTACGAATGTCGCCGAAACGTCCTTGACCGTTCCGGGTATCGTTTACGTGATTGACCCCGGAGTGGCACGAATTTCCCGCTATTCAAACAAGACTCGCGTGCAGCGCCTGCCTATCGAACCCATCTCGCAAGCCTCCGCCAACCAGCGAAAAGGGCGCTGTGGCCGGGTGGCTCCGGGAGTGTGCATTCGCCTGTATTCCGAGGCGGATTTTTTGTCTCGTCCCGCCTATACCGAGCCTGAAATTCAACGCACTTCGCTGTCTGCCGTGATTTTGCAGATGGCAGCCCTGGGTCTGGGCGAAGTCGCGGATTTTCCTTTCCTGGATCCGCCCTCGCCCCGCTCCGTTACGGATGGGGTGACGGAACTTAGCCAGCTGGGAGCGTTAGATACCCGCAAGAAGCCCGCGAGACTGACCCGCCTGGGACGCAAACTTTCTCGGTTTCCTCTCGACCCGCGCTTGGCCCGTATCCTTGTCGAAGCGGACCGCCTCGGAGTCATCGACCCCGCGGTCGTGGTCGTGGCCGCCTTGGCGATGCAAGACGTGCGGGAACGACCTAGCGAACGCCGGGCAGAGGCCGACCTCGCCCACGCCCGTTTTGAAGACGAGCGTTCGGATTTCTTAAGTTATCTGAAGCTGTGGAGTTACCTGCAAGACCGGATTGAAACTCTGTCCTCCAGCGCATTTCGCAGGTTGTGCAGCCGCGAGTTCTTGCATTTCCTCCGGGTACGGGAGTGGATCGACCTGGTGGCAGAACTGCGCGGAATGTGTCGTGATGTTGGGATAAAAACTAGGGAAACCAAGGTAGTAGACCTTGACCAGGTTGACGTTGAGAGCTTGCACCAAGCTATCTTGAGCGGTATGCTCACCCAGATCGGGTTCTGGTCAGAGGCAAAAAGGGAATATCACGGGGCGCACGGGACTCGATTCGTGGTGTGGCCGGGTTCGGGTTTGAGCCGCAAACACTACGACTGGGTTATGGCTGCTGAGTTGGTAGAAACATCGCGACTGTTTGCCCGGACAGTGGCACGGGTCGAACCTGAATGGATTGAACAGGCGGGACGTTACCTGTTGACGCGGACATATTTCGATCCGTACTGGTCCACACGTTTCGGGTGTGCCATGGTTCACGAGCGGGTCAGCTTGTTCGGGATGGTTCTCAGCGCGGATCGCTCCATCCCGCTGGCTTCCCTGCAGGATACGGTGGTGGAAGGGATACCGGCCCGGAGCCTGGCGCGGGATTTGTTCATTCGTCACGGAATTGTGCGCGGAGAATGGCGTTCGGTCTATCCCTTTATGGAAGACAATCAGCGTCGGCTAGAGATGGCTGCCGAAGCGCGGCGGCGGCGCCAAATTCCGGGCGAAGTCGATCCCTATGCCTTGGAAAAATGGCTGGAAACGCGCATTGACCCCGCCGTTAGCTCAGGAGCAGCTTTTGAGGCGTGGTGGAAAAATCAGCGTCTCGAGCACCCGGATTGGTTGGAATACCCCTGGGATTTATTGGTGCCAGATAGCGGAGACAATACCGACCAATTCCCCGATTTTTGGCCGGCGGGCGAGCACCTGCTACCGCTGGCCTACACATTTTCAGGTAAGCGCGGACCGACCCCCGAAGCAGCGAATCATCGTGACTTACCATACAATAAAGGGAAAAAATCTAAGAAAATCAAGGAACGTGAGATTGACACGGTTGACCTTCCAGAAGGGGTCACCATCATTATCGATGAGGCAATATTAGAGTCTCTCGATTCCCGGGGCTTCGATTGGCCGATTCCCGGAGCTCTGCGCGATTACCTGCTGGCTTGCGTCAAAGCCCTGCCGAAATCCGTGCGGAAGTACGTGGTGCCCGCGGCGAACTTCGTTGACGAGATCCTGCCCCGGTTTGAGCGTTACGTAAACGAACCTTCCCAACAGCGTCCCGACTTTGACGATATCTTTACGCAGAGCGTAGCCGCGGTTCGCCAAGTCGACCTGACCGAGACGGACTTAACCGCCATGCATGCGGCTCTGGAGGAAGGCCAGCGAAATCACTTCGCGATTGTGGGACGTGGCGGGAAAGTTCTGGGTTTGGGAGACGACTTTCAGGCTCTGCGTGACCGCTTGATTGTGAAAACCACCCAGGAACAAGGCAAAGTCTGGGCGCAACAGGAAGCCGAAAAAGCTAAAGTTGAGCGGCCCAGAGATTTTGCCCAGCAACTCAGCCATGCCCTTCGCCTCACGGAGACACGAGTGTCAACCCGGTGGCGAGGAGCGGAAGCGGCGGCTTTGGCCGCGTCCCCCTATCCCTCCACTTCAGCCCTGATAGATGCGGCTCAAAGCGCGGCTGGCCGGGCTTTGGTGGCGGAATACCTGGCGGAGGGACATTCCCTCACAGACGATACGGACCTGGCTGAACTGCAAGAATGGGCTATTGACCGCTACGAGGACCAGATCTATAGAATCCTGCAAGCCGTTGCTGCCGCGATGCAGGCGCAAGGAGAGCTCGAGCAGCAATTGCGAGGGGCCGCCGGCTCTGCCCTCGCCGCCACAAAAGCAGATATTGTAAACCATGTAAACCAATTGGTAGGCGGCGACTTCTTGGCGAGGACGCCTGCCAAATGGCTGGCTCAGCTGGTCCGTTACCTGCGGGCAGATGCCCTACGATTGGACAAGGCCCGGCGTAACTCTGCTGGTGACGCCCAGTTAGCTGCATGTTTCGCGGAAGTTGCGACGGCCTTTGAGACAGCGGTGAAGGCGGCGGAGGCTCGCCCCTTTAACGCCGAGACCCATCACCGTTTACAGGAGTTACGTTGGCTGCTGGAGGAGTACCGGGTACAGACCTTTGCCCAGCAACTCGGCACGATTGAAAAGGTGTCTGCCAAACGGATAAATAAGCAAATCTCTGCGCTCAAATAAGGAAATCTACTTGGTTATCCCATACCAAATAGGGCGCGATAAAAAACCTTAGAAATGCTTACTAGCTGTATTGATAAGCATATTTATCGACGTGAATCCCCGAACCAGGCCTTAAAAATCCCGTAAAAATTCGCGTTTCCGTAACTGGAGCATTCGCCGGGCGTCCCGCTCAGCAAAGCAGAATCCGGCTGATAAGGCGTGTAGTTGTAAAGCGCCGTGGTAGCCTGGTTAGCCAAAACCACCGGGGCTGAGCCGCAGCTGTCCTGAGGGGAGTAGGGGATATTGTTGGCTATCCCGGTGCGGAAAGGGAACTGCGCGGGGTTTTGCCGATAGCGCTGAAACTGAGCCGCAGCATAGTAAACCTGGGTTCCAAAACCAAAGTATTGCGGGTCACAATTACCCCCGTCAGGGCAAGCAAACCCCGTTGCGACCTCATAGCGGCTCGGGGACAAGTTGTAATCAGAGGCCGTGAGCAGACCCTGTTCCTTCTGCAGCAACACCAGCAGGACCTGAGGATTAATCTTGCACGATTGGGCGGTTTTATAGATGATCGTTCCCGCGGATTCTCCCGGTGCCCCTTGGTAGCCTTCACAGCGCGGCGAAGCGGGAACGTCAATAGTGTCCTCGGTGTAGTCAGCCAAACAGGGGGTGGAAAGACTCACGCACCCCGCGTTCTTGTCGCGAATAAAGTTCTCTATATCCGCTTGGCTCATGGATTGGTAATCGTAGAAAACCGCGTCGGAAATGATATTTCCGGGGTCGAATCCAGACAGGTCAAGGGCGGGAGCCACGGGACGGGTTGCTGTTGGAGAAGCCGGTTGCTCCGTACTGGCAAAAAAATGAATCCCCGCCGCAGCCAAAGCTCCGCCCAAACCGAGTGCGACCATGGCTATACCCAAAATCACCAGGAGGGTACGAAAAAACCCACCCTTGCGTCGCTTCGCTCGTATGGAAGCGCCCGCGGACGGGTAGGCTTCCCGGGAGGGACGCTTGGGCACTCTTGAGGACACCTCACCATCGTAACCTACCTCCCGGGAGGGACGCTTGGGCTGTTAGACTGAGAGATAGCGAACTCATTTCAACCAAAGCGAACCGAGGATAAATATGGTCCAGACATTCTCAGGTACCCTTGATGAACTGCTGAGCGATTTGGCCACGGAGCTAAAGGAACTGGCTGACAACGGACACGTCTTGCGCGTGGTTGGCTTTACCGGCGCCCCCGGAGTGGGTAAATCTGAGGCGGTAGCCAGGCTGGGGAAGTTGCTGGACGGAACTGTTTTGGGTACACAGTCACTGTTAGCCGGCATCATTCCGATGGATGGTTTCCACAAGTCAAACGAAGTCCTCCAAGCCGAGGGTCTCAGCGACTATAAAGGACGTCCGGACACTTTCGACGTGGTGGGCTACCTGATGGCTTTGGATCGGGCTCACGATGCCAAAACGGTGGTGTACGCTCCCGGATACGACCGTCAGCTTGGTCAAGCTATCGCGGCACGTTACAAGGTCGAACGAGAAGGCGTGGTACTTACGGAAGGCAACTACCTGGCACTGCAAGACGGGGCATGGTCCCTGGTTCGCGAGGCAATCGACCTGCTGATTTACCTGGAGGCGCCGCCGGAGGTAACACAGGCTCGCCTAGTTGCTCGCCACACGCATCACGGCAGAACCCCGGAACAGGCGCTCGCTTGGGTACAGCGGGTTGACGAACCGAACCGGCTGCTGGTCCAGAGTTCTCAAGCGCGGGCAGACCGCATTTGGAACCTGCCTGCATAAGTAAACCAGGTTAACCGACGCAAGCTAATCTTCTATAGCAAACCAGATCCGGCACTAACTACTACTGCTTTAACCGTATCGGGATGGACTGCTCCTTCACCGCCGAGAGCAATAATCGTGTTGGGGTGCAGGACACTCAGATAGTTCGCCACCGGAGCGGGGGCTTGGTTGGTACGGGAAGGCACCAGCAGCACCGGACCGTCTCGCAAAGCTCCAGCCACCAATGCATCCGCAAAGTTGTCGCCGCGAGCAATGTAAGCGACATAATCGCTCACGGTTGGCGCACCGGTCTCATCTAGCCGCGCTATCGCGGGATAGGCATGAGCTGAGATAGCTGCCGCGGTACCGTAACGGTCCGCCCCAGCCAGACGGGAGACGTTTGCTCCCGATTGAGCCGCAATCGTGGTTAGAGCTTGTTGCGGGAGGACACCGGGCCCACCCAAACCAACGACTTCGGAAACGTGCAGGTCAGAAACTTCAGAAGCAACGTACTTCCACGTCTCGGGACTGCGCGGGTTGACTATCAAAACCGGACCATCGCTCAGAGTTCCCCCAACGACCGCATCGGGAGAACCGGCCCCGTTAGCCCCCACGCCATCGGCAATATAAATCCGCTTGGCGCCCTGTGGGAACGCATGGTGTGAGATTGCGATAGCTGTGGCGTATCGATCAGGACCGAAGATCCGCGAAGTTTGACGTCCTTGCGCCGCGTTTGCCAGGACCGCATCAGGAATTGCTCCCGGCCCACCTAGAGCCACCACCGTGGTGGCTTTCAGCCGGTTGATTTCTCGAGTAACTGCAGAGGGAATGGGGCCGTTAATGGGAACCAGCAACACCGGACCATCAGGCAGAATCCCGCCCGCTAAAGCATCAATGGGCATATCTGAACGAGCTAAATAAACCCGTTGCGAACCACCGGGAAAGGCCCGAGCCGAGATTCCCGCCGCGGTCTCAATTCGGCTAGCGCCCGAAATTCGCAGTGAGGGAACCGCATTAGACGAACCGGCAGAACCAAACCAGGACGTAAAGAAGCGATAAAAGTTGCGGTTTCCGTAGCTGGAGCACTTGTCTCCCAGGCCACCTCCGGCGGCTAGGGCTGCCTCATTCGGGGTGTAAGGAGTGTAGTTGTACAGTCCCGCGGTCGCTTGGTTTTCAATGAAAACTGGAGTAGTTCCGCACTTGTAGGAGCCATCCTGATTCCGAGACGGGTGATACAGCAGGTCATTGACTCGCCCGGCACGATGACGGAATTGTGTCGGATGCTTTTGGTAGTAGTGGAAACGGTGCGCCGCTTGATAAACCTGATTAAAGAATCCGTAGTACTGGGTGTCGCACGGGGCCGTATCCGGGCAGCCGTATCCCATAGCCTTCTGGTATCGCGACAGTTTCAAAGTCTTATCCGAAGCGGTAATCAGGCTCTGTTCTTTTTGCAGAGTCACCAGTAATACCTGGGGGTTAATCTGGCAAGCCTGGCTGACTTTCCAGATGATTTGCGCGGCGCTCTCGCCTTCGGCTCCTTGATAGGCGCCACGGCAATAGGCATCAGCCGGACGATCCGGGGTGTCCAAAACATAGTCTTTGAGGCAAGGAATGGTGATTTCTTGCGTGGTGGGCTGGGCATCTGGCTGGTCTTGGGGAGCCGGGATGGTAATCGTGTCTACACCTGGCTGGCAAGCTCGCCCTTTCGCGTTCAAGAACTGCTGAATAGCGTTGGCGTCCATAGTGTTGGGGTTGTAAAAAACCTCATCGGAAATAATCATTCCGGGGTTAAACCCTACGACCGCAGAGGTGAACTCGGATTGGACCGCGGGGGTGGAATCCGAGTCTTGCCCGTAAGCCGGGCTCAGACCGAAACCGGCGAGAGCCAAACCTGCCAGCGAGAAAACCGCCAGGCAAGTACCCCCAAAATGACGAAAAAGATGTCGTTCGCCGTGAAGTGTGTTCACTTTTCCTCCCAGTGGAATCGAAAATCAGACTCGCGACATTCAGGATATCGCCTGACGTGAAAAAACTCAGGAAAAGCTCTTGGATTTCACCATTTGGTCTGCCAGTTCCATGACATGATTCCAGGTGCCGCGCAACTGACGCTGCGCCGCGGCGGAGGGCCAGATGCGTCCAGCTCGACGTTCCCGCGCTACCCACTGACAGTAGTAAGCCACGGTGTCACCCTTACCGATTTCGTTGCAGTGCATTAAAAACTCGGCACCGGCGCGCAGGTAAATCTCATCGGTGAACTTTAATGAGCCTCGGGAACGACCTCGTTTGGAGGTCATCAGTCCCATGTTGCGCAGTGCTTCGTTCCACGAGCCACCGCACCGCTTGGTGATGGTTTGGCAAGTTGGTGGCCAGCGCACCATGCCCTGCGAAGAGCGCACCCCTCGACTGGTGATGTCTTGGGTACGCAGCCGCTCATAGACTGCAGCGGGGATGGTAGTTTCCTGATGGTCATGCGCGCGCTTCTTGGCCAGCACGATACGCGGCCAGACCTCATCAATGGACGGAAAAATGTAGCTTTCCTTTTCCGCGCCGAGTTCCTTGTCGGCCGCCTGCTGGGTCTTAACGACCTCACATTCCTCGGCCAGAACCTCAGCCAACTCAGTCTTCATTCGAGAGTTAATCTTTAGCTTGGCCGCCCAGTAATCAATCATGTCGGCTGGAAACTGCTTCAACTCGCGGTCGATTTCGTCCTGATACCGCAGAGAAAGCACATACCACAGACCGGCTTCCACGGCCTCTTGGGACAAGATAATGTGGCGAGACAAGTATTACACCTCGATTACGTTGATATTAACCACTGCATTCTAGCAAATTTGAACGTTAGACGCAGAAGAACATTCACAAAGTAAATGCACACCGTACCCGCGACAGTACGGAAACGGCCTACAGCTAACAAGAATACTCCCAACCGGGAAGTATCGTGGACTAACGGTTGGATTCAATCTTGAACAAGCCTAGAACTCCCAGTCGGCGTCCTCGGTTTCCTCGGCAGTGCCAATGGCGTAGGAGGAACCCGAACCCGAGAAGAAGTCGTGGTTTTCATCAGCTGCGGGCGACAAAGCTGCCAAAATCGCGGGATTGACGTCAACCTGGTCAGCTGTGAAAAGGGCTTCGTAACCCAGGTTCATCAAAGCCTTATTCGCGTTGTACTTGAGGAACTTCTTGACGTCTTCGGTCAAGCCCAGCGGATCGTAGAGGGTCTCGGTGTACAGCTCTTCGTTGTCGTACAAGTCCATCAGCAAGGAGAACGTGTAATCCTTCATCTCTTGGCGCCGGGACTCGGAGGACTCGCGGATAGCCAGTTGATACTTGTAGCCGATGTAGTAGCCGTGAACTGCCTCATCGCGGATGATGAGGCGGATAAGGTCAGCGGTGTTAGTCAGTTTCGCGTGAGCCGACCAGTACATCGGAGCGTAAAAACCACTGTAGAACAGGAAAGATTCCAGCATGGTCGAGGCGACCTTGCGCTTTTCCGGGTCATTGCCGTGGTAATAGTCCAGCACAATATGAGCTTTCTTTTGGAGGTATTCGTTCTCCTCGGACCAGCGGAAAGACTCGTTGATTTCCTCGGTGGACAGCAGGGTCGAGAACACCGAGGAATAAGACTTGGCGTGCACCGATTCCATGAATGCGATGTTGGTGTAAACCGCTTCTTCGTGGGGAGTGCGGGAATCCGGAATCAACGAAACCGCGCCCACCGTGCCCTGGATGGTGTCCAGCAGGGTCAAACCGGTGAACACGCGGTTCGTCATGTTTTTTTCGTCTTCGTTCAAGGTTTTCCACGAGGGAATATCGTTAGAGAGCGGAATCTTTTCCGGAAGCCAGAAATTTCCGGTCAGACGATCCCACACCTCCAAATCTTTGTCATCTTCGATGTCATTCCAGTTAATGGCTTGCACGGTTTTTGGAATCCCAATGACCACGAGTTTCTCCTTGAATTCAATAGTATTTTTGGGTTTGCGCAAAGCAGGAAATATCGCGCGAAACTGTCGTTCCCAGTCTATCCCGTGAGACCCAGGTTTCAATTTGGGATACAAAAAAACCGCGGTGCGGATAGGGTAGGAACAGAAATGAACTAACTCAACGATGAGGATGCGCAAACAGACTAAAAAGTGTTCGAAGGCTAGAAACAGTGGACGACTCGGACTTGATTCGCTTGGCAACCCAGCTGCCGGTTTCGCAGCTGGGAGACCAGTTGCTACATCTGCAACCCGGATCCAAGCTGGGTTTATATCTGCTTGAGCTGTCTAACCAGCCGATTACTCCCGCGATGGTGGAGGTCGCAGAACGGGCATTAAACCGACCGCTAGCTTGGATTTTGTCCCAGCTGCGGGATGGTTGCGCGGGTTTGGACATGCAGGACTTCATGGAATTGATGCAGCATCCCGGTCCGGACTTATTGGACTTTGTGCTGCCGAGCCACACCCCCCTTGCGGACTGCTCTGATGGTAGCGATTTGGCAGCTGGGCAGTATATTCCTTCCGCGGTTTCCTCGTGCTCTGTCCAGTACGGCGACGACAATCTGGTACAGATTAAAGCCGTCCATCCGGATTCCACAATGGAAGTGAATCACCTTCCCGATGACTTTGTGATCTCCCTGTCCAATTCCTTGCAAGCCTATTTCCTCATGGCGGTGAAATCGAAGCTCATTAACTTAGCTGGTTCCCAAGTCATGCTCTCGCTGATGGGTATCCGCCAGCTGCGTTCGCCGCAACCCATCTTGCCGATGGTGGCCTTCGCCTTGAGTGATAGCGATGAAGATGAGTTTTTCCTGCGTCTCATCATCGGGGCACTGGCACAAACTTTCGCCTGCTGCGACTGGGCCGCACCAGACGACCCGCGGACGGTGGCGGTCGACCTGATGCGCGAGATGGGACAAGACGCGACCCCAGAGGCGGTAGGTGAAGCTGTGGAGGTGTTTAATAACTTTCTGTTTTCAGCAGGTTGTTTGAACTCTCGCGGGGAGGTCGACCCGCGGGCGCACACCCCGATGGTGCTGCTGCAATACCTGGTTTCTGAGGCTCTGCAACCCAAGTAAGACATCCGGTTCATCGTTCTTAGAAAGGAAATCCCCGGTTGACGCGGTTCACACCTCAACCGGGGATTTCCCGTATATAAGCAGTCAGAAAGACTTAGAGCATACAGCTGACGCAGCCCTGCACTTCGGTGCCTTCCAGGGCAGCTTGGCGCAGACGGATGTAGTACAGCGATTTGATGCCTTTGCGCCAGGCGTAAATCTGGGCTTTATTCACGTCACGGGTCGTAATCGTGTCAGGGAAGAACAAGGTCAGGCTCAGCCCCTGATCTACGTGTTTCGTGGCCTCGGCATAGGTGTCGATAATCTTTTCATACCCGATTTCGTAAGCATCCTGGTAGTAGTCAAGGTTGTCGTTGGTCATATAGGGCGCCGGATAGTATACGCGGCCAATCTTGCCTTCCTTGCGAATCTCAATCTTGGAGGCGATGGGGTGAATCGACGAGGTCGAGTTATTGATGTAAGAAATCGATCCGGTGGGTGGAATGGCCTGCAAATTTTGGTTGTACATGCCGTCGCGCTTGATGTCCGCGGCTAGGGCCCGCCAATCTTCCGGGGTTGGCAGGTGGATCGAGGATTTCTCGAACAGTTCGCGAACCTTGGCGGTCTTTGGGGTCCAATCTCCGTTAATATACTTCTCAAAGTATTCTCCACTGGCGTACTGGGAACGTTCGAAACCCTCAAAAGTCACGCCGCGCTCTACTGCCAAAGCGTGAGACGCCTTGAGGGCATAGAACGCCGTGGCGTAAAAGTACATATTCGTAAAGTCCAGGCCTTCGGCAGAACCGTAGAAAATCCGGTTTTTCGCCAGACAGCCGTGCAGGTTCATCGCTCCCAAACCGATGGCGTGAGACATCGAGTTGCCGCGCTGGATAGTCGGCACGCACTCCACGTTCGTCAAATCCGACACCGCCGTCAAAGCGCGAATCGCCACGTTGATAGATTTCGCAAAATCGGGGGATTCCAAGGTTTTGGCGATGTTCATGGAACCGAGGTTGCAAGAAATATCTTTGCCGACTTTCGCATACGACAGGTCCTCATTCAATACGGAGGGCTCGGATACCTGGAGAATCTCGGAACACAGGTTTGACATGATGATGCGTCCGTCAATCGGGTTTGCCCGGTTCACGGTGTCTTCGAAAACGATGTAGGGATAGCCAGACTCGAATTGGATTTCCGCCAAGGTTTGGAAAAACTTGCGGGCGTCAATCTTTTTCTTGCGGATGTTAGGGTTGTCAACCATCTCGCGGTACTTTTCCGTGACGGAAATATCGCTGAAAGGCACCCCGTAAACCCGCTCGACATCGTAGGGACTGAACAGGTACATCGGTTCCTTGTTGCGCGCCAGCTCGAAAGTAATGTCGGGAACCATCACACCCAGAGACAGGGTCTTGATGCGAATCTTTTCGTCTGCGTTCTCACGCTTGGTGTCCAGGAAAGACATGATGTCAGGGTGGAACGCGCTGATGTAGACCGCTCCCGCGCCCTGGCGAGCCCCCAGCTGGTTTGCGTACGAAAAAGAATCTTCCAGCAGCTTCATCACCGGAACCACCCCGGAGGACTGGTTTTGAATCTTTTTAATCGGAGCGCCCGCCTCGCGCAGATTCGTCAGCAGCAAAGCGACGCCGCCCCCGCGCTTGGACAGCTGCAGGGCGGAGTTGATGCCCCGGGCGATGGACTCCATATTGTCCTCCAGGCGCACCAGGAAGCACGAAACCATCTCTCCACGAGCTTTCTTTCCGGCGTTGAGGAAAGTGGGGGTGGCGGGCTGGTAGCGTCCCGAAATGATTTCTTCCATGATGTCCACGGCCAGCTGTTCATCGCCGCGTGCCAGGTACAACGCCACCATGCACACGCGATCCTCGAAACGTTCCAGGTAACGCTTGCCGTCAAACGTCTTGAGCGTGTAGGAAGTGTAGTACTTGAACGCCCCCAGGAAAGTCGGGAAACGGAACTTGTGACTGTAGGCCTTTTCGTACAGGGACTTGATGAACTCGAAGCTGTACTGTTGGAGAGTTTCCGCCTCGTAGTAGCCCTCCTCGACCAGGTAGTCGAGCTTTTCTTTCAAATCGTGGAAAAACACCGTGTTCTTGTTTACGTGCTGTAAGAAGTACTGGCGAGCAGCCTCCCGGTCCGCGTCAAACTGGATTTTTCCGTCCTCACCGTAGAGGTTCAGTTTCGCGTTTAGAGAGTGGTAATCGTGTTCAGCGTCGAGGAATTCGTCTTCCTGAGTGTCGGTCATGACTCCGGTGACGCCGGGGAGTCCGATTCCGCTTGTTGAGAGTGTAGGTTCGCCCAAAATTCTTCCAATCCTTTTCTGACTGCAGTTACATCTTCCGGGGTTCCCAACAGTTCAAATTTGTACAGGAAGGGAACCTTGAGTTTGCGAGAAAGTACTTTGCCGGCGATGCAATAGGCCTCGCCGAAATTGATATTTCCGCTGGATATTACACCGCGACATAAGTTGCGGTTGTGTTCTATGTTCAAAAATTTGATGACCTGTTTGGGGACTGCCTTACTGGTGTCCCCGCCGCCGTATGAGGGCACCATGAGCACATATTCCTCGTCGACCAACAAAGGTTCAGAACCGGGGCGCAGCGGGATACGCAACGCCGGAACGCCGACACGTTCCACGAATCGTTTGGTGTTTTCAGTTGCGGAGGAAAAATAAACCAATAACCCCACGGTTTTGCCTTACTTCAATGTGGTTTTTCTAGCGGATTCACAAGGTGTGTCGGTCGCGCTGACGGGGCGCGGCGGTGTGGCACGCACTCAACTCCGAGCCGGTGGCGCGCAGCGGGCGAACCGGGATGTCGCGATTAAATAGCGGCAGCGGTGAGTGCCGCGGCGGCTAGAGCCTTGATTTTATCGGGGCGGAACCCGGACCAGGAGTCGTCTCCGGCAAAAACAACGGGGGCCTGTTGGAATCCCAGGCTCTTGATGTGATCGAGAGCGTTCACGTCCTCGGTCAGGTCGATGGTTTCGTAGTCCAGACCCTGTTTGTCCAGAGCGCGCTTCGTTGCGTTGCACTGAACACAGTTAGGTTTCGTGTAAAGAGTGATACTCATCTCTAGGCTTCCTCCGCAATATCTCCCAGTGTGTGGTTTTCCCGCGGTAATTTCGTGGACCGCGAAGCGAAAACTACAACGTTGTTATTCTACCAGCACTGAAAAGTCCTGTCGAGTTCAAAACACTACACCTTGTGGGCAGGTGTGTCTACCACCACTACATATAGTGGTCGGTTTTTTCTCCCCGCCACCTGTGGACAAGTCCGATTTCGGCTGTGGACGAGGTTGTGTATAGCTGTGTCAGCCCACGTAATAGGGCTAAGTTACATGGGTGTAGTTATCCACAGTTTGTGCAAAAAGTAATTTTTAGAAAAATGACAGCTTCGGCGTGTCGCCAGAATTTCGGGGAAGCTATAGAATTTTGACTATGGAAATCGAGAAAACTAACGTGGAATCTTTTCAGCTTGATCACACCAAAGTAAAGGCTCCGTTCGTGCGGGTGGCGCACCAAGAAACCTTGCCTGGTGGGGATGAGTTCATCAAGTACGATGTGCGGTTTTGCCAGCCCAACGTGGAGCATCTGGATATGCCGGTGGTGCACTCTTTGGAGCACAGCATGGCGGAACACATGCGTGACCACACGGACAAACTGCTCGATTTCTCGCCGATGGGATGCCAGACAGGCTTTTATGCGATGACTTTAGGCCTTCAGCCGGAGGAATTTATGTCTATATTGGAAGCATCCCTTGTTGACGTGGTTAACATGACTGTGGTGCCTGCGGCGAATGAAGTCCAATGTGGTTGGGGCCAGAGCCACAGCTTGGCAGGAGCGCAAGCTGCGGCGCAAAAGATGCTGGACCATAGAGAAGAGTGGGGTCGCATCTATTCCCACTAAAGCGGAATCCCCGTCTATGTCGGAAAACTGAGACTACTTGACTTCCTCAGGTTCGCGCAGCCCCAACAGGCACAGCGCCACCAGGAAACTCAGGCGAGCCACGTCCCCGGCTCGGGAGTAGTTTTCCGCAGCCGCTTCGGGCCCGCACAAATCACTGATACCCCGGATTGCCAGGAAGGGGACCTCGACCCCGTAAGCAACCTGGGCCAAAGCCGCTGACTCCATATCGACCGTGGTCGCCTCGGGATAGCGTTCCCGCAGTTGCAAAGCAGTTTCGGTGCCCACGAATTGGTCAGCAGAGAGAAACTCCCCGCTGCGGGTGCGTGACCCAGATAGCTGTTCGGGCAAGGCATGAAAACGACCCAACAGGTCTCCATCAGCCAAATAACGTTCGGGCATTCCCGGAATCTGACCCAGGGCATAACCAAATTCGCGAGCATCGGCGGTGGAAAATAGGCAAGACGACGCCGCGACTATGTCTCGGACTTGTGAATCCGCATCTAAACCACCGGCCGAACCGCAGCTGAAAATGTAGCGAGGGGAAACATAGGTCAGGGCTGTGGCCAGCGAACTGGCAGCGTTGACCAGACCGATCCCGGTGGTCAACAGGGCAATCGTGGCATCCTCAATCTGGAGCAGCTGCAAGCTGCCTTTCGCACCCAAACGCACCAGATTCCCCCCGCCCTTAGCCAGGTCCCACAGGGGTGCCGCTTCGTCCTCCATTGCGGCGGTAATGATGGCCAGAACCGGAATGCGAGCCGGGGGCAGGGGAAGATTCAGGTCGCGGTCGACTGACATATCGAGCCTTTCGTGTGACTGAGTAGCGAATGGGTCATTTCTAAGAAATCCCGAAACAAAATTGTAGAGCATATTGGGGCTGTCCTGCTGGTCTCGGTTTTTCCGGGCTTAACCCAGTGGCATAACTCAAGCGTAAAAATAAGGTCAACAGTGCCGATAACTGTATTGCTCGCAACAAAAATAAAGATTAAACACCCCAGCAGAAGGCCGCGGCGACGCCCTCGCTGCGTACACGCGGAATCGCCAGAAGATTTCCCCCTTAGCTTCATGGTAAAATCATGGCTCGTGCTGAAAAGCGCGACCAGGTAGAGTGTCCGAGCGGCCGAAGGTGCAGCACTCGAAATGCTGTGTGGGGCAACCCACCGTGGGTTCAAATCCCACCTCTACCGCAAATTTGGGAGGCTTTATGGCTAAACCTAGCGAGACGCCGGCAGTCCCGGTGAACGTGGAGGAGCTGACGAAAGACTGGCCGGCGCCTCTCGCCATAACTGCGGCTCAGGTGCGCCAAGCCCGGGCGAACTATCCCGGCTCCTTCTTTGTGGTACTCGACGACGACCCTACCGGCACCCAATCGGTCTGCGACTTACCGGTGCTGATGAACTGGGAAGAGACGGATTTTCTCTGGGCTCTCGGTACCGCCGCGCCAGCCGTTTACGTGGTGACCAATACCCGCTCTCTGGATCCGGATTCAGCTCGGCAGATTAACCAGGAAATCGTAGCCGCCGCGACTCGCGCCGGCGCGACACGGGGGCGGGAAGTTGCGTTTATTTCACGGTCTGATTCCACCCTGCGCGGGCATTTCCCGTTGGAACCCAACACGATTGGCGCCGAGTTAGAAAAGCGCGGCCAAACGGTTGATGGGGTCATTATCGTGCCGGCGTTCCCTGAGGCTGGACGCATCACCGTTGGTGGGGTTCACTATGCCGGCTCGCCGCGTCAAGGTTTCATTCCGGTAGGTCAATCCGAGTTCGCTAAGGACGCGACCTTTGGGTATGAACAATCGGATTTGGCGCAGTGGGTCGAGGAAAAATCTGCGGGCCAATACCGTGCTGAAACGGTCATCCGGATCAACTTACAGGATCTGCGTAACCGGGAAGCGGAGGAGGCGCTGCATAAGCTATTGTCCGCCTCAAACCGCCAACCGCTCATCTGTGATGCTGTCACCGAGGATGACCTGCGGCTCTTAGCTCTAGCGGTCATTCAGGCCGAAGCGCGGGGGAAACGATTTATCTATCGCACCGGTCCTGCTTTCGTGCGGGCTCGCCTGGGGCAAGACATTCCCCGTCCGCTACAGACCCCGGATATTGCTCCGACGCGGATTCCCGATTCCGATTCCGACAGGATCTCCGTTCCCGGCGGTCTCATCGTGGTGGGTTCCCACGTGGGTCTGACGACCCGGCAACTGGCTCGGTTAGAGTCACGCATTCCCCTGAAACAGGTGAAAATCGAGGTGGCAGCGGTTATCAGCCAGAATCAGCCCGGCGCATTTATTCAGCAGGTCGTAAGTGAAGTCTGTCGAGCCTTAGAGGGTGGTTCAGTGGTGGTTTACACCTCCCGCAACCTGGTAAAAGGCCGGGACCAGGCCGATTCGCTGCGCATTGCCCGCTTGGTTTCGCAGGCGGTGGTGCGCGTCGTGCAGGGAGTTGTCGCCACGGTCAAACCGCGGTTTGTGGTCGCGAAAGGGGGCATTACGTCCTCCGATGTGGCGGCGAAAGGCCTGGAGATGCATCGCGCCTGGGTGCGCGGCCCCATGCTGGAGGGGTTGGTGTCGCTTTGGAGTGCCCCAGACGGTCCAGGGGCAGGTATTCCTTACGTGATTTTTCCGGGCAATGTGGGGGACGAAGATTCCTTGCGACAGGTAGTCGAGAAACTCACGGTTTGACCCGGGTCGTGCTGTAGCCTACCTGCGCTCCCCAAAGAACTCTCTCAACAGGGCTTTTACCCGAGGTTCATCTACCCCGCCTTTGACCTCCACCTGATGGTTAAGCCGGCTATCGCGTACCACATCGCGTACCGACCCGCAGGCACCGGCTTTCGCATCCCAAGCGCCAAAAATAAGCCGCGAAATACGCGCGTTCACGATGGCTCCGGCACACATCGTGCAAGGCTCCAGCGTCACCACCAAGGTACACCCCTTGAGATTCCAACGTTCCAGCCGGCCCGCAGCTTCCCGTAGCGCCACAATTTCCGCATGAGCGCTGGGATCGTAAGGCGGACACTCGCGCTGGTTCAGCCCCAATCCCGCCACTATCCCCTCCGGGGTTAACACGACGGCGCCGACCGGGACATCTCCGCCCTGTCCCGCCTGCTGAGCTAGATGAAAAGCGGTATCCAACGCCCGCACTTCTGCCGGGGACAAACCGAAAGCCGCGCCCCCGCCTGGTGAATTCTCGGAGGAATCGCCGGAAAGATTGGGAACAGAGGGAATACCGGAGGAAACCATAGAGTAACTCTAACCGACCCGAGTGAACTTCACGCGAGGCGGGGTGCTTTCGCGGTAAGTTAAAATCATGCACTTATATGTTGCGGATCATCCGCTGATTAACCATAAATTGACCCTGTTGCGCGACAAAAACACGCCGTCGCCGATGTTTCGCCAGCTCGTGGACGAGTTGATGACCTTGCTGGCCTATGAATCAACCCGCAATGTTCGGGTAGAGACGATTGACGTAGAAACCCCTATCACCAAGACACAAGGCCAGGTTATGGCAGACCCGCGTCCTATCGTGATTCCGATTTTGCGGGCCGGTTTGGGGATGCTGGAAGGCATGACTCGCTTGTTGCCGACCGCGGAAGTCGGATTTTTGGGAATGAAACGCGACGAACAAACCCTCGCGATTGAAACCTACGCTAACCGGTTGCCCAGCGACCTGTCCGGGCGTCAGTGCTTTATCGTTGACCCGATGCTGGCAACCGGCGGGACCTTGGTGGCGGCTATCAACTACGTGTTGGAACGCGGTGCTCGGGATGTCACCTGTACGTGTATTCTGGCTGCTCCTGAGGGGATTAAGGCCGTGACTGATGCTGTGGGGGACCGGGCGGAAGTGACGGTTGTTGTGGCTGGGGTGGATGACCATCTGAACGAGGATGCCTACATTGTGCCCGGTTTGGGTGATGCCGGAGATCGTCTTTACGGGCTGGTCTGAACAGCGATTTCATTAAAACTATTGGCGGTCAAGGTTTTGCCTTGACCGCCAATAGTTTTAGTTCTCGAATCAGAACGCCGGGATGACCGACTGATCCGGCCAGGTGTCTTCAATGTATTTCTTGGTCACGTCAGAATGCAGCAACTCATCGAGCTTCTTAATGGCTTCGAGCTTGTCCTTTTCATCGGCGCGCCACACCAAGACGTTCACGGCAGGGTTACCTTCCGGGTCTTCCAAAGACAAAGCATCAGCTGGATTCAAGCCCCCACCTTGAGCATAGTTGCCGTTGATAACGGCAATATCCACGTCAGGCAGCAGGGATGGCTCTGTGGCTCCATCAACTTCGGTGAACTGGAAACCGTGCGGATTAGCGTCTGGATTAGCCTTAACGTTTACGACCGAGATGTCTTTCATGCCCTTCAACTGCAGCAAATCATTGTTCTCTAGCAGTTTGAGTTGGCGTGCCTGGTTCGACGGGTCGTTAATGATGGCAATCTTGGCACCATCTTTGAGCTCATCGAGACTCTTGATTTTACTGGAATAAATGCCCATCGGCTCCAGGTGAATACCCTTGCCGGCAGTGAATTTGTAACCGCGAGAGGCTGATTGTTCCTCGAGATAGGGTACGGTTTGGTAATAGTTGGCATCGATATCCCCAGACTTCAAAGCCTCGTTGGGCTGGATGTAATCAGAAAATTCCTGAACTTTAATGGTGATGCCAGCCTTTTCAGCGGCACCGGAATCCTGCAGGTACTGCAGAATCTTGGCGTGCGGGGTGGGAGAAGCGCCAACGGTCACAACATTTGCGTCACCGGTGCCGCCTCCACCGCAAGCAGTCAAAGAGATAGCCAGAGCGCCAGCGCCCAAAACTGCGGCGGCACGAGTCAAAAATTTGTTCATGATGTCCCTTTCCCTCGAGTTCATGTTAACAATGAAAGGATAGTAAAGATTCGAGAAAAAAAGAAAAAACCGGCAGAACAGACGGTGAAACCGGGTGCTGTACCAAACCGGGAAACCCCGTAAACGTGCGCGAAAGGGGAGTTGAACCCCTACCCCATCACTGGGACACGGACCTGAACCGTGCGCGTCTACCAATTCCGCCACTCGCGCGTGTGCGGTTGTTCACAAAAACAACGCCATAAAAAGATACCTAAACTATGTCAGTTCGGCAAATTTTAGGGTTTGTCGGGAGTGGTTGGCACGGCGAGGAGGACGCAGGGGGCCAATCATTTCTTGGGGAGTTGGCGAGGAAAAGTTGAACTCACTTGCGATTTATCTAGGTAGGTTGGCTCGCTGAGGAGCCAGCTCGCAGCCCTAAGCGGGAGCTTGTTTGAAAATACGGGGAAAGTTTAATTCTTCTTTACAGAATCATGCGCCCCCACCTGTTTCAACCTTGTACAATGGTGTCCAGGTATATGTATGTTCGAGGAGGATTACAGGTTTATGACTGGCGTGAATGTGCCCGGCAACGGTCAAGGGGGCAGACCTGCGCCTAAACCTGCAAATGCCAACCCGAACCTGGTTTCCTTGGGCGGTACCCCCTCTGGAGCGGTTCCACTTAATCAGGCAGCGGTTCCTTTGAACCCGGAAGCTGTTCCTCCCCAAAACTACGGTAGTGCGCCCCGCAACGGCAATTTGGTTTCCTTAGATGGGGAGACGGGAGGTGCGGTGCCTCTCAACGCAGCCGCGCCATACAACAACGGGTCGGTGCCTCTCCGTGGGGAATATAGCGGCATGGACGGCGTGATGGGAATGCCACCAGCTGCACCAATGGGAATGCCGGCGTACAACCCAAACAGCCAGTCCCCGAATCCGAATGCATATGCTGATTACAGCTATGGGGATCCCAACATAGCTCAGCCGCCTTTCGCCGGCGGTCAGATGCCTGTTTCCAATCCTGCAGGGTATCCAGATTATTCAGGATACCCTGCGCAAAACCCGCCGAGTGTCCCCCGTCAGCCGGGAACCCCACCCCAGCAGCCCGCCGGATATCCCCCGATGGGAGCGCCTGCTGCCCGGTACGAACCCCAGCCCATGGATCCTCGCCAGGTGGCACAACTCACGGAGGAACAGCATCCTGATTTGCAAGACATCCGCACACGGGTGCCCTTTAACATGCCGACTTTGGGGTCCGACCAGTCTGCCGTGGTCGGTCGTGCCTCCCGGCGCAAAAAGCGTGATGTCAGCCGGGGGGAAAACAAATCCGAAGGTATACGGGGGAGCCTCACCCTTCCCGGAGACCCGAACGCGGGCCCATCCCTAAAGGAACTGTTGGGTCAGCCCGTGTCAAATATGGCTGCGGCGACAATTCTGAGCCCCAAAGAAATCGAAGATTCTGACGGACTGCAGATGCGAGCCGTAGGTTTGGCTGTGGGTGAAGTCCCCGAGGTGGATGCCCGCTACGAAATTCCTTACATTGCTCGCGAACACCCGTCGTATTACACCGGCTACGAAATCAGCCTGATTATGGAGTCCATTCGCGATCCCGAACATGCCCGTCAGGTCCTGGCCCGTATCGTCGCGATTCCGCGCTGGATTCGCTGGGTCATTTCCTTGTTCGGCGGCGTGTGCGGGGCGGCTGTATCCGCTTTGAACGCCTTCCTTTCCTTGATTGCCTTTACCGTGTTGATGGCGATTGTGCTGCTCTTCACCTACGCTTTTGCCAGCCGTATCGGTTCGGGACGTTTCTATGATCCGACCGGGTACAAGGTCATTTGGTTGGGGTCTTTTATGCCCATTGGTTTGCTGTCTGCCATTATTGTGGCGCGCTCAATGGTGGGACAGCCCTGGCTAGCTATTATTGCTTTTGTCGTCACCACGACTTGCGGGATTTTGTGGACCACCTGGATTCAAAAGTTCCAGGTGCGCCGTCTGCTCTCCTCTGAGATTCCCGATGAGCCTATCGATGAATAACTAGTCGACTTGGATTAGGGATTCCCCTGCATCGAAAACGGGACGCTGTAGCTAACAGAGGCTAAAACGGGACGACTGTCACAGTCACTTTGGTGATTACCCAAGCCAGGAACCACACTGTGCCCCAGCCTATAGACAGGAAAGACAGGCCGAAAGTGGCTCGCAGCAGCCCGTCTCCGGGTTGGCGTTCGCAAGAGAGGGCGCTCGCCCGCAGCATCCCGCCCGCCAGCACCGCCACGACGATGGCAGCTATCGAAAAAAACATCGGCACCACGAAACTGACCAGAGTAATCACGAACAACGTAATGACGATGCCGGGGATTTTTTGTGTGGAGTCAGTGTACCCGGGGCGAGAAAAAACCTCTTGTGGATTGACCTTTTCCAGGCCGGGAAAATCCGAAACATAGGCATCGCTCACGTGTTTAGCCTAGCGCAACAGGCGTTTTTTTGCGCAACGGAGGCCGTATTAGGATGGGAGGGACAGATTCGGGAGTCTGCAAGGAAGGACGAAATATGTCAGAAACGAAAACCGGTAATTTCAAGTGGAAATTGCATGGGGACGGCAAGCACATTACTACCGGTGAGGTAGTACAGCCCAACGAGCGTCTAACTTGGCCGCGAACCATCGGTATCGGGGCCCAACATATTGTCGCTATGTTCGGCGCGACCTTCCTGGTTCCGTTGCTGACCGGATTTTCTCCCGCAACCACCCTGTTCTTTACGGGTGTGGGCACCATCCTGTTTATTCTCATCACTTCCGGACGCTTGCCTTCGTATTTGGGTTCATCTTTTGCGTTGATTGCGCCCATCGGTGCGGTCACCGGTTACGTTTCCGGGGGCGGAGCTCCCATCGACTCAGAAAAGATGGCTCTGGCACAAGGCGGGGTGATTTCCGCCGGCGCCTTGCTGCTGTTGGTCGGTGTGTTAGTTCACTTCGCGGGTGCGGCCTGGATTGACCGGATTATGCCACCGATTGTGACGGGGGCTATCGTTTCCCTGATTGGTTTCAACCTGGCTCCTTCGGCATGGAATAACGTCCAGCAGGCTCCCGTGACGGCCACCGTGACCATCGTGTCCGTCCTGCTGATTACCGTCCTGTTCAAGGGCATCATCGGACGTTTATCGATTCTCATCGGGGTGCTTATCGGCTATGCGACCGCGGTGATTCGCCACGAAGTGAACTTTGAAGCTATCAGCAAAGCCGACTGGGTGGGCCTACCGACTTTCCACGCTCCGGCGTTTAGCCCCGCCCTGTTGGGCTTGTTCCTTCCGGTAGTGTTGGTTCTCATCGCTGAAAACGTGGGACACGTAAAGTCCGTGTCCGCCATGACCGGTCAGAATCTCGATGACCTGACGGGTCGGGCTTTGATTGCGGACGGTTTGTCCACCATGATTGCCGGCAGCGGCGGCGGTTCCGGTACAACCACCTATGCCGAAAACATCGGCGTGATGGCCGCGACTCGGGTTTACTCCACCGTGGCTTACATCATTGCCGCTATCGGGGCTCTGGCCCTGTCCCTGCTGCCCAAGTTCGGTGAGATTATCGCCACCATTCCGCCGGGGGTTCTGGGTGGAGCCGCGACGATTCTGTACGGCATGATTGGGATGCTCGGAGTGCGTATCTGGGTCCAGAACCAGGTGGATTTCGCTGACCCGGTGAACCTGAATACGGCCGCGGTGGCGATGGTGATGGCTATCGCGAACTACACATTGGTCATCGGCGACGTGAAGTTCGAGGGTATCGCGATGGGTTCCTTCGGCGCCATCATCATGTACCACGTCATGCGGGCGATTTCTAACGTTCGTGGCACCAAACTGGAGCAGGCCTCCCCGGCTTCCGCCCCGGCCGGAACGGAATTGCATTCTGAAGCCTACGCTAAGCGTCACGCGGATCAAGAACTCCGAGCCACGCAAGGCCAAAAAGATGCCCAGAATTGAAGCAAAGGACCTGCTCGGCCAGGGTGATTCCCAGGAGATATGCGCCAAACGGAGACGACGCACCCTGGCTCGCCAAACCGTGATTTTCGGCTGGATTGTGCTAGCGATGGCTGCGGTATTGGTGGTTTCCCTGCCTTTTGCTATGGGTTTGGTTTCTCTGCCTTTCGGTAATTCTTTTGTTTTGTCCGAGGAGGCAAAGGCGAAAGTGCCGCCATGCGCTCCGAAGGGAAAGCCGGTTTCCTTACAGGGAGTGACGGTAAACATATTCAACGGTTCTTCCCAAAACGGTCTGGCCACGCAAACGGCACAGCGACTGAAAGGCTTTGGCGTCAAGGTGAAAGTGGTAGGGAATTCGCCCGATTCCTACGCCGGGGCGGCTCGCATTAACACCAGCAAGAAAAATGTGGCGAAAGCATTTTCGTTGGCGCGTGCCCTGCCGGAAGCAGACGTCAGGATTGATTTGAATCGTGGTGCAGAGATTAACGTCCTGTTGGGGGAACAGTTCCAGGGTGCGCTCGCTATGGATAACCTCAGTGACGGTGATTTGGGACCCTATCCGCCGGCACCGAAAAACTGTCAGGAAGTTGACTGAGTGCACCACGAGGCTGGCGATTTCCCTGTTGAATTCTCAAAAAAACCGTTGGAAAGCGACCAACCGGACTTATCGGTCAACGATTTTGGCTATGCTTGAAAATAGTTTTGTCGCCTGAGAATGTAAAGAGTGCAGGTAAAACTCGTGAAAGGGGAACGGCGTGGGGTTGTTTTCTAAGGGTAGACCCGATACCAGCGGTCCGGTTCGCCCCTACCTTAAAAGTTTTGCCGGGTGGGAAGCGCCTTCTACGTTTGCCACCGTTGAGGATTCGCTCGAGCTACAAGATGATTTTGCGGCGCTGTTTGCCGGACACAACGTGGACGATATTCATGGCGCGGAAATAGATGACTGGGCTTACTTGGTGCGTGACCGCAACAATCCTGATGATTACGCGGCGGTCTGCGTGTGGGTGCAAGGCCACTTCGTGGGCTATTTGGATCACGCTACCGCCGGCAAATATGTGGTGGAACTCAATGGTTTGGATGCCCAAGAACTCAATCTAGTAGTGCCTTGCCACCTGTGGGCGCAACGCACCAAATCTAGGTTGGCAAACCGCGTGACCTTGAGTTTACCCCCTGTCGGCGGGGTGGGTCCGGTCAATTTGTTCCCGAGAAAAGCCTTTACAATTTTGCCTCCTGGGGAAGAAATCCCTTTGGAGGATTACGATAATCACATTGCTCCTCTCCATCCCTATATTTCCACTGGCAAGACGGTGCCGGTGGCTCTGTGGATGCAGGAGGACGACGGTGGCTTGGGCGCCTATCTCGACAAGAAAACGTATATCGGACGAGTCCCCCTTCACGCGGCAGAGCTAATTGTGCCCCTGGTGCGGATCGCGGTGGCGCATAAACTCATCCCGGTTGCCCGCGGTATGCTAACCGGTTCTAACATTCGCAACGACCTGACCATTGTCACGGGGGACACCCGGACGGTCGGTTCTCACTGGAAACCCACCCACGACGGCGGAAAGTGAGTGCGTGAGGCGCGAGGCGGTGTAAAACCTCCCCGCCGTGCTTTTGAAACGGCCCTGACTAGGAAAAACATCCCCTGTTTGTCAGGGACAAACAGTTGTTTTTCTTTCAGAATCCTTTTAGGATTTATTCAAGGAACTGATGGAGTAGGCGTGGCAGACAACAGCCTCAGCACGAAAAACAGCCCCTGGAAGCTTGTGACAATCCAAACCAAGAAGGAGACTGAGTTGAAGAAGCTAACTCGTATCGCGGCGGCAGCTGGGGCAGCATTTCTAGGGTTGGGTCTGAGCGCCAATGCGGCTCTGGCTCTTCCGGCTCCTGCGGATCCCACTATTGACAATATTGGTGGCATTGAAGCCCCAAGTTCCCCGGGAGGAATCCCCGCCAATGGATATGGCCCTGATTACCACACGGCAATGGTGGGTTTGAGCCAGGCCGCTTTGCATCCGGGGATGACGCCTTTGGGCGCTAATGATTTCAACTGCCGGCCGGCCCCGGGCACGGAACCGGTCATCTTAATTCCGGGTACCAGCAATGATGCTTTCGGAGCCTGGTCCTACATGTCTCCACGCTTGAAACAGGCAGGTTACTGCGTATTTACGTTTAACTACAACCCTGCGACCTCAAAGAACGCTAAGGGCGAAACCGTCATCAGCGATTCAAAAGCCTTCAGCGGCGACATTAAGCAAAGCGCAGCGTTTATGGCCGGTTTTGTGGATCGAGTCTTGGCGGCTACCGGCGCCACAAAGGTTGACTTGGTGGGCCATTCCCAAGGCGGTGGAGCGCTGCCGCGGGCGTACATCAAGTGGTACGGCGGGGATCAGAAAGTCGACCAGCTCATTGGCCTGACCCCGAACAACCACGGCACGACCTTGGGAGGAATGCTGAACCTAGTTAACTGGCTGCGCCAGGAAATTCCGACCCTTGACGACAAAGTGTTCCACAGCTCCAACCAGACCGGTTTAATGCAGCAGCTGGTTGGTTCGGAGTTCTTTAACCAGCTCAACGATGGTATTGAAGTTTACCCGAACATCGACTACACCGTGATTACCACCAAGTTAGACACGGTCGTCACCCCCTACACCAGCGAATTCTTGGAAGGCAGCAACGTCAATAACGTGGTACTCCAAGACGTGTGCCCGGCGGATGCGCATCGACACCAAAACATGACCTATAGTGATGTGGCGCTGCAGCTTGTGCTGCAAGAACTGCAAGAGGATCGTTTGTCCTGGCAGATTCCGGTGCAATGCCACCGCTATCAGCCTTACTTGCAGGCTTCTGATTTGTAATCTGGGGAGACCGAATATTTTTTGCCAACTCCCTGTCGGAGCCTTAACCTAGGGTTCCGGCAGGGAGACTTTTTGAGTGATGAGGGAGTGAATAAATCCGTGGACAGCGTGGAAGCATCGGGACGCAACCAGAAGTCAGCTGAGGACAAGGGAAATAACTATCTCAGCGGTTACCTAGCGGCCTGGTTTAAAATCATCGCTACTGGGATGATTACCTTGGTTGCTTTTGAAGCAATCGCGGTAAACACAGCCATGCCTTTCATCGTGGACCGCCTGGACGGTAAAAATCTGTTCGCGCTGGCGGCCGGAATCTCCATGTCCACCCAGTTGATCACCACCGCCCTAGCCGGGGCTTGGGTCGATACTAAAGGCCCGAAACCGGTAATTTACACGGGCATAGTGGCTTTCACCGGGGGACTGCTGGTGGCGAGTTTCGCCCCCAACATTTGGTTTGTCGTGGTGGGACGCGCGATTCAGGGTCTGGGCGGCGGTCTGCTGATTGTGCCCCTCTATGTGATGGTGGGATCCTACGTCTTACCGCACAAGCAGCCGGCTTTTTTTGCGGTCTTTGCTATCGCCTGGGTGGTGCCTTCCCTGGTGGGCCCGCTGGTGGCGGGATTCCTGGTGGACTATGTGCATTGGCGTTTCGTTTTCGGAATTTGCCCAATCCTATTTCTGGTGTTTTTTCCGGTAGTGTGGCCAAAATTTCGCCAATTTCCTCCGCTGCATGACCCGGTGCCGTTCCGTCCCTCGCCACGCCTGCTTTGGGGTTCCATCTTTAGCGGCATCTTGATTGGCGCCCTGCAAGTCATCTCCGGGGTGGAACGTGAAACGGTCTCTCTGGTACTCATTATTGCTGCCTTAGTCCTGACCTTGGCACTGTTCTTTGCGGCTCGTCCTATCCTTCCTCCCGGTACTTTCCGGGCGGTGCGCGGCGTCCCCGCCACCGTGGCGATGCGCGGACTGTTGAACGGTACTTTCGTCACCGTAGATCTCTACCTGCCTCTCCTACTGAAAGAAATTCACGGTTGGGGTCCCACCATGGCCGGCCTGTCCATGACAGTTTCGTCAATGACCTGGGCTTTCAGCTCGTGGATTCAGGGCCGAATTGTGAATCCAGCGCACCGCCGTTGGTTGATTATCATCGGTCCCATCATCCAGATTACGGGCACCCTGGTGGTACTCCTGGCGGTCGTGCCCGGTTTCAGCCCCTGGTTTGTGCTGGTGGGATGGGCCATCGCTGGTTCGGGTCAAGGCCTCATCTTTCCGCTAGCCACTGTCCACGCCCTCTCCCTGACCCCGCCCCAACGCCACGGCGAAGTCTCCGCAGCTCTGAACGTGGCTGACACCCTCGCGGCTGCCGCGCTGGTGGCGTACGGCGGAATTACCTACGCCACGACCCTCTTTTTGGGACCCTGGGCATTCGCTGCCACGATTGGTTTGATGGTGGTGATGATGTTCGTCCAATTCTGGGTCGGTACCAGGATTTTCGAGTTTCCATCACGCAAGTGAGGCGCTAAAGTTGGTTGTAAGGTTAGGTTTTTGTTGATTGAAAGGGTTTGAAAATGGAAGCATTTTTGGCTTTTGTCGGGGGTCTTTTTGGGATGTCAATTATCGCCCTCATTATCCTAGTGTTGCTCATCGCGGGCGGGATGTTCTTCGTGGTGAAGCAACAGACCAACTACGTGATTGAGCGTTTCGGTAAGTTTCACAAGGTCGCTCTGCCCGGTCTGCGGGTAAAGATTCCGTTCGTGGATCAGATTGCGAAAAAGGTTCCGCTGCGTATCATGCAGCTGGATTCCGTAGTGGAAACCAAGACCAAGGACAACGTGTTCGTCACGATTCCGGTCTCGGTGCAGTACCAGGTTCAAAACGTGGTTGATTCCTACTATCGCCTGGCCAATCCAGAACGTCAGATTCAGTCCTACGTTTACGACCGGGTGCGTACCTCCCTGGCCAAACTGGACTTGGATGAGGCGTTCTCTTCGAAAGACCAAATCGCCCAAGATGTCGAAACGACTCTGGCCGCGGCCATGAACGCTTACGGTTTCGCCATCATCAACACCCTGGTGACAGATATCAACCCGGATCCGACGGTGCGCGCGTCAATGAACTCTATCAATGCCGCCCAGCGGGAACGCGAGGCAGCGGTTTCCCTAGCGGAAGCCGAAAAAATCAAGATTGTGAAACAGGCTGAGGCTGATGCGGAATACAAGCGCCTGCAAGGTGAAGGTATCGCCGCTCAGCGCAAGGCTATCGTGGACGGGCTGGTCAGCCAGTATGAGGCGCTGCGTGATGCCGGGATTGGTTCAGAAGCCCAAGAGATGCTGCTGTTGACCCAGTATTTCGATACGTTGCAGGAAGTCGCGAAAGCCTCTAACACTCAGACGCTAATGCTGCCGTCCAACCCCGGTGGGGTCAATAACGCGATGGAGGAGCTGCGCAACTCGCTGTTCACCGCCACTCGTGCCGCGGATCAACAGCAGACGGCCGCGGTACCGCCGCGTTCGCACACCCTACCCACAACCCCGGCGCAACAGTAACGCGCTTTACCCCGGTTGATAAGACCTAGAGCCATCCGAGTTCACGGGCTTCTCGAGCTGCGCCCGCCGAGGTGTCCGCGTGGGTTTTGCTGATCGCACTTGAGAGGTAGTTGCGTACCGTACCGGGTGAGAGATACACCCGGGCCGCGATTTCTTGGACTTTCAAGCCTTTTTCGGCGTTTTTCAGGACTTCAATCTCGCGTTCTGTCAGCGGGTTATCACCCTCGAAAAGGGATTCGGTGGCCAGTTTTTGGTCCACAGCCGTGCCTCCGGCGGCGATAGTTCGTATTGCGGCGGCGAGTTCTTCGGCGGGAGTTTCCTTGACCATAAAGCCTTTGGCGCCGGCGCTCAGAGCGCGTTTCAAGTAGCCGGGACGCCCAAAAGTCGTCAAAATCAGCGTCTTAGTGTCGGCGGTGGTCTCGGTGATGGCTTTGGTGGCGGCGATTCCGTCAAGGTCGGGCATTTCGATGTCTACCACCGCAACCTGGGGGTGGTGGGTTTGGACAGCATCGAGGAGTTCGAGACCATTGCTGGCCTGGGCGACAACCTCAATATCGCCTTCGAGTTCCAGCAGTGCCGCAATTGCTCCGCGCACCAGCGCTTGATCATCGGCCAGTACTACGCTAATCACAGCTTTACCTCCACTACGGTGCCGGTCTCAAGGGCGTTTTGCCGTTCGTTAGCGGCGCTCTCGGTGCTCGCGACCCCGCGTTTCCCGACAATACTGAGGGTTCCCCCGACCTGCTCCACGCGAGCCTTGAGACCCTCCAGACCGTGTCCGGCGGCCTCTGGTGAAATCCCCACCCCATTATCGGTGATAGTCAGGCTGCTCCGGTCTAACTTGATAGTGGCTCGGCGAGCCGCCGCGTGACGGATGATATTGGTGGTTGCCTCCCTAATCACCCAAGCGAAAACTGCTTGGTTCACAGCGGGGATGGAGTCGAGGTCTTTCCAGGCGTTGCCTTCCCGCTGCAAGTCGATACCGGCACTCTCTAGTGCCTGAGACGCGGCGGTGATTTCTTCGAACAAACTTTGTACTTTGAGCCCCGCCACAGTTTGCCTAACCTCCTCGATTGATTCCCGCGCCAAGTGGGTAATCTCGCGCAGTTCCGCCTGGGCACGCCCGGGGTCACGTTCCAGCAGTTTTCCGGCTAGTTCGGACTTGAGGGCAATGACCGTAAGGGTGTGACCCAGGACATCGTGTACGTCACGAGCCACGCGTTCGCGTTCTTCCAAAATAGCTTGCGTGCCGACCTGGCGCTGGCTTTCGATACTGGAACCGATAAAGAAAGTCGTTCCCGCCACGAACATAAACACCGCTGAGGTGGTGATGGCGAAGCCAAAGTATTCTTGACCATTCGGTACAAAACTGGGAATGAGGAAAGAGGCTAAAACCGTCAGGGCCCCGGCAATGTAGCCAGCCGCTTGTGGCAGTGTGAAAGGCGCGGCAGCGGCGATGAACGGCAGGAAAGCCAGGGATGCCAGCGGTCCCAACACCGCCATCTGCAGCAACGTAATCGTCACGATTACTGCAAAGGCTACGGCGTCGCTTTTGCGTAGGCGGTGCCGACCGTCGAAGTAGCGGAAGTTACGTTCTCCCATGATTGGTTTACGCCACGCGAGGATAAAGGCGGTGACGTAAGCCAGTGCGAATGTGGCGGTCAATATCAGAGACGCAACCCTCGATCCCAGGGGTAAGGTCAGTGCCTGACTAATTGGAAAGTACAGGAACCCCAGCCATACGAGGCTCATGAAGGTGCCCACGATCATGTCGGGCTTGGAGGGCGAACTGGCGAGATCGCGGCTTTCTGCCGTGAGGTCGTGGAAAGATTTCGGGTTCATGCGTGCCTCCGTGAACGTTGATAGCCCCACAGTGCCAGGAGAGCAAAAATCAAGATCCACACTACAAAGTTCACGATGCCAATTCCTAGGTTCTCGGTGTACGGCTTTCCGTCCATCGTAATCTGATTTCCGTTAGTGGCGGCGTATCTGGCGAGGATTCCGTAACCGTAGCCCGGCATGAATTTCGCGAAATCCAGCAGCCAACCGCCCAGGGGCATAAACAGATTCGCGCCGAAACCAAATAGGGTGGTCAGACCCGAGGCGATAGAGACGGCCGTATCAGAATGCAGCAGCAGCCCGAAAGCCAGACCGTAGAGGGTGAAAGTGAGCGACCCACCCAGAATCACCAAGACAGAGATAACCCAGGCAGAGGGCTCAGCCTTGGCTTGAGTCAGGCCACCCAGCAAGAAGATGACCGTTACCGGCAAAGCTGCCAGCAGCGCTCCCAAGGCGATTTTTGTGCCCAGGTACCTCCCGTTACTCAGGGGAGTCAACGCGATTTGCCGTCCCCAGCCTTGGATCTTTTCCACGGAGGTGCCAGCGGCAAAACTGGCGGTGGAGATAATGGCTCCGTAGGCGGCGATATTGACCATAATGACCCAGGCCCAATTGGCAGTCGTGTCGGCGACCATTTCCTTGGCATAGGTCGCGGCGACTCCAAAAATCAGGTAAATCACTACCGGAAGTCCGATGACGAACATGGGTACTTCGGGCGAGCGCAGAATTCGCTTTAAATCCAGAGCAAATATTTTCGTGTTCATGATGAGGTTTCCTTAGTTGCTGGTCAGGGTAAAGAAAGTGTCCTCCATAGAGGGAGGGACGATTTCCAAGTGGCTCACACCGGGTTGAGAAAGAATGAAACGTGCGAAATCATCCGATTTCTGTACCGAAAGGTACATTTTGTCGTCTTTGATTTTCACAGATTCTTGGGGCCAGTGTTCCTGTATCTGAGCGGCAAGCGCGTTGAGGTGCGAGGGGTCAACCTGGAAAGACACGTTGCGCGTTCGCTGGGCAGTAATTTCTGCCGGGCTGGCGTCCGCGATGATTGTTCCGTGATTCATCACCACGATGCGGTCGGCATAATCCGAGGCCTCTTGGAGGTAGTGGGTGGCAAAGACAATGGTTTTGCCGTTTTGTGCCTGACGGTGCATCACTTCCCAAAAGTCGTGGCGCGCGTTGGCGTCCATCCCCGCGGTCGGTTCGTCGAGTATCAATAGATCCGGGTTAGGCAACAGAGCCAGTGCAAATTTAATCCGCTGTTGTTCCCCGCCGGAGCATTTCCCGATTTTACGTTTGCGAATTGGTTCCAGGTTTGCTGCGCGTATCACCCGCTCGCGGTTTTCCGGGGTATCAACGTCTCGGCCGTAAGCTGCGGCAATCCAGCGGACGACTTCGGAGACATACATGTCTTTGAGTAGGCCACCCGTTTGCAGGACTGCGGCAATCTGGCCACGGGAAATCGCGGTTTTCGGGCTTTCTCCCAAAACCTGCACTTCCCCGGAGGTCGGTACACTCAGCCCCAGAACCATATCCAGGGTGGTGGTTTTCCCCGCGCCGTTCGGCCCCAGCAGAGCCATAACTGTACCAGTCGGTACATTAAGTTCGATACCGTCCACCGCGTGAACTTTCCCGAAGTGCTTATGCAGATTAGTGAGCTGCAGGGCAGCCGTAGTAGTTGTGTTCATGTATCTAAGTCTTGCTCCCCGGCGTTTGAGCCGGTAGTGTGCGCAATCACTAAAATTTGATGACATCTGTCATGTTTTCCGGGCTTCGCGAGAGCCAGATTAGAATGACTCCATGACCAAGATGTGCGAAAACCACGACGATTCGGCGAAAAATGGCGCTGTGTCAGCTGATTCGCGCTGCCTGGTGGTGGTCGGAGGGGTGCAAGGACTGCGTGCGCTGTGCGCTGACGACTGGGATTTTTCGGTCTACGAGTTGGTAATTTGTGGCGATTCGGGGCAAGACGTGGCGCGTGTTTTGGGGATTGTCCCCGACGTCTACATCGGCGACTTCGATTCTTCGCCCCGTCCGTCAGGTCAGGCCGAGTTCGCGGACGGGCGTACCCGCTCCCCGGAAGTCTTAGCGGCAGTACCCGTCACCCCCCCTAGTGATGCGGTTCCCGGCGATGGTGTGGAAGTGATAATTCTGCCCGTTGCCAAGGAAGTCACAGATTCTGAAGCGGCGGTCGATTTGGCGTATTCTCGCGGCTACCGGCACATAGATGTCATTGGCGGTTTGGGGGGACGCTTGGATCATACCTTGGGAAACCTCGGTATTTTGGCGAAATTCGCCCACACTCCCGCACGGCTGCGCTGGATAGACGGCTACAACATGGTGTCCCTGGTGGGTCCGGGAACCCATACGGTGCCCCGCAACGACTACCAATATTTCGGATTGATTCCTTTTGACGGTGACGTCTGCGGGCTGACTATCACCGGAACTCGCTATGACGTCAGCGATTTTGTCTTGCTGCAGGGCTCCACCCGCGGGGTTTCCAACGAAATCATCGGTTCGGCCGCCACCGTCAGCTTTACCGCCGGTCGCCTTTTGATGGTTTCCTCACGTGACCTCGACATTTCCCTTCAATAGGTTCCCCGGGCGGTTTTGATGGGTAAGGTCACGTCAGAGGTTCCCACGTTCCGGGAGATTTACGAAACGTTGGAACGCTCGGTGCAGGATGCCGGAAAATGGTGGCCTGCCGAGACTAAGTTCGAAATCCTGGTGGGCGCGGTCTTGACCCAAAACACGACCTGGACCAGCGTCGAAAAATCCCTCGAAAACCTGCGGGTTCACGACCTGCTTGACCCCGGGAACCTATTGAAGTCCCCTCAAGAAACCCTTGAATCACTGATCAAACCCAGCGGGTTTATGCGTGCCAAAGCTGGATACCTAAAGAACTTGACCGAATGGTACAAAGAAAACGATGCGACCGCGGACGCAATCGACACGCAAACCCTGCGGGCAAGCCTATTGAACGTAAAAGGAATTGGTCAGGAAACCGCCGATGACATCCTTTTATATGCTTACCTGCGTCCCGTTTTTATTTACGACACCTATGGTCGCCGGCTTTTAGAGGCCGCCGGTTTGGGGTCGTTTAAGACCTACGACGCGGCTCGAAACGCACTGGACGAGCGGGTGTATGAGCAAGGTTTTACAACCGAGGAATTGGCGCGGTTTCACGGCTTGATTGTCCAAGCCGGCAAGGATGCCAGGCGCGCTGGCGGCTGGGAAGGTATCCTGAAGGCGTGATTAAAGGTGCGATTTTTGATTGCGACGGGACGCTGCTGGACACGATGCCGCTGTGGCGCGATGCGGCCGGTCGATACCTCGAGACGCTGGGCGTGCATGTCGACGAGTGTTTAGGGGCGCGTTTTTTTGAGATGACCCTGCCCGAATCTGCCCAGTTGATACGTGAGGATTTCGGCTTGAAAAAGACGGTTTCCGAGATTACGCACGGTATTAAGGACGCCGTCTACCTTGGCTACCTTGAGGAAGTGCAATTGAAGCCCGGAGCCAGGGATTTCTTGAACGCTTTGGTGGAAGCGGACGTGCCGATGGCGGTCGTGAGTTCGGGATCCGAGGCGCTGATTCGCCCGGCATTTGCGCGGCTTGGTATCGAGGACATGTTTGCGGGGTATTTTGCTTCCACCGAGACGGGGCTGCATAAGCGTCAGCCTGCGATGTTCCACCACGCAGCCGAGTTGATGGAGTCTGCGCCGGGGGACACGTGGGTGTTCGAGGATGCGGTGTACGCGGTGCGGGTTGCGAACGAAGCGGGATTCCACACGATTGGCATCGCTGACGAAGCTAGCCGGGCTCATTCCGATGTTCTGAGCGCGGAAACCGAGGCTTACTGGGAAGAATACCCCACTGGTATTCCCGACTTCATGCTCGATTAATGAGTTTTTTGTCCCGGCTTAAAAACTCATTTTGACTAATAGGGCAGAAAGGAACCCGATGCGTTCAGGCAGTTTCACGACCAATCTTGGGGTCATTCGCTATTGGGTGACCGATGCGCCGTTGGCTGGCAAGCCCTGGCTGGTGTTGCTGCCGGGCTTGACTGCTGATCACCGGCTGTTCGCGAGACAGATTAAATATTTTACCGGTCGGTACAATCTGTTTGTGTGGGATGCGCCCGCGCATTACCGCTCGCGGCCCTTCGAACTGGCATTCGACCTTGACGATATGGCTCGCTGGCTGGGCGAAATCCTTGACGTGGAGGGTATCGAGCGGCCCGTCTTGGTGGGTCAATCCTTGGGCGGATATATCTCGCAGGCCTTCATGGATTTGTTTCCAGGTCGGGCGGAGGGCTTCGTCTCGATTGACAGTGCTCCCCTGCAAAAGCGGTTCTATTCGGATTGGGAGCTGGCCGCCTTGAAGCGCATGGACGCAATAACCCGCTACATCCCCTGGAGTGTGTTAAAGCCTTGGGGTGCCTGGGGGACCGCCACCACCAAGTATGGGCGCCACCTGGTCTATCGCTTCTTGGAAACCTATGGAGAGGCGGAATACCGGCGGCTGATGGTCTTTGGCTATGGGATGTTGGCTCGCGCCGTGGAAAAGGACCGCGCGTACCGAATCGACTGCCCGACCCTATTGATTTGCGGAAAGAGCGATCACGCGGGCGACGTAAAGACCTACAACCGTAAGTGGTCGAGGGCGATTGGATGCCCGGTGCATTGGATCAGGGGGGCCGGGCACAACTCGAACACCGACCGACCCGGGGAAATCAATAGTCTCATCGAGGGCTTTGTGGGTTCCCTTCAATAGGTTCCTCTGGTTGCGTCAGCAAAACATCAAACAGAAAAAGAGCCATCTCGTAACAGTGCGAAGCCGATTAAGAAACGGCACGGTGTGCCGTTTTCGGCGCAGCACCTCAGAAATCAAACGACTCCCGTCGCCCTCGATTTTTGCACTAACAGCATGTGTGACATACTGAGAGAGCGTTTTTGCGCCTTGCGGGCGTAGTTCATCGGTAGAACGACAGCTTCCCAAGCTGTAAAGGCGGGTTCGATTCCCGTCGCCCGCTCCATTGACTAAAAAGCCGGGCTAAAGCCCGGCTTTTTAGTCAATCTTGGGGGTCGCGACGGGAATCGAACAAGTTCGCTCAGCGGCAGCGACGCAGTCGCATACGCCGCTGAGTAAAATGGTGGAGGCGTTAAAAAACGGCACTGGTGTGCCGTTTTAGCCGGAACGCCTTAAAAATCCTCCGTCGCCCGCTTCGCGAAATAAGCCAAATAGTTCACCAACCCCGACCTTTTGCTGCAATACTAGGGAATATCTAAAATATAGACCCGCAAAATGTCACTTAAGCCCAAATTGTTTGCTTAAGCCATATCTATGCCGAGGGCGAGCTGGATGTGGAGGCAACTTGTCGGGATTCCCGGCAAGTTCGTCGTGAGGGCATGAACTCGGTCGCATTGTCTTCTTCGCGTATCTACACCCAGATAGTCTCGGTTCGGGGGTACCTAGAAAATCTCTCCCTCCTGGACCATACGTGAAAGTGTGCCCCCTCAACTGTCTAGAGGGGGCACACCGTTCGTTAGGAAAACATGCGCAGCAAGTAACGAGTGACTAGTTCACATTCGTGACCGCCAGCGATGTTGGCTGACCCGCTACTTCCGCAGTGGCAGTCTCGGTCATAGTAGAGAGGTCAATCATGTGCACTTTTCCAGCGAGAGGGTCAGAGACCCACACGGTGTTAGCGTCGTCGTAGTTGCCAGCATCAACTCCGGGGGCAATGCCGCTGTGACCACTGGGCTTTTTCCATTCACCGGTCACCTGCATGGTGTGTTCAAGGGTGCCGTCCTCATCAAAAACATAGAGCTTGCCGTTGGTTCCGAGTGTAATCACATGACCGTCAGGTGTGATGGCGAGATTCGAGATATTCACGCCCTCGTCCACTCCGACAGTCTTGGTGGTATTGTCACCAACGAAGACGAGCTTATCGCCAGCCTTACCGACCAATGTCGAAAAGTCCGCATTAGCTACGAAAGTACCCACGCGATCCTCGCCAAGGTCAGGAGTAGGAATGTTGACACCTTTGCCGTTCTTGATAACAAGTACAGAGTCAGCGCAGCCGAAGGCGGCGTTGGTGCCGTGAGCAACTTCGCCGTGCATGCGCATACAGGTGAAGGTTTTCTCCACCTCAGTCTCCCCGTGGCGCAGTTCAATAGTGTCGGGCAATGCGGTGCCTTCCTGTGCTGTGGCGCTCACGAGATAGTGACCTTCAGGCATGGGAACCACTACGCCGTGATGCGGCAAGTTGGCTTTGACACGAGTGAGACCATCAAGCTGACCTGTCTCTAAATTCTCGGTGGTGAACAGGGAAGCCGCGCCATCATCATCAGCGAAAATACCGGTCGCCCCCGCTTGCGGATTCGGCACCACGTGAACAGGTTTATTACCTTTAACAACCTCTTTCAGCAGTGCTGGCTTTCCAGTATAGAAATGGAAATGATCGCCGTGTTCCTGCTTCCACGCACCCGCATCGATGATGGACGATTCGTTATCGTGTTGACGGTTAGCCACTACGTGACGACCGTCATGTGCCGTTGTCAACGACGGGCGTGAGGTGAGTTCAAAATCCGTAACTTTCTCAAGGTTCTCATCAAAGATACTTACCCCGTTCTCAGTTGCCACGATAACGCGGGGCATTGCTTTCGAGGTTTCTGTACCTGTGGAACTCACGCCGTGGTCGTCGTGTTTTTGACCTTTATGGTCGTAATCGCCGGATTGGGTTCCGCAGCCAGTCAGGGCCACAGTCATTACTGACGCAATTGCAACAATCTTCATTAGTTTCATAAGGGCTACTATAAATGAAAACGATAATCATTATCAAACTGCGTGTATAGTGTTCCTCGAAACCGGGTTAAATCTCGTGTTACTCCTGGTCAGGCAGGTGCTCGAGTTAGAATACTTAGATAGATAGTGAGCTAGGCTGCCTTGCAAGAGGGGGTTGCGGTGAGAACCTACGAGTCAGGGAAGCCGGCGTGGGCGTCCTCTACCCCGTCGGCGTGGCCGGTGTGGAAGTGGATACATATCAACACAGTCGCGCCGTTCACTACGTTTCGCACCAAAATCAGGAAGTGGAAGAAACTATCTGGTTGTTAGTAATGAGCCCCGCCAATGGTCGATGAGCCAGCGATCGTGACTGGCGATAATCAGCGTACCTTTCCACTCGCTCAGCGCATCTTCCAAGGCCTGCATACTGTCGAGGTCGAGGAAATTGGTCGGCTCATCGATGATGAGAATGGCAGGGGCTGAGGCCAAAGCTAGGGCGATTTGCGCGCGGCGTTGGTTACCCGCAGATAGTTCGGGGATAGGGGTTGCCCACATTGCCGGGTGCAGAATTCCTTTCCCGGCTTCGCCGATTCCCCCTCTCCAGACTTCGGTGGTGAATCCACAGTCATGTTCTTTGGGCAGATCTTGGGGCACCAGGCTAATCGATTTATCGCGCGTGATGATTCCGCTTGTCGAGGCGCCAGCAGGGGGCTGTCCAGCACTGATCCAGTTCAAGAGCGTGGATTTCCCCGACCCGTTAGCGCCGGTGACCAGCAGGTGTTCGCCATAAACGACATCAAAACTGAGTGGTGCGAGACGCTGTTTCACGCTTGCCTGCCTTGCAGATACTGCCACCCCGGCGCGCTTGGCAGGCTGTGCAAACGCGAAGGACAATTCATAGTTACGGGGTTTGCGCACTTCTCGCGCTGCTAAGGTGTCTAAGCGCTGGTCGTCGTTGCGTATCTGACGGGTGGCGGTCGCGGCGGCACGGTCGGCAAAAAACTTCTTCGCTTTGCCTTGAGCGCTGGCGAGCCGCACACCTCCGCGAGAGATTTTTCCCGCCGCCTGCCGATGTCTCCGCACCTTACGCGCTTCGGCTTGCTGAGCAGCGTGCAGTTCCACGTACTTGGTGCGGGCACGGGCTTTTTCAGCCAGATAGTCCGAGTAAGCCCCCGCGCAACGGTAAAGACCTGCGGTTTCACCCGACCCTTCGGCCTTCGCCAAAGCATTGAACACCTCCACGTCCATATCGTAAATAACCGTGGCGGTGTCCTCGATGAAGGCTCTATCATGGCTGGCCATCAGGATTGGACCGTCCCAGCTATTGACCGTTTGCGTCAGAAAACTGAGTGCCTGAGCGTCGAGGTGGTTGGTAGGTTCATCCAAAATCAACACTGCCGGTTTCAAGATGAGGGTCGTCGCTAATTGCAGGCGGCCGCGCTGACCGGGCGACAACCGGGACAGCTCCCGGTTCCGCCCCGACCTTGTGAAAGACATCAAGTCGAGCCCGGCCAGCACCTCGGCTACCCGGGCGTCGAGCGACCAAATATCAAAACCCGTCATCTGAGCCAGCAGCTGATCATATTCTTGTTCCCACTCGCCAAGCGCGCCGCCCTCGCCGATTCGCGAAGTTACCTCCGCGAACTGGTCGGCTACGGCTCGAAGTGGACGCAGCGCGGCGTCAAGGTAGTCGCTGACGCTACCATCAAACTGTTCGACGTTGGGAACCCGGAAGCGCTCCCTTTCGGTTACCTCGACTTTGCCCCGCTGTGCCAGCAGATCGCCCGAAGCGATACGCAGCAGCGTAGTCTTGCCGCACCCGTTGGGTCCGACCAGGCAGGCGCGTTCACCGTCGCTGACGTGCAAAGTGACATCATTGAGCACCGGGACAGTTGCATAGGAAAAAGAAATATTAACGAGGTTGATGACAGGCATAGTAATCTCCAGGACGCAAGAATTAACGGGAACCGTCTCAGCCGGGCTGAGCAGAGATTACTTGGTCATCGGAATTTACCTCCACAATAGACAGAACATGTGAATATCGGGGTCAGCTGTTTATCTCGGGATGGGAGCCCCGGGGGCGGGGGAAGCTGAGGAATCGGTTGGGGCTTTCGGGTGGCGCTTATCGAGGTAGTACGCACCGCAGGAAGCGATTACGAGCAGGCTCAAAATATTCCACGCAAACTCGGCAAAGCCGGAAAGAGGCTCATTTTCCTGAGATGTCAAAAATGCGATTCCGAGAAGCACCGCCAGTAACACGTCAACTACGTAAACCCATGGTTGGTTTACGTTCGCGGTTTGTTTCCCTGCCAGAGCGCTGACCATTATCAGTACCACGGAAGAAAAGGCTGCCCACCACCGAGGGATAACCGGCTCTCCCAAGATCTTAAAGAGAACAGCCGACGTGGCAACGCCGAAAACGACAATAATTGCCAGCGTTGTGAACCGCGACACTCGGCTGTGTTGATCTGCTAACTCTCTCACGAACCTAATTTTCGCATATCACTTTTTATAGCTCAAGAGGATGGTTTGGGCGTTCGCGGGGACTGTCGCAGAAGTGTGGTCGCGGCGGGTTAGCTTTACTTGCGCTAAATTTACCTTTACTTATTGGGGGAAATGACGATAATAAGTAAAGGTAGCGGGGGTGCGTGCTGATGATTTCTTACGACGGCCTGATGCGCAGGCTCAACGCGAAAGGTCTCACCAAGACTGGACTGGCTCACGAGTTGGGCATTTCTTCCCGGACGATAGCGAAAATTGGACGCGGTGAACCGATTGCCCGACACGTGTTGGTCAGAATCGCGGAGTTCTTGGAGTGCACCTCGGAGGATTTGTGCCAAAGTCGCACGGACAATGTGCTGCTGCAAACCTTACGTGATGAGAAAAACGTCCGCCTGTCCGGGGGGCTGTACCATGAGCTGCAAGTCCGCCTGACCTATAACTCAAATCATATTGAAGGTAGCCAACTCAGTGAGGACCAGACCCGATTCATTTTTGAGACAAACACGCTTGGTGCCGATTCAGGACTCCCGGTGGACGACATCATCGAGACGTCCAACCATTTTCGCGGCATCGACTTTGTCATTGACCGGGCAGAACAACCCTTGAACGAAGAAATCATTAAGGAGCTGCATCGCATACTAAAACAGGGCACCACGGAATCCTCTTTGGAATGGTTCGCCGTTGGGGACTACAAAAGACGCCCCAATATGGTGGGCGGGCGCGAGACTGCCAAACCGCAAGATGTCGCCAGCCAAATGAAACAGTTACTGTCACGTTACGAGTCCCTAAACAGGGTCGAATTCGATGACATAGTAGAGCTTCACTACCAGTTTGAGCTGATACACCCTTTCCAGGATGGGAACGGACGGGTGGGTCGTCTCATTGCCCTGAAAGAATGCCTACGTCACGAAATTGTCCCTTTCATTATCGAGGACTCAAAGAAACTGTTTTACTATCGTGGCCTTTCGCATTGGGAAAACGAAAAAGGCTACCTACGGGAGACTTGCCTCGATGGGCAAGACACTTTTATCAAACTTATGTCCCAGTTCGGTATGCAACCCTAAACCCGCCCTAATCGGCATCTGCTAACTCCCGGCAGGAGTGTTGGGGGCGGTGTTGGCGTATAATCGCTTGAAAGCAGTTTCAGGCACTTGGAGGATTCAATGGAGAAAGCGCAGTTAGCGGCGATGGTTGATCACACTTTGTTAAAGCCGGAGGCAACCCGCGCCCAAGTGGAAGCACTGGTGGCAGAAGGTGTTGAGTTAGGAACTTATTCCGTGTGCGTTTCCCCCAGCCAGGTGCCCCTCAAGGTCCCTGAGTCTCTCAAACTGTGTGTGGTTTGCGGTTTCCCCTCCGGCGCTCATACAACAGCTACGAAGGCCGGCGAGGCTCGTGAAGCCGTGGCAGCAGGCGTCGATGAAGTTGACATGGTTGTCAACCTGTCGTGGGTGAAGGACGGGCTGTGGGACCGGGTGCAAGCCGATATCGCGGCGGTAAAGAAAGAAGTGCCCGCCCCGAAACTGTTGAAAGTCATTATCGAGTCTGCGGCACTGACCGATGAGGAAATCGTGAAATGCTGCCAGGCTGCTCAGGCAGCCGGAGCTGACTTTGTGAAAACCTCCACCGGCTTCCACCCCGCTGGCGGGGCATCCACCCATGCGGTAGCGCTGATGCGCCAAACCGTGGGAGACACGATGGGAGTTAAAGCCTCGGGAGGAATCCACACGGGAGCCGAAGCTCTCGCGATGGTAGAGGCCGGAGCCTCGCGCCTGGGGCTGTCGGGGACCCGCAAAGTCCTGGAAACGCTCTAAGGTAACGTTAAAACCGGTGGAACTACCCTTGTCCGACCCGCGAAAACGCGGCTCACGGAGCGTCAAATCCTAGGACTTCGCGCAAATCCGCTTTGATGGCCGCCAAACGTTGGCGGACCTGGGTTTTTGCCGTCGCGAGGGTCTGGGCGGTGACTTCGGGCACCACCACTTGCAGGTAGCACTTTAGCTTCGGTTCGGTCCCGGAGGGGCGCACCACCACGCGTGACCCAGAAGCCGTCCCAAAGAACAGCGCGTCCGTAGGCGGCAACTCCTGCAGATGATCCCACCCTGACGGTACGGAGGTGTGCAACTCATCAGGCATCGAATTGGTGGACAGGTCGTGGCTAAACACGATGGGTTCCCCACCGAAATCCGTCAAACCGCGAGTCCGCAGGCGACGCATTCCCGCACTAATCAAGCTCACATCCGCCACCCGGAATGTTAGCGGTGTCGTGACATAAAGCCCGTGAGTCAGATAGATTTCGTTGAGCTTGTCGTCAATGGTTTGGCCCTGCGCTTTCAAAACGGCTGCGATTTCACACAGTTTCACCGTGGCGCTGATACCGTCCTTGTCGCGCACGCTGTCAGGATCGCAGCAATTGCCGATAGCTTCCTCGTAGCCAAAAATCAGCCCCGGGGTGCGGGCAATCCACTTAAAACCTGTCAGGGACACCATCGGGGTGACCCCGGCGGCCGCGGCCACCCGGTCTAACAGTTCCCCCGAGACGAGGGAACGAGCCACCGTGGCTGACGAACCCTGGCGGTCTCGACACTGGTAGTATCCCAGCAAAACCCCCGTTTCGTCCCCACTCAACTGGCGCCAACCCCCTGGTGCGTCCGGGTCAGGAATCGCTGCCGCGCAACGGTCCGCGTCCGGATCATTGGCAACAATCAAATCCGCGTTTTTTTCGCGAGCCAACGCCATAGCCATATCGAGAGCCCCGGCTTCTTCCGGGTTGGGGAACGGAATGGTCGGAAAGTCCGGGTCTGGCTCACGCTGCGAGGCGACAGGAAACACCTCGCTAAATCCGGCCTGAGCTAACACAGCTTCGCAAACTTCAGCCCCGACCCCGTGCATCGAAGTCAGCACCAGCCGCAAATCCCGCGGGGAATCGGCGCTAACCAGACCCGCCGTGCGCTGAATGTAGCGGGTAAACAAATCTTCGTCAATGAAATCCCAACCCGTCTCGGCGCAAGGCACGTCCCGTGCCGGCGGGGCAGCCTGAATCTGGGCAAAAATCCTCGAGTCCCAAGGTGACACGAGTTGCGCCCGGCAACCGGAACCGGTGACGACCCGCCCTCCCAGGTACACCTTATAACCGTTGTCTTTCGCGGGATTGTGCGAGGCAGTCACCATCACCCCGGCATCAGCGTGATACTGCCCCATTGCGTAGGCCAGCAGGGGGGTGGGGCAAACATGGGGCATCAGCAGGGCTTTTCCCCCAGCTGCTGTAATCACTCCCGCCGTCGTGCGGGCGAAGTCGGCGGAACGATGCCGACCGTCGAAACCTATCACCACCAGGAAGTCATCCCCGACAGCTGTTCGCAGGGCAGCGGCCAGTCCCCAAGTGGCACGGCGAATCACCGCCGTGTTCATCCGGGCTGGTCCGGGACCCATTTCCCCGCGCAGACCGGCAGTGCCGAACGCGATTTCTGACCCGAAAGCCGCGGCAAGCTCGGTTTTCGCCGCGGGAGTATCCGTGTCGAGCAGGAGTTGCAGGGCTTCCCGGTCGCGGGAATCGGGGTCATTTTCCAACCAGTCTTGATACATGTGGTACTCACTTTCCTAAACGAGTGTTCCACCCATGTTACGGGCTGGAAGCCGACCTTACCCGGCGAATGTCAAAATTGCCCACTATATCGCCAAACTAGGCAGAAAAATGAAATACTTCAGTAAAAAGCGCCCGAAAACATTCGAGTGTGTGTAGAGTACTATCCAATGAATTTGGCGTCCTATTCAGCCAAATGAGCAAAACTAGGAGGTTTCATGGTGCGTAAATACAGTCCTGCGACTCTGGCTGCCATCGGCGCGTTGGCTTTGGCCGGGTGTGCTGCCGCCCCGGATTCGGGGTCTGATAATGCTGGCGGCGCCAGTAATGATAAAGAATTCAAGGCTTGCATGGTTTCCGATCAAGGCGGTTTTGACGATAAGTCCTTTAACGAGTCCGGCATGATTGGTTTGCAGCGTGCTGAGAAAGAACTCGGGGTGACGCTCGAACAGACGGAATCCAAGTCCCCGGCTGACTTCAAACCCAACGTGGACACCCTGTTGGCCCAGAAATGCAACCTCATCATCGGTGTAGGTTTCATGCTCAACGATGCGATTCGTGATGCGGCCAAGGCTAACCCTGATGTGGAGTTCGCCCTGGTAGACTCCCGTTTCACTGAAGATAATGACGTGGTAGAGCTGAAGAATGCTAAGCCGATTGTGTTCAATACCGCGGAAGCCGCCTACCTCGCGGGATATGTTTCCGCTGCGGTGTCAAAGAGCGGTACCGTTTCCGCTTATGGCGGCATGCAGATTCCTTCCGTAAACATTTTCATGGATGGTTTCGCTGACGGCATTGCGAAATACAACGAGGACAGCGGTAAAACTGTGAAGCTGATCGGCTGGGATAAAGACGCTCAGAACGGCTCTTTCGTTGGCAACTTCGAGGATCAGTCCAAGGGCAAGCAGCTGACCGAACAGCAGATTTCGCAAGGTTCTGACATTGTGATGCCAGTAGCCGGTCCGGTGGGCAAGGGCACCCTATCCGCCGCGGAAGGCAAGAATGTTCTGGTCGTCGGGGTGGACTCCGACTGGGCTGAGATGTACCCGGATTCTTCGTCCATGATTCTCACCTCCGTGGTGAAAAAGATTGACCAGGCAGTGTTTGACACGGTCAAAGAGGCTCGGGACGGAAAGTTCACCTCGGAAGCCTACGTGGGCGACCTGGAGAACCAGGGTGTCGACATCGCGCCCTTCCATGATCTGGATGCTCAGGTTACCGCCGAGATAAAGGACAAAGTCAAGTCCCTCAAGGAGGACATTATTGCTGGCAAGATCAAGGTTGAATCTAAGAACAACCCGTGATTCTGAGCCAATGAGGATATGGAATTGGGTCACGGTGCGTGACCCAATTCCATATTTGAATCGAAATCACGCGAGAGGGAATCTATGAAGCTGGAACTGCGCGGAATAACTAAGACTTTCGGTCCATTAGTGGCCAACGACCATATCGACCTGGTCGTAGAACCGGGGCAAATTCATGCTCTGTTAGGGGAAAACGGGGCGGGCAAATCCACACTGATGAACGTCCTGTACGGTTTGTATCAGCCCGATGCCGGAGAAATCTTTGTCGATGACGAAAAGGTTTCCTTTAAAGGTCCCGGTGATGCTGTGGCTGCCGGTATTGGCATGGTCCACCAGCACTTTATGCTGGTACCGGTGTTTACCGTGGCAGAATCGGTGGCTTTGGGATACGAACCGACGAAAGTCTTGGGTCGGTTAGATTTGCAGGCAGCCCGGAAAAAAGTCCAGGAACTTTCCGCACAGTTTGGTTTTGACATCGATCCCGATGCCTTGATTGAGGATCTCCCGGTCGGGGCTCAGCAACGAGTGGAAATCATCAAAGCCTTGTCACGAGATGCGAAAGTCCTCATCTTGGATGAACCCACGGCGGTGCTGACACCCCAGGAAACCGATGAGCTCATCGCCATCATGCGCCAGCTGCGAGACGCAGGAACCGCAATTGTTTTCATCACGCATAAACTGCGTGAGGTCAAGGCAGTAGCTGATTGCATCACCGTAATTCGCCGCGGTAAAGTCATCGGCCAGGCCAGCCCGGAGTCTACAGACAGTGAATTAGCGGCGGCCATGGTCGGGCGTGCCGTGAACCTTTCCGTAGAGAAAGATGCTCCCCAGTTAGGTGAGACAGTCTTTCAAATGTCGCAGGTCAGCGTAGTTAACTATGCGGGACATGTCGATTTGGACCACGTGGATTTGGCGGTACGCAGCGGGGAAATCCTGGCTATCGCGGGGGTTCAAGGCAATGGTCAAACGGAACTGTGCCGCGCCATCCTAGGGCTGGAGCCTCTGGCGGGCGGCAAGATGACGCTGGACGGCAAAGACCTCACCAAGATGAAAGTGAAAGACCGTTTGCGTCACCAGTTGGGCTACATTCCCGAGGACCGTTCCACAGACGGCATGATTGCGTCCTTCTCTATTGCCGAAAACATGATTCTTGATTTGTACGACATCCCGCCCTTCGCTACCGGGGTCAATATGCATCCGAAAGTCGTGATGGAAAACGCGAGCAAGCTCCAGGAAGAATTCGATGTCCGAGTGACTTCGTTGCAAGACCCGATTTCGACGCTTTCCGGGGGTAACCAGCAAAAAGTCATCGTGGCCAGGGAACTATCTCGCCCGCTAAAACTCTTGGTGGCTTCCCAACCCACTCGCGGATTGGATGTGGGATCCATTGAATTCGTTCACCAGCGAATCGTCCAGCAGCGAGACATGGGGACCGCGGTGATTCTGGTCTCGACCGAGCTTGACGAAGTGGTGGGGTTGGCCGATCGGATAGCGGTGATGTATCGGGGAAAGATTGTCGGAGTCGTGCCTCCGGACACGCCACGCAATGTTTTGGGCCTGATGATGGCCGGAGTTTCAGCGGAAGAACAGGAGGCGGACAAATGAACGAGACTAAGGATACTTCGCGTCCCGGCCTGAACGTGGTTTTGAGACAAATCATGTCGTCCTCCGCGGTGCTGATTACCTCCGCGGTGCTGCTGTCATTGCTGGTATCTGCGCTTTTGGTAGCTATTTTTGACCCGAACGTCCAGAGCAGCGCCGCTTACTTGCTGGCTCGTCCCTCGGATTTCTTCACGAGTTTCGGGGCGGCCTTCGCATCGTTCTTTACGTCCCTGTTCCGGGGAGCCATTTTCGATTACGAAGCGACCAGCTTGGCAGGAATGGTGCTGCCTATCACCAACTCACTGACCCGTTCGGCTCCGCTGATTCTGGCGGGACTGTCCGTGGCATTGGCTTTCCGGGCGGGACTTTTTAACATTGGTGCCCAAGGTCAGCTTCTGCTGGGTGCCCTCATGGGGGTCTGGGTTGGGCTGAATTTTCATCTTCCCCCAGGTTTGCACCTGTTGGTGGCGGTCGTTTTCGCTGTCCTCGGCGGGGCCCTGTGGGGCGCGGTTCCCGGTATTTTGAAAGCCCGATTGGGAGCCAACGAGGTTATCGTCACCATCATGATGAATTCAATAGCCCTCTACCTGCTGTCTTATGCCTTAAAAGCCGAGAGCTTCGTAGGGGACGGCTATCCGGGAAAATCCATGACCGTCCCGGCCAGCGCGTCCTATCCTGAGCTGTTAGGTTCGGCTTTCAACCTGCACCTCGGATTTATCGTCGCCCTCGCCGCAGCAGTTTTCGTGTGGTGGTTGCTGGAACGTTCCACTTTTGGTTTTGAACTGCGGGCAGCCGGGGCGAACCCGCACGCGGCTCAAACGGCTGGCATATCGGTCAATCGGGTCATCGCCCTCACGATGATTATTGCCGGGGCTTTAGCGGGACTAGCCGGAACCTGCCCGTCATTGGGCACCGAAAAGTTCCTGTCTACCGGTACTGCTGGTTCTCTCGGTTTTGATGCGATTACAGTCGCCCTGCTCGGTGGTTCCACCCCGCTAGGAACTGTTCTCGCCGGGATTCTCTTTGGGGCCTTCGCTGCCGGGGCTTCCACCATGCAAGCTGCGGCCGGCATCCCGGTGGACATCGTCTCGGTGTCCCAAGCGGTTATCGTCTTGCTCATCGCAGCCCCGCCGTTGATTCGATGGATTTTCCGACTTCCCGACCCTCAGAAAATCACTGTCGAAAACACGACCGTTGCCGCAGAACCAGCCCTGGTTACTGGGGAAAGTTCCCACGAAACGGCTGAAAGCGAGCCGCTCACCCCGTCAGAAGAACCTTGTGAAGGAAAGGAGGCAGACCGATGAACCTGAGTGAAAACCTGTTAGAAAAAAGCCGCGCCGACCGTCAGGAAAACACGGAAAAAGTCAGGCTGCGTAGAGATTGGCGCTGGTCTGTTTCCGCCTGGGTCATGAGTGTACTGTGTGCCGTGATGGGGCTGAGTGCACACGGAGTGTCGGTAGTGTCTTTCCAGAATGCGACGACATGGTTCCCGACTGGCAATGTTGATCTTCCGGCACAGCCAACGATTCTGATTCTGACCGTTGCGTGTGTGGCGGGCTCGGTGGCGGCGACTTGGCTGACGCTGCGTCACGGGAAAGCTCCGGGGTGGATTGCCGGTCTGAGCGGGATGTTCTTTCTCATGGCCCTGCTGCTGTTTGTCGTAGCGGGACGCGAAGGCTCTGTAATGCCCCTAGTCTCGCTGCTGCAGTCGACCCTCGCCCTGGCCATCCCCCTCGTTTTTGGTTCCCTCTCCGGTTTGGTTTGCGAACACACCGGCGTAATCAACATCGCTATTGAAGGCCAGCTCTTGTTAGGGGCTTTCCTGGCTGCAGTTGTCGCCTCGGCTACTTCCTCGCCCTACCTGGGGCTGGTGGGCGCCTCTATCGCCGGGGCCTTGGTGGCGGTGCTCCTCGCCTTGTTCACCGTCAAATACCGGGTGGACCACATTATCGTCGGTGTCGTGTTGAATATGCTGGTGGTGGGTTTGACCTCGTTCCTGTATTCGACCTGGTTAAAGTTCAACGAAAACACTTTGAACCGTCCGATGTCATTGAAATCCCTGGCTATTCCGGTACTGTCGGACATCCCCATTATCGGGCCGGTCCTGTTCAAACAATCCCTGCTGGTCTATCTCATGTACTTGGCAGTAATTGTGCTGAATTTCGCCCTGTTCCGCTCCCGGTGGGGGCTGCGTTCACGGGCGTGCGGGGAGCATCCGAAGGCTGCGGACACCGTGGGTATCAACGTGAATCTGTACCGCTGGCGCAATGTGTTGCTGGGTGGAGCTTTGGCTGGTCTGGGCGGCGCCTACTTCACTGTCGGTGCGGGTTTGGCTTTTTCAAAGGATATGGCCGCAGGCAACGGTTTTATCGCCCTGGCAGCGATGATTTTGGGCAAGTGGAATCCGAAGGGCGCCGTAGCGGCTTCGCTCCTGTTCGGTTTCGCCACTGCTTTGGGTTATGTGATGCAGTCCGTGAACTCACCCATCCCGACCGATTTCCTGTTGATGATTCCTTACATAGTCACAATTCTGGCGGTCGCGGGATTCGTAGGGCGGGTACGTCCTCCAGCGATGGAAGGCAAACCGTATCCGCTCTAACCCACACACCGGCAAAACTGTGGAAAGAGGAAATAATGTTGAGCGAAACTGACTGGGAACGTCTCCATGTCGCCGCACGGGAGGCCCAAACCCATGCCTATTGCCCCTACTCGCACTACCGGGTGGGAGCGGCGGCGCTGACCGAGGATGGTCGCATCGTCACGGGATGCAACAGCGAAAACGCCAGCTACGGATTGGGTCTGTGCGCGGAATGCGGCCTGATCTCCCAGCTCACCCTCAGTGGCGGGGGCAAGTTAGTGGCTTTTCTGTGCTATGGCAACCCTGAAGGGCAAACTCCCGTTCTCACTGTCCCTTGCGGGCGGTGTCGCCAGCTGTTGCGTGAACATGCCAGCCCAGAACTGGTCGTTGAAACCCCCGCCGGACGCCGGCCGTTTCAGGAAATCCTCCCGGAATCATTCGGGCCGGAATTTTTGAGCTAAACCTCGGAAAGGAATAATCATGTTAGAACCTTTTGACACTGTCGATGTGATTCGAACCAAACGCGATGGTCAGGAGCTATCTACCACTCAGATTCAGTGGGTCATCGATGCCTACACCCGCGACTGGGTCACCAGTGAACAGATGGCCGCCTTGGCGATGGCGGTGTTCCTCAAGGGCATGAATCAGCGCGAGATTTTCGACTGGACCCAGGCGATGATTGACTCCGGGCAACGCCTGGATTTTGGCTCCCTGCCGCGGCCCACCGCGGATAAACATTCCACCGGCGGGGTGGGGGACAAAATCACCTTGCCGCTCGCGCCGCTGGTGGCGAGTTTCGGGGTGGCCGTACCGCAGCTTTCCGGGCGTGGCTTGGGACACACGGGCGGCACCTTGGACAAGCTGGAGGCCATCCCCGGTTGGCAGGCTGAGTTGAGCAATGAGCGGATTACCGAGATTCTGGGAACCGGCTGCGGGGCGGTCGTATGTGCGGCCGGGGCGGGGTTGGCTCCGGCGGACCGGAAACTCTATGCCCTGCGGGATGTGACCAGCACAGTTGATTGTGTCCCGCTGATTGCTTCCTCGATTATGTCAAAGAAGATTGCGGAAGGCTCCGCCGCCCTGGTATTGGATGTCAAGGTCGGTTCCGGGGCGTTCATGAAAGAGCTGTCTCAAGCCCGCGAGTTGGCGCAAACCATGGTGACTTTGGGTAAAGATGCCGGCACTCACACGGTGGCCCTGCTCACCGATATGTCGACCCCACTAGGTCGGGAAGTAGGCAATGCGGGGGAAGTCACCGAAGCGGTGGAAGTGTTGGCAGGCGGAGGTCCCGCCGACGTGGTCGAACTCACGGTCGCTTTGGCAAGGGAAATGTTGACGGCCGCGGGTCAGCCCGATGCCGATCCGGGCGCGGCTTTGGCTTCGGGAGCCGCGATGGACACCTGGCGGGAAATGATTCGGTCCCAAGGCGGAGACCCCGACGCGCCCCTAGCTTCGGCGCGGGAACATTGCGAAGTGAAGGCGGAGCGCAGCGGTGTGCTCAGCCGCCTGGACGCTCTGGCAGTCGGGGTTGCTTCGTGGCGTACCGGTGCCGGACGAGCCCGTCCGGGTGAGGCAGTGTCCTTGGGCGCAGGAATAACCCTACACGCCAAGCCGGGCGACCGGGTACAGGCAGGTCAAACCCTGTTTACCCTGCACGCTGACGAGCCGCAGCGCTTTGAGCGGGCGCTGGCGGCGCTGGAAGGCGGTTGGGAAATCTCGGACACCTTTGCCGGTGCAGGGCCTTTGATTATTGACCGGATTGACTAGGGCGTTCCGTTAGTTTTAGGAAGTTCCGCCAGTTCAGAAGGACGTCAGTGCGGCGGGTCTTTAGCACAGGGCGGCCGCGGTGGCCAGAGCCAGCGTGTTGGCAAACTTCGTTTCGCGTTGCTCCGGAGTCATGTCCTGGGAATGGTCTAGCAAACTATCCGATACGGTCAGCACCGTCAGAGCCTCACGACCGAATTCGGCAGCAACTCCGTAGAGAGCAGCGGTTTCCATCTCTAGGGCGAGGGTGCCATAGGCGCGCAAGCGTTCCAGCAAACCCGGAACCTTGAAATAGAAATGATCCTCAGAAAACACGGTCCCGACGTGAACTCGGTTGCGGTCGGCCTCGGGCAGTTCGTCAACCGCTTTCATGGCGGCCGAAAGCAAGGACCACGAGGCACACGGAGCAAAGGTAATCTCGGGGAAACGTGCCACGTTGATGTGAGAGTCAGTGTGGGCGCCCATGGCCACCACCGTGTCCCCGACTCCCGCCAGGGGAGAGATAGAACCGCAGGTACCTACCCGAATAATGCGCTCAACACCAAAGAACTTGAACAGTTCTGTGGCGTAGATAGTTAGGGAGGGCTGACCCATGCCCGACCCCATGACCGACAGCGGTTTGCCTTGATAGGTACCGGTAAAGCCCAGCATGGAACGCACGTCGGTGACCATTTTGGCGTCACTCATCAGAGTGTGGGCGATTTTTTCGGCTCGTTTCGGGTCGCCGGGCATCAATACGGCGGGAGCGAAATCCCCGGGTTCGGCAGCAATATGAGGGGTAGACATATAACCTCCTGGTTGGGTATCAATATGCGGTCAAATCATTGTAATGGCTTTGCCCTTTTCATTAGGGCGGTTTGAAATAGTGGGAACTAATCAGTGGGTGAGACTTAGAGATACCCTGCCACCGGTGGCTTCGCCCGAGGTGGTTTACGCGGGTTGACAAATGATTTTTCCGCTAGGGTGTAACCATGACTTTGAAAATTGTTCCTAAACTGTTCCTCCTCACTGGCGCCGCGGCGTTGACTCTGAGCTTGAGCGCCTGCTCCACTCAGGCCAAAGAACAGGCTGCCAGCCAGAGCCCGGCTGCGTCCAACTCTGCCACCTCCACTCCTGAAGAACCCAAGTCCACCCCTGCTGCTGTCGTCGAGGGCGACCGTCCCCAGGTGGTCGGTTCCGGGGCTGACACCGCGGTAGGGTTCCCCAAGGATATGCCCGCCCCGGACCAGAACACGGCGTGGGTCGTCCAAGAGGGGACTGGTGCTGTGGTCAGTGAAACCGACACCGTCACCGCTAACTACGTGGGTCAAGTATGGGGCCAGGGGGACATCTTCGATTCTTCCTTTGCCCGCGGGGAAGCCGCATCTTTCAGCTTGCAGCAGGTCATTCCCGGCTGGACTCAGGGGCTATCCGGGCAAAAGGTCGGGGCGAAAGTTATCCTCGGTATCCCTTCCGAAATGGCTTACGGTCAGGAAGGTCGTCCGCCGGTGATTCCGCCAAACTCGCCTTTGGCTTTTTATGTGGAAATCGTTGACGCCCAACCCGCTTCTTAGAGGCGATAGCATGGTGTCATGCTGATTTCTGACCGTGATATACGCGCTCTGGTAGCCCAAGGCAAAGTCGTGCTGGATCCTTGGGATCCTGATGCCGTCCAGCCTGCTTCGGTGGACATTCGTCTGGACCGGTACTTTCGCCTGTTCGATAACCACAAATATGGCTTGATTGATCCGTCGAAAGAGCAAACTGAGCTGACCCGCCTGGTGGATACTGGTGACAAACCGCTTATCTTACACCCGGGAGAGTTCGTGTTGGGTTCCACTTTTGAACACGTGACCTTGCCCGAGGATGTCGCGGCGCGATTGGAAGGGAAATCCTCGCTGGGACGTCTGGGATTGCTGACTCACTCGACCGCGGGGTTCATCGATCCGGGCTTTACCGGCCATATCACCCTAGAGCTGTCCAACACGGCGACTATGCCGATTGCCCTGTACCCGGGGATGAAAATCGGTCAGCTGTGTTTCTTCCAGATGTCCTCCCCGGCCGAGGCTCCCTACGGCTCCGGCGCGAAGGGCTCTCGCTACCAGGGCCAGCGCGGCCCTACCGCCTCACGTTCATACCTGAATTTCAGCCAGGTAGAGGTCCCGGAAGGGCGCGGGATTGTGGCTGTACCACATCCCGACACGGAACTGTGAATCGTTTTTCCCCGTTGCGGGCGCGGTGAACAAACGCCACGAAACACCACCGTGCTTGCCCCCTCCGCGACCCAGATGTGTCGCCCCGGTAGCGCTGCCCGGTAACGACCCCGCAGACCAGTCTTTGGAAGGAAGAAAACCATGTTGTCACCGGCCAATCGCCACGATTCTTTGGATTTGTCAGACGCCGAGCCTTTTCACTTGCTGGCGGTAGCCGATGACGTACAGCCCGAAGAAATCGACATTCTGGCAGGCCAAATCTGGACCGAGTGTTCGCGCCTGGGGCCAGGGCTTTTAGAGCTGAAAAAAGAGGCGTATCTGACCGGTCCTTGGGATTTGACGCCTGAGGCGATTGTGGGTTTGGGGCTGCCCAGCCGCCTGAAGTTCGCGTATTTGGCGGGGGTTCCCGCCTTGCGTGGGAAACCGGTGCCGCAGTGGCTACAGGGCAGTGACCCCTTGTGGGATGCGTTTCGCGAAGGCGGCCCGGAAGGGCTGGAACTGGAAGTTTTGCAAGGGCTACGGCGTATAGCGCGGCGTTTGGCTGGCGCCTTGCGGTTCTCGACTGGTCCCATCATTGTCCCGGATCCGGATTCCGCGGTGAATCTGCGGGTTTTGTCCGGAATTTGGTTGGAACCCGCGGCTTGCCTCCAGGTGGTGCAGCGAGCTTTGCCTATCGCAACCCTGCTGATGGGAAATGAAACTGAACAGACACAGCGCCGCTCGGGGCCTAAAGCACCTCGACTGACCACCCCCGAGGAGCGCGCCAACTACGATCCCGACGGATTGCGCTCCCGCATTCAATCCGGAGTCAGCCCGGACGAACGGGCGTGGCTACACGCGGAAGCGGAAGCCTACGATGAGGCCGCTATGTCCATGCCCATGATGGTCGACGCTTACGCGATTGCTGCTGACGTGACCCAGAAATCATCTGTTCACGTAGTGGTGCAGGGAGAAACCGCTATCCCTCCGGCCTTGGGACATGCCGAAGACGGTTGCGTGAGCTACGCCATCTCCTGGATGGCCCCGGAAATCACCATCACTGAGGAAAGTAAATTGAAACGGGCGATGCGCCTGGACCGGCTGACAGTCATTGACGCCATCGAAGCTGTAGCCAGGGAGCTGGCCGAAGCGACTAACGGGGTCGTCATTGACCAGGACGATTTTGTCGTTTCCCTCTGAGTCCGAACCCGAACTTTGGCGCCCCTAGACGCGTTCGATGCCGGCCTCGCCGTGTTTATTAATCCACCACTGACTGGCGGTACGCACGGTGAAACGCCTGATAATGGCTAACAAAACCCCGGAAAGAACCGCGAAAACGATGGCTTGAGCCAATCCGACCTCGATGTCATCGTCCTTGGGGGGATTGGCTCCGGTGGCCATCCTCCATCCCAACCTGACGATGCTGTCGCTGACCAGACCGGCCGCGGCCACAGCCGCCACATTCACAACTTTTTGTCCGATGTCCACGTTTTCTCCTTAAATCCTTGTCAGGTTTACGCCAAACAACAGCGTCCCCTCCATGTTATCGGGTCAAGCTTCGGTTCGGTCGAGAGTACCGCCGCGGGTTTTGCCGATGCGGTCGCGCGGGGTGGAACGGGCTATTCCCCCAAGGGATTTTTTGGCAGACGATAATCGTTGCCCAGCCGCAGCGAGGGCGCGATGAGACCTTGATCGCGCTTTTTCTCAAGCAGTTCCACCATTTCGTCACGCAACGTCCACGGGTCGACCGAGTTGAGGTAAATCCGGGTGGAGCCTTCAAAGCCCGCCAGGGTCGAGGTGCGCTGCTTTAACAGGATGCGGAACCGCATGGGGACATCGAGGTCAACAGGTCGGTGATACCATTCTTCGTTGGTGGGCACCGCGGGCCCGACCGCACAGTGCAGCGCGTGCAACACGTCAGAAATACCATCAACCTGTTCGCGAGTGTATTCCCACGGCAGCAGCGCCGGTCCCAACGGCCAGACCGCGATGGTCTGATAGCGGTGACCGAAGTCAGCGAACCCTACCGCGTAGTCGTTGCCCAGAATCATCATTTGCCGGTGGGCCACATAGTGCAGGATTTGCCGGTAGATGGCTGGGTTTTCTGCCACGCGCGCCGCTTCGGCTTCAATCTGGACCCCGTATTCGTCCACTGCCACCAGTTGTTTATGCAGGTGGTCAAAGGACGCTCCGGCTGGCTTCAACCAATTTTGGAAAGCGGTGACGTATTTCACGGCGGGATTCAAGTTGTATAAATCTTTCAGGGCGGCGATGGTGTAGCCGATGTAGGCACGGTGTTCCGCAACGCTCAAGGTCCCGGCTGAAGCGTTTTGATCTGTCCGGGTCGCCCCGTCCACGTAGTGACGCCGTGCCACGATAACGTCGTGCCCTCCAGCAAACAAACCGTTGGCGTATTGCAGCAAAGCATCATCGGGGATAGTTTCCAGGTGGTCCTCACCGGAAGCCTCTAGGCGCATTTTCACCACGTGCAAAACGTGGTCATACCCCGCGGCAGAAGCCAGGTAGTCAGCCATGCGCCGATTCTGGGCCTCGGTGGGGTAGTGGTTGTGGTTTTCGTGCCAGTAGTCGTAGGAAACAATCTCAAAAAGGTTGGGAATCCGCCGAAACTCTGCCACCATGTCGTGCATGGAGGAGGCGGGTAGGCCTTCAATGATGTGGAACTTGGAGTCCAAGCCTTTGACCAAACGGGATTTTTCCGGCGGGGTGTCGAAGTAGCGGTCCGCGCAAAAGGCGCAGGCGTTGGTGAACTCGGAGGGAAGCAGCAGCCGTGGCCGGTCGAGCAGAACGCGACGGTGGGAGTGGGGTCGTTTCCCGCGGCTCGTCACGGTCCACACTTGGGTCCCGGTCAAGGGATTGCGCTGTTTGATGGTGCCGTCTGCCATCCGATCCATCGGGTCAGGATTCAGTAGGAGAGGGTTTTTATCCTTCATTATGAACAGTGTTCCTTTGGGGTTGGTGCCTGGCTTACATATTGAGCCAGGCTTTGGCTTGGCCGGACACGTCTTCGAGTACGACTTTGGCCTCGGCCGCCAGCTTGGACGGCACAAAAATATGGGTGTGATAGATGCCTGAAAAAATGTTTGCCGGGATGGAGCGGGAGGACAACACTTGAGCAATCCCCGAGTTTAACCCCACCACGTCCAAGGATCCCGGTGCTGACAGGGTAATAATCGTGTAGGGATCGTCAGTGCTGAGACCGGCGCGGGCGGCTTCTTCCAAAGTCACCCCGATAGTGATGCCTTCCGGCTCGCGAATCAACGCGACCGGCTCCACGTCCGGTGGCAGCTCGGTGACGCTGGCGAACACGTACTCCACCCCGATTCTGGGGTCAATCTGGGCCAGCATTTGTTCGTATGTGGCGTTCTCGCTCATAAAATCCTATTCAATCGCTTCTCGGGGTCTTTCCCGGTGACGTGACCTTTTCATTCTAACCGCCCTGGGGAGCTCTTGCCCGAAGCCTCGGGAAATGTATGCCAGTTTCAGCGAAAAAGCGAAGTTGTGCGTCTCCCGTGAATTTGTGCCAAACTGACTACTGGTTTTTAAAATATTTAACTATTCCCGGAGGTCCTGATGCTGTTAAAGCTGTGGCGAGAGCACATGCCGCGGCGTTGGGCCTTCCTGGTGATTGTGATTATTGCCCAGGTCGTGCAATGTTTAGCCAGCCTGTGGCTGCCGACTCTGAACGCGGACATCATCAACGATGGAATCGTCGGCCAAAGCCTCGCCCTGATTTGGAAACTCGGCGGCATCATGCTGGTAGCGACCGTCATACAGACCCTCGGCATGGTCGTCTCGGCCTATTTCAGCGGTCGGATTGCCATGTGGATTGGTCGCGATGTGCGCCAAAAGGTCTATGACCAGGTATTGACTTTCAGCTCGTCCCAAATGCACCGCTTCGGTTCCGCCTCGCTGATTACCCGTGCCACCAACGACATCAACCAGGTGCAAAGCGTGATTCTGATGACTTTCATCGTCATGATTCAAGCCCCCATAATGGGCGTGGGCGCGGTCATCATGGCGGTGTCCCTAGACGCCCCGCTGTCCTTGCTGTTCCTGGTGGCGGTGCCGGTGCTGCTACTGGTGGTGGGCATCTTGATGCACTTCATGTCGCCTTTGTTCAAAGTTCAGCAGGAACGTATCGACGCGGTGGCGGCGCGTATCCGCGAGGCGCTTTCCGGGGTGCGTATCGTGCGTGCTTTTGGCCGCAAAACGTTCATGAACGAACGTTTTGATACCACTAATCGGGATTTGCGTGATGTCGCTTTGCGCCTGGGTAACCTGTTCGCGCTGATGATTCCCGCGGTGCAGCTCATCGTCATGCTCTCCTCGATTGGGGTCATCTGGTTCGGGGCGGGCCGCTACTCTTCGGGTCAAATGGAAATCGGGGATATTGTCGCTTTCCTGACCTACCTGATGCAGCTGCTCGGAGCGGTCATGATGGCTTCGTTCATGTTCGTGATGGTGCCTCGTGCCGAGGTGTGTGCCAAACGTCTGACTGAAGTCATCTCGACCCTTCCCGAAATCAGCACACCCCACACTCCTGCGGCTTTCCCCGCAGAGCCGTTTACCTTGGCTTTCGAGGGAGTTTCGGTGGGTTTTGCGGGAGCCAGCCGGCCTTTGCTGCAGGACCTGAACTTCCGTATCAAACCGGGCCAGAGCACCGCCATCATCGGATCCACCGGCAGCGGCAAAACCTCCCTTTTGCGCTTGATGATGCGGTCCTTGGATCCTACCGCCGGACAGATTACGGTCAACGGAGTGGACTTGCGAGACCTCGACCTTGACCAGTGGCATCGCCACATCGCTTACGTTCCCCAAAACAGTTACCTGTTCTCGGGCACTATTGCCTCCACCGTTTCCGGGATGGAGACAACGCAAATCACGGATGAAATACGTGAGAAGGTCTGGGTGGCGTTGCGTCGGGCACAAGCCGGGGACTTTGTGTCTGCCTTGGACGGCGGCCTGGACGCCGAGGTCAGTGCGGGGGGCAAGAATTTTTCCGGGGGGCAGCGTCAGCGGCTTTCGGTGGCACGAGCCCTGTTCCGGGGCTCTGCGTTGGTGTTTCTCGATGATCCGTTCTCGGCTCTGGATTTTGCTACCGAGGCGAAGCTGCGCGCGGAGCTCAACAGTTTGGAGGGGCCGGTCAGCCGGATTTTTGTGGCGCAGCGTATCGCTTCGGTGCGTCACGCGGATCAAATCATCGTGCTCGATGAGGGTCGGATGGTGGGTCTGGGAACCCATGAGCAGCTGTTGGCTGACTGCGGAGCTTACCAAGAAATCGTGGAGTCCCAGCTGTCCTTGGAGGAGGTGCCATAATGCCTCCAAATCAGAGACGCTCTGTTCGGCGTGGCCCGCACGGGGCACCCAACCCGCACGATAAGCCCCGCAACGCCCGCGCGGCTTGGCGCCGGCTATTCGTTGAGCTTAAGCCTTTCCTGGGATTAATCGGGCTGGAATTTTTCATGATTCTGGCGGGAACCATCTCGATGAGCCTGGTTCCCGCGATTCTCGGTTTCGCCACCGATAACATTCTGGCCGGAAAAGTGGACCGGCTGGTACAAAACCTTGTGGTGGCGTTGAGCCTCAGTGTGGTCGCCGCAATCTTGGGCTACCTTGGGCAGCGGATTAACCGGCTGGTGGTGCAACGTTTGGGCTACCGGCTACGAAACGCCGCCAACGATAAGGTCAACCGGCTGTCCGTGTCTTACCTGGAGTCTCACGACCGGGGCGACCTGGTGTCTCGCACCACTAACGATGTCGACAACATCACCCAGACCCTGCAGCAAGTTCTGGGGCGGGCCTTAGACTCGCTCATTTCCATTGTGGCGGTCACGGTGATGATGTTCGTAATCTCCCCGTGGCTGGCGTTGCTGACCTTGCTGATTTTGCCCATCGTCGGGGCGGGAGCCGGGTTCATCATGAAAAAATCCCAACCCTACTTTAAACAACAATGGGACCAAACCGGAGTGGTCTCGACCCTAGTCGAGGAATCCTTCTCCGGTCAACAAATCCTCACTTTACACGGTTTGACACCGACCTATTCCCAACGTTTCGCGGGGGAAAATGAGACGTTCACCCAAGCCAGTTTCAAAGCGCAGTTCATCTCCATGCTGATGCAGCCAATGCTGATTTTGGTGTCTAACCTGTCCTTTGTTTTGGTTGCGGTAATCGGTGCCTGGTTCGTGCTATCCGGCATGATGACCATCGGGGGAGTTCAGGCGTTTATCCAATATTCGCGCAACTTTTCTATGCCGCTGGCCGCGGTCATGCAGATTTTGAACCTGATGCAAAGCGCGCTGGCCAGCGCCGAGCGCCTGTTCGGATTCATTGACGAAACCGATTCCGAAATCGAAACCGATCGGGTGGCCCCGCTCATCTGCGGGCCCGACCCCACTTCTGACCAGGACGAAGGGACGGCCGACTGCGGTGCGGCGCTACAGGACGGTCGCATCGTGTTCGACAACGTGACGTTCTCTTATGTGCCTGGCAAACCCGTCATCCGAGACCTGAACCTGACCGTAGAAAAGGGCCAATCCATTGCCATCGTGGGCCCCACCGGAGCGGGCAAAACCACCCTGGTTAACCTGTTGGAACGCTACGTTGACCCTGATAGCGGCACCATCACTATGGGCGGCCTCGATATCCGCCGGATTCCTATTGAACGGCTGCGGGCCGAAATCGGCATGGTGGCGCAAGACCCCTGGCTCATAGACGACACGATTCGCGCCAACATTGCTTTTGGTGAACTCGCGCCGGACCCAGCCGCGGTGGAACTGGCAGCGACTCAATCCGGACTGGACTTCCTGGTGAAAGCCCTGCCCGCCGGATACGACACGTTGATTGACAACGATTCCACGGCGCTGTCAGCCGGGGAAAAGCAGCTCCTCACCATCGCGCGAGCGTTTTACGCCGACCGGTATATCCTCATTCTGGACGAAGCGACTTCCGCGGTTGATACCCGCACTGAACTGCAGCTAGCCAAGGCAATGTCGCGCCTGGGGCATGGGAAAACGACCTTCACCATCGCGCATCGGCTCTCCACGATTCGCGGCGCGGACATTATCCTGGTCATTGACGAGGGCCGCTTGGTGGAATCTGGCAACCATGAACAATTGCTTGCTCAACGCGGCGCTTACTACCAGCTGTATCACAGCCAGTTTAAGCAGGCGTGAGCGGTGCGGCCCGTCGACCCGCGCGTCAGAAATCGCGCAATCTCGCGAATCAGCGACCGGTATTGACCGCGGCACTGGAACTACCCGGCGTCACGTCCTGAGACTGAGCTACCAGTGATTCCGCTGGTGAGGCGTAATCCAAGCCAATTAAGGTGGCGTTATCGAAATAAAACGAGGTCACGGAGGCCAGGGCGCACTCGCGTTTCCGCGGGTCGTGCACTAAGGACTTTCCCTCCACGAAACGCCGCAGGGTCCAAATCGGCAGTTGGTGGGAAACTACCAGCGATTCCCGGCCGGGGGGAGTCAAGGCTCTGGCGTGAGCGACCGCGCGAAACATCCGCTGGGCGATGTCTCGGTAGTGTTCCCCCCAGGACGGCAGCCAGGGTGCCACATAGAGCGGCCAGTATCGCGGGTGGGCCAAGGTCAGCGAGGAACGGTGAATCTTTTGCCCACGTAGCTTATTTCCCGCCTCGGTCAGGCGTGAATCGGTGAAAATGGGCAGCTGGAAAATTTCGGCCGCGGGGGCAGCGCTTTCCCGGGCGCGCTGCAGCGGGGAGGACATAATCATGGCAATATCGCGGTTTTCCGTGGCCAGCCAGCGAGCCGTCAGGGCCGTCATTTCCCGTCCTCGTTCGGTCAGCCCAAAGCCGTCAAGCCGTTCGTATAGCACCCCTTCGGGATTATCGACTTCGCCGTGGCGCATCAGGTGGACGGTGGTCAGAGCCATGATTCCTCACTTTTCAGGGTTGACGGTCAGCGATTATCAGGTTTTAGGCCGTTAGTGGTGCCGGGGAAATAGGAAATGCCATACCCGCCCCAGGGTGCGCAAAATCCGGCGAATTACGTATCTCCAGAGAACCCGCACAGTCCACAGGAAACCTACCATGATGGCGGGCAGGTAGCGGCTGCGCACCTTGATAGCAATATCCAAGCGGCGGTACGCGAAATCATAAACCGGCCAGTGCCGACGTTTGGCAATCCGGCGTAACTTCGGTTCGGGATTGACCACGCGGGGGTGTCCGACCAGGTTAAGGAGCTTTTCGTCGGACATGGAATCGGAATAGGCATAGCACTGTTTCAGGTCGTAGTCGTGTTCCCAAGACATTTCCAACACCGCTTTGGCTTTCATCGTGCCGTGCATCAAAGACTGCGGCATATTTCCGGTGTAGCGTCCCCACTCATCGACTTCCACCACCGTGCCTAGAGCCCCGGTCAAGCCCAAGCGGTGCGCCATAGATTGGGCGATTTCTCGCGGGGTGGCGGACACCAGCCAGACATCGTGCCCGGCATCGAGGTGCTTTTGGATAATGTCCAAAGCTCCCGGAAAGAGCCGTTCCTGCAGGAACCGGTCGTAGAGTTCCTCGCCGACCAGCACCAGATCCGACTCCAGTTTGCCTTCGATAATCTGCAGGGACCGCTTTTTCACCTGCTCCACGCGGCGGATGTTTTCCCCGAAAATGACATAAAGCAAGGCTTGGTGAGCAGCAAAAACAAAAAAATCCAGCCCGAAGTAGCCGCGGGAATACAAGTCCCGCGCCAGATACCAGGTCGAGGCACCGCGAATCAAGGTGCCATCGACATCAAAGAAAGCTGCGATTTTCGCCACGAATCAATCTTACTGAAGTGTTGTTCAGACGCCCAGAAAAACGTGCGCGGGCCCGGATACAACCCGAGCCCGCCGACGTCTACTTCTTGTTGCGACGCTGATGACGCGTCTTACGAAGCAACTTGCGGTGCTTCTTTTTCGCCATCCGCTTGCGACGCTTCTTAATAACGGAACCCACGCCGACCTCCTAAAATAACTGCTGCCGCCTAACACGCAGCAAATAACCACACAAGTTTACCTTTTTCAGACAACCTAGCCAAAATGAAAGAACTTCGCCCGTGGCAACGTCACAAACTATTGCGCGACGGCTTCGTCGTCGTTGCCAACCATCCAGTTTTCCAGGTTTGACGCGGAAAGCTCTTCGACAGCTTTCAAAGGCACTCGAAACGAACGCTTGACACGAACGGCGGGAAGGTCGCCAGCATGAACCATACGATAAACAGTCATCTTTGAGACCCTCAACAAATCCGCGACTTCCGCTACGGTGAGGAACCGTGGTGCCTGGTTCTGAGTCATTCCCGTCATCCTAAATTTGCCTAGACGCGCTACTGGAGCCACTTTAGTCTCACACTTAACACGCGTTACATACAGAAATATAGCGGTAATTTGCATAAAAGTGTTAGTTCTCAGCTCTCAATTTTCTCTAAATCCCCGAATTTCGCCGAAATTCCTCCTTTTTGAGGGGTTAGTATTCCGGTTTTAGCCTGCCAGAGGGTAACGTTGTAACCGAGTTTTCCTCACGTGGTTTCCGCCAGGATTCCACCGGGGCGGCGAAAGCTCCGCCAGAAAACAGCCGGAACATCTCTGTCGGGAAAAAGGAACGGGCGACCTTGAAGTTTTTTGCGAACCTGCGCGAGAAAAGCGGGAAGTGGTTTGATGAACTAGCCCGCCGCGCCCCCGCTCGCCTGACTCTGGCGGTGTTCCTCTCCATCATCGTCGTTCACACCGCCATCCTGTGCCTGCCGATTTCCACCCGCGATCCGAGTCGCGCCCGCTTCGTGGACGCGCTGTTCACCAGTACTTCAGCAGTGTGCGTGACCGGTTTGACGGTGGTGCCTACCGATACCTACTGGTCGCCGTTCGGTCTGGTGGTCATCATGCTCGGCGTAGAAATTGGGGGGCTCGGGGTCATGACCCTGGCCTCTATGCTGTCCCTGGCTGTTTCGCGCCACATCGGCCTGACCGCCCGCATCCTGGCTGCGGGGGAAAAGAAATCCTCCCTTGGGGAGGTCGGTTCGTTGGGGAAAATGGCGCTTTTGGTGTCGGTTTCGGTCGAATCGGTCATTGCCCTGATGCTTTTCCCCGAGTTCATCCGGCAAGACTACGGTGTCGGCATGTCGGCCTGGTATGCGGTGTTCATGGCGGTCAGTGTGTTCAACAACGCAGGTTTCGTCATAGTGCCGGGCGGAGTGGAACAGTTCGTTAGCGACTTCGGCATCATCGGCCCGATGTGTCTGGGAGTTTTCATCGGAGCCATCGGTTTCCCGGTTTCCTTGGACTTAGCCCGCAACTGGCGGAGGCCGAAGCACTTGAGTTTGCACTCGAAACTGACCATCACCACCTACCTGGCGCTGGCCGTGGTCGGCGGCGGCATCACCGGGGCTATCGAGTGGGATAATCCGCGGACTCTGGGGGCTTTGGACTTGCCGGGCAAGCTACTGGCAGCTCTACTGGGTGCGTTTAATACCAGGTCATTAGGGATTTCCACGGTTGATGTGGGTTCTATGCACGAGGCGTCCTGGTTCGTTTCCTCCATCATGATGTTTATCGGAGGCGGTTCGGCTTCCACTGCCGGAGGCATCAAGGTTACGACTTTCGCGGTCATGGTTCTGGCGATTGCGGCAGAAGTGCGCGGCAATCGTGACATCGAGGCATTCGGGAGGCGTATCGGTCCCTCGACGGTGCGTCTAGCGGTGGCGGTTGTCGCCATGAGTTCTCTGGTCATAGGTTTGTCCACCGCCGGACTGCTGCTGTTGACGGACTTGCCATTGTCAGAAGCCCTTTTTGAAGTCAACAGTGCATTCGGGACTGTCGGTCTGTCTACCGGCATCACCGGTTCCTTACCGGATTCAGGAAAATTTTTGCTCTCCCTGCTGATGTTTACCGGCAGGGTGGGTTCCATGACTTTCGGTGCCGCCCTCGCCATGCGAAACCGCCGCCGGGTGATACGTTTCCCCGAAGAAGCCCCCAATATCGGATAGTTCATAGCGGGAGTTCAACGAAATGGCGGTAACGAATTGGGCCTTCCCCAATCTGGAGGCGAAACCGGGGGCGTGGCGCCGGTACTGGGTGGTGCTGGTGGCTTTCCCCAATCTGTATCGGGAAATCTTCGCGGGTTCGACCCTGGAATCATTTTGTTTAGGGATGGCCGACGACCCTTTGCGCCGCAAACTGCTGGACTCCTATATGCGGGCGCGGGCTCGGAAGGAAAAGCATGCCCTTAAGGCGTTGCAAAACGGTACTGATGTGCGCGATATTCCCGGTGCTGACAAGGCCATTGAAGCGTTTAAAACCCGGTTTGATGAGCTCAATCAGGAAAATGCTCAGGGCCTGTCAGAGCAAAAGCTGCCCCTGCTGGTCGAACGGCTCTCCGCTGCTGTGTGTGACTACACATTTTGCGAGGATATGCACCCGCGAATCGCGGACCGAGTCATCGGGCCGAGCGGCCGAAATGATGCGGATAATCTGGCGCAGCAGTGGCTGGAGTTTCCCCTGTTAAAGTACCTCAAACAGCGTTTTCACCCCCTAGCGCATCATTTGCGGTTTGATTCTTTGGATGCCGTGACGCTGCGCCAGCCTTCCGATTCCAGCGCCGTGCAGCGGACTGCCGGACATCTGCCGCGTTACGGGGCACCTCACGGGGGGACGAATCCCCACACTTTTCCTTACGTGACGAGTTTCATCGGTCCGGTTCCCCCGATTCCCGATCCGACTTCCGGCTTGCACTTCCCACAAGCACCGCTGCTCCAGTTTGCCTGTACGCGTGACCTGTTTGACCCGGTGTGGGCGGCCAGTTCGGAACAGGCGCGCGAGATTCCGTTCCACTTTGATCAGATTCCGACCCTCAGCTTTGACCGGGTCTATCAAGTGAACACCCTAGAAAACTGGCGTGAACTGGTCAGACGCTACCCGTTGGAGTTCACTAACCTGGAGGTGCGCCAGGAGTTCCAACGCTTGAGCGGCAAAGACGCGGTGTTCCTGGGGGTCGATTGGGAGCGGGTTCGACAGGATTATGACGTGGTGTTTTTCGGGTTCACGGCGGTTTTGGACTGTGCTGATGTGGGTGTGGACATCGAGGCGAGTGAACTGGGGGAGCTGGCGCAATCATGTTCGGGGGTGCGCCTCACTGCGGTCATGTATCGGGTGGTGCCGGGTTCGACCTATTGGCTGAACCTCTAAAGTTCCCCTCAGGGGCGATTCGCGAAATCTTCGAGCAGTTTTCCGTCCCCTGACACGATAATCAGGTCATTGGCTGCCACTACCGTGTCCGGGCCGGCATATTCAAAGTGTTGTCCTGGTGAGATAACGCCGAGGATATTGACCCCGTAGCGGCGGCGCACATCGGATTCCAACAGGGTAAATCCCTGGATTTCTGCCGGCGGGCGCATCTTAACAATCGAGAAGCCTTCCCGATCCATCTCTACGTAGTCCAGCATCCTGCCATCAACCAGGTGCGCGGTACGCCTTCCGGCGTCAAATTCGGGGTAAATGACGTGGTGGGCGCCAATACGGCGCAGGATTTTGCCCTGTTCTCGGCTGATGGCTTTGGCCCAGATTTGTTCCATCCCCAAATCGACCAGGTTGGCCGTAATCAGCACCGAGGCTTCCAGAGCGCCAACCCCCACTACGGTGGACGAGAAATCTTTGGCACCCAACTGTTCCATAGCGTCCAGGCGGGTCGCGTCCGCTTCCACCACGGGAAAGAGCGGGGAAAAACGCTCGACTTGAGCCGGGTCGCTTTCGACTGCCAGAATTTCGCGATCCAAAGAATTCAGCGTCATCGCGACCGCGGATCCGAAACGGCCCAAGCCGATTACCAATGTTCCCGAGGATTTTTCCTTTTCAGCCACCCTCAAAGTTTACCTGTTCCAAGCCTTCCAGTTGGTTTTCTAGCGGGAATTTGGCGGGATTTGAGGAATTTTTGTCGCCGCGATGGCGAGGTGGTGGACCGCTCCCATGCGGTCTTTTGTCATGACAAAGTCGCCCGTTGTGGACACTGTGGACCTACCCAAGACCCGTTTAGGCAAAGAAATCCGTAAAGAACCTAATGAAGTCCAAAACCGGCCGATAGTTACGGTTGTCACCAAGGTCGCCGGCGACGGCGTCACTGGGTCAGAGACGATGACAATCCAAGGATGGGATGAAAATGAGCGAGCAACTCAGCGATACAGACAAGCTGCAGACACCTCAGATGTTTGCGGTAGCTGTGGCTTCCACGGCTGGTCGCAGTGCCTACGATAATGTCCCCGTTTTCCCCAAGGTTGTCGCTCCCAGCAACGTGAATCGGGCGGATGGCGAGGCTCGGGCCTTTAAATCTGGCACCCTCGCTGAAGCGGTAAACAGGCTGGTCGGTCGCCCTTCCTTTAATGTTCCCGCTTCGGGAATCGTGGGGATTCTCAGCTCCCGCACGGTGGCTAACCAGGGCTTTGCTGCCTAGTTTGCGGGGTTTGGAAATCATTCTTTTTTCTTCATGATGTTCTCCTTTCGGGGCAAGGCGTCCGGGATTTTTTCCGGACGCCTTGCCTTTTCTGGGTTTGGTGGCGCTTTCTGCCGGCCGTGTTGCGAGTGGTGTGTTGCTAATTCGCGATTAAATCGGGGTAGGTGGCCATATAGACCAGCAACCCCGATTTAATCGCAAATTTGGATCGCGCAGTCCCTTATTGTGTTCCGGGAATAAAACCGCTCTTTCAGAAGTTGAGTTAGATAGACTCAAGTTTTACAGTCTCAGGTAGACAAGGAAAATCACCTGAGCTAAAATTGAGTCGTTAGAACTCAAGATTCCTAGTTCTTGGGTTTGAAATGTAAAGAATACGAACACACACAAAGAAAAAGGGAAGAAACACAATGGCGAAAGCAGTAGGCATCGACTTGGGAACCACAAACTCGGCTCTGGCAGTTTTGGAAGGTGGTGAACCCACGATTATCGCCAACGCTGAGGGGATGCGCACCACGCCTTCCGTGGTGGCGTTCTCAAAGACGGGCGAAGTCCTGGTGGGCGAAGTCGCCAAGCGCCAGGCAGTCACGAATGTGGACCGCACCGTTTCTTCGGTGAAGCGCCATATGGGCACCGACTGGAAGGTCGCCATCGACGACAAGGAATACACTCCGCAGGAGATTTCGGCTCGTATCCTGAGCAAGCTAAAGCAGGACGCCGAAGCCTACCTGGGTGAAAGCGTGGAATCCGCGGTCATTACCGTTCCGGCATACTTCAACGACTCGCAGCGTACCGCGACTCAGGAAGCTGGTCAGATTGCGGGACTAAAGGTGCTGCGCATCATCAACGAACCGACCGCGGCGGCGCTGGCCTACGGCCTGGAAAAGGGCCGGGAGGACGAGCTAATCCTGGTATTCGACCTGGGTGGCGGTACCTTCGACGTGTCCCTGCTGGAAGTCGGCAAGGACGATGATGGGTTTTCCACCATTCAGGTGCGCGCCACCAACGGCGATAACAAGCTGGGTGGTGACGACTGGGACCAGCGCGTCGTAGATTGGCTGGTTGACCAGGTTAAGACTAAGGATGGCGTGGATTTGTCCAAGGATAAAATCGCGCTGCAGCGTCTGCGTGACGCCGCTGAACAGGCCAAAAAGGAACTGTCCAGCGCGATGAGCACGAACATCAACCTGCAGTACCTGTCCATGAGTGAAAACGGCCCGATTCACCTGGACGAAAAGCTCACGCGAGCCAAGTTCGAGGAAATGACCGAGGACCTGCTCAATCGCTGCAAAAACCCGTTCAACGCGGTCGTCAAGGACGCCGGCATCAAGCTCAGCGAAATCGACCACGTGGTGATGGTCGGTGGCTCCACCCGGATGCCCGCCGTAACCGAGCTGGTCAAGGAGCTGACCGGCGGCCGCGAGCCGAACAAGGGTGTGAACCCCGACGAGGTCGTGGCGGTGGGGGCAGCTCTCCAGGCGGGCGTGATTGAAGGCGACCGCAAGGACGTTCTGCTCATTGACGTGACCCCCTTGAGCCTGGGTATCGAAACCAAGGGCGGCATTATGACTCCGCTGATTGAGCGCAACACCGCCATTCCGACCAAGCACTCCGAGGTCTTTTCGACCGCTGAGGACAATCAGCCTTCCGTGCTGATTCAGGTCTACCAAGGGGAACGTCAGTTCGCCCGCGACAACAAGCCGCTGGGAACTTTTGAACTGACCGGGATTGCTCCGGCACCGCGCGGATTGCCGCAAATCGAGGTTACCTTCGACATTGATGCCAACGGTATCGTTCATGTCTCGGCAAAGGACCGCGGCACCGGTCAGGAGCAGTCCATGACCATCACCGGCGGATCGTCCCTGCCGAAGGACGAAATCGACCGCATGATTAAGGAAGCCGAAGCTCACGCTGCCGAAGATAAGCAGCGCCGCGACGAAGCCGAGGTGCGTAACGACGCTGAACAGGCCGTTTACCGCATTGAGAAACTGCTGAAGGATAACGCTGAAAAGCTGCCTGAGGACGTGGTGGCTCCGGTGAAGGAATCTTTGGAACACCTTAAGAAGGCTAACGAAGGTGAGGACATCGAGGCTATCAAGACAGCGATGAGCGAACTGGAGGAAAAGGCCCAGGCTATCGGTCAGGCTCTCTACGCCCACGCGCAGGAAAACGAGTCGGCACCGGCGGATGGGGCCGCGGCTGACGCCAACACCGCCTCCAACGATGATGACGACGTGATTGACGCCGAAGTTATCGATGAAGACGATGAGGGCGGTAACAAGTGAGCGAAGATAAACTCAGTCAAGAAGCCCGCAAGGCTTATGCCGAAGCCCAAAAGGACTTCGATAAAGCCGCTGCTCACGAAGCCGAAAAGGCCAGTGAGGCACAGAAGTCTGCGGAGACTGAGGCCAAAGCCAAGTCGGGCTCCAAGAAAGGCAAGAAGGCGAAATCCGCAGCGGACCATTCCGCGCCAAGCCACGCTTCCCCCGGTGACTCTGCTGGTCACGAGGCCGGGGGGGCAGCTCAGGCGGGCGACAAACCCGCCTCGGGCGAAGCGGATGAACTGACCAGCGAGCTGGCTCAGGCTCAAGAGGACCGCATCGCGGTTCTGAACCAGGAGCTGGCTCAGGTCAAGGACGATTTGGCGCGGGCGCGGGCGGATTTGTATAACCTCCAGCAGGAGTACAGCAACTACGCCAAACGAACCAAGGCGGAGATTCCCCAACAGCAGGAAGCCGGGGTTGCCTCGGTGGTCAATGCCCTGATGGGCGTGTTGGATGACATCGATTTGGCTCGCCAGCACGGGGATCTGGAAGGTCCATTTGGTGCGGTGGCGACGAAATTGGAATCCGCGTTACAGACCCGGTTTAAAGTCAAGCGCTACGGGGCGGTCGGGGACACCTTCGATCCAAATCTGCACCAGGCCATTCAAATGGCACCGGGTTCAGAGGACGATGGGGAACACGTCATCGACGCGGTGGCGCAGCCGGGCTACCTGATGGGTGAACGGGTCCTGCGCGCTGCCATGGTGGTGGTGGGAGTTGAGAAAAGCTCCTCTCCCGACCAACCTTCTGAGGCGTGAATCGTGAACCAAGAAAATGGAAAGGGGGTAAGCGATGGGCACCAATGATTGGATTGATAAGGATTATTACGCGGTCCTGGGAGTATCGAAGGGCGTGACGGATAAAGACCTGAAAAAGGCCTATCGCAAGCTCGCGCGTCAATATCACCCAGACCAGAATCCCGGCGATAAAGCTGCCGAGGAAAAATTCAAAGAAATCGGTGAGGCATACTCGGTTCTCTCCGATTCTGAACAGCGTCAGAAGTACGATGCCTTGCGGGCTATGGCCTCTGGCGGTCCCCGGTTTCGGGCCGGGGGTTCCCGTCACGGTTCCGCCTCCGATTTCGAGGACGTGTTTTCGGCGATGTTTTCCGGCGGCTACGGCGGGGGCAGTACCACTTATGGTGGTGCAACCGGGCCGGATTTGAGCGATATCCTCAACACGTTCACCCGCTACGCGGATAGCGCTGACGGAGCGGGTCCGGGTGCGTCCTACACCGGTTTTGGGCAGGGTTTTTCCGGTTATCCGGGAGGAGCCCGGCCCGCGGCTGAGCCTAGTTATGGTGCCGGGGCGCCCAATGCGGGGGCACGTAAGTTCGCCTTCCGCGCGCAAGACGGTGCTGACCTCACGGCTTCCACGAAGCTGACCTTTAAACAGGCTTATAACGGCGCCACCATTCGCCTCAAGTTGCACGGTGAGGTAATTAGTGTGCGGATTCCTCCGGGGGTTCGGGACGGGCAAAAGATTCGTCTGAAAGGCAAGGGCAAGCCGGGCGTCAACGGTGGTAAACCGGGCAACCTGGTGGTGACCTGCAGCGTTTCCCCGCATCCTTTCCTGCAGTTGGACGGGACGGATTTGCTGTTTACCCTGCCGATTACCTTTGCGGAGGCCGTCAACGGGGCGCTCATTGAAGTGCCGCTGCCGGACGGCACGACTGTCAAAGTTAATGTACCGAGTGGTACACAATCGGGTGAGGAAATCCGTATTCCCGGATATGGCCTGCACACGAAGAAAGGCCGGGGGAGTCTGCGCCTGACGGTGCAGGTCGCCGTTCCGCAAAAGCTCTCGCGAGCTGCCAAGAAAGCCGTCGATGATTTCGCGGCGGCGACTCGCAGCGCTGATCCGCGTGCCGAGTTGGATCGGAAGGTCGCGCTTTAGGAGGTGTCATGAGCCTAATCGATGAGATGAACGCGGCTCTGTCGCTACTGTATTCCAACAATCGGCGGCTGGTCGAGACGATTCTGACCAAAGAATTCGGTGGGGCTCGAGGCGCTGGGGGCCTCAGCGAGGTGGAGGCTCAGCAGGTTTGGGTTAAACCCCGATTCCGGGTGTCTCAGGCCGCCGAACTGATGAGTATCCACCCGCAGACCCTGCGTCAATATGACCGGATGGGTCTGGTGGTTCCGGGACGCACCGGCGGGGGTGGGCGGCGCTACTCGCTGCGGGACTTGGCTCGGCTTCACCAGGTGCAAACCTTGTCTCAAGGGGAGGGTGTGAACCTGGAGGGGGTTCGGCGCATCATGGCTCTGCAACGGCGCGTGGATGAACTCGAAGCGGAAAACGCGGCGCTCGCTCTGGCGGCCAACCGGCAGAACCGGGTCTTTGCCGCCTCCTCCAGCGGTGAAGTCACCAAACTGAACCGCGGGCAGCGTCCCGAAAAAACCCAATCACTCGGTTTCCCTCTGGAAATGTCCTCCCAGTCGGGTGCCCTGGTGGTGTGGGGTCAATAGGGGCGTGGGAGTGAATGGCTTTGCTTGGTTATCCCGCACTTTTGGTTAAATACCGCGGGGGCGCCGGTATCCCCAGCGTCCCCCGGAATAATCCTCTTAATCAGGGATTACAAAGCCAACATTCGAGGCCTTACTTGCCGCCCAACTTGTCATCAGCAGCATTGCGGGCAGCATCAATCTTGTCCGCGAACTTGCCGCCGGTCGCCTTATTGGCAGCGCCGGCAATGTCGTCCAAAACCTTGTCGGTCTTTTCCTCGGAAGTTACCGCGTCCTTGGCGGCGTCCACCGCGTCTTTGGCCTTATCGCCCAAATCCGCGGCAATACCCTTGGCCTTGTCGCCCAAGTCCTTAGCTTTACCAGTCAAATCTTCCAAACCCATGAGAACTCCTTCTTGTTTAAAAATTGAAATTGGTAATTCTTTTCTATCAGACTTCACCGGAGCACGGAAGGGAATTTACCTAATTACGCAGAGAGTGAAAACCCAGATTTTACTTTTTTATCGCGGAATGCGACGCCCGCAACTGCTGTTTATATAAGTGCCGAATGGCGAAAGGGAATGATATCTATGGACCAAAAATTTACGACCAAGTCTCAGGAGGCTCTGGCGACGGCACTGCGTACCGCGGGGGCGGCTGGCAACGCCATGCTGGAACCGATACACCTGTTGTCTGCGTTGCTGGAGGACCGCGAGGGGATTGCTTTCGAGGTCCTCAGCAGTGTGGCCGATGCCGACGCAATCGGCCGGGAAGTGCGCCGTGAACTTGTGTCTTTGCCGGGAGCGACCGGCGAATCCGTGGCGGAACCGCAGCCTTCCCAGGCTATGTTAAATGTTATCAGTGCGGCTGGCACGAAAGCCCAAGAGCGGGGCGATGATTACGTTTCTACCGAACACTTGCTGTTGGGGTTGGCGGACAACGAAGGCAAAGCCGGCAAGATTCTGCGCGATGCGGGAGCGAGCGACAAAAAACTGCGCCAAGCCATTAAAAAGGTTCGCGGAGACGCCAAAGTGACCTCCCCGAACCCCGAAGCCACGTTTAAGGCGCTGGAAAAATACGGTGACGACCTGACCCAGCGGGCTATGGACGGTAAACTCGACCCGGTCATTGGGCGCGACGCCGAAATTCGACGCGTTATCCAGGTATTGAGCCGGCGCACGAAGAACAACCCGGTGCTCATCGGGGAACCCGGCGTGGGTAAAACCGCCGTGGTGGAAGGCTTAGCGCAGCGTATCGTGGCGGGAGATGTGCCGGATTCCTTAAAGCACAAGCACCTCATTGCCCTCGATTTGGCGGCGATGGTGGCGGGGGCGCAATACCGTGGCCAGTTTGAGGAACGCCTTAAGGCGGTACTGGAAGAAATTAAGAACGCCGAGGGCGAAGTGGTGACCTTCATTGACGAGCTTCACACCGTGGTCGGGGCGGGAGCCAGCGGAGGTTCGATGGATGCCTCGAATATGCTGAAACCCATGTTGGCGCGCGGTGAGTTGCGCCTGGTGGGGGCCACAACTTTGGACGAATACCGCGAACACATCGAAAAGGATCCGGCTTTGGAACGCCGGTTCCAAACCGTGTTCGTGGGGGAGCCCAGCGTGGAGGACACCGTCGCGATTTTGCGCGGCATTGCCCCGAAATATGAAGCCCATCACAAGGTGACTATCGCGGACGGGGCATTGGTGGCGGCCGCGCAGCTTTCTAATCGCTATATTTCCGGGCGTCAGCTGCCTGATAAGGCTATCGACTTGATTGACGAGGCGGCGTCGAGGCTGCGGATGGAACTGGATTCCTCCCCGGAGGAAATCGATTCTCTGCGCCGCGAAGTTGAGCGGGTCAATATGGAACTGTCTTATTTGAACGCCTCCGACCCGGATCGCTCCGATCCGGCGACCGCGGGGCGGGTGGCGCAACTGCAGGCCAGCTTGGATGAGAAGCAGGCTCATCTGGACCGGCTGAACCTGCGGTGGGAAGCCGAAAAGGCCGGTCACAACCGGGTCGGTGAACTGCGTGTGAAGTTGGACGAACTGAATACGGCTTTGGAACAAGCCATGCGCGAGGGGCGTTGGGAGGACGCAGGCCGTCTGCAAAATGGCGAAATTCCAGCGATTCAAGCCCAGATTGCGGCCGCGGAAGGTGACTCGCCGAGTGAGGGCTCGGCGGGGCAATCCTCCGTAGATTCCCCAGATTCTGTAACGGACAGTACAAAACTGGGTTCTGCGGACGTCAATGGAGCTGAGGACGGTCCCATGATTGCCGAGAAAGTCGATGCTGCCGAAATCGCGGAAGTGGTTGCGGCTTGGACGGGGATTCCGGTCGGTAAGCTGCTGCGGGGCGAATCTGAAAAGCTGCTGCACATGGAGGAATACCTGGGACAGCGTCTCATCGGGCAAAAGGCCGCGGTGAGGGCGGTGGCGAACGCGGTGCGCCGGGCGCGTGCCGGCGTGTCTGATCCGAATCGTCCCACGGGTTCTTTCCTGTTCCTCGGCCCCACCGGTGTGGGCAAGACCGAGCTGGCTAAAGCCCTGGCCGAGTTCCTATTTGACGACGAAAAGGCTTTGACCCGCATTGATATGAGTGAATACGGTGAGAAGCACTCGGTCGCGCGCCTGATTGGAGCCCCTCCGGGCTATGTCGGTTACGAGGAAGGCGGCCAGCTGACCGAAGCCGTGCGGCGGCGCCCCTACGGGGTGGTGCTGCTCGATGAGGTCGAAAAGGCACACCCGGATGTGTACGACATTTTGCTGCAGGTCTTGGACGATGGTCGTTTGACTGACGGCCAGGGTCGCACGGTTGATTTCCGCAACGTGATTCTGGTGCTGACCTCGAATCTGGGGTCCCAGTTCCTGATGGATCGCGCGGCTGACCATGCTGAGGCGCGCCGCCAGGTCTTGGATTTGGTGCGAGCCGCTTTCAAGCCGGAGTTCTTAAATCGTCTGGACGAAACCATCATGTTTGAGGCGCTTTCCACCGAGGACCTGGAACAGATTGTCGACATTCAGATTCACCAGCTGACGGCGCGCTTGGCGGAAACGCAGCTGACCCTCGAGGTCACCGAGGCGGCGCGGTCATGGCTGGCGGTAACCGGCTACGACCCGACTTACGGAGCGCGTCCGCTGCGCCGTCTGATACAGCGTGAAATCGGCGACCAGCTGGCGGAAAAGCTGCTGGCGGGCGATGTCGCGCCCGGTTCTACAGTGGTCGTGGATATTCCCGATTTCAGCCCCACCGATTTAATACAATCTGGGGATCTGAGTGAATTGACAGGACCAATGTCAGATCAATATCGGCTGGAGTTGCGGGTGAAAAACCCCCAATAATCCGATAAATTACCTGTTCAAGGCGGTGCAGATGCGATTTTGCGCCGCCTTGAGGTAATTTTTACCTGGAGACCGCGTCTCAAAACGTGGAAGTTTACCGGGTGGTAAGTTAGGATTAGATGTGAGTTTCCTGGCATTTTACTGGGAATATCTATTTGAAGTGTTGGTTTACCAGCGGGAGAGGTTATGGTTGCGGAAAAACGGGAGCGCGGCCCCTATCAATCGGGCTTAGCAAGGCGTGAAGCAATCCTGGACGCGGCTGTTGATTTACTCGCTGAGGTCGGTTATCACGGTATGTCTCTGCGTGACGTCGCCCGTCACGTAGGCATTTCGCATCCCGGGGTCATCTACCACTTTCCCTCCAAAGAGGCTCTCTTAATGAGCGTGGTGCAGCGCTACGAAACGCAGGTTGGTTTTGACCTGGATAATCTTGAAAAGTTAGACGCGTTGCCGGTTTTGGACACCCTGTTAGAGGTCACCTCACGCCTGAACGAAAATCCCATGATTATCGAAGTGGAATGCATGATGATGGTGGAAGCCTCGTCTGAGATTCATCCCGCCCATGATCATTACATGCGCCGCTCCGAACGTTTGCTTAGCGTTTTAAAGCGGGTTTGGTCTCGCCTACAGCAGGACGGCAAAGTCGCCGCCACCGAGGATCCGACTCATTTAGCGGAAATTCACGCCGCCGTCTATAGCGGAATCATGATTCATTGGCTTTATTACAGGGAATTCGATGCGGCGGAGGAACTGGCGCGTTATTTCCTCTCGGTGTTCCTGCCTGAGTATCAGGAGGAACTGCTGTTGCACTACCGGGAGTCCGGCTGGATTCAATAATTTGTATCGGTCGGTCAAAAACTGATGAGTGTAGCATTCGGGTCTCTCGAGGTGGCGCACCTGCCGGCACGCCGGGGTTTTAACTTTCCTTATGCCTTAGCGGTTTTGTCGCGTCAATCCAGCGGGAATGTCTACGTGTGGACAGCCGCTTCCGACCCGGCGGACCTCAACCGGCCTTTTCCCTGGATGTCGGTCACCAAGTTCTTGGTCGCAGTGGCATTTTGGCGTCAATCCCTGGCTGCGCCCGCGCTGTCTTTACATACCTTGGTCGGCTCCCCGGCGGCTCCGGAAGTGAAGCTGGTGGACTTGCTCTCGCACTGTTCCGGTCTGCCTTTTGATGCGCCGATGGCCGCGCCTGACCAACCTCGCCTGGGGGTAGAGTTCGGGATTGCTCGTCCCGATGCGCGCGCAATTGCGCCGTTTACCAAGCGAATCTACTCGAACTACAACTTCGAATTGGCCGGGGCGACAGCGGAAAAGGCCGTGGGGAAACCGTGGGCGGACTGGGTGCGAGAAATGGTCTTGGAACCTCTCGGAATGAACGGTACAGTTTTATCGCACTCTCCGGCGTGGGGTGCGGTGGGCCCGGTGAGCGACTTGGCGCGCCTGGCGGGGGAACTGTTAAGTCCCGAGGCGGGGATTCTCGGCTTTACCGAGAGTGACCTCGACGGGTTTTGCGCTCCGCAGCATCCCGGACTGCGCGGACTGCTGCCGGGATACGGACCGCAGAAGGACAATCTCTGGGCGACCGGGGTGGAGTTGCACGGCGTGAAGTCACCACACTATTTGCCGGTGTCTTTCCACCCGGAGGTCATCGGCCACTTCGGGCAGTCGGGGTCGTTCATTTGGGTGGACCGCGTGGCCGGGACGGCAGGCGCGTTCCTGGGTGCGCAAAAGTTCGGTCCGGTTCACAAGGCGCTGTGGCCCGACCTTAACGCCCAGATTCGCGAGCTTGCTCTCTTGGCGCAACAGTGAGGTGCGGGATTCTCGGGGTGCATCCTGGCGGACTACGAGTCTGCGGGGTTACGACCTGGTGGGACGTGGCGGATAGGTGCGCCGCCAAGCCCAGATACTGATGGCGGCCGCGTGGCCCACGTTTAGTGACCGGGTCGAACCATACTGCGTAATCTGTACTAATCGTTCCAAAACGTTTTGCATGGCAGGGGTCAGGCCCTGTGATTCCTCGCCGAAAACCATCAGGGTGCGCGGAGGCAGCACGACGGTTTCTAGCGGTTCGGCGCCGGGGAAATTATCCATCCCCACTAACGTGAATTCCTGCTGGTCGGCGTACGCCACCAGATTCCGTACCTCCGGGTGGTAGTGCAGGTGCAGGTAGCGGTCCGTAACCATTGCTCCGCGCCGGTTAAACCGCCGCCTGCCCACGATATGGACGTGGCGCACTCCCAGGCCGTTCGCGGTGCGGATGATGGATCCGGTATTGAAATCGTGACCCACGTTCTCAATCGCGATTTCCAGCGTGGGTTCCCCCGGTCCAGACTGTAACAATCGGTCCAAATCGTCCCTGATGGCTTCCTGCCTCCAATACCGGTAGTGGTCCGGCACATTGCGCGCGTCGCCGTCCCGCAGCAACTCCGGGTCATATTGGGGACCGACCGGCAGAGGCTGATTAGTCGGCCAAGGACCAACCCCCACCGTTCCAGGCGCTAACTCTGCCGGGTCTGAAGGACTATCCACCGGTTTATTGCTCTCATCCACGCTTTACACTTTATGCTTAAAGCGTGAAAAAGAATGATCCGCAGCTGACAAAACTCGCTGAACTTGTGAAAACCCTTTCCGTGGTCCACGGGAAAGTTACTCTGGCATCGGGCAAAGAATCGGACTTTTATGTCGATATGCGCCGCGCTACCTTGCACCACGAGGCCGCCCCGCTGATTGGCCATGTCATGCTGGATTTGCTGGAAGAAAATGGGTTCCCCGTTTCGGAAATCGACGCGGTGGGCGGGTTGACGATGGGCGCTGACCCGGTCGCCACGGCGATGCTGCACGCGGCGGCGGCCCGAGGCTTGAGCCTCGATGCCTTCGTGGTGCGTAAAGAAGCGAAAGACCACGGCATGAAACGCCAGATTGAAGGCCCGGAAGTGGCGGGTAAGCGTGTCGTCGTCCTGGAGGACACCTCGACCACCGGCGGTTCGCCCCTTCAAGCTGCCCAAGCCTTGAAGGATGCGGGCGCTGAAATCGTCGCTGTGGCGGTAGTGGTCGATCGCGCCACCGGGGCGAAAGAAAAAATCGAAGCCGCTGGATATCCCTACTTTGCCGCGCTCGGCCTTGCCGACCTGGGCTTAGCCTGACCAGCGTAACCCACTCGAGAAGGTAACCCGGGGGAACTATTGACCGGGGCTGCTATTGAACGAAAAAACAAGCGATAAATAACGGCGGGGGAACCGGAAAACCGATTCCCCCGCCTTTGAAATTCAGGCACTAAAAGGCGAAACCTCAGTATTTAAAGGTTTCGATTTGAGCGCGCAGGTCCTCGGCGCTGCCGGCTATGTCGCGCATCCGCTCGGACATCTTGCCGACCATTACGCCGGCTTGTGAGGATCCCTCGGCGATGTTTTGAATCGAACCGGCGATTTCCTGAGCGCCGTGAGCAGCCTCGGCTACGGAACGAGACATTTCGTTCGTGGTCGCGGTCTGTTCCTCGACGGCGGCCGCAATCGTCGTCTGGTAATCGTTGATGGAGGAAACAATGTCGCTGATTTCCTGAATCGCCTGGACTGCATCGTTGACATCACTTTGAATTGTTTCGATGCGTTTGCCGATTTCCTCAGTGGCGGCACCTGTTTCGCTGGCCAAATCCTTGACCTCACCGGCCACGACCGCGAATCCCTTACCGGCATCTCCGGCGCGGGCGGCCTCAATAGTAGCGTTTAGGGCCAGCAAGTTCGTTTGCTCAGCAATCGAGGTGATGGACTTGATGACTTCACCGATTTCCTGGGAGGACACGCCCAAACGGGAGACAACCTCGTTCGTGCGGGCGGCAGCCTTGGTGGCATCCTGGGCAACCCGGGCGGCTTCGTTGGCGTTGGAGGAAATTTCGCGGATGGAAGCACCCATTTCCTCAGCTCCGGCAGCAACGGAATCAATCGAGCTGGAAACCTGGGCTGCCTGGGCAGCTACGGTGCCGGCATCCTCGGCCGCTTTTTGAGCAGCGCTTGAAACCTCGACCGAATCCTTACCCAAGGCATCAGCTTTTTCAACCACCGAGTCAGCTGCATTATCAGCGGCACCGATGAGTTTACGCAAGGATGCCTTAGCGGAGCGAAGCTCCATGGTGGCTGCTCCCAGCTCATCGCGGCTGAGCACCTGGTCTTCCTGGGTGAGGTCGCCTTGGGCCACAACCTGCAGGGCTTCCTGGATGCGCTTGACTACATGCTCGGTCTTGCCGGCGTAAATCCAGCCGATAATGACACCGATAATGGCTACCACCAGGGCAATCAGGATTGAGGAAATAATTACTATGGTTCCTTGGGCGGAAATGTCGGCGGTCTTTTTTTGTACCATTGAGTCAAAATCTGCGCGCAACTGGTTGTAATCCTGAACGAAGTTCTTAATCAAGGTACGCGAACCTGTATCCGAGGTATCCCACAGCATCGTGGTATAGGCCGTCATGTCGTTCGGGTCTGCGACCGGAATCATCTTGTTCATGACGTGATTAATCCAGGTGTTATAGTCCGCCTTGTATTTCTCCCAAGACGGCAGTTGCTGCGGAACCCCGCGCGCCTCAGCCTCGCTAATCAACTTGTCCCGGTCGGCGTTGGCCTGTTGCAGCTGGGCGATTAGGTTGTCCAACTGTTCCTGGTTTTGAGCCGTGCCCACCATCGAGAACAGGATCCGGGCCCATTCCTGTGAATAGCGGAGTTGGTCTTCGAACCCGGTGCCGCGCAGGGTCGTCTCGGTCAAGGAAACCGAAGCGTTACGGTAAGAATTGACCCCTATCGCGGTGATGCCAGAAACGAGCAAGCCGCCCAGGGCAACGATAATCACGATTAAAAGGAACTTAAATTTCAGCCCCATGCCGGGCTTGAAATCACTTGGGGTGCCCTCGGCGGGGACTGGAGCTGCTGTAGTCTCGCTCATCTTTGTATAACCTTCTCTCCTAATGTGCGGGTTTAGCTGTGCAATCGCGCGAATCCAGTCTAGTTCCGCAAATGTTGAGCTGCGGTCGTTTTGGAGAAGTTTTTAACTGTAACTTATCTGTGCCTTAGCTCGCCTTAGGGCAAGTCGACGTGAACGACAAGCGCAACCCGGGGAGACTATTGAAAATACAAAATCCTGAAACTAACGGAAAAACGTGAGAAAAAGTGAAAGAATATAAGCGTCAAAAACGACTCAAATCATAACCCGAGAAGGAGATAACAGTGCCACTCGCAACCCCTGATGTTTACAAGGAAATGCTCAAGCGCGCCAAGGAAAACAAGTTCGCTTATCCTGCCGTCAACGTCACTTCATCCCAGACCCTGACAGCGGCCCTGCGCGGTTTTGCTGAGGCCGAATCTGACGGCATCATTCAGGTGTCCGTGGGCGGTGCGGAATACTGGTCTGGCTCAACGATTAAGGATCGCGTGGCGGGTTCGCTGGCTATGGCGGCTTATGTTCGTGAAGTTGCTCAGAATTACCCGGTTAACGTGGCGATTCACACCGACCACTGCACTGAGGACAAGCTGGCCTCTTGGACCGAAGCGCTCATCGACCTGGAGATTGAGGAAGTCAAGGCTGGCCGCCTGCCGTTCTATCAGTCCCACATGTTCGACGGTTCCTCCATTCCTCTGGAAAAGAACCTTGAGGTCGCCAAGCGTCTGCTGCCCAAGGCGGCTGCGGCCAAGACCATCCTCGAGGTGGAAATCGGCGTCGTCGGTGGCGAAGAAGACGGCGTTGTCGGGGAAATCAACGAAAAGCTCTACACCACCACCGAGGACGGCATTAAGACTGTCGAAGCGCTGGGCTTGGGCGAAAACGGCCAGTACCTGACCGCTTTGACCTTCGGCAACGTCCACGGTGTGTACAAGCCGGGCCACGTCAAGCTGCGTCCCGAACTCTTGGGCACCATTCAGGAGGAAGTCGGCGCGCACTTCAACGCCGGCAACCGCCCGTTCGACCTAGTGATGCACGGCGGCTCCGGCTCCTCTGCCGAGGAAATCGCCACCGCTGTGGCCAATGGCGTCATCAAGATGAACGTTGACACCGATACCCAGTATGCGTTCACTCGTCCGGTCGTGGACTTCATGATGAAGAACTACGAGGGCGTGCTGAAGGTTGACGGCGAAGTCGGCATTAAGAAGCAGTACGACCCGCGTGCTTGGGGCAAGGCGGCAGAAGCCGGGATGGCCGCGCGCGTCGTCGAGGCTTGCGAGCGTCTGGGTTCGGTCGGAACCAAGATGAAGTAAACCGCGTCTGTCTTACGGAGGGGAGCCCGCCTGGGTTCCCCTCCGTTTTTTTAGTTTGCGTTTCGTTTGGGTTCGGGGTTCAGCGCCCGGGAGAATAGGCGGGAGTTGAACAGGGCGCGCATCAGCCAGCGGGGAGCCAGGCGCGCGCCCGCCATCGCGATTTTGTACCGAACGGTCGGGGTGACCAGGACGCGGCGGTGGCGAGCTGCTTCGATGGCGGCTCTGACGACTGTTTCGGGGTCGACAAAGCCGTATTCGGGCCAGACCGAGGCGTTCATCTGGGCTGATTGGTGGAACTCGGTTTTCATTAGTCCCGGCGCCACGGCGGTGATGGATACGCCGGTGCCGCGCAGCTCGGTAGAAACAGCCTCGCTAAAGAACCGCACCCACGTCTTCATCGCCGCGTAGGTGCCCATAGCGGTGTAGGCAGTAGCGGAGGAAACATTGATGATAACCCCGCCGCCCGAGGCTTTCCCCAGCGCGGGCTGGCCGGTCAATTTTTGTAACAACCGTTCCACTTTGTCGGGTGTGCGGCGATGGGTACGCGACCCCATCGCTTGTGCTCCCTCAAACGTCAGCCGGCACAAGGCCCGCACCATCACCTCTAGAGCTTCGTCCTCGCGGTCCCACTTTCCGCCCACAAAAGTTTGCCCCAAACCAAAACCCGCGTTGTTGACCAGCACCGCGACCGGGCGGGAGTCGTCGCGCAGGCGGCGAATGACCGCATACTGACCGGCCTTGGTGGACAAATCTTCGACCAAAACTTCCGTTTCGACGCCTAGAGTGGTGTGAATCCGCTGCGCCAAAGCCTCCAAACGGTCTTGACGCCTGGCGACCAGTACGACGTTGAGCGGCTCGGCAGCCAATTGCCAGGCAAACTCCTCACCTAAACCGCTGGAAGCCCCCGTAATCAGCGCCCATTTCGCCACAAAAATCACCCAATCATTGCAATAAATTCTTCTATTGCATAACCTTATAAGTGAACGTTTGAGTTGCCAAAGCCGGCGCGTCCGGTAGTCTTTGCCGGTGTTCCGGCGTTGGGGTTCTGTCGCCTCCCCAGAATCTGGGGACCGAAGATAATTGAGGGGAACACATTGAAAAGCCAAACAGCTGACAAACTTGAAGCGATGATGGACGCGACTTTCGGCACGAAAGAGGACCGGGAAAAGGAAATCACCCCGGTCATGAAACCCATCAAGTACTGGCTGACCGACATGGACGGCGTCCTGGTGCATGAAACCAAGGCGATTCCAGGTGCGGCTGATTTCCTGCAAGCCCTGCGGGACAAGGGTCGGGAATACCTGGTTTTGACCAACAACTCCATCTTTACGCCTCGCGACCTCTCCGCACGTCTGGCGGCTTCCGGCCTGGAGGTTCCCGAAGAACGCATCTGGACTTCCGCGCTGGCCACCGCGTCTTTCCTGAAAACCCAGTCCCCGAAATCCAGCGCTTATGTGGTGGGCGAAGCCGGTTTGACCACCGCCCTGTACCAGGCGGGCTATGTTATGACTTCCACAGATCCGGAGTACGTGGTGTTGGGCGAGACGCGCTCGTATTCTTTCGACCAGATTGCCACGGCGGTGCAACTCATCAACAAGGGTGCCAAGTTTATCGCCACGAATCCTGACATGACCGGCCCCACCAAGGACGGCCCCATTCCTGCCACCGGCGCAATCGCCGCCATGATTACGGCCGCTACCGGCAAGAATCCGTACTTTATCGGCAAACCCAACCCGGTCATGTTCCGCACGGGATTGAACAAGATTGGCGCCCACTCCGAGGAAACTGCCATGATTGGCGACCGGATGGATACGGATATGTTGGCGGGGGTAGAGTCCGGCCTGTATACGTTCCTGGTGTTGACCGGTTCCACAGAACGCGAAGAAATCACTAATTTTTCTTATCGGCCTAACGAAGTCGTGGATTCGATTGCCGACATCATTGCCAGGGTGTGAACTGTTTAGCGCACACTCTTGACCTTATACACCAGCGCGGCCCCGACCAGCACGATGAGGGCCGCGAAGATGTATAGCGCCATATAACCGCTGGTGTAATCCGGAAACGCTTTTACCAGCGGTGCGGCCAGCAGGGGAGCCAGGGCCTGAGGCAAAGCGGCCGCGATGTTGATAACTCCGAGGTCGCGCGCCGCGTCATTGGTTGGCGGCAGCACCTGAGTGACCAGCGCAAAGTCTACGGAAACATAGATACCGTAGCCTATCCCGAGTAAAAACGCCCCCAGGAGCGCGCCTTCCCAAGTCTGGATGAACGCCAGACTGAGACCCGATAGCGCCATGGTCAGGCCAGAGAACGCCACCAAGGGCTTGCGTTTCCCCATCCGGTCAGAGATAGTTCCACCGGCGAGGGTCGTCGCCACGGTCATCAGCGCGTACAGGCCGGAGAGCACAAAAACTCCGAAGTCGGGATGTGCGTAGCCCACCGCATCCATTAGGTAAAACAGCAGGTAAAGCGTGCAGAGGGAGTTAGATAGGTTGATGAGGAAACGACTGACCCAGGTCCAGGCAAAGTCGGGGTAACGCCGGGGGGATACCCAAAATCGTTTCAGGAAGGCCCAAAGATTGAAGGGCGCGGGTTTCTCGACGAGGTAACGGTCGTGGGCTGTGAACAGGTAGGGAATCACCAGAGCGATGAGGAGGGCAATGCAGGCCAGGTATCCCCAGGTCAGGTTGCCGAAAGCGGAGGCCATTCCCGTTCCCGCGACCACCCCGAAGGTTTGCCCCATTCCCAACCAGCCGCCCATTTGACCGCGGTATTCCACTTTCACCTGGTCATTCACGGTGGCGGTGATGGCTGCGTACATAGCGTTTAGGCAGGCTTGCACCAGCGCCCAAGCGACCACCATGGCCCACACCGAATGGGAAAATGCCAGCCAAGTCAAGGCCAGCGCCCCCAGAATTGTTCCCCAAAATACCCAGGGCAAACGGCGTCCGAAGCGGGAAGTCGTGCGGTCAGAGAGCGCCCCAAAAAACGGGTTACCCAGGGCAGAGACGAAAGCTCCGACACCGGTGACCAGCGAAAGTACGTATTCCTTATAGTCCGGGGCGACAGCGGCCGCTTGCAACCCCAGCAGCACCTGGATAGGTCCGAACCAGGCCGTGTAGACGGCTAGGTTCGCTGCGGAAACGCTGACGCGCCACCTTAGCCGAGGTTTTTCCAGAGGTGCGTCGGCGGGAACTTGGGCGTGAAAGCGTCCCGAGCGCGCGGAGCTGGCGGGGTCGGCGCTCATTGCTGGCGTACCTGCGCAATCAAGTCTCGATACCAGTAATAGGAATCTTTGGGAATCCGGGTCTTATCGGCGGTGGCGAAGTCCGTGTAGATCAGTCCGAACCGCTGGGTTTCGCCGTCGGCCCATTCAAAGTTGTCCAGCAGAGACCAAACATAGTATCCGGCCACGTTTACCCCGGCTTGGCGAGCCGCCGCGACAGCCTGGAAGTGCCGGGCCAGGTAGTCGATACGCCGCGGGTCATGAACCCGCGCTTGACCGGAGTCGTCGGTGGTGACCGTTTCCGTAAACGCCGCGCCGCCCTCGGTCACAATGATTGGGGGCAAGGCCGACCCGTAGCGTTCCCGGAGCTGTACCAGGATTTCGGTCAGTCCTTCAGGATAAATCGCCCAGTCGAAGCTGGTGCGGTCCTCCATCTTTAGGGATTCAATCGTGAAGGGGATATCGTCCGGCATCACGTACAGATTGGCGTTGTCGGCCTGCAAGGGGGGTGCGGCCGCGGGTGCGGCTGTTGGAGGCGTCTCGTCGCCGGGCAGTCGTGAGACCACTACGGCCGGTTCATAGTAGTTGATTCCATAAAACTCCAGGGGCTCGCATGCGCCTTTGACCTGCTCGCTCATGGTTGCAGCAGTCTCGGGGTTGACCTCCTGGGCGATGAGGTCCAGAACCGCCTGCGGGTAAGATCCTTTCAACATGGCCGAAGCGAAGAAGTCGTTGTAAATCGCGTCATAGAGACCGGCCATCTGTACGTCCACCGGGTTTTTGGTGTCGGCTGGATAGACCGGGGTGTGGTTGGAGGCGCAACCCACTGACGAGGCACCCAAACCGTGCAGTAGCCGCACCGTTTCCCCGTGAGCCAAGTTCAAGGCATGTCCGACGCCAAGCGCCTGGTAGCCAAGCGTCAGACCGGGGGCGTGAATCCCGATAGCGTGGCCGAGCAGGGTGTGGACGTTCGGCTCGTTAATGGGAATCCAGTGCCTCACCCGGTCATGGAATGCTTCGTAGGCGACCTTGGCGTAGCGCAGGAACATGGCGGTGGTTTCGGGATTGAGCCAGCCGCCCTTTTCCTGCATGGCTTGGGGCAAATCCCAGTGATACAGCGTCGCCATGACTTCGATGTCTGCCTCAGCTAGGGCATCTAGGACGCGGTTGTAGAAATCGATTCCAGCCTGGTTCGGTGTCCCCGCCGCGGTCAAGATACGCGGCCAAGCCAGGGATAGGCGATAGTGTTTCAGGCCAGCTTGTCGCATCAGTTCCACATCGCGGTTGAACAGGTGGTAGTGGTCACAAGAGGTGTCGCCGGTTGTGTTATCAATGACTTTGCCGGGGGTGTGGACAAAAGTATCCCAGATGCTCTCTTGGCGTCCGTCGGCGTTGACGGCTCCTTCAATCTGATATGAAGCCGTGGAAGTGCCGAAGGCAAAGTCTGGGGGAAATGCGAGTTCACGTGCCAGGTCACAGACCTTTTCAAATTTGCTCTCCATAAGGCAATTATAGTCATCCTTGCCCAGGGAAAATGGGAATTCGGTAGACTGGAAACGCTGGTTCTTAGGGAGGTAACGGTGCGTATAGCGACTTGGAACGTGAACTCGATTCGCACTCGCTTGAATCGAGTGACGGCGTTCCTGGAACGTGAAAACATTGACGTTTTGGCGATGCAAGAAATCAAGTGCCGCAACGATCAGTTCCCTACTGCCGCCTTTGAAACCGCAGGTTACCAAGTATTTGTCAACGGTTTGAATCAGTGGAACGGGGTCGCGGTGGCGGTGCGCCAGGGGATTAGCGCTCACCTGCTGGGTACCGAGTTTTACGGTGCCATCGCCCAACCGTACTTTTCTGTCCCGCCCAAACCGCCCCAGCTGGAACCACGAGTGTTGGGGGTGCGCGTGGCCGGGGTGGAGTGCTGGTCGCTCTATGTTCCCAATGGGCGCGAAGTCGGCCACCCTCACTACCAGTACAAGTTAAAATGGCTCGATTCCCTGCGTTCCCACGTGATTCGCACTCTGGACACAGATCCGGAGAGTTTGGGGCTTTACCTGGGGGACTTCAACGTGGCTCCGCGTGACGAGGACGTGTGGGACGTGGCGGACTTTGTCGAGGCGACCCATGTCTCCGAACCGGAGCGGCAAGTGTTTGCCAAGCTCCTGGACCCCGACACGGTCGGTGACGCGGTCACCCTCCACGATGACCTCATCGCGGGTTTGCCAGGAAATCTGACCGAAATTACCCGGCAATTCGCTCCCGGCTGGACCTACTGGGATTATCAACGTGCCCGCTGGCGGCGTAACCAAGGCATGAAAATCGACTTTGCCTTGGCTACTCCGCGCCTGGTTTCCCGTGTGACCGGCGCGTTTATTGATACTGCGGAGCGTGATGGGGAACAGCCCTCCGACCACGCTCCGGTGGTCGTGGATTTTGAATAAATCCTGGTCAGTCCCAAAACGACTTCACTTTTCCCTAAGATTTCTCCCCGTAGTGCCGATATGATTCTTGTAGTGTGAGAAGTAGTTAAGTTTTAAAGAAAAAAGGGGGCGGGAACGATGAGCATCTTGCGGCGTTTGACTGTCGCGGGCACCGCGTTGGCTTTGACCCTGTTGGGGCTGGTTTTTCCAACTATGGCGGTGGCGCAGGAACGTGCCGCGTTCCCCGGTGTGATTGACCTGCCGACTTGGATTATCGGGGGACGCGAACCGATTGAATCCAATGCTTCCCCGCAGGATAACTGGGTGGTGACCGGGAAAGTCGTTACCTATCTCTCGGGGGAACGCGCTGGTGCGACTGATGACAATGGTGAGGAGCTCGTTGCTGGTATCCATGTATTTGCCCGCTACCAGGCCAATAATGGGGCGTGGTCGCCGATTTTCAAAACCACCACCACCTCTGTCGAAACAAATTCAAAAACTGGGCGGTCCTCGAACTATGCCATCAAAATGCGCGACTTCGTTGATTACAACGGGGAACTGGGACAATTCCGCCCCGGCGAAGGCAAGGTACAGCGTCTCCAGGTGTGGATTAACCCCGAACAGGTTCCTGGATACCGTCTGACTTTCTCGGAGCGCACCGGCGGGGTCATCCAGGGTTACTCCACCAGGAAAGATTTCAACTGGACTGCCAGCCAGATGATGCAGTGGGGTTTCCTTTCCGTAGGCAGGAACTCTACCCAGGTATCCCAGATGAATATCGGGCTCATTAAAGTCGCGGAGTCGCAAGAGGAACTGCTTGGAAACGGGGTAACTATCGAGCCTTCCCTTGCTGCACCACCCGCAACCGGTTGGGCAGCAAAGAAAAAGACTTTGCAGGGCTATGTGCGTTGGGAAAACCAAACCCTTAACAGGGGCGGCGGCAATGCTTACGTGGGGCGAGCGAACATTGAAGATTACCCAGTGAACACCCCGGTCGAAGGCTATGTGGTGGTCGCGGCAGTGAAAAATAAAGACAACAGTGTCGAGGCTCGCTGCACCACTACCAAGAACCTATCAAATGATGACGGTAAAACCCCTAACTGGACGATTTACTTTAACAACGATGTTGATCTTAAAAACATGAAGTTCCAGGTGTTCAAAGGGACCTGTACGCAAGACACCGTAAGTCTGCAACCGTTGCCCAAGCGGATGGCCTACTGGAGTCCGTTCCCCACCGCGGTTGATAGCTGGGGAACTACGCTTAACGGTATCCTCGGCAGCGCCAACCAGGGTTGGACCGGCACCCGCTGGGAGGATAACGTTCGGGTACTGTTGCGGCCGCTGCAAATGCAACTGCTGCCCCACGGGGAAAGTTTGGGAACAGATTCGGGTACCCAATCCTTCTATGGGGATAAAGTCACAGTGGATTACAGCCGATTGCCGCTGAACACCCCGCTGGTGGCTCATCTGTACGCCGGAACGTTGAGCGATAACGGTTCGGGAGAACCCATCGAGTCCAAAACATTTACAGCACAAGGTAATCAAGGCAGCGGGTCGGTGACCTTTGACACGGAACTGACTGGCGACACTTTTAAGCAATATTGGGTCGATGTCGTTCCTAAAAACATCTCTCAACATCCCGAATGGCAGGTGCTGGCCTCGCAAAGTTTCCTGTACAAACCGATTCAACTTGAAATCAGCAAGGGAGCGGCGAACACACCGGGAACCTTCACAATCACCAAGAAGGCACCGGCTGATAACTTGGTTAAGCTCACCGGTTGCCAGGTGGTTTCAAATACTGACACCGCGGCCGCCACAGATTCCCTACCTTACGGCTTGAAGCGGGAGAGCACGGGTAACGGCTGCACGCTTAGCGGTACGCCGGAAAAATCTGGGGTTCACTCGCTGTGGGTCAAATTCACCTTCACCGACAAAGAGGGCAAATCGCACACGTCAGTGCAGTATCTGCCTTGGACAGTCGAGCCGCGTCTAAAACCGCAGATAGAACCGGGGACTCCGGATTCTGAGGTGAGCAAGTACTCCCCGCTGGAAAAGTTCCCCGCCGTCGGGGTGCCCTACTCCGGTTTGGTTTCGCCCTTCCCGGATTGGCAAGGCCGGCACTTCACCTATCAGGTGTTCGACACTGACCCGGGACAGAGCAGCGCCGCGCTCGTGCCCGGCACGGACGGGATGGTGAGCCTGCGTAACGGCAACACTGAGAGCGGCTTGAAGTTTAACCCAGCGACCGGCCAAGTCACCGGCACCACCCAAGAGCACAAATCTGCTGTTTTCTGGGTGAGAGCCACCGACGAGGACGGTGGGGTCACCCCCGCTGTGAAGTATGAGATCTACCCCGGCTCGCCCATGATTTTGCAGCGCGCCCAGCTACCCACCGGCTCTGGTGGCAGTGAGTACCAGAACGCGAACGGAACTCCCATTGTGATTTGGGTTTCCGGTGGGGAACCCACGGCTAATGAATTGACGGTTAGCGGTACTACTTTGCCTCGCAATACCTACACCGAAGCCAAAATTCTCAAAGTCTATGACGGCGACAATCACGAGGTACAAGCGGGAAACATTGGCGGGGTGAAATGTGAAATCCAGAATAATAATTCCGGCGGTGGGCAATTTATTCTCTGTTCCGGCACCCCGAACGTGTCCAAGGCTACGACCTATTACCTGCAGGTGAAATACACCGACAAAAATGGCCGCACCTTAAACGGCGCCAAATACACCCTGCCCCAAGTGAAAGCCCTGACCACCCTGACCGGGTCGGAGGGCTGGCTAAAGATGACGCTGCTGCCCCAAATCGTGGCTGACACCGACCCCGGAGCGGGCAACAGCGCGGACCTGCCCGATGGTACGAAAGGATTGAGCTACGGACCGCAGGACGTAAAGCCCTATCTGTCGGGCGGTACCGGGAACTTCGCGAATTACACTTTCAGCGCTGCCGGTTTGCCGGCCGGCTTGACCATGGACGCCAATGGTGTAATCACTGGCAAGCCTTTGGAAACCACCACGCCAGACGGGGTGAACGTCAAGGTTTACCTGCGGGGCAAAGACGGCACTGCGGCGGAACGCTCCTCGACTACCGTCACTTTCCAGCTGCGCATCAAAACTGACCTGAAGGCGACAACAGATACCCTGTCCGCGACTGCTCAGGGCGGAACGACCTACACTTCCAACAAGCCGCTGCTGGACGTGAGTTCTGCGGCTGGCATTTCCGGCGGGGTTTCACCCTACAGTTACAAACTGCAATACCAGGACGGTAGCGGTTCATGGCATGATGCCACCCCTTCCGGGGGTCGCTACCAGGTTCCCAATGCGGATGGTAGCGCTTCCGGCCTGTTGCTGGATAGCAACGGCAAACTGGTGGGGGCGACTATGGGCAAAGACTCGTTCCCTCAGCTGCGGGTGGTGGTGACCGATGCTGATATGGTTTCTTGCACAGGTGGATGTTCGGTGAATGTCGGCTTGAACCTGAAACGGGTCGATGAACGGCGTCCGAGTGTGGCCGAGGGTGCTTCCATCACGGCAAACGTAGGGGAAACCGTCACCGGGTTCTTGCCGGTAAACGACCCCTCGGGCACGCCCCAAAAATATGAAATCGACACCAAAGTGCTGCCGGAGGGAGTCACTCTCACGATTGACTCTGACACCGGGAAGTACACCTTAACTGCAACTCATGAAGCGGTGGCAGGCAATAGCGGTTCTGTCACCCTGAAAGTTAAGGGAGCTAACGGGTTAGAGGGTAACGTCACCCTCCTGATTCACGTTACCGACCAGCGCATTCCAAAAACCAACAATAACGTGGCAATTATTCTGGAACAAGGCATTCGGGTGCCCGACACGGCAAAAGTAACCGAGGCGATTGACTCGACTCAATCCCCAGTTATCAAGTGCTTTGTGCCTTCTAACTATAAACCGACTGAAACCTCCGGGTGCCCCAGCACAGCTCAAAAACTGCCCGGGTTCGATGGGGTTAGCCTCAATCCGGACGGAACGCTGACCGGCACCCCAGTTAAGGGCGACGTCGGGGAACATCAGGTTCCCCTGAAAGCGTTGGGTGTAAACGGCAAATGGTCCACCGAATTTAGCGCCAAGATTACAGTGTCGCCTACCTCTTTGGTATTCGAGCCGGGTATCGCACCGGGAGGAACCACCGGACAGGCTTATGAGTGGACCTTTAACCCCGCCACCGGTGCCGAGGGCCTCACCAAGACGTACCAGGTTATCGGCTCGAACGGTCAGCCAGTCACCGGCTGCAGCGTGAATACCGGCGGTTCCAAACCGAAACTCACCTGTCGTGACGGTGCGCTAACCAACGGCGAAACCTATACCCTGCGGGTGAGTGCTGGAACGGGTACTGCCGCGGTCAGCATTGACCGGGTGTTTACCCCGGAGATTTATCCGCCGCTGAACTTTGAAAGCTATATCCTGCCCAGCGCCGCCGTTGGGGCGGTATATCAGCAGAAGGACGGCTCAACTTTCCGGTTCACCGCTGCGGGAGGTAGTGGTAGCTACGGATTTAGCTTCCCGGCAGACTCTAAACATCAGAAAGCTACAGCTCCGTTCAGCTGTACCGGATGGATTTTAAAGACCGACCAAGGCGTGGAGTCGGGGCTGTGCCTGGAACGTGACGGGCGCATCACCGGAACCCCAAAGGTGGCGGGCACTATTGACCTGTCTAAACTGGAGGTCACCGACAGCGCCCAGCATAAAGCCGGCCTGCCCGCAGGTGCAAAGGAAACGCTGGTCATTAACCCGCAGTTGCAGCTCACTAATCTGTGCGCAAAGCCGCAGAGCGGAGCCGATTACCCGTGTCAGGGCATTAAGAAACAGCCGGTCGGGACGAACGGAAAACTTAAGATTGCCACCGTGTCCGGCGGCGCTGCACCTTACCGCAATCTGCGGGTGGAAGGGCTGGACGCCTATAACGCCGGAGTTACCGATCCCGCCCAACAACTAAAAGCTGATTGGTGCGGTACCGCCCCGACCACCAACGCGGGTGGAGACATCTGTCTGACCGGAACCTGGCCCAAGACGATGGTGCCCGGATCCTCCCTGAACATTTACGTGACTGGGGCGGCGGGACGAACCGTCACCGTAGAAGCATTTATCCCGGTAGTCACTGACCTGAAATTTATCGATAATCCGAGCGGCGTGCCTACAGGCGTAATCCTGAAACAAACTTCCGGTAGTACGCAACCTGACAATATCGACCAGACGACCTGGGATAAGGTTTCGAGCAAGATTGTCAGTAATCTGCCCACTATCGGGATTAGCTTGGACAAGGACGCCGTTACCGGCAACTCATTGACGCTCCCGTCTTTGGTTACGGGCGGAGTCAGTCCGTACACTTATCTGACTGTGCCCTGCGACAATACCGATGCCTCCGGCAACTGTGCCTTGGGTGACACGGGATTGTTCCTGGACAAGTCCACCGGTGAGCTCGTGGGCACCCCGAAGCCCGGTACCAGCGCCGCCGTAGTGGTGAGCGTTACCGATTCGGATTCCCCGGCGCAAACCAAGAAATCCAACCTGGTGTTTTCTATCGCGGACACCCGTAAGCCCAAGGTTACCGCGACCACGATAAACGCCGAGGTAGACACTGCTGTGAACCAGGTCATACCGGTTAGCGATGGCTCCGGGCAATACGCGAGCGTCTCAGATTCTGGCAAACCTAGCTGGATGAGTCTCACGCTGACCAATAATGTACTGACCGTTACAGGAAAGCCCGGCCCTGGCCACGTCACCAGCGCGGAGGGCGGTACGTTTAGTGTGACGGTGACGGATAAGAACGGTAACACTAGCGAGCCGGCCACCATTACTTACGCGGTCAAGGACAACCGAGTACCGAACTTGAGCAGCCTGACGAACAGTTCCAGCACGGACCTGACCGGGACGGAAGGTAAGAGCGTTCAGGGCTGGACAGAATTGCCAAAGGGTACGACCAAATACGGGCCGAAGATTACCTCATGGACCGTCGAGGGGCTGCCCCAGGGGGTAGAATTCGACCCCGAAAGCGGCACGCTTTCGCCCAATAAGATTGCTTCTGGGAAATCTGGGACCTACCCCATCACCATTACCGCCACCGCTGAAAACGGCAAAACCACCACCATCGTGAAAAACCTGGTCGTGACAGCGTCCACTCTGAAGGTTGCGGAACACGATGCCGGGAATCTTAGCAAAGACCGGGATTTGAGCAACGACTCAGCCACTATAGCGACCGTGAGCGGCGGAACCGGGTCTTACATCTTGGTTGGTAGTGTGACCGGTTTGCCGAATACCCTCACAGCCACTCTCGATAGTAGCGGCAATATTGTACTGTCCGGTACAATACCTGATGAGAATAAAGACTACTCCGTGACGATTACCGTCAAGGATTCTGACGGGGTTCAGCGAACCCTCACCCGCACCCTGCATATTGGCAAGGGATTGTCGGTCGCCAAGACCACCATGCCCACCGCCACCATTGACAAAGCATACGAACAACAATGCTTGGGTGTTTCGGGCGGAACTAAGCCCTATAGGATCAGTGGAACTCCAACCGGCGTGCCCACTGGCATGACCATCAAAGTTGAGAATAACGATGTGTGCCTGTCGGGTGTGCCCACAACAGGGGCTGGGAATGTGGCTACGGCCACATTTACCCTGACGGATAACTCTAATCCGGCGGGCAGTATAACGGTCACTATCAAGATTCCGGTGAATGAGAAGTTCACCGCAACGGAGCCAAATCCGAGCAGTCATAACTTCTATGCTGGCAATGCAATTATTGCTTTTACTCCGACAGAGGGTAGTGGGGACAGCTGCTATGGGCTGAATTCGTCCGAGGGCTGTCTGAAGGCTGACATTACTTATTCGGCGTCTGGTTTGCCCGCGGGGTTGTCCATTAATCCTCAGACTGGACAGATTTCCGGCACGCCGACAGAACTGGTGAAGAACCGGGATATTAGCGTGACGGTGGCTTCCAGTGCGCCGGGCAGCAATCCGATTACCAAGACGTTCTCGCTCACGGTGGCTTCGGCATTCTCCGACCCGAATAACGATTTCAATGTGGCGCCAAGCACCACCGTACCGGAGTTGGACGCTAACGGCACGGTTAAGACTGATAACTCCAGCAACCAGGTATTGCCCGTCCCGGAAATAAAGAACGCTAACGGGGACACAGTGGCGACCGGGAAGTACTCCATTGAGAACGTCCAGCCTGATTCGCAGGGGAACTATCCGCTGGGCAAGTCCGGTCTGGCTTTGACCCCGGACGGGAAACTCGTGGGCACCCTCAAACCCGGACAGCCCAATACACCGGGCACCAACGGCACGTTTAACCTGGGTGACTACCCGGTGGTGCTGAACGATAATGCTGGTGGTGGCCAGATTGGTCCTAAGACGGTTGCCTTTACCGTGACCGATACCCGCACCCCTCAGATTACAGTGAATAGCGCCACTGTCGAGGTCGGGCAAGCGGCAGACATCAGCATGGGGGTGACCGGCGGCTCTGGAAAGATTGACACGGTGAGCTTGAGCGGCTGTAACAACCTGAGTGTGGCAGAGGGCAAAATCCACGTTCCCGAAAATGCCTTCAGTGAAGGTACAAGAGTCACCTGCCAGGTTACCGTCAAGGATTATAACGGCAAGTCGGTGAATAGTACCCTGACAATTTCGGTCAACGATAGCCGTCAGCCGAAGTTCAATACGAACGAACGGGAACGCTACGCCTGGCAAGGCCTGGACTTCACCCACGTCACTTTGGGCAATAACTCTGAACCGGGCATTCCGGTGATGACATGGCTGGTTGACCCTGCCACCGACCCCACGGCGGCACCACTGAAATCGGTAAAGATTGCTGGCTTGCCCGACAAGTTCAAAGTTATGTTAGGTAACAACGAAGCTGACAAGGATAACGACGGGGTTTACACGTGTGACACCCCAGCGGACTGCACCATTGTGGGCTACGCTGCTAAGGACGTCACCGGGGTAAAGGACTTTACCCTCACGATTACGGCAGACACCCAGAACTCGGAGGGGCAAGCGACTAACCTCACCGCCAGCAAATCGATACCGCTGCGCGTGTTTGCTTCCCCGCTCCAGCTAAACACCAGCACGCCTAACGGCATGATTCGTGCCACCAACGGTAGCTACACTTCCACAGTCGGCACGGTTGACTACCGCGGAACCATTACGTCAACGACACAGGCGGGGGATGCTCTGCTCCACAACGATAGTGCCTGGGACGGCACCTACGCCCTGGACAACAATGCGGACTACCAGATTGTGAAGGTTACGGCGTACAACCGCGATGGCTCGAATGCAGAGGTAGCCAGTCACGGTCTGACTCTCACGGCCACACCTGCTTCCCCCGCGGCCATGCCGAAGGGGGACCAGGCCAAGAAGGCACAAACCTTGACGCTGAAATCCACGAACACTGGGACTATCCCGGAGGGCACCACGTCCCTGGCGGTCGAGCTGAAATTGACTGACGGACATGGGATAGTGCGTAGTGCCACCGTGAACATTCCGGTGGTGCAAAAGCTGGAATGGGCTGGCCCGCCGTTCAACAGTGCGGCTGATCCGGTGAAGTTGGGCACGGTCGGGGTGCCAGGCGCGCCTTATCCGGCTTACTATGCCGAAGCTAAGGGCGGGGATGGCAGCCTCAGCACTTCGCTGGCCGATGCCACCACCAACATTACAACTGCTGTTGAGGCGGACGCGAAAGCCAAGTTCAATGGTAGAACCGGATATCAGGGCATTCCTCCGGTGTATTGTGCCGCACAAGGCACTATCGAGTCGGATACTCGCCCGAAGTGTTTCCCCATTCCCGACTTGGGCGGAACTATTCCAGCTAATGCCTGGAACAATCCGGTGCCGGCAAACTACAAGGGTCTGTTTATGCTCTCTAATGGGAAACTCTCCGGGTCTATCCCTGAGAATGTCACGGCTGGCACCTATCCTGCTCAGGTTTTGGTCATTGACGGCTCCGGCCAGCTGATCAAAAAGACTTTCTCTATTACGGTGGAACAGAAACTGACCCTGACCCTGCCCAATAACAAGCTGCCTGACGGTAAGCGGGGTATCTGTTACGGCTCCACCACAGGAGAAAAGCCTAACAATGGGACTTGTAGCGTAAGTAAAGAGGTCGGCACCTATGACGGTCCCGATGATATTACCGCGACTTGTGAACTCATCCCGCCGGTAGACGGACTTGCGGTCACCTGTACCGGAGGTACGGTCACGATTTCTGGTGCCCCGACCCAAACTTATGACGGCAATGCCACTGTCAAAGTTACCTTGACCGGTGGCGCGGGTCAGAGCGTGGAAAAGACACTGCCGCTGCTAATCGAAACTGACCTGATTTTCCAAAACAGCGACAACGTCAAGGTGGAAACTGACCCGGACGGCACGCAAAAAATCGAGGTAAACACCACTGCTAACGGCAAGGATTTACCCAAGATGAAGCTGGAAGTTACAGGAGGGGTTACAGAAGGGGAAGACTCATACACCTATTACGTCGAGGACAAGGGTGGAAACCGGGTTTCCCCCGTACCTTGCCCTGCTGGCGTAACAAGCACGACCAGCAAGCCGATTGTGTGCTATCCCATTGGCACCACCGGACTGGTGCTGGACTCCGAAGGTAACATCCACGGTACTCCGAATCCGGGCGGAAGCGCGGAAGGGAATTTCGTGGTCGCGGACTCCGACACGACCCCGCGAACCAAGAAGGCTGCTATTACGGTGAACATTGCCGACAAGCGTCCCCCGCAGGTCTATGACCTCACAATTAACACAACAGTAGGGGCGACTTCATTGAGCGGTTCTACCCAACTGGTAGCAGAGGATCCGCAAAACCCGCCTGTTAACACCAGCACTTTGCCATCAGAACAGCAGACCGCCGCCGGTAAGCACGGCTTCTCTACGATTAAGCCAACCGGCGCACTTGGCACGCCGGATGAGTGTTCCGTCACGGATTCCATGCCCGGCTGGTTGACGCTTGGCACCGACGGGGTGATCTCCCTGGCTAGTAACCAGAAAGTCCCGGTTAACGCGGCTGGCGAACCCCACAAGTTCTGTGTGTGGTATGTAGGTCCGAACGGGGCCAACGCCCCGAAACCCGCTGTGGTCAGTGTGAACGTCACCGACCAGCGCCGTGTAACTATCGACGGTGGAAACGGCGACACTACTGATGCCGAGATTGGTGCACCGGTGAGCCCGGACCCAGCTACGCTGGTGGAGGCTAGAATCCCAGCTGACCTGGTAAACAGCCCCACCAAACCCTTGGTTACGAAACTGAACCCGGACGGCACTGCTTGTACGGGGACTATCTGCAAGTTCACCTCTACCGGCACCAGCTTTACCGATGAGAGTATCGACGGCCTCACGGTCACGGGATTGAACTGCACCGGTACCGGCAATGACCCGCGCAGCTGCTCTATTGCAGTTTCGGGAACCCCGACTCCGAGTGCTGCCGGAGATCATCAGTTGTCCTACCGAATCACCCTGCCCAACGGTCAAACCCAGATTATTTCCCACACCCTGCATATTCCGCCCTACGACCTGGCGTTGAGTTTGGAACCGATGAACCCGGCGGTCGTGGGGCTGGATTATCTCCAAATTTCCAAGCCGGTCCTGGCTCAGGGCGGCTCGCGGAGCTACTGGTTCCAACTGTGGGATCCGAAGCATCCGGTAGACGATGCCTCTGCCTCCAACAACACGGCAAAGGTCGGAGATATGGACTTGGTGACCACTGGTAACCAGGTGAAACTCCAGTGGAAGCCCACCGATGCCGACCTAGCGAAAGCCTCGGGCGGAAACATTCCGGTCACCATCACCGTGTGGGACAAGACCGCCTGCCAGATGAATTCAAATGGCCCGGGCGAGAACAAACCGGGACCGGCTGATTGCCTCTACAAGGTCACCAAGACGGTCAACATCCCCCTGCACGCCGCCCCTGTCACCACGGACATCACAGTCCCGGAGGTGACGGAAGGTACCAGTACCTCCTCTTCACCGGTCTATACCGGCAACGGCAAGGCGGAACTGTCCGGTACCATAGCACCCGGCAATGAGCACCTATTCACCTTCGACCCGAACTCGGGTGTGGTAACACTCAAGGACACGGCGCGTCCTGGCACCTATACGGCCGTGATTCGCGTCACCCTGCCGGGCGTGGCCATCCCGTTCTACCGTAACGTGACCTTTACGGTGAAGGAAAAGCCTGTGCCAGAGCCAACTAACCCGACCCCTTCCGCCACCCCGGAACCGCGTCCCGGTGTGGCGCCCCTCAGCCCGTCTACTGGCATCACGTATCCGGCGCGCGACCTCGACACCTTGGTGGTGCGTCACGGAGGGAATGACCGAATCGGCACGTCTCTGGCAGTGCTGGACTTCTTTAGCGCTAAGTCCTCGACCCCGACAGAAGCAAACAACCTGGTGGTGGCTTACGCTGATTACGCGGGCAAGGTGAGCTTGCCGTGGTCAGATACGGCGGTCTTGGTACGTGACGATGACTATCCTGACGCTTTGGTCGCCGGTCCTTTGGCAGCTAACTACAACGCGCCTATCCTGATGACCCCGACTAAACAAGTCCCGCATCGGGTTGTGGATGCTCTGCGGACCTACGGATTTACGAAAGTTATCCTGGTCGGTAATTCCGGTGCCATCAGCGCCGGGGCGGCATCTCAGCTGCAAAATGCCGGATTCCAGGTACAGCGCCTGGGTGGTCAGGACCGCTACCGTACCGCGGGAGCCGTCGCTGATCACCTGTTGGCGGCACGTGGCCGGGATAAATCCGACGTGTACCTGGCGACCGGCGTTGACTACCCGGACGCTTTGAGTGCTTCATCGGCGGCCATCAAGAATGTTGGCGTGGTGTTGCTCACTCCGCGCCGCACGGTGGATGGAACCAGCCAAGGCTGGATGAACTCCGCCAAGGCGGCAAAGGTCGTTGCAGTGGGCGGGCCGGCAGTAGCGGCTGCCGAAAAGTCGGTGCATCTCGATGAGAAGCAAGTTGGTGTCGACCGTTACGAAACCGCGGAAAAGGTCGCCTCGGCGTACTTCCCGCCGAATCCGGGTCGAATTGCCGTTGCGACCGGCAAGGACTTCCCCGATGCGACCTTGGCGGCTTCCCTAACCGCCCGAACCGGTTCGCCTCTGGTGCTGACCAGGCCGGACACCTTAACCAAACCCACTACCCAGTTCCTGACCCGTAATCGGGCTAGTGTCCGCAAGGTTGACGTGGTCGGAGGGAAAGCCGCGGTCACTGAGAAAGTGCGTGGCGAAATCTATAGCGCCCTGCGCTAATCCTGGGTTTAGTGCGAAATAGCACAGAGCCGGTTATGTACCAAACAGTACAAAACCGGCTCTGTGTGTCAGCGTTTTTTGCGCAATCCGCGGCGCTAGGCCACGTAGTTGGCGTAAACCGGAACGGTCAGGAAGGTCGGGAACTCATCCTGTAGCGAGATGTCGCCAAAAATCTGGACCGCGCGGGTCAGGTTGGCTTGACGCTGCGGGTCATCCCCGATTTCAGCCTTAAACTTCGCGGATTCCTCATCCATGAGGGACTGGCACAGTTCGCGAGTGACCTCGCGGCCGTCGTCGAGCTTGACGCGGTTGTGAATCCACTGCCAAATCTGGGCGCGGGAAATCTCGGCGGTCGCGGCGTCTTCCATCAGGCCGAAAATACCGACCGCGCCGTTGCCGCCCAGCCAAGATTCCAGGTAGCGCAGGGAAACCGAAATGTTTGTGCGCACACCCGCTTCGCTCACCGCGCCCTCGGTAGCAGACACGTTCAACAGGTCCTCTGCCGTAACGTTCACCTCGGGGCGTTGCTTTGAGATTTGGTTCGGGTTCGTGCCCAAAACCTTGTCGAACTCGTCGCGAATGTAGGGCACCATGCCGGGGTGAGCACACCACGAACCGTCGAAACCATCGGCGGCCTCGCGGGACTTATCCGCCCGGACTTTCCGCTCAATCTCAGCGTTTTCGCTCGCGTCACGGGAAGGAATAAAGGCAGACATCCCCCCGATAGCCGACGCCCCGCGCTTGTGACACGTTTTCACCAACAACTCGGTGTAGGCGCGCATCATCGGGGCAGTCATGCCGACCAAAGCACGATCCGGCAGAATGTACTTGGAGCCGGAATCCCGGAACTTCTTAATGATTGAGAAAATGTAGTCCCAACGCCCGGCGTTTAGCCCGGCGCTGTAATCGCGTAGCTCATAGAGGATTTCTTCCATCTCGAAAGCAGCCATGATGGTCTCAATCAAGCAGGTGGCGCGAATCGTGCCGTGAGGAATCCCCACGTACTCTTCGGCGTAAGCAAACACGTCAGCCCACAGGCGCGCCTCACGGTGAGACTCCATCTTTGGCAGGTAAAAGTACGGTCCGCGGCCTTTTTCAATCAACGTCTTGGCGTTGTGGAAAAAGTACAGACCGAAGTCCACCAAAGCGCCCACCATCGGCTCCCTACCAGCCATGATGTGCTTTTCCACCAGGTGCCAGCCGCGCGGACGCACCAGCAGGGTTGGTAGCTTGGTGATGTCGCGTTCCTTTAGCTCGTAGTGCTTGCCTTCTGGGGAATCAAAAGTGATGGTGCCCGCAATCGCGTCACGCAGGTTGACCTGGCCGCCAATGACGTTTTCCCAGTGGGGCGTGTTGGCATCCTCGAAGTCCGCCATCCACGCGGCAGCCCCGGAATTTAGGGCGTTAATAGTCATCTTACGGTCGGTTGGGCCGGTCATTTCGACCCGGCGATCCTCCAGGCCGGGACCCAGCGGGGCGACTTTCCACGAGTCGTCCTCGCGCACGCCCTTGGTCTCTACCAAGAAGCGCGGCAGCCGCCCATTGACCAGCTGCTGACGGCGGTCGTGGCGGTCACGCAGCAACTCGGCGCGACGCCCGGAAAAATTCACGTGCAATTTTTTGAGGAAAGTCAAGGCTTCCGGGGTGAGGATTTCGTCCTCGCGCTCAGCTACAACTTCTGTGCCGTCGACAACCGGATGAACCACTTTCACAGGACGGAGTTCCATGTGTGTCTCTTTTCTATGTCTCAATAGATGGGTGACCGGGCGGCGTCGACGGTCTCGTAATCGAGGACGCCGCCCGGTTTGAGGGTTGAATTCGCAACGATATTAGAACTGGGCTTCTTCGGTAGAACCCTTCAGCGCCAAGGTGGAGGATTCGGGGTTCACGGTGGTGGACACCAAGTCGAAGTAGCCCGCACCAACCTCACGCTGGTGCTTGGTGGCGGTGTAGCCGCGAGATTCGGAGGCGAACTCGGCCTGCTGCAGCTTTACGTAAGCGCTCATGCCTTCGCGAGCATAGCCGTAGGCCAGGTCGAACATGCCGTAGTTGATCTGGTGGAAGCCCGCCAGAGTGATGACCTGGAAGGCGTAACCCATCGCGCCCAAGTCCTTCTGGAAGGAAGCGATTTGATCGTCGGACAGGTTGGCTTTCCAGTTGAAGGACGGCGAGCAGTTGTAGGCCAGCATCTTGTCCGGGTACTTGCCCTTGACCGCTTCGGCGACTTTGCGGGCGACATCGGGATCCGGGGTGTTGGTCTCGACCCACAGCAAGTCTGCGTAGGGGGCAAAAGCGAGCAAACGCGCGATAACCACGTCCACGCCTGCCGTGGTGTAGTAGTGGCCTTCGGGGGAGCGCTCGCCGGTCAAGAACGGCTTGTCGGTTTCGTCCACGTCGGAGGTGATGAGGTTCGCGCCCAAGGAGTCGGTACGAGCCACCAGCAAGGTCGGCACGCCTTCCACGTCAGCTGCCAAACGGGCCGCCTTCAAGTTTTGAATGTGCTGCTGGGTCGGAATCAACACCTTGCCGCCCAAGTGACCGCACTTCTTTGCCGAGGACAGCTGATCCTCGTAGTGCATCCCGGAAGCACCGGCCTCAATCAGATGCTTGGCCAGTTCGTAAGCATTCAGCGGGCCGCCGAAACCGGCTTCCGCGTCAGCCACGATTGGCAGGAAGTAGTCCACATCGGACTTGCCTTCGGAGTAGTCCACCTGATCGGCGCGCACCAGGGCGTTGTTGATCCGCTTGACCATCTTCGGTACCGAATCGTAGGGGTAAAGGGACTGGTCGGGGTAGGTTTCAGCGGCGGAGTTGCCGTCGCCAGCGACCTGCCAGCCGGACAGGTAGATAGCCTTCAAACCGGCCTTGGCCATTTCTACGGCCTGATTACCGGTAATGGCACCCAAAGCGTGCACGTAGTCGTTCTCGTGCAGCGCCTTCCAGAGTTTCTCAGCGCCCATCCGTGCCAAAGTGTGTTCCTGAGTGAGGGAGCCCTGGAGGCGAGCGACCTGTTCACCGGTGTAATCGCGCACGACCCCTTTCCAGCGAGGGTTGGTCTTCCAGTCTTTGTCGATTTCGGCGCCTACGCGGGCAATGCGTTGTTCAGCAGTTTCGGTCATTTTGCGGTTCCTAACTTGTCGGGCACTCAGGGTGTGAACTTACGAGGGTTGTAGGCTCGCCATTGAGTGAAAACTTTTATTAGTTTTATTGTGGCGCTGGGTTGTCGGCGTTTTCAAGGCAAAATAGTGTAAAAAAATGCAAATGTTTACAATAAGATAAAAAAATGCTTTACTTGACCCCGGATGCGTAAAATTAGGATGTGAAAAAATCCTAAACTTTCACATAAGTGAGAAAGAGCGTCCCCTTCGCGGGGAAGAATTTAGAGGTGCGCCGATGACCACTAAAAAGCCCGTCCGCGGTGAAATCCCTGCCCCCTTGCCCCCGGCAGAAGCGGGTAAACGCCACCACGATATCGATTTAGCGACCTTGGGAGCCCGGATTCGCTACGCTCGCACCAGCCAAGGTATGACCCTGACCGTCTTAGGGGAACGGGTCAACCGCGCCACCTCCCTTTTGAGCCAAATAGAGAACGGCAAACGCGAACCGAGACTGAGCCTGCTCACTGCCATTGCGGCGGCGCTGGGGGTCAGCGTCGAAACGTTGATGCAGCCCAGTCCCCCCAACGAGAGAGCCGCGCTGGAACTGGAACTGAACGAGTGCCAGACCAGTGCGGAGGCGGTCAAAATGGGCATTCCCCAGGTGCATATTGGTCCGCGGTTGCCTCACGACGCGTTGAAAGCGCTGGTTGCATCCCATCGGAAACTGCGGCAAATCACGGAAATCAGTCTGGATTCCCCCGAGGCGGCGCGCAAAGCCAATCAACAGCTGCATATCGAGATGCACCACAAAGACAACTACCTGGCTGACATTGAGCAACTCGCCACGGAAATCACCGAGGCGACCGGTTTCACCGGCGGGCCGCTGCTGCAATCCGGAGTCGAAGAAATTGCCAACTACCTGGGATTTTCCATAGTCAAGCTGCCCGACTTGCCGCGGGGGGCACGTTCCATCACCGACTTGAAACACCAGCGAATCTATCTGAACTCTCTGGAAGCCCGCGATCGCGACCAACGCAACCTGATTCTTCGCGCCCTGGGTGACCAGGCGTTAAATCATCCCAAACCCACGTCCTACCACGAGTTCTTGCGTCAACGGGTCGAGGCTAACTATTTCGCTTCGGCTGTGCTGATGCCTCAAACCGCCACTGTCGCCCAGCTGATGGAGGACAAGCGGCGCCGGGATTTGTCCATCTTGGATCTGTCTGACCGAGTCGCCGTTACCTATGAGACAGCCGCCCACCGGTTCACGAACCTGGCGACCCGACACCTGGGCATTACGGCGCACTTCTTGCGAGTTGGCACGGACGGAACTATCTATAAGGCCTATGCCAACGATGGCGTAGTGTTTCCCACGCATAATGACGGTTCGATTGAAGGGCAGCTGGCGTGCCGCAAATTTGGAGCTCGCCAGCTGTTTGAACAAATCGACCCGGCAGCTCCGTATTATCAATACACGGACACCCCTACCGGCACCTATTGGTCGGTGTCCAAGCTGGAACACTACCGAGCAGGGGACTTTTCGATTTCGGTGGGTACTCCCTTTGAACACGCCCAGTTCTTTCGCGGTCGGGACACCCAGCGGCGTTTCCAATCCAGCTGTCCCGCCGCGACTTGCTGCCGGGAGCCTTCCGCGGATTTACAGGCCAAATGGGCGCGTTACGCCTGGCCTTCCGTCAAGGTTCACTCACATTTGCTGGCGGCGACCCCGCCGGGAACTTTCCCCGGCGTGGATGATCGCGAGGTCTATGAATTTCTGGATAAACACGCCAACGACTGAGGGTAAACACGCCGCCGGCAAATTTATGGCGTTAAACCTATTTAATGGCTCGGTATGCCATATATGGCAACCGGCGCGTTTAAATAGGTTTTATTGCGAGTGTCCCGGAGCTCTGGGTGCGGGCGTAACCGGCCGGTGGATAACTGTTAGTTGAGAAAAAACTGGGCGATTCTGGAATTCAGAATCGCCCAGTTTCAACCGGCAGGTGGTTGGGTTTTGGTGGTGTTGATTACCTGCCAGTTGAGGGGGTTTATTCAAATAGCTTTCACAGTTGTGATGGGGTGACACTGAAAACGGCCTACCACCAGCAGAACTATTTTCAAATTTACATGTTTCACTCATAAACAGCAACTAAATTTAACATTTCGGGCTGTTGCGTAAATCGTTGGAAAAATCCGAATCAGGACAGGGCGGGCGCGAAGATTTCAGGCGGAAATACACGGGTGGTTCCCGCTCAGTTAGCGGGAACCACCCGGATGAGTTTGCGTTATTCGCCGAACCGTGACCCGGCCTGAGGCACAGACCGGGTAACCCGGCGGGTAACTTAGTCGGGCAGGCGCTTGCCGGTCGCGGCACTAAAGACGTGCTGGTGACCCGGGGTAATCCGCACATTCATGACACTGCCCGGCTTCGGGGCAGTACGCGGAGGTACCCGCACCACCAGGTGATCTTCCGTGACAGAACCGGAAGTCCCTTGTTCCGCACCATCGAGGTGACCGTACACGTAGCCGTCCGAACCGAGTTCTTCGATGATGTCCACCACAATGGGCATCACACCATCGCCGGTATCGGTAGTGATTTCCAACTCTTCGGGACGGAACCCAATCGTGACCTCGCCACCGTCAGCTTCAGTCAGGGCGCTACGCTGCTCTGCGGAAATCGGCAGGGAAGCGCCGTAAAGAACCGCCTTGTCGCCTTCCACCTTAAACTTGCGCAAGTTCATGGAAGGTGAGCCGATGAAGCCAGCCACGAAGTCATTTTCGGGGTGCTGATAGAGCTCATCCGGAGAACCGACCTGCTGCAAAATCCCGTCCTTGAGTACGGCAATCCGGTCGCCCATCGTCAGGGCTTCGGTTTGGTCGTGGGTCACGTACAGGGTGGTGACCCCCAGTTTGCGCTGCAGGGATGCAATCTGAGTGCGGGTTTGCACACGCAGTTTCGCGTCCAAGTTCGACAGCGGTTCGTCCATCAGGAACACTTGGGGTTTACGCACGATAGCTCGGCCCATCGCCACGCGCTGACGCTGACCACCGGACAGAGCCTTCGGCTTACGATCCAGGTATTCGGTCAAGTCCAAAACTTTCGCGGCTTCCTCGACGCGCTTAGCGATTTCGCCCTTCGGGGTGCCCGCAATCTTCAGAGCAAAACCCATATTGTCCCGCACTGTCATATGCGGGTACAGAGCGTAGTTTTGGAACACCATCGCAATATCGCGGTCTTTGGGCTGTACATCCGTGACGTCTTTGTCGCCAATCAGGATGCGCCCGGAGTTGACTTCCTCCAAACCTGCCAGCATCCGCAGCGAGGTGGATTTACCGCAGCCGGAAGGACCGACTAAAACCAGGAATTCGCCGTCCGCAATTTCCAAGTCGAGTTCATCTACCGAGGGGGTAGTGTTGCCCGGATAGATACGTGTTGCTTTGTCAAAAGTGACAGTTGCCATAATAATAATCCCTTCACCGGCAGGTACGCGCCGGACGATCCGTTGTAAAGGCTGGATATGAAATTTGTCAGCAACGATGCTGACCCGACCATTATTCCAGATTCACACGCTCTTTTCAGGCAGAATTGAATCTCGATTATGTTTTCCGGCGGGGCGCACCGCGCACCGCTATTTGCCAGAAGTCTGCAATCGGCTCAGGTGAGCCTGAACTTCCACATTGTCCTGGTAAATGGCGATGGCTCGGAAGAACAAGTGAACGAACTTGGTACGTGGGAACACCAGGAAAGCGGTGAGGATTGTCGACAGGTGCAAAATAAGCGTCGCCGGGAAGGCCGGGGTGTAGCGCAGCATCGTGACCAGGAAACCTGTCAGCATTAGTACCAGCAGTCCTCCCAGCAGCCCGTGGTCAGCTTTAGACATCTCCCGGGTACTCAGGGTGGCATCTGCCTTCGGTTTGATAATCAGCAACGTCACCGCTCCGATTACCGCGGCGGTCCCGCCCAGACAACCCAGAATAAACGGCACCGACAGCGGGGGATAAGGCGGCAGCATCCCCAGGCAGTACTGTTGAATCGCAGCCGAACAAGTCGCCAGGAAGGTACCCAGGAACCCGAACATGAGGAACTGGTGACCAACCTTGCGAGCCAAGGTGGGGTGGTTTTCGATATAGGAACATCCTTCAGCCCCGCCGGTCATGTTGCGCAGAGCCAAGATATCGGCCACGGTTTTGCCCCAGGCCACCCCGTTAGAGAATGTCGAATCTTCGGTGCGGATAGCTTTCCAGAACCGTCTCAGCCCGGTGATGGTGACTGCCAGGGAATAGATCAGCGCGAAGCTCATCACGGCAATCAGGCTCAAATGCCCGAAAACATGATAGATATCGCCCGAGGAAGTCGTCAGCCAATCCGGGGCGCCGGTCAGAAGGCCGAGAGCCACTAATACCGCCACAGAAACCAGGAATACCAGGGATAGTCCAGTAAAACCGCGCAACGCCGCCGGAATCCGGTGAGGCCAAATGTAGCGGTCGTAGGTGTCCTCGCGGATTTGGGTGAACAGTTTCGGCGGGTTCAGGTTGAACTCGTGGGGAGGTGTGTACATACATGCTGTGTAGCAGTCACGGCAGTCGTGACAGAGGTTTGCGAGCTGTTCCAGATCCCCGACACTAAACTGTCCGCGGCGTTCCATTGCTGGCCACACCGGGCAGTAGCCCGCACAGTAGCGGCAGGCGTTACAGATAGCGAGTTGGCGGCGACCATCAGCAAAAATAGCCTCCAGTTCGGAACTCGTGGAGTTAGTTGAAGTCATGGCGTGCAGCCTCCCTACCTGAAATCCGGCCCCATACGGTGCCTATTGCCATTCCGAATCCGGCCATGTAGCCGCTGGAGAGAACATTACCCGACATGATTTCCCCGGCCGCAAATAAGTTTGTGAACTGGGAACCGTCGGCCATCTGGATTCTGCCAGAGGTGTTTACCTTGACACCCATATAGGTAAAGGTAATTCCAGGGGCCATTTTTATTCCGTAGAACGGGCCGGTGTCGATGGCTCTGGCCCAGTTGGTCTTGTTCGGTTCCAGTCCCGCGGTGCCGACTCCGTCCTTGCCAGCGGGATTGAAACGCTCATTGGCATCGGGGGCAATCCCGGAGTTGAACCGAGCCACCGCCTCGGCGGCACGAGCGCCGTCCAGACCCATCTGCTTGGCCACCCCGGCCACGGTGTCAGCTTTGAAAACCCCGTACATGGGAGGCATGAACAGTCCCTTGGCCTTGGAATCCCAAAAGGCGTAGGCGACTTGTCCGGGTTGTTCGGCAATATTGCGTCCCCAAATCGCGTAGCGTTTCGGCCAGATTTCCTCGCCCTCATCGTAGAAACGCTGGTAGTCCCGGTTAAGCACCATGCCAAAGGGGATGCAGTCCAGGCGTGTGGCGATTCCGCCGTCAAACATTGGTGAGCGGGCATCTACCGCTACGGCGTGAAAGCCTTTGGGCTGTCCGGCTCGGTCCGCTCCTGCATCCAGTAGGGCGCGCAGAATAGTGCCATCGTTCGTTTTCGGACCGCGGATGTGATAGTTGTAGGCGGCTTCACCCCAGTATTTTGCCAGCCAATCCACGTTGGCTTCGAAGCCTCCGGCTGCGCACACATAGGCCGCGGCTTTGGTCTCGTATTCCTTACCGCCGCAGTTCACCACCAGTCCGGTACAGGTCGGCCCGTCAAATAGCATTCGCTCGACCTTGGCTTCGTACAGGATGGGGATGCGGCGACGTTTCAGTTCCCGATAATAGTTGTTGAGCAGGGCTTTTCCACCCCCCAAGAAGAACGTGTTGGTACGTCCCAGATGCAGGGTTCCCGCCAGCGGTGGTTGGAACAGCGCCCCGTGCGCCATCATCCATTCCGGGACGGATTCGGTTTCCTGCACCGTGAGGGAGGCGATTTCTTCATCGGAAGGTCCGGTTCCCACCGAACAGAGATCCTTCCACAGTTCGTCCCGGGTGTAAGCGCCGGTGTTGTAGGGGAAATCCTGGGAATGGATGCAGCGGATGTTGCGGGTGTGGCGCGAATTGCCGCCTCGGAACTGGATATCGGCGCGTTCCAAGATGAGGACTTTGGCGCCTTGATCCTGAGCGGACATGGCGGAAACTACAGCAGCGTTGCCCCCGCCGATAACAATAACGTCCCAGGGCTCGGACAGTAGCGTGGCGGCTGTGCCGGAGTGATTATCCATGCGCATCTCCCGTGTTGAGCTTTAAGTTTCTTAAGCAAGTATTTTCATTTACTATACTCTGATTTCACACTAATTGCGTCAAAATATCCGTGACCTGGGATAAAGCTCATTATCATGGTTTGTCAATCACTTAGGTATACCTTACTGATTATTTACTTTCATTTGGACGTGACTATACTCTTGATATGGATTCTCGCACTATCTACCTTCTCTGTGTTCTAGCCGCTGCTATCGTCTTGCTGATTTTCCTGATTAACTGGCGCACGAAAATGCACCCTTTTTTGGCGCTGTACATCACGGCATTCCTCACTGCCTTGGCGGCCGGTGAGCCGGTGGCAGACATTCCCCAGACTTTGATGGATGGGTCGGGCCACATTCTCGGCAACACGGGGGTGCTGGTGTTCTTGGGGGCGATGCTCGGTAAACTCCTGGCCGATTCCGGAGCTGTTTCGAACATTGCCGACTTTGTGCTGGAGCATTCCTCGCCGCGTATGGCTCCGTGGATTATCACCTTGGTGGCGTTCATTCTGGGTATCCCCATGTTTTTTGAAGTCGGGCTGGTAGTGCTGATGCCGGTTATTTATGCGGTGGCGATTCGCCTGGAGGTCTTGCACAATCGACCTCAGCAGTGGTACTTGCGCACTCTGATTCCCGCTATCGCCGCCCTGTGTTGTTTGCACGGGATGGTGCCGCCTCACCCCGGCCCGATTATCGGGGTTAATGCCCTGGGTGCGGATATGGGGCTGACCATTGTGCTGGGCTTAATTTGTGCGATTCCCACCGTTATTTTGGCTGGTCCGATTTATGCCAACATCATTGCGCCTCGTATCAAGCTGGAGCCGCCGGATTCCCTGCTGACTCAATATGCCGGTGTCACCTACGAGCAGGCCGAGGAAGTCTATAAACGTACTGGTTCTTTCGCGGAACTGGCCACTGATCACGGCGCGAATCCTGATGCTTTCGGCGCTCCGAAAGATGCCCCTACTCAACGGCCGGGTGCTTGGTCGCAGACTTCGGCGACTGCTGATAGCGGTTTGGCCAGCGTGACGAAAAAATCCGGAGTTTCCACACCGCTGGCTATTACCTGCGTCTTGCTCCCCGTGGTGTTGATGCTCATCGAAGCCATCACGAAAATAGTAGCGCCTAACAGCCATTTTCAGACCCTTGCGGGGGTAGTCGGTCAGCCGGTGATCGCCATGCTCATCGGGGTGCTGTTCACTGGGGCGGTGGTGGCTATTCAAGAAAAGTGGAACGGGGATCGACTGCGTGAATCGGTGACGAAATCTCTGGCGGCAGTGGCTACCGTCGTGATGATTATCGCTGGTGGCGGGGCCTTCAGCCAGGCTTTGAAAGATTCCGATATCGGTGATGCTATCGTCCACGCCACCAGTGCCTTGCACATCAACTTGATACTCTTGGGCTGGTTTGTGGGGTTGCTACTAAGTTTCTGTACCGGTTCGGCCACGGTCGGCATTGTCTCTGCCACCGGGATTCTGGCTCCGCTGGTGACCGGGTATTCCGCACCCTATGTATCTTTGATTATCATCGCCATTGGTTCTGGTTCAGTGGGGTTGAACTGGGTGAATCACTCGGGGTTCTGGTTTGTTAAGGAATGCTTCGGTATGACGATTGCCCAAGCCACCAAGACCCATATGGTCGTCCAAACCATCGTGTCGGTGCTGGGCCTCATCTTTACTTTCCTCCTGTCCCTGTTGTTTGTGTGAAGTTTGGTGTGGTTGCCTGGTCACGGCCAACCTTCCAGTCGGAGCGTCTAGCTGCGTGCCACATCTTGCGTATCCTGCAAACCTGATAATTTTCCTCGAAACCCGGAGCACCTCACCAACCAAAACCTCGTCATGCAAGGCTCGGCTACTTGGCGGTCGCTTTTTGACCAGACGATAGCCACAGAAGTAATAAACCCGCCAACCGTGTGCTCGTTCAAGACCCGGCAAATACACGGCTGGGGTTTCTCGCGCCATATGGTTACGGGGCTGCAGAGTCAAGGCAAGTCAGCACCCGCATCACGACGGACACGATTCGTTCCATCTTTCGCCATAGTTGTGCTCCAGGAGTTGGTAATCACTCTGCTCCTTATGTTTTGCGTGAGAAAATGCAGGCTTGGGAGGAAGCCTCTTCAAGGCTAAACAACCATTAAAGATCTAGTTGAGAAAGAGTTGTCGATAAATCTGTTCAGCTCCCCCGTAGCGGGGTTGCGTTCTCGCCACAAAGCTACCTTTGCCGAGAAACAGAATTTCGTCGGCTACTTCATCGACAAAGGACAGAATATGCGAGGAAATCAGCAAAGTCTTGCCTGCTCGACGAGCGGCGAGAACCTGGTGGCGTAGTTGAATCAATGTTTGCGTATCAATCCCATTGAGAGGCTCATCAAGAACTAGTATCTTCGCTTTGGATTGAAATGCGAGCGTTAATGCTGCACGTTTAGCCATACCTTGCGAAAGTGAACCGATTTTTTGATCAGCAAAATCCTGACAGCTAAATATTTCCAAACGACTATCAAGCTCTGCCTCATTCAGAGGCTGACTGCGCATGGCGGCATCAAATTGTAGTGATTGGCGCAAAGTAAACTGAGAGTTCAGAAGACTGTTTTCCGGAAGAAATCCTAACAGTGGCAGGGGAATTCTCTGATAACCAGATATATTATCCACGGTTAGGACACCATTCTGGGGACGCAGAAGACCTGTCAGAATGCTGAAAAATGTGGACTTTCCGGCACCATTGGGTCCTACAATAGCATAAATGCTTCCCTGGCTGAATTCGCAGTTGACTGGTCCAAGCCCAGCACCGTTTGGATAACGATACTGAAGATTCGCAACTTTAAGCATAGCTCTCCCAAGGCTTTCGCTGAATTTTGAGCACAATCATCGGCAGTAGAATTAAAAACGGCAACAAGTCAAGAACAAGCATCAATGCTACCTGAAAATCGCTCAAGCTACGGCGCTTCAGCCTCGCTAAACTGCTTAGCACACGTGTCAAAGCCCAAGCGTTAAAAAACTCATAAGCCACTACCAACGCTAAAGCCAGAATCGTGTCAGTCGATACCCAACCGATACGAAAAGCAAGCAAAGAAGCCACAAGCGTGGCGGTCATATAGGATACAAGCACGCCCTGAATAATTCGTAGCTTCTCTCGATCGCGTGTAGCAAAGGTAACGGCATAGAAATCCCAGGTATGGCGTGCCGACAATCTCCATTCAGCACGTAGCAAATATTCCAAAAGTCCTCCAGTAATCAGCGGACTCAGTAAATAACTAAATATGTGAGGCAAACGGAAATATACTGAGAGAGCTCCGAGAGGAATCGTAATAACCCAAACCAACAGGAGCCAACCGAGTCGACTGGGTAGACGTAAGCTGCGTAGCAGATAGAATCTGATGGCGCCTGAAAAATATATAGGGCAACTCGTACGGATGAACGCTACTGAAAACCAGTTTCGTCCGTAAAAAATATTTACGTATACCAAGAATAATAATGCTGACAGTAACCATACATGGACAAAACTACAAAGAAAGACTAGCTGAAAAGAAAACGGCGTAGACAAAAGAACTATCAAACAAACACTCTCCGTAAGAGATGGGACAAACCCATACAATAAAGCCAGCCCTAAATAATCACAAGAACGGAAATTATAAAAACGAGTTCTTCTTAAACCATTTGTGTCTAGATTTTCACAAAAACCAAAAACATTAGCAACAGCTAAAAACAAAAAAATGAGATACGCCACCGGCAACGTAAATGAAGAATCTGGAAATTGTAGCTGGTTGACACCATTGATTACCAGGATAATAGCAGTTAAAAGCATCACTAATAAAGCTGCAGCAAGGCTAGACCTGCCAAGTAGGTCTAGCCATCGTCGCAGACATATTTGCGCCTTAATATACCTACCTAAAGCATGCATAAATACCTAGTCCGGTCTGGAGATACTCCCCTAAAACACATTATACTGTGAGAATTCCTTCTACGGCAGGTGTCTCAAACACTTTAGTAAGCGGGTGTTGGGTTAATAAGCGAAAGTATAATGCCGCCTAAACCTCCGAGAAGAAACCACATATTAAACCTCCTTACGCTGTGCGAGCGATGATGTGTAACATATCATACAACTTCAGGTTGCAATTTGGTCTGTTCCCCTGCAGCTGGACGTGGGCGTCGAGTTGTCATTCCACCAGGTTGTCCACCAGGATCTGTTTAACCCACCCTGTCCCCTTCCACGCAGAACATTTCACTTTCTTTTCACAATCATTCAACCAACCTTTCTGCAAGTCGGGGCAATAATCAAGCTCGAGCATGAGCCGCCCCGTTGCCGGTTCGAGTGTCTCTGTGAATGTGCCTTTCGGGCTGATTTGTGGTTTCGTGAATTCTCGCGCTCCTTCGTTTGGATAGGCTGGAACCATGAGCAGCACTCGGGACTTGAGCGGAAGCGAGCTGGGCGGCTATTACCTGGAGCGTCAATTGGGGGCAGGTGCCTCTGCCACGGTTTATCTGGCTCGTGACGGTGGGGGTAACTCGGTTGCTTTTAAACTGTTGGCACCGGGCGCCGACCTGGGGCAGCGTGATGGGGATGCACGAGAGCGTCTGCGTTCCGAGGCGTTGGCTCTTCAGCGGGTTAATGTTCCTGGGGTAGCTGCGGTGATGGATTTGGAAGTCGATGGGGTTGAGGCTTTTATAGTGACCGAATATATCCCCGGTCCGACCTTGGCTGAGGAAGTGCGAGCTGGCGGAGCTTGGCAGCGTGAAGATGCTTTAGAACTGGGGACTTTGTTGGCTTCCACCTTGCGAGCGGTTCATGAGTCTGGCATTTGCCACCGTGACATCAAGCCCGCTAACGTAATTCTTGGACCGAATGGTCCAGTACTCATTGACTTCGGGATTTCTTCCGTTTTGGAAAACACCGACGGACTGACGCGAACCGGTTTGGTGGTGGGAACCCCAGGGTTTATCTCCCCGGAGATTATCGAGGGTCAGAAAGCGGATTTCTCTGACGACTGGTGGGCTTTAGCTGCACTGTTGCTGTTTGTGGTGACCGGACGACCCCCCTTTGGAACCGGCTCGCCGACGGTCATTGTCTCGCGGATTTTGTCGGGAAATCCCGACGTGGGTGGTTTGGAGGAGCCCCTAGCGGAGGTTTTTCGTGGGGTTTTGGCTCCGCAAAATCAGCGAAGCGCGGATTTTGTCGAACTACTCCACGCCCTAGAGGTAGGTGTGGACACTGAGGAAACCGCCGCGACCGCGCTTTTGACCCCGGCAATCCCGAACGAATCGGGATACACCACGGTGATGCCTCAAGAGTTGAATGGTCGGTACAGTCCTGCGGGGATAGAAATCCCCGCTGCCGGGGTGGAATCCTCCCCGGAATGGTCCGCGGAAGAAACCGGCGGCGTGGCCGATACCTGGGGAGACGCGGATTTACCAGCTACCCAAACAACTGCCGAGCCCGACGTCACCGGTGTCACGGAGGAGAAATCCGGAACCAAGCCCGCTCCGGGCATGTTGCCCTTTTTGGGATTGGCGGGCACACTGGCCTGGGCGGCATGGATTCCGGGGCAGCCAGCAGTGTCCGGAGTCATCGCGGTGATTGGCTTTTGGGTAGCGGCGGTGGCGGGCTGGCATTGGCGTTCCACCCGGATAATTCTGTCCCTGCCAGCAGCCTTCATTAAAGGGCTGGCCAGCACCCTACCAGCTGCTGTCATCGTGGCGGCGGCGCTGTTTCTGGCGGGGGAAATCCTGTACGATAACACGGTTACTCTGCCCACCGAACTGCCCGACACTATCCTCATCTTTGGAACAATCGTTCCAAAAAGGGTGTATGTGGCACAAGTCCTGTCCGGAGTAGCGCTCCTGGTGGCGTGGTGGATTCCGCTCAGCGCTCCGCTGCGGGTTGGCGCCAGGAGAATGCTGCGGGCGGCCTTGCCCACCCCGTTGCGCCGTCTCATCCTGGGGATGCTGCTGTTGGGGCTAGCGACCGCGGCTTTCATCCTGGTCTGAGGTGTCACTGAGAGTTACCCCAGAGGAGCCGACAGAGTGGAGCCACTTAACAGACTCGAACTGTTGACCGTCCGCTTACAAGGCGGGTGCTCTACCAACTGAGCTAAAGTGGCGGTGTTCCGATTTTCCCATAAATTCGCCCGCGCGACAAAGCCAGTTCTTTTTTCCGGTCACCCACCCTGGTGAAAAAGCCGGTTTTAAAGGGTTCTATAATCGGAAGCAATGTTAATACGAAAGTGACTCGAATTTTTCGGGAGCTGTGCCCGTCCAGCTATTCGGGAAACTTGAGGAAGGAAAGCTATCACCATGACTCGAAACGCCACAGAAACTCAAGCCCTCCAACGACGTATTCGCCAGCTGGCTCAGGAAAAAGACGCCGTAATCTTGGCGCATAACTACCAATCGAGCGAAGTTCAAGACGTGGCGGATTTCACCGGGGATTCCCTGGCTTTGTCACGTTTGGCTGCCGAAGCCCCGCAGGGCACCATCGTGTTTGCCGGCGTTCACTTCATGGCGGAGACTGCCAAGATCCTTTCCCCGCAAAAGCGTGTGTTGATTCCTGACGCCACCGCGGGATGTTCGCTGGCGGATTGCATTACTGCCGAACAGCTGCGGGAGTGGAAAACCGCACACCCCGGCGCGGTCGTGGTCAGTTACGTGAACACCACCGCCGCGGTGAAGGCGGAAACCGATGTGTGCTGCACCTCGGCCAATGCTATTGACGTGGTGAACTCGATTCCGGCGCAAACCGAGATTCTGTTCTGTCCCGACCGCAACCTGGGGACGCACGTGCGGCGCGTGACCGGCCGGAAAAACCTGGTGACCTGGGACGGGGCCTGCCATGTCCACGCCGCGATGACCCCCGACATTTTGATGCAAGGAATCCTCGCCGCGGGGGACGCGGATGTCTACATTCACCCCGAATGCGGCGGTACGCAGGCAGCGGTGGACCTCATCGAGGCCGGCAAACTCAGTGCGAAACGAGTGAAGGTGCTTTCGACCGGCGGAATGCTCTCGGAGGCGAAAAAGGCCCCGAAAGGTTCGCGAGTGCTGGTCGCCACCGAGGTCGGGATGCTCCACCCGCTGCGCAAAGCCAATCCAGAGGTCACTTTTGAACCGGTCATGCCCCAGGCTGCTTGCCCGTATATGAACCAAACCACTTTGGAAAACTTAGTCAGCTGCTTGGAAAACGGCCGCGATGAAGTCTTTGTGGACGAAGATATCGCCGCGCGCGCCCGAGCCAGCGTGCAGCGCATGATTGCCATCGGCAACACCGCCTCACCCCAGCAGCACTAGACGCCGGAACGCACTCCCATGGATGTCAACTGGACAATGACGACCCCGGTTCTGGTAGTCGGATCCGGAGCGGCGGGCTTGAGCGCCGTCATCAACCTGGTTTTTGCCGGGGTCGATTGCGTACTGGTGACGAAAAGTGACCTGACCGCCAGCTCAACTGACTGGGCACAAGGGGGGTTGGCTGCGGTTTGGGACCGGCAAGACACTCCCGAAGCCCACTACGAAGACACCATCGTGGCGGGGGCGGGCTTATGTAGCCAGACGGCGGTGCGCACCCTGGTTCAGGAAGCCCCCCGAGCCCTGCAGTGGATGATGCGTATCGGAGCACGCTTCGACCGCAACGCAGCCGGAGAAATCGACCTGCACCTGGAAGGGGGGCATTCCGCGCGGCGCATCCTGCACTCCAACGGAGACGCTTCGGGCCATGAAATCGAGATTACGCTGGCAAAAAATGTCGCCGCTATGGACGGCGCGACCTGGAACACCGGCGGGCAAGGTGAACTGAAAGTCCTGGAGGACTGCGAGTTGTGCGATGTCCTGGTCGATGCAGAAGGCCGCGCTTGCGGCGCCACGGTACGAGATTCCCGCCGCGGATTCGGGGTCGTTTCAGCTTTTGCGGTCATCCTCGCCACCGGCGGAATCGGACAGCTGTGGAACGCGACCACAAACCCCGAAGTCGTCAACGGAGTCGGTTTGGCAGCAGCCCTGCGCGCCGGAGCCATCGGCCGCGACCTCGAATTCATGCAGTTCCACCCCACCATTTTTGTACCGCCCGTTAAAGTTAAGGGCGACCGGGGGGTACTCGTGTCCGAAGCGGTGCGCGGGGAGGGCGCTTTCCTGGTGGACGGGCAGGGCAACCGGGTCATGCGCGGGGTTCACCCACAAGAGGACCTAGCGCCGCGTGACGTGGTTTCGGCGGCGGAACAGGAATACATGGTGGCTAACGGTTTGGATCACCTCTACTTGGATGCCACCAGTTTCGGGGCTCAGAAATGGAAAGAAATGTTTCCCACCATCTATGAGCTGGTTTCCAGCCGCGGGGTAGACCCCATTACCGAGCCTATTCCAGTCCGCCCCGGAGCCCACTACTATTGCGGCGGAATCGCGGCCACCATGAGCGGTCAAACGAACGTGGCGGGGCTCTATGCCATTGGGGAAGTGGCGTGTACCGGGGTGCAAGGCGCGAACCGTCTGGCCTCGAACTCCCTGACGGAAGCCCTGGTCATGGGCAGTTTAGTCGCCAAGCAGCTGGCGGAAGTGGACCTGCCGCAGCTGCGGCGCCGCCCGGTGGCGAAACCCGCAACGATTCCCCGGCCGGTGGTCATTGCGCCCACGGTACTGGAAAAAATCCAGGAAATCATGAGCCGCGACGTCTATGTGTTGCGCGATCGCGCCGGCTTGCAGCGGGCTCAGACTGAACTGGAGAAACTGTCCCCCCACGCCACGCTGGTAGCCCGAGCCCTAGTGGCACCGGCCTTGGCCAGAGAAGAATCCCGCGGCACCCACCGGAGAACAGATTTCCCGCACCGCCGCGAGGAATGGCGCCGGCACCTGGACGTGCAGCTGGGTTCAGACGGAACCTCCCTGGAAGTCAGAGAGACTCCGGTGTGAGCCTACGGCACGAACCAGACGTGAAAAAGGAGAGAGAAACCGATGTTACCACCAGAAATAACCAGCGCTTTAGCGGCTGCGAGGTTGGATTCGCGCCAGGTCGCGGACTTTATTGAGGCGACTTTGGACGAAGATCTAGCTTACGGGCCAGACGTTACCACGGATGCCATTTTTGATGACAATCTCACTGTGCAAGCCCGGATGGTCGCCCGTGCGCCGGGTTGCCTGGCGGGGATTCCCATCGCTGCCGCGGTGCCTTTCGTGCTGGCGCAAAAGACCGGCGCCCCCACACCGCGGGTTACGATGCGACGCCAAGATGGGGAACGGGTTGAGCCAGGAGATGTCATTTTAGAGATAACTGCCGGCGCCAGGACCATGCTAACCGCCGAGAGGACTCTGTTGAACCTGGCCAGTCAGCTCAGCGGTGTGGCGAGTGCGGTGGCGGCTTACGTGGATGCAATTGCTGCCGCCTCCAGCGATAGTGGAACGAAAGGTACAAAAACACGGGTACGTGACACGCGCAAAACGATTCCCGGCATGCGCGTGCTGCAAAAGTACGCGGTGCGCTGCGGCGGCGGAGAAAATCACCGAATGGGGTTGGGGGACGCGGCGCTCATCAAAGACAACCACATTGCCGCAGCCGGTTCCCTGGCGGCCGCGGTGCAAGCGGTACGGGCACACGCCCCTCAAATTCCCCTGGAAGTTGAATGCGACACTTTGGAACAGGTTCGGGAGGCAACGGATCTCGGGGTTGGGCTGATTTTGCTGGATAATATGAGCCCGGAAATCATGACCAAAGCGGTGACAATCGCCTCCCCGCACGGAGTGAAAACCGAGGCCAGCGGGGGTTTGACACTGAGTGACGCGGCAGCGACCGCCGCCTGCGGGGTGGACTATATCTCTGTGGGAGCCCTCACGCACAGCGCTCCCATTCTCGATTTGGCTCTGGACATGTAGGGAGTGGCCATGAATACAGGGGAGAACCGAGGCGGACTGGAACGGATAATGTCCCCGGACTGGGCGCAAACTATGGCTCCGGTCGAGGATCAGATTCACGCCATGGGAGATTTCCTGCGTGCTGAGCTGGCGGCGGGACGGGGATATTTCCCGGCTGGAGAGAATGTATTTCACGCCTTTCAGTACCCTTTGGCGCAGGTGAAGGTCCTGATTGTGGGCCAAGACCCCTATCCTACCCCGGGTCACGCCATGGGACTATCATTTTCTGTAATGTCCGGTACAGAAATTCCGCGTTCGCTGGTTAACATTTTTAAGGAACTGCACCAAGATTTAGGCCTGCCCCTGCCGACTTCGGGCGACTTGCGGCCCTGGGCAAATCAGGGAGTCATGCTGCTAAACCGAGCTTTGACCGTACAGCCGGGGAAACCTGCCTCCCACCGAGGCCGAGGCTGGGAGGCTATTACCGAGTTCGCAATCCGGGAACTCGCTAAACATCACGCTGCGCAAGGGCTGCCGCTGGTCGCGATTTTGTGGGGTGCCGATGCGCGCAAGACCAAAGAGTTTATGCCCCGCGTACCGTGCCTCGAATCGGTTCATCCCTCCCCGCTCTCAGCGTCACGAGGATTCTTTGGTTCCCGTCCCTTTTCACGAGCCAATGAATTGTTGGTGGCCCAGGGCGGCCAGCCGGTGGATTGGCGCCTGCCGTGAGCGGCCGGTTATGGACGCGTTTGCGTAACTTTTCCGTTGGGTTAACGGCGTGGGAACAGCCCGAAAACTGATGCAATCCGTAAGCTGGACACGTGGATGAAGCACGATACCCCGAGGATGAATTCGACCGGATTGGGAAAAACTTGCCCCAGGGCGCGCACCGACCTGGTCAGCCCTGGTGGCACGGTTTTCTGCCCTTTGTCATCGTGATTATTGCCGCACCCTTGCTGGCTTGGGCCATGCTGCTCCTGATTGGGTCGCACCCCTCAACCGCCAACGATGCGGCGACTAAGCCCCAGATGAGTCAAACCCCGAATACCGTGGCGACTCCGAGCCCTGCTGAGACCGGCAAACCCAGCGAAGAACCCACAGAAAGTGTCGCGCCCAGTGAGGAACCGACCCAAACCACCCCGCCCGCCGCTGAAAAAACGACCGAGCCGCGTACGGCTGATAAGACTATTACCGTGAGCGTCTTGAATGCTTCGGGAATCAACGGACTGGCCGCAAAAACCAAGGACAAAATCGCAGCGGATGGCTTTACAAAGGTGTCTGCTGAAAACTTCCAGGGCACTAAACCCGCGGTGAACACTATCTATTACCCGTCTGATCGGGAAGCAGAAGCGCGCGAGGTGCAGCGGGTTTTGAATATCGACATGATTGTGCCCAAAGACGGCCTGGAGACGATTCAGGTCGTGCTGGTCGGCAGACTCTAAAGCCAGCCGGGTCAGTCATTTTTGCACAGCTTTGCGCCGCGGACGCGGAAGTTTAAAACTTGCACTCGAGGGGTTAGAGTGCCAAGATTGAGTTAGCACTCTCAATGTCAGAGTGACAAGTTGGTGAATGAGGCTGCAGGTCGCGCGGAGACGTGAACCGCCACAACCCCAGCCGTCCGTCGCGGGCATTCGCCGCACATGAACCTTATAAAAGCGGAGGTTGTAATAAATGGCAAAAATGATTGCCTTTGCAGAAGAAGCCCGTCGCGGCATGGAACGCGGACTGGATTTGTTGGCTGACACCGTCAAGGTAACCTTGGGACCCAAGGGCCGCAACGTGGTGTTGGAAAAGAAGTGGGGCGCCCCGACCATTACTAATGACGGCGTGTCTATCGCTAAGGAAATCGACCTGGCTGACCCCTACGAAAAGATTGGCGCCGAACTGGTCAAGGAAGTCGCCAAGAAGACTGACGACGTGGCTGGTGACGGTACCACTACGGCGACCGTTTTGGCTCAGGCTATCGTGAAGGAAGGTCTGCGCAACGTGGCTGCGGGCGCGAACCCGATTGCGTTGCGCCACGGTATCGAGAAGGCCGTGGACGCGGTGGTGGCTCGTTTGCTCGCCGACGCGGTGGAAGTTAAGACCAAGGAACAAATCGCTGCGACTGCTTCGATTTCGGCCGCTGACGAAACCATCGGCGAAATGATTGCCGAGGCCATGGAAAAGGTCGGCCAAGAGGGCGTCATCACTGTGGAAGAATCCAACACTTTCGGCCTGAATCTTGAGGTCACCGAGGGTATGCGTTTCGATCGTGGCTACATTTCCCCTTACTTTGTAACCGATGCGGACCGTCAGGAAGCCGCTCTGGAGGACACCTACGTCCTGCTGGTGGACACCAAGATTTCCTCCATCAAGGACTTGGTGCCGCTGCTGGAAAAGGTTATGCAGGCCGGTAAACCGGTGGCCATTATCGCCGAGGACATCGAGGGCGAAGCGCTGGCTACCCTGGTGCTGAACCGTATCCGCGGCTCGCTGAAGGTTGTCGCGGTCAAGGCTCCCGGTTTCGGCGATCGCCGTAAGGCTATGCTCCAGGATATGGCTATCCTGACCGGCGCCCAGGTCGTCAGCGAGGACCTCGGTCTGAAGCTGGAGAACGTGGGTCTGGAAGTGCTGGGTACCGCCCGCAAGGTTGTTGTCACCAAGGACGACACCACTATCGTGGACGGCGCTGGCGACAAGGACGCTCTGGAGGCTCGCATTCGCCAGATTCGCCAGGAAATCGAAAAGACCGATTCCGACTACGACCGTGAGAAGCTCCAGGAACGCTTGGCGAAGTTGGCCGGCGGCGTGGCCGTCATCAAGTCCGGTGCCGCTACCGAGGTGGAGCTGAAAGAACGCAAGCACCGCATCGAGGATGCTGTGCGCAATGCGAAGGCTGCGAAGGAAGAAGGCTTGGTTCCCGGCGGCGGCGTGGCGCTGATTCAGGCTGCCGCGGAGGCTTTCAAGGATTTGAAACTGGAAGGCGACGAAGCGACCGGCGCCGCCATCGTGCGGGTGGCAGTGGAATCCCCGCTGAAGCAGATTGCGGATAACGCTGGCCTAGAAGGCGGGGTTGTGGCTGAGAAGGTTCGTCACCTGCCCAAGGGTCAGGGTCTGAATGCTGCCACCGGCGAGTACGAAGATCTGCTGGAAGCCAAGGTGGCTGACCCGGTGAAGGTGACTCGTTCCGCGCTGCAGAACGCGGCCTCTATCGCGGGTCTGTTCCTGACCACCGAAGCGGTGGTGGCTGACAAGCCCGAGCCTCCGGCTCCGGCACCGGCTCCGGCTGGCGACGACATGGGCGGCATGTACTAAAGCGGTACTGAACCGTTCGAGTTTCATAATTTTCATCGGGGCGATTCCCTGTTCTCAGGGGGTCGCCCCGGTGGGTTTTTATGGTTCTTCGGTCCTTGAATCCATCTCGGTTGGGTCAGTTCGGGGCTGCCAACGAGAGCGCAAAGGTGAGAATGTTGCTACAAAGGTTTGGAAAACTACCGGAAAAAACCTTGAGAATTGCACAAAAATTCCGAAAAGAATCCTAATGAAACCTGAGGGGTTCCCGATAAATGTTTTAGAGGTTACAATGTTAAGTAACAGCCGCAAGGATTCCTCGGTTTGGAACCTGGGAAAATCGTGTGGTGAGGAACTGGGAAAACCCTGGACATAGGAATTTGAAACTGAGGCAGGACGCGATGAAAAAGTTTTTGATTACAGCAGCGGCGTTGGCACTGGGATTGGCTTTTGGTCCGGCAGCTTACGCAGATACTTTGCCTTCCCCGGACGCATCCGGAGATTCGGCCGGTACGGTCATGGGGCACGTGAATTTGGATTCGATGCCCTCCGGTGCCTCCGATGTAGCGGTCAATCCCGTAGCTCCTGCCCCCGCGGCTCCTTCCACCGCGGAACTGAACGCGGGCAGCAACGATGTCGATGTTCCGGCTGGTCCTGAAGTCATGTACCCTCAGGCTCCGGCATCCGTAGCTAATGCGGAACCTCAGATTCACGCCAATGTGGCTCCTCAATCACCCGAAAAAGCCAAGACTTCTATCTCGGCGATTAATGCGAACGCCCCGCAAGCCTTCGTGTCCTCCCCGATTGACTCGGTTCCTGGCGTGGTTTCCTTTGTCTTTATCATGCTGCTGTGCGTGGGGGCCGGGGTTGCGGCTGCGGTCGTGATTTCAATCGTGACCGGAAAGAAAATCAACTTGGGCCTGCATCGCTAACCTGCGGTAAAGCCCTCTCGCAAACTACATAAATCGTTAAGAACTGAGAGACTCCCAACGGGATCTCTCAGTTCTTTGATTTGGTGGTCTGGGATTTGAACCGAAATCCTTTATGCTCCCGCAAATAACGCCGCGGCATTCGATTCTGCTTCGGCATAATTCGCGGAGGCCGTGTCGAGCTGCAAACCAATCTGGCGAAGGTTATCCTCCACGGTGGCTTGGGTGGCGCGCCATTGAGCCGCGAGAGCCGCGAAAGCTCCGGAGGCGGCACCGGTCCAAGATTCCTGCAAGGCAGTCAGATTCGCCATCATCGCTGAAACTTGGGCACTGACTTCCTCTGCACAGGCGCGAGTTTGGGCGCCGGCGGCAGCTACGGCATCGCTATCAACTTGAAATTGCATGGTGATTCCTTTCGTTTGAAACACTTCTAAAGTGAGGGAAAACCAAACTTGGGTTTTCGCACTTTCAAACTAAGGCAATACGCGCGAGCTACCCAGTCACAAAAAATCTACCTGTGGAAAACCCCGAAATCGTGCGTCCTGTGGAAAACCCTATTCCTGCACTTCAGAGATATTTTTAGAGTCAACTTCAGCGGGTTTTAGCGCTTTCATGACCATCGTATCCATGGCTTCAGCTACGTTCTCAAGGGTCGAACCCAAATCCGCTTCATCCGGAGGCGCATAAGGGTTGACCTCGTCCGGTTCATCCGTCTCCTCTGTATCCCCATCCCTCGGGGAAGATCCAGACAAGTCCCCGGTTTCGGGGTTGGTGACAGCAACTTTCGGGGTGCCTTCCCGCGGAGTGGGTGGCAGTTCCGATGTCGCTGTCGCAGCGGGAATCGCGCCGGTCTGGACCGTGGGGTCAACCCCGGCACCAGCGATGTCCAACCCGGCAGTACCGGTTTTTTCCAGACGTTCCAATTCGGCTCGGAGGTTTTCGCGGGCTTGTTCCTCCCACGATGCAGCCCCGTGCGTCCAAAACAGTTGCGGGCGGTTCAGCAAACTGCCGATGACTTTGGAACGGGCGGAAATGAAACAAGCCTCGTCATAGGCGGCGTATTCGCGGCGAATAGCTCGCAAGTACTCTATGTACTCCTGAGGATCCGCCGCCAATATACATAAATCCGCATCGGAAAGCACCTGGGCATCGATGTCGTCAATCGCCTGATGGCGGTACAAACCCCGGATGAGATTAGTAATTTTTTCAATCTGCGGCTCACTAACGCCTAGCTCAGCTAGAGAATCAGCAGCATAATCGGCGGAACCCAGCACGTTCAGTCCCGCTTCCCCACGCTCCACCGCCGCTTCGGAAACATCAAAAATCGCACCGTGATACCACACGGCCAAACGGATAGCATCCACGTCCCGAGCTTGTTCGCTGAGAGTATCAACGTTTTCCAGGGTGGTTTTCAGATATTCCAGGTTATGAAAATGGCGCTCCGGAGCCATCCACCGCTGCGCCAACTCGGTGCCTACGGATCGGGCTACGTCTCGTGGAGCTGTACCGCCTTCAGCGGCAACAGAACGGGCAAAACCCGACAATAACCAAGCCGGTATCATCTCGGCCATATACATCATCCTCTGCCAGCTTGGGAAACCCAAAGCAACCTACCAAGTATACCTGTTTATCCCGGTAGTAACGACTTTCGCCTAAAACCGATGCTCCAGACGGTAAAAACCGTAGCTTGAAGCCCCACCTTTGGTGTCGAGAAGAACTCACAGACCTAAGCGGAACGCGGCGGGGGCGGAGGCGGGAGAACCTTCGTCGGCTTGGGGACCGGTTTTGCGGGAGGCCGAGGGGAAGGCGCCACGGGAGGAGTTGGCTGTCCCATCGGGGTTGGCACGGCAGGTCGCACCATCGGAGGCACCGGTCTTACGACAGGCATGCCCTGCGGCTTCGGGGCGCTGGCTGGTGCTTTACGAGCGGGGGCTGGGGTCTGCCGGGAATTTTCCTTGGTGTTGGAAGCCTTGTTGATAGCGGCTGAGGCCGCAGCGAACTTTGCGGCTGGACTGCTCTGGTTCTCACCCTGAGAATCCACGTGCGAGGCCTGGCACGGTAGCTTAATCCTTACCGTGGCGCCACCGCCGGGAGTCTGGAGCATAGCCACCGTACCGTTGTGAGCCGAAACGATACCCGAGACGATTGCCAAACCTAGCCCGGTACCGCCCGTGGTGCGCACTCGTGACGTATCGGAACGATAGAAACGTTCAAAAACCTTTTTGGCATCCTCGGGAGCTACACCCGGACCGTGGTCACGAATCTCCAGGACGGCACAGCGCTGGAACGCGGGAATCTTTGAAGCCGCGGCATTCTTAAGGGGAGCTCCGGTTTCATCAGGCCACATGTGGTAACCCACCACCACCTCGACGGGGGTATTGGCCGGAGTGTGCTGCCGCACGTTAGTCAGCAAATTGGTGATGACCTGGGAAATCTTTTCCGCATCCACAGTTGCATAGACACTGTAGACTTCCTCCAACGTCTCATCTTCCATGTTCAGCAGCTGCATGTCGCGTTCCGGATCCAGCACGGCCATATCCGACAGAGAGTTCCGCGCCAAAGCGGTAATATCGGTGCGCTCGAAAGTCATCGGACGGTGTTCATCCAATCGCGCCAATGTCAGCAAGTCCTGAACCATATTGCCCATGCGGGTGGCCTCGGACTCGATACGCGCCATGACCTCCGCCTGACGCTCCGGGCCCACTCCACCCATGCGCGACAGTTCCGCATAACCGCGAATCGCGGCGGTGGGAGTACGCAGCTCGTGGGACGCGTCAGAGACGAAACGCCGCATCTTGCGTTCGGACAGCTCCACCGCTGAGAAAGCCTGTTCCAGGTTAGAAAGCATCACGTTCATAGAGTTCGCCAAGGAACCCACCTCGGTGGTGGTAGGAGCCTTCTTAACACGTTGCGTCAAATCCCCGGCCGCAATCTTGTTCGCGACCACCTCAATCTCATGCAGAGGCCGGAAAGCCCTCCCTACCAGGTAGTTTGTCATCAAAGTGCCGACAATGGCGATAATCAGAGTCGAGATTGAGATGGTGAAAATGATGGCCTGGAGCATATTGCGCTGCGGTGTCATCGACAAACCGACAGTCGCAGCCCCGGCGACTTTGCCCTGCGAAGTCAGCAAAATCGACAGAACCCGCCACTTTTGACCCGATTTGGTCGAAGGGACTGTAGTTCCGGGCATGACCAGCGAAGACGCATTGCTGATGGTGGGAATATCGGCTTTTTTCGGCAAGTATTGACGCTGCGGAATGCCCGACTTACTCTTTGTTGCCGGGGTAATAAATTCGCGGTCCGGTCGGTGCATAGAGCCCGCGAACTGCACGTAGATGTAGTAATCGCTGGGCATATTGTTGGAAAACACCGTTGTGTCCGAGAGATTGGCGGCGTTGGGACCCATAACCCTGGCGGCAGCGGAAAGCTGCGCGTCCTGCTGACTGGTCAGGTACGACGAAAGCGACAGCACCGTTACGGTTCCAGCCAACGACAGCGCTGTCACCAAGGCGACTGCAAAAATAATCGTCAGCCGCGTGGCCAAGGCCAGGGAGATCCACAGTTTCCCTATTCCACGCACTTGCCACTCCTCATCTGACTCGGGTGCTTTTTCGAAAGTCCGACACGTTCCACCAGGTGGCGGGGAATTGGTTTACTACCGGCAGAGGCTCTCACCTTTCGCTGTGGCGGTAAACCTCCAGTACTTACTCGTTGGGGTCACGCAACAAGTAGCCGACCCCGCGACGCGTCTGGATGAGCGAAGGCGGTATCTTGCCGTTCTCGTCCGGGGCGTCAAGTTTGCGACGCAGGTAAGAAATGTAGGATTCAACGATGGCGGCATCGCCTTCCCAATCGTATTCCCACACGTGATCGAGGATTTGCGTCTTTGAGACCACCCGCCCTTCGTTGACCATGAGGTAACGCAGCAGTTTGAATTCGGTGGGGGAGAGGTCGATGAGGCGACCGCCGCGATGCACTTCGTAGAGGTTGTCGTCCAGCTCCAAATCAGCCACGCGCAGCAGCGGCTGTTCTACTGCGGAGTGCTTCGTGCGGCGCAGGATAGCGTTGATGCGAGCCACGACTTCTTCCAGGCCAAACGGCTTGGTGACGTAATCGTCGCCGCCAGCCTGCAGGCCCTCGACCTTGTCGCGCATGTCGTCCTTGGCGGTCAGGAACAGAATTGGCATATCGATGCCGGAAGCCCGCAGCTTACGGGTCACGGTAAAGCCGTCCATATCCGGCAACATGACATCCAAGATGACCAAATCCGGTTTCTCCGTCGTGGCCAGGCGCAAGGCCTCGGTACCATCCCCGGCGCTCAAGACATCGTATCCCGCAAAACGCAGGGAAGACGCCAGGAGATCGCGAATATTAGGTTCGTCATCCACGACCAAAAGTCGTGCTTCGCTCACTGCAGGTTCCATAACCATCCTCGTTAAACAAAATGTTCAAATTGCCGCGCAAGTTAGGAGGCACGGCACTCCTTACATACATCTTAACTGCAAAAGGCAGTTCTGGGTGCAGCTTGAAGCGGATTTCCCATCGAACACTCCTGAGATTCTCTGAATTCACGAGTCCCCGGTCAGCAGCTGGGTGGGGAAAAGCTGGTTCGGGCAGCGCGGACCCGCGCCGTGTCCCCCGTGGTGCGGGTGGTTTACGATAGTGACATGTCTGAAATTGGTGGGAGTCCCAGCCCGGCTCTGCGGGTGGGGGTTATCGGTATGGGGGCGGTCGGACCAATTCTGGCCGCAGCGTTCACGCAGGCAGGACACACTTTAGTGGGGGTTTCCGCGCGTTCGCAAACTTCCCAAGAACGGGTGGACGCCATCCTCCCCGGTGTCGCGGTGGTGTCGCCAGCACAGCTGGTGCCCGAGTGCGACCTCGTGGTGTTTACCGTGCGAGATCAAGAAATCGCCCCTCTAGTTACGGAATTAGCGAAGGCTCAAGCGTTTCGAGCGGGTCAGCTGGTCGCTCACGTTTCCGGAGCTCACGGATTGGATGTTTTGCAGCCTGCCGCCGCAGCGGGAGTTATTCCACTGGCTTTGCATCCGGCGCAGACGTTTTCCGGTACGTCCCTGGACCTGCAGCGTTTACAGGGGACTCATTGGGCAGTCAATGCGCCGCGGGCATTGCTGGCTGTGGCTCAAGCCTTAGTTTTGGACCTCGGTGGGATACCGCATGTGTTGCCTGATTCGGCACGTCCCCTGTACCACGCAGCGTTAGCGCACGGGGCAAATCACCTGGTGATTGTGGTATCCCAAGCCTTGCGAGCACTGCGAATGGCGGGTTTGGACGACCCGGCAGCCTATGCCGAGCCGTTGTTTAAGGCCGCTTTTGACAGAGCTTTACAGGAGGGAGAAGCGGGGTTGTCCGGACCGGTGGTGCGCGGAGACTCTCAAACCGTCGCCCTACACCTCAAGGCGCTACAGGAAGGCCCTGTCCTTGACAAAGACGACTTGGATCCGGCACTGCCTTTTGACGATTTGGCTGACGTCCCCGACTCCTACCGTGCCCTGGCACGAGCCGCGGCACAACGTCTGAGGCTACGCGGAAATTTGAGCCCCACCCAGTTCGACCAGCTTAGTAAAATTTTGGACTAAGTGCAGATTCTGCCTCGATTAATCCCCGTGTGCCTAGATAGGATGTCCCTATGAGTGGTGAATTGTTTAATCCTGAGGGTGTGACGTTTAAGCCGATTTCCATGAAGCTCATCACGGTGCGGATTTTGGGGTTGTTGGCGTGGACTGTGGCTCTCGCCCTGGCTCTCGGGGTATTTGCGGGGGCAATGATGTTTACACAAGGGGTGTCGTGGTTTTGGCTCCTAGAAATTGTACCGATTGGTCTATTGGTGTGGCAGCTGTGGTTAATTCCGCGCCAGGTCAAGGCGTGGGGCTACGCCGAGTCTGAGCGGGATCTGTTTTTGCGTCGCGGCATCATGTTTAAGAAAATGTGGGCCATTCCCTACGGGCGGATGCAGTTCGTTGATGTGCAGCAGGGGCCTATCGACAGGATTTTCGGCATCGCCCAGGTCAGTATGAAGACCGCTTCGATGGAATCAGCGGCGAGCATTCCCGGACTGGATCGAGACGAGGCGGATCGCCTACGTAAAATTCTCACTGCGCGCGGTGAATCCTTGCGAGCGGGATTGTGAACACGGCGGGGAATGACAGATGACACAACCAATTAATCCTGGCTGGGAACCCCCGGAAGGGACGCCCAAAGAATCTCCGGCGGCCTTACCTTCGCAGGGCTTGCCGGAGGGGAGTCTCGGCAGTTCTGGCCTCACCAGCGTTGCCGCGCAACCTCCGGTTTGGCGCAAAGTGCACCCCTTGACACCACTGACCCAGATGTGGGGAATCCTGGTGGCGTTAGCGGCAATCATTTATTCGCAGCTCGACTTGATACGTGACCTTTCTAAGGAGATGGCTGCGATTCAGTCGATAGGAAAGGTTCTGCCGGTGCTGTTTTTTTCCATGCTGGCAGTCGCGGCGCTACTTCTGTTGCTGTTGCTTTTTGCCTATCTGAGCTGGAGATTTACCGCTTATGCGCTGACTGATGAAGCGGTTTTGTTTCGCCACGGAATCATTTTTAAAAAAGAACGTCATATGCGGCTAAGCCGGATTCAGGCGGTAGACGTCATCGCTCCGTTAGTGCCGCGTCTGTTCGGTTTGGCGAAGTTGCACGTGGATTCTGCGGGAGCCAGGGGTTCTCAGATTGACATCATGTATCTGAAAGCCTCCCAGGCTCAAGCGTTGCGGGCTGAAGTCTTATCAAAGGCGTCCGGTCAAAAAACCCCAACCGGCCCCGCGACGGATGCTGCTAATTCTTTAACGAATGGTACAAAAGTTATCGGGATAGGTGAGTTCGGACTGGTGGGAGCCTTACCCGCCGCCAGCGGAGAAGCCCCTGAGACAACACTTTACGAAGTGACAACCGATATGTTGGTAGGTTCCATTCTGCGTTCCATTTCTACCTGGTTCGCGGTGCTACTCATCCCCCTACTGTTGGTGCTGGGGTTGATGCCCGCGATAGCTATTTACCTCAGTGGCGATGCAGACAGTTTTGCAGCGGCCTTGTTGATTGCTCCGCAAGCAATATTGGGTGTTATCGGTGGTGTTATCGCCACAATTGCGGCGGTGATGCAAAAAGTTAACGAAGGTTGGAACTTTACCGCGGCGGCCTCTGTTGACGGAATCCGCCTGCGCCACGGACTGACGACCCATGATTCCCAAACCATTCCTCCCGGGCGAGTCCACGCCGTAGTCTTGAAGCAGCCCCTGCTGTGGCGGGGCAAGGACTGGTGGCGAGTCGAGTTAACTATGGCCGGCTATCAGGGCGCCTCTGAAGGAAACGGCAACAATAAGAGCAAGACCAGCTCCCATGTGATGCTGCCGGTAGGAACCCGAACTCAGGCACTACAAGCATTGTGGATGATGGAACAAGACCTCGGCGCGGTCACCGACCTCAACGGCGCCGAAATTGGAACAGCCGGTACAAACCTCTTGGAAGTCATGATGTATGGTTCCGGGCCAGCGCCCGGTATTTTTACCGCTTCGCCGAAAGCCCGCTGGTTTGACTGGATTACGTGGAATCGGAAAGCTGCCGTGCTGACCACGACGATGGTGATGATTCGTGACGGCAGAATCACCCGCCGCGTGTCCTTCGTGCCGCATTGCCGGATGCAATCCGTAGCTCTGCGGCAAGGACCGGCACAACGGGCTTTAGGGATGGCAAACGTCAAACTGCACTTGGTGCCGGGGGTCGTGCCAACCACGGTGTACCATCTGCCTACCGCCTCCGCGCAGAGTCTGTGGGAACTGCAAGTCTCGCACGCGGACATGGCGCGTGAGAAAGAACCCCCTGCCGCCTGGCTGGAGCGAGTAACCTCTAACCTGGAGGCTTGTGCGAGTATCGAAGAACACCAAACAGACAATCTCAGAGAGGATTAAGACTGTGGAGTTGTTGAAAACCAGAGCAGAGTTAGCGACCTGGCGCAACGGAGTCAAGGGCAGACTTGGTCTGGTTATGACGATGGGAGCCCTGCATGAGGGGCATTTAGATTTAGTGCGCGCCGCGAAAGCCCAGGCAGACACGGTGCTGGTGACGGTGTTCGTCAACCCTACCCAGTTCGCTCCCGGTGAGGATTATGATACCTATCCACGCGACTTGGCGGGGGACGCCGCCAAGCTCCAGGCGGTCGGGGCTGACGCGCTGTTCGCGCCTACCCCTGAGGTGATGTATCCCTCTGGTGAGGCTTTGGTACGTTTCGACCCCGGTAGTGCCGCCACAATCCTGGAAGGTAAAACTCGCCCTACGCACTTTGCCGGAGTGCTGCTGGTGGTGGGCAAGATGTTCCACTTGACCCGTCCCGATGTGGCTGCTTTCGGCAAGAAAGATGCCCAACAGCTCGCCATTGTCTCCCAGATGGTTACCGACCTGGACTTCCCGCTGACGATTTTGCCGGTGGAAATCCGCAGGGAACCCGATGGTCTGGCCTTGAGCTCGCGCAACCGCTACCTGTCTCCCGAGGAACGCGACACGGCTCTCAACCTTTCCCAGGCTCTGAAGTGGGGGCGGGAAAACGCTTCCCAGCTCGGTGCGGGCGATTTGGCGGCCAAGGTGCGTGCGCGCCTCGAGTCAGTGCCGGGGATAGACGTAGATTATGTTGCCCTGGTGAACCCGGTGGGGTTTGTGCCGATTACTGGCGATTATCACGGCAGCGCCATCTTGGCGCTGGCAGCGAAAGTCGGTTCCACGCGGCTGATAGACAATATGGACGTGCAACTGTAGAGGTCACAAGGGTCCTGCCGCGCCTTTCGGGGTGAGCCTTGCGTGTGGGGAAATGTTGCGGCCGTACTATCTTTCGGACTACCCTGTGAAAGACCCCTGGGGAATCACTCCCTGAGGAGCAAATCGGGAAACCTGTTGAGGGGAAAATATGCGGATGCGAACCATGATGAGCGGCAAGATTCATCGCGCTACCGTGACTGATGCGGACATTAACTATGTCGGATCCATCACTATTGACGCGGATTTGCTGCAGCGTGCCGACATCCTGCCAGGGGAACAGGTTGATGTAGTCGATGTCAATAACGGCTCGCGCCTGACCACCTACACGATTGCCGGTACCCGTGGTTCTGGCACGATTCAGATGAACGGTCCCGCTGCTCGCCTGGTGGTTCCCGGCGACCTGGTCATCATCATCGCTTACGCCACTGTTGATGACGAAACAGCCCGGAACCTGACTCCTCGCGTGGTGCACGTAGACGCGAACAACCATCCGGTTAATTAACTCCAGTCACACCGCCATTTGGTATTTTGAACGCTTCTCGCGTTTACTCGATGTCCAAGAAGAGCTGCTCCAGGTGCTTGATGTTTGCCGCGCGTTCCGGTTCACTGGCTTCGGCTGTGCCCTGCAAGCTGGAGACCATCAGAGCGAAAGAGGCTCTGTCTAAGCGCCGCGATGACTCGTTCAGCTTAGAAATCACTACACTCGCGTCCGCATCAGTATCCAGCAGACCAATAACCTCATCCAATGATTGCTTAGCCTCACTGAGTCGAGCGGAAACAGTCAATTTGTCAGCAGCGGAAAGTTGCATTGAATCCCCTAAACGACGTGATGAACCTCCTGGAATTATTTTACCCGCCGCAAGCCTGTCGGGGACCCGGTTGACGGGGGCAAAACCCTTGCGGAACAACACTCCCTGGTAATGGTCTAAACTAGGACGGTGGCTGAAAACGAAAACAAAACTGAGAAAGTAAACCCAGAGCCGATGGCGAACGACGATGAGACGTATGCGGCCGAGGCTCCTGAACAGATCCGAATCCGTGCGGAAAAACGCGCCAAGATGCTGGCCAAAGGCAGGACTCCCTACCCGGTACACGTGGATATTTCCGCAACCATTTCTGAAGTTCGTCAGAAGTACCCGAATCTGCAGGCGGGGGAAGAAACCGAAGATTATGTCGGCTTGGCCGGGCGGGTTCGTCTGATGCGTTCCAGCGGCAAGCTGGCTTTCGCCACTTTGCAAGAGGGTAACGGTTCCACCATTCAGATTATGGTTAGTGAACGGGAAGTCGGCTCGGAATCGATGTCCGCCTACAAGGCAGAGGTTGACCTGGGCGATCACCTGTTTGTCCACGGCCGGGTCATCAGTTCCAAACGCGGAGAACTGTCCATTTTCGTGGACTCTTGGCAGCTGACTTGTAAAGCGCTGCGCCCCTTGCCGAAGTCATACGTTAATGAAGCTGGCGAAGAAGTCTCGTTGAGTGAGGACATGCGGGTTCGTCGGCGCGACCTGGATATGATTATGCGCCCCGCCGCTCGCGACATGGTGCGCAATCGCTCCCGCGTGGTGCAAACGCTGCGCCGCTACCTGGACGAGCATGACTATCTCGAGGTAGAAACCCCCATGCTGCAAAACTTGCACGGCGGGGCTGCCGCCCGTCCTTTTGTGACTCACATGAACGCCTACGACACGGAGCTCTACCTGCGTATCGCCCCGGAGCTGTTCCTGAAGCGCTGCCTGATTGGCGGAATAGACAAGGTTTTTGAAATCAACCGGAACTTCCGTAACGAAGGCGCCGATTCTTCGCACTCCCCGGAATTCACCATGATAGAGGTGTATTGCGCTTACGGGGACTACCATCAGATTGCGGACCTGACTCGGGAGATGATTCAACGCTGCGCCCGGGACGTGTTTGGTTCCGAAGTCGTGACCTTGAACGATGGTACTCAGTTCGATTTATCCGGGGAATGGAAGTGGATTGACCTCTATGGTTCCCTCTCTGAGGCGCTGGGCCAGGAAGTTACGGTGCGTACCCCGAAGGATGCCTTGGTCACTTTGGCGGATCGGCTCGACATCGAGTTGGAACCCTACTATACCTCCGGGAAAATCGTGGAAGTCCTGTGGGAAGAACTGGTTGGCGACAAATTGTGGCAGCCGACTTTTGTTTGTGATTTCCCCGAGGACACTTCGCCCCTGGTCAAGACGCATCCTGATAAGCCCGGCCAGGTGCAAAAGTGGGATTTGATGATTCGCGGCTTTGAAGTTGCCACCGGATATTCCGAGTTGAACGACCCGGTGGTACAGCGGGCACGCTTTGAACAGCAGGCTTTAGATGCTGCCAACGGAGATCCGGAAGCTATGGAAGTGGACGAGGACTTCCTCATTTCAATGGAACAGGGAATGCCTCCCGCCGGCGGTATGGGAATGGGCCTGGACCGTCTGCTGATGACTTTGACCGGAGCAGGAATCCGCGAAACTATCACGTTCCCGCTGGTCAAGCGGGTGTAGAGTGAGTCGAAGCGGCTTCGGCCGGTTTGCTCCCAGCCCGTCGGGAGTCATGCATTTCGGGAATCTGCGTACCGCGGTGGCAGCCTACCTGTTTGCTAAATCCAACGGGCGCGAGTTCTTGGTACGAATAGAAGACATCGATACCGGACGTTCCCGTCCCGGTTTTGCCGCCCAAGCCCTGGAGGACCTGACGGCTTTGGGCATGCAGAGCGATGGAGAGGTTGTTTACCAGTCGCAACGCCACGAGCTGTACCAAGCCGCTTTGGAACAGTTGGTACAAAATGGTCTGGTATACGAATGCTACTGTTCGCGGGCAGACATCGCAGCCGCTGCCAGCGCGCCGCATGGGAAACCCGGGATTTATCCCGGAATCTGCCGGGATTTGAGTGATTCAGAGCGGGTGGAAAAACGAGCCGCCCTGGCAGCGCAAGGCCGCAAACCGGCCTTGCGACTGCGAGCCCCGCAAGGAGTTGAACATACGGTACACGATTCACTGTTGGGACCGCTGACCGGTCTGCTCCACGACTTCGTGCTGCGGCGTACCGATGGGGATTGGGCTTATCAGCTGGTCGTGGTGGTGGACGACATGAATCAAGGCGTGGATCAGATTGTGCGGGGGGCTGATTTGGCCTCCAGCGCTCCGGTGCAGGCCTGGCTCACCGAAACTTTGGGAGGCCGCCCAGCCAGTTATGCTCATGTGCCGCTGGTCATGAATGCGCAGGGGCAGCGCCTGGCCAAGCGAGATAAATCGGTGACCCGTCCCGAGCTGAACGCCCTGGGGTGGTCTGACCAACAGATTCTCTTGAGAGCCTTGGAAACGTTGGGGTGGTCGGCAGCGAAAACTGACGCGACTGAACTGTTGACCTGTCCCACGAAAGAAATCCTGAAACAAGCCACGGTTACCTGGAGACCCGAAAACCTCCCCCCAGATCCGGTTATCTTTCACCCTTAGGCAAGCGTAGCGAGAGACCATCCCGGTACCAGCGAGCGTGCTGAGGAGATGCGATTAGATGAAAATAATTTGGGCACCTTCCGATTTCTTGATGAATTCAGGAGCGGTGATAATTCCTGAAACCCCTTTATACATCATATTCTGGCGTAGTTTCATGAGGTCCACGGTCATTTTGCATCCCCACAGATGACCGCCCATTTCAACAATCTGTTCCAACAAATCACGCACAGGGGGAATGCCGTTCTTTTCCATCATTTTATTCATGTACCAGGTGGCCAGGTGCGTAGCTCCAGGCAGATTTCCCAGGCTGGGAGGTATATAGCGTTTGCCCCAACCAGGGCGGATTTTTTCCAAAAGGGGAAGGTGCAGGGCCGTGTTTCCCTGCATAGTGAACTTTAGAGAGTCCATGGTGCGTTTCGTGACGATATCCAGACCCCAGAAAGTAAAGAAAATGTTAACATCGACCTTTTCTGTGAGTGCCGCGATTGACATAACCAACACCGGATAAGCCATATCAAGGTTGCCTTTGGAACAGATAAAGGCCATCTTGCGCTGGTCCACGTGCAGCAGAGGTTCCGAGACACGCCAAAAATCCTGGTCAAAAAAATCAGCGGTGGATTTCTCCATAACTTCACTCTCCTTCGGAACCTAGATACAGCCTACTGGTTTCGGAATTCCGGCCACGTAGGCGATGAGTTTCCCCGGCTTAAACGGGAAAAGCTCGAACAGTTCAGAAATCGGGAAGTCTCCCGCCATTTCGAGACGTCTCAGCGTGGGGCTGACTTGGTATTTTGCAAAACTTTCTCGGGCGAATTCGATGACTTCCCAGTGCCGGGGCGTCATCTCTAAGTTAATTGCGCGAGCCAGGTCAGCCCCGATTTCGCGGGTCCACTGACGCGGCTTGGTCATGAACCCCTCCGAGTCCACGTCAATATGCGCCCCACCGGCTTCGTGGAGAACGGGAATTTCCAAAAGTTTCGTTGAAGCTGACGCTGCCAGACAAGCATTGGGCCGACGTTTCCAAGTGGGTGCGATAAAACCTGCGGAGTCTTGAGAGAGATCCGGGGTACTGAGCGGAGTCGTGCCGTCAGGCCGCAGATTCCACCGACTAAATTCCTTACCCAAAAGCTGTATATGTGAAATTCTATCGAAAATACGCGGACCCACCATGAGCACGCTGTAGAACACGAACATGAACCGCTTTGTGAGGTGGTTTCTGCGACTCTGCTTTAGCAGGGACAGGGGGCCCAAATAGGGAAAAATCCATTTTCCAGTCACTGCGGGTACTGTGTAAGAACGATCAATCACGGTGGCCTGATGGTAACCCGTGTCGACAATGCACATGGCGTGACCGTCATAATGGCGAACCATCGGTCTGCCGGCCATGTAATCAAGCAAGTTAGAAACTAATACCCTAGATTGGTATATACTTGCGGAGCCTGATTTGGAAGTCGGCAAATCGGCAGTGTCGCCAAGGACAAAAATATCCGGGTATTCTCGATGCTGCAGGGTTTCCAGATCGGGATGAATGAATCCCATCTCATCGCCCAGTCCGGAATCCACGATGAACTGCTGGCCGCGCATAGGGGGAACGGTCACCAGCATGTCGTAATCAACGACCTTCCCATCGTAGGAGTACATCCGTTTTTCTTCGGCATCGATGTGGCGCACCACGAAATCAGGCTTAACCTCGATGTCGCGCAGGCGCAAGAGGTTAGAAAGATTCCGAGCGGCTACGGGCTGCTCAAAAACCTGGGATTGCGGGGTGACAATCATGATTTCGATATCGTCGCGAACCCTGTGTTCAAAGAAATAGTGATCGGCTTTCAGGGCGAACTCAATCGGAGCAACCGGGCAGCGGATAGGAAATTCAGAGATATGCACTACCAGACGGCCGTGGTCGAAGGCCTGCAGTGCCCGGCGCAAGCGCCGCGCCCAAGCCAGGGTATAGAAAGAATAAATCCCCGTGTTCAGGACAGTTCCCCTTGTCATTCCCTCGATTAGCTCGGGACGGCACTCACATCCCGTCGCCAAAACCAGGTAATCGTAGGAAATCACTTTGGTCTGAGTGGTAACCGTTTTTGCGTCCGAATCCACCGCGATGACTTTATCCTGAAGGAATCGGATACCGGGTAGAAAAGTTCGCCGCCGCCATCGCCACAGCAGCGGGTTAGGGACTTTTCCCATAGTCAGCGAGACAAAACCGGGCTGGTAGTAATGCCGGGCGGAATAGTCGATGACGGTGATTCGATACTCTTTGCTGTCCAAGCGGCGCACCAGTGAGTTTGCTGTGACTGTGCCGCCTGTTCCCCCACCAATAATCACCACGTTTTTCATGCCAAGTCTCACCGCCTCAGGATTTCACCTTCGAATTCGTTAAGAATTCTAACGAGAATTGTGCCGTGGTGTGTACTGTTGAGGGTCTCACTCCTGGCTCAACCTATTTTTAAAGCGGTTGACCAGCTTAGCCAGTCCCCACAAACGGCCGGTGTCGACAGGGTTCCAGTCTGAGTTCCAACTGCTTTGTTGCTGGGTCGCGAAAATATCCGCGGGGTAGGCGGGCAGTGCCGCCGAGACCAGAATCTTGCGAATGTCCACCTCGCCACTAATCGCTTCGTCCACGGCGCGCAGCAAAGGCAGCTCGTCCAATAGCTGCGGGCAGCGCTGTTCAATGAGTTTTACCGCCAAGGGTGTGGAGTACACCCCTTCGACCGTATGTCCCGCGGCCTTCATCTGGGTTTCGGCTTCGGCCGGATGCTCGCCGCGTCCCAGCCGCATTCCAAAGAACTTATTGCGCCCCGAAATGCCGGTTACTTCCAGGTCGCCCACACCAGCCAGACCAATGGCAGATTCCTGGCGCCCTCCCAAAGCCTCGCAAACCAGAGACATTTCGCGAATTGCCTGGGCGAACACCGCGGCACGCAAGTTAGATTGCGGAGATCCGGTTGACTCCTGAATACCCTCGGTCACGCCCAAAGCAATGGCGTAGCTGTTTTTCAAAGGAGCCAGGACTTCAACCCCGGTCGTGTCCTCAGTAGGAAAAGCACGATAGTAATCAGTGCGTACCGCGCGGGCATAGTAAACCGCGGCTCCTAAATCTTGACAGGCATACACTGTTGCGGTGGGTTCGCTCAGCGCGCATTGGCGGGCAATAACTGGCCCTCCTATGGACACCAAGGTTGGCAGCTCGGCTCCGTTTTCGGCGGCAATCTTTGCCATCGCCTCAGCCAGCAAATAAACCTGATCCGCCTCGTCCTTAATAAAGCCTTTCGTCAGCACCCAGACCGCCCTTACGCGACTGAAGTAGGGCGCCAGGCGTCTGGTGATGTCAGGTAAACCCACGGCAGCGACACAAACGGCTAGGACTTCCGCGCCTTTCACCGCCGCGTCGAGGTGCTTAGCGCGATAGGTCTTAACCTGGGGGGCCAGAGGCACGTGAATCGCCGGGTGAGTTTGCCCCAGAGCGTAAGTATCCAGGACGGCATCGTCGTATTCGGTTCCCCACATGGCTACATCCCAGCCCGTGTCTACGAGGGGCCGGCAGAGTGCCGTGCCCATCGCCGACGCTCCTATTACGCATATCTTTGGCATAGCCCACCTCTCAGAACAAAGGGTACCAAGCCACTTTACCGCACTGGTGACGGGGGAACCTACCCGGGAAGGCGAAACTTAGATGAAGATAATCTGCGACCCTTCAGACAGTTCGATGAAGGTACCGGCGTCAATGATGCCTTTCACCGCTTTGTGCAACATGCGCGGCTTGAGCTGCATCATGTCTGCCGTCATCTTGCAGGCCCACATATCCGCGCCCATTTCCGCGACCTGTTCCAGGAGGTCTCGTATCGGCGGAATCTCAATCTTGTCAATCTCGCGTTTCATGTACCAAGTGGCAAAGTTTGTCATGCCGGGAAGTACCCCGAGAGAAGGCGGCATATAGGCGTTCCCCCAGCCCGGACGGATTTTATCCAGGGCGGGCATATGCATGGCGGTGTTCGCCTGCATGGTGAACTTGAGGTCGTCCATGGTGCGTTTATTGATGATATCGAGTCCCCAGAAAGTAAAGAAGATGTCTACGTGGATACCCTGGTTGAGTGCGGCGTGCGCCATAATCAGCGCCGGGTAGGCCATGTCGAGATTCCCCTTCGAGCAGATGAAAGCCATCTTACGGTGCACGTAGGTGACATTTTCATCGGGCGCGCTTTCGTTTTCGAGGGCGGACTCGCCGTTGTGGGGTTGGGACTGCGATTCCTCTGCTGCTGGTGTCATGATTCTCTCTCCTTGTAAAAGTCTGGAATAGGTTGCTAGATTGCTTGCGGGCTTAGACGCATCCGACCGGCTTGGGTGCCCCCGCTATATAGGCGAGTTTCTTGGCCGGTTTGGTGCCGAAGATGGCGAACAAGGACTTGACGTCGAAGCCGCCAGCCTTGGAGATGCGACCCAGAGTCGGGGACACCGAACGTTCCTCGAAGTCTTGACGCACGAAGCGAATCACAGACCATGCCTGATCGTCTAGCTCAATGTGCAGTGCCTTGGCGAGCGCCTCGGCGACCTCTTCATTCCACTGATTCTTTTGCGTCATGAAACCCTCGTCGGTCACATCTATAGGCTTGCCGTTAACTTCGTGTAATACGGGAATGAGGTCGCCCTTGGTGGTGTTGGCCGGCATATTGCCTGGTCTAGCCGTCGTTTCGGCGGCTAGGGGTGCGGAGCCAATAACGCGGACGATTGGTATCTTAATCTCCGGTTCGGGTTCGACGGGAGCGGATTTCCCAGCAGGAATAGGCGTCACCCCGTCAGGCTGCAACCCCCACTTGCGGAAGTCCTTACCCGCCTTGGACATATCGCGGGGGAACGGCAGCGGCAACCCGCGAGCCAGAAAACCCCAATACAATGCATAGAACGCGAGTTTCCCGAGGTGGTTTAGGCGTGATTCGCCGAGTAGGCGCAGTGGGCCGACACACGGCAGGGGGAACCTGCCGGTGACGGGCTGCACATCGTAGTTAAAGTCCAACAGCAACGCCTTGTGAAACCCTGACTCGATAAAGCAGTTGGCGTGTCCATCGAAAGACTCGGTCATCGGGCGCCCTTTTAGGTAGTTAATAAAGTTCGGTATGAATGATTCGGACTGGAAATGAATCACCGCGCCCGCCTTTGACGTTGGCAGATTTCCGGCATCGCCAAGGACAAAAATATCGGGATACTCGTCGGACTGCAGGGTGTGCTTGTCGATGGGAATATAGTTGCTCTCATCGCCCAGACCGGAATCTGCGACATACTGTTGACCCATTATTGGTGGAGTGGTCACCAGCAGGTCAAAGGGGATTTCGCGACCGTCATATCCCACCAGGGTTTTACTGTCGGGATTTATTCTCTCAACGTTGAAGTCGGTTTCTATCTCGATGTCTCGCTTGCGTAACAAGTCCCCGAGTTCCGCTTTCGCTACCGGCTTTGTAAATGCGCCGTCGAGCGGGGTGACGAAGGTAATGTCAACGTCGTAGCGGCGCCGACGCATGAACAGGTACCAGTCTGCCAGGAGGGTAAACTCCAGGGGTGCGACGGGACACTTGATGGGCATCTCGGAAATATGCACCACCAGGCGGCCGCGCTCGAAGTTCTTAAGAGCCTGGTGCAAACGTCCGGCGCCCGAGAGGGTATAGAAGTCAAAAACGCTCTTGCGCCAAACCTTCGGGTCGCTCATTCCCGGTACTTGGTCGGGACGAATGGTGCACCCGGTGGCGATTATCAGATAGTGGTAGGGGATGGTTTCCTTTTCCAATTCCACGGTTTTCGCAACGGGGTCGACCTTCTTTATGTTGTCCATCACGAAACGCACCCCGGAGGGCAAGAACCTGGACCGCTTCTTTACCACGGTACGAGGTTTGTACATCCCAAAGGGAACAAAAAGATACCCAGGTTGGTAGTGGTGGTTGTTGTCGCGATCCACCACCGTGATTTGGTACTCGTTCTTTGGCAACTGTCGGTACAGTCGGTTGGACACAATCGAACCGGCCGTGCCGCCACCGAGAATGACGATTTGCTTCATTGCTTTCTCCTTGGGGACAGCGGAAAAACTTGCTCAGAATCATTTTATTACATAGCATACTGATTGACGGTATTTTCAGCATATTCCATGCTAACGTTTACATTTCATGAAGCTGTAGTAAGAGCGCGAAGAAGTTTTTTCGCTAGACTTTCCTTGTGATTGATTCTACAGCCGGCAATATGCCTGCCCCCAATCCCCTCATCTCTCAGCCCCGACTTGGGTGGCGTGACCGCTTCGCCATTGCGGTAGGCAATGCCGCCGCCCGGGTCTCCCGTCTGACCGGACGCGGCAGCGGAGGCATGATTGGGGGTCGGGTGGCGCTGCGGCTGCAGCCCCAGATTCTGGAGCATTTGGCGGAACACCGACTTATCGCCCTCGTCACGGGCACTAACGGGAAAACCACGACTACGCGGATGCTCAGTGAAGCGGTCTTCGGGGGTGGCTTAGCTGTAGCCTCAAACCGTGGCGGGGACAATATGCCTCCCGGCGTCGTCACGGCGTTGATGTCGAATTTGCACGCTAGAGTAGCGATTTTAGAAATTGATGAAATGCACTTGGAACGTGTCGCAAAAGCGACCTGTCCGCGGGTCATAGTGCTGTTGAATCTCTCGCGTGACCAGCTGGATCGGGTCGGGGAAATTGCGGTTATTGAAAAGCGTATTCGCGCCGCAGTCGATGAAAATCCGCAGGCCTACGTGGTAGCCAATGTGGACGACCCCCTGATGACCTCGGCAGCCTGGGATAGTGCGCACCCGGTATGGATTGCGGCGGGTAAAGGCTGGAGTGGGGACTCGCTGACGGCACCTCGAACCGGCGGAGCGATAATTTATTCCCCTGACAAACCGGATACGCCGACTGACGAACCTGGTGAATTGGCTTCCGGTCTGGATCAGGAAGTATTGTGGCGCTCGGTTCCGGTCGAGGAATTGTTGGCTCATGAAGTACCTTGGGACAGGCTCCCGACTCAGTCAGATTTCGCCCGGCCCGACCCGAAGTGGATTTGGAAAGCCGAGAGTTTCCAAGCCGGTGACCCCGTGCGGCTGGTAGATACCAGCAGCGGGCAGGAAACGACCGCGACGGTGCGGCTCCCTGGTAGAGCCAACCGCGGTAACGCCCTGCAGGCTTTCGTCGCGGCGAGGTTGCTGGGAGTTGAGGCGCAAGATGCTGCCGCAGGTATCGCCAGAGTGAGGGATGTGGCGGGTCGCTACGCGAGTTTTAGCGTGCAAGGACGCCACATTCGGATGCTGCTGGCAAAGAACCCGGCCGGGTGGATGGAATCCTTGACGATGCTCAATCCGCAGGCTGGAATCATTGTGGGAGTTAATGGCCAAATCGCCGATGGGACCGACCTGAGCTGGTTGTGGGACGTAAACTTCGAGGCTCTGAGCGGGAAAAATGTGGTGGCCACCGGCGAACGCGGCGCAGACTTGCAGGTACGTTTGAACTATGCGGGCATTGAGACACGCTGGGCTCCGACGGTTTTGGAAGCTATCGAGATGGCTGACCCGGGCGAGGTCGATATGTTGTTGAATTACACATGTTTCCGTGACGCACGGGCCGAATTTGCAGCACAGGGGTGGTTGCGGTGAGTGAATCAACATTACGTATCGGGGTGCTAATGCCCGAGGTCTTGGGCACCTACGGGGACGGTGGTAACGCGGTGGTACTGGCGCAGCGAGCGAAATTATTGGGTTACCAATCTGAAATAATCCACGTGAGCTGCACTGACGCAATTCCGGAAACTTTAGATATTTACACTTTGGGGGGCGGAGAAGATATCGCTCAAACCATTGCCTCGCGTCGCTTACTGACGGACCGCGGATTGGAACGCGCGGTACAAAATGGGAAGCCCGTGCTGGCCATATGTGCCGCTTTCCAGGTCTTGGGAACCTGGTATACGGACGCGGAAGGCAAACGCACCGAAGGGGCGGAGCTGCTCGACGTGGTGACCTTGCCGCAAGGGGCTCGGGCTATTGGAGAATTGGTCAGTTCCGCGAACGGTTTACAGTTGGAGCGTGAGTTGACCGAGCCCCTGACCGGTTTTGAAAACCACGGGGGTGCAACCCTCTTAGGTCGGGACGCGCTACCGTTGGGCTTTGTGACCTATGGGGTCGGCAACGGTCAGCCCGGGGTGGCTCCCGGGTTGGCTGACGGGGTCAGCGCACAAGCCGGAGTACAGCAGGGGCGTGAAGTTAGTCGGGAGATTCCTGATGGTTACCGTGCCACAGAGGACGGAAAAGCGGTGGAGGGGTGCGTGCAGGGATCTATCATTGCGACCTATATGCACGGACCGTGTTTAGCGCGAAACCCGCAGCTGGCGGATTTGTTGCTAGCACGCGCTATGGGGGCGACCCTTCCGCTGGCAGTACCGGAAATCCCAGGGCTGCAGCGTTTGCGTCAAGAACGTCTAGCGGCGATTAAATAAAATGTTCCGGGACAAATTCGTCTAGCTGAATCGCTCCGATACGGGGCAGCGGCGCGTTGAAAGCGTGAATTTCACGCTCCAAATCCACGATTTTCAGACCGCTCTCCTCAAGGACACGTAACTCGCCAGAGAGGAATTCTTCAAATCCCACCACCGTAACATCGTGGTCGTTGCGCAGTAAACTGCGCAGTTGAGGCTCAAAATCCCCATCGTGAGAAACTAATACCACATTTCCGTATTCTTGTTTGTCGATGGCCTCTAAGGTGCGCTGAATACCAACGTCAACGACCTTTTCATCCCCCTCAGAGGTGAGGGGAATCGGCTGATAATCCATCGCTAACAAGGCTTGGACAAAAGTCATGGGCATATGGGCCGATGCGTTCAAAAAGAACAGCCCTTTGGTCTGGCCGGGAAAAGTTTCCGAAACGTAGTCGCGAACCCGATCCCAGCGGGGGCGTTCGTCAGGGTCAGGGCGGCGTCCCAACACGCTCAACCCCAAGGTAGCATCGATGTTTTCCCCATCGACCAGAAGGTAAGTCGTTTTTTCTTCAGGAATTTGCAGTTTCATTGAGTTTTTCTTTGCTTATGGTGTTTTCTTTAAATTTTCACAAATTGAACAGCCGAGACTTCCCACAGAAATCCCGAAATTTTCAAAACGCCTCAGCAGTTTACAACTTTTTTAACCGTGGCGTCAGTCGGATACTTTTCCGAAAAACAGTTCTCGCGCAACCGGGTCAAAACAATGGTCTAACTATTTAGCCGGGGTAGGGAAAGCCGCTGGAATCCCGCTGCCCAGCTGAATCAACATTTCTGCGCTGGTAGAGAGCATCGTCATCCCGATGAGCGGTTCTTGCGGGAGCTTCTCTCGCGCCTGGGCGATAAGTTGCTCGCAGCGAGACAATTCCAGCTCGATTTGCGGGTCAATGCTCTTGCGGCGCAGCATGATATTCGTGCGCAGCAGTTCCAGGTGCTGTTGCTCCCACGCCAGACGCTGCGGGAATTGCGCTTGCAGCTGAGCCAATTCTTGCGCCAGAACCGAAGTGCCATAAACATTGAACAGGTTGGCTTGTAGCCCGCAGAGTTTGCTCAAAGCCTCGATTGGATCTCCCTGTCCAGCCAGAGCCTGGCGAGCTTTTTCCATAGTTCGTACCGTGATGGCGATTTCTTGGACATTTGCATCGGGGTCGTAAGTCCGGATGGTTTGCACGTTCTCATCCAGCGTTTCCAACATGATGGAAAGGTGTTCTGTGGTTTCGGATAAGAATTCGCTGAGTTTCGTGATGTGTTCCAAAGCGAATTCGGTCTGGGTGACAGCTCGTTCAGAACCGCGGGTGTAGCGGATTGCAGTCTTGGCATCGCCCTCCTTCAGGCACTTTTGCCCGGACAAGATGCCTTTGTAGGCCGCCTTTAACAACCGCTTTGATTGACTGAGGTTCGCGCTGGCATGACCCAAATTCGCTTGCGGATAGTCGATTTCCAGCTGTTTCTCCACGGTTTCAACTTGAGCCAGAGACTTCCGTGCGCGGTTCCAGGAAGCTGCCAACCGATTCAGGGAAGCCCCGACCTGGTCAGGATTATGGCGACGTTTCGTGAATGCAAGTACCTCAGCGGATAGAGCCTGCTTCACCTGCCGAGCTGAATCCTCGACTTGTCCGGCTTCCTCGGAGCTGACTAAATCCGCTCCCGCCAGCCAGTTCAACAAAGCATTGGCTTGTTCTCGAGAGAATTCCAGGGTAGCGGCGAAGTTACGGGTTTCCACTTCTCCAAAGGCTTCAACGGAAGCGTGCAAATCTTCGGTAGCTGCAAAAATGGACTCGTTCAAGTCTTTCAAAGCCTTGAGTCCACGTTCAAAGTTAGCTTCGCTTTCCGCGGCGGCGGCCTCATCAAAGAGCATTTCTGGCTCTGGATAGACCGGTGCTTCCGGCTGAATCTGTTCCACCGGTGGAGCCGCAGCGTAGACATCTGCCGGAACTGTCTGTGGGGCAGCCTCGACAACATCGGGGGTGACGAAGGGTTGCTCGGCATTAGTTGGAGGTATGGTTCCTGCCGCAGTTCCGGGGGTAAGCACCTCGCTGCTTTCAAATTCGCTGTCGCGATCGGCGCTCTCAACGGCGTCGAAGTCCACGGTATCTTTAGGCTTTGCTGCGGTGTTGTAGGAATTCCGCCGATAAATCGCGATAGCCAGAGCCACCGCCACCAGCATCGCCAAAATGAGCATGAGGATAAACCAGTTATTGGTGGAGCGTCCTGACACATCGGTGTTATCCGCGGGAGCCGCCGCACCAGAGCTCGCGGACATGGCCAGATCCATTAACTGCTGGACGAAAGAACTCACGCCTGAAGCGTATTCGCCGTTACTCAACTGGTAAGGCAAAACCTGCATAGCCCGGTCGCCCGCTTGGGCGCTGTTGATAGCTGAACCAGCGGTGGAAGAGGCCGCAATCTCGCCCGCGCCGTCCTCATTGGGGTTGTAGGCAATTGAAAGCAGATAAGAATTGGCTTCCAAATGCGACAGTTGCATCGTTTTTTCGTTCCATTCACGGGGAGAGAGCTCACCAAAATCGGGGACGATGGCGATGTAGACCGACATGTTGAAATTCTTGGCGGCTTCAATGGAACTTTTCACCTGGTAGATGCCGTCATCACCCAGTTTGTTGTCGGGGTCGTAAATCTGGTTGCTGGAGATATCCAGGGGATCTGCTGCGGGTTGAATAACAGGAGAAGCCTGAGCGAAGTTCGCTGGAACGAACCCCGCCATCAGTAAAACAAAACCTACCGCTATGAAACGAATTCTTGAGAACACAGTAACTTTGCTACTTTCTTCCGAACAGAACAAACGTCACCTATAACTTTATCTCAGCTGGGGCTTGCAGTTAGACTGGTTGGGTTGAGATATTTGCCGAAATCGTTAGATTTGAGCGGTAAGTGAACCAAGATTTACAGAGGAGGACATGTGCCGAGCGGGAAAGTGAAATGGTACGACGCTGTCAAAGGCTTCGGGTTTGTAGCCGGAGCCGATGGTGAAGAGGTGTTCCTGCATGCCTCGGCCCTGCCTGAGAACGTGGTGGATCTCCATCCCGGTACCAAGGTCGAATACTCGGTGGTCGATGGTAAACGCGGACGCCAAGCCATGAACGTGACCGTGGTAGAAAAACTTCCTTCCGTCGCCAAAGCGCAACGCAAAAAAGCTGCCGATATGGTTCCTATCGTAGAGGATCTCATCAGGATTCTTGATGATGCTTCGGGAAGTCTGCGACGGGGAAAGTATCCCGAAAATGGCAAACAGATTGCCAAGATGCTGAAAATTGTGGCGCAGTCTTTCGAAGCGTGAGCATCTCCAGAATGAACCAGACCAAGAAGTGACACGAAGGAGCTTTTGATGGCTCGAAAACAAACACAAACTACTCAGCCAGCCGGAACATCGGAACCCGACTCAGTACTGGCTAAACAGTCCGACCTGGCCCGCGACGCCTTAAAATCCATTACTAAAGACACAGAAGTAGGGAACCACCTGCGGGTGGAAGCCACCGGACAACGGTTGGTGACGCACTTTTTCGAGTGCCTGAAACCGGGATACAAAGGCTGGGTGTGGGCCGTCAGCCTGACCCGAGTTCCGCATGGACGGATTGGGACGGTGTGTGAAACCGACCTGCTGCCCGCTGAAGGCGCCTTGTTGGCGCCCCCGTGGGTACCGTGGTCACAGCGGTTAGAGCCCGGCGACCTGGGGCGCAAGGACCAGACCCCCTACGATCCTGACGACCCGAACCTCGACCAAGGATATGAAGCGACCGGCGAGGACGCCGACCAGCTGGCCCTGTGGGAACTGGGACTGGGGCGCAAACGGGTCCTGAATCGTGAGGGCCGCAATGCGGCGGTGAAACGCTGGCTGCGTGACGTGCATTCCCGCACCGAACTGGATCGTCACGGTAACCCGCCGGAGAATCCCTGCTCTACCTGCGGTTACCTGTGGAAAATCAGTGGTTCGCTGCGGCTGGAGTTTGGTTTGTGTACCAACGCCTGGAGTCCCGACGACGGACATGTGGTGGCGATGGATCACACTTGTGGGGCGCACTCAGAAACCGATGCGGACCTGACACCGAGTACGCTGCCGGTGGGGAGAACCTTTTTGGACGACAAATCCTTGCAGGAACTCAATCCGGATGAGATTACCATCTCGGGACAAGCCTCGGACGCATAAGCCTGTGACGTTGAGTTTTGGTTTATCGTCACGGAAAAGACTAGCGTTAAACGGTGAGCAATAATACAACGAAAACTGCAAACAAATCCGGTAAGAAAACCACCAGTGGTTCCCCGCGCACCAGCGGAGGACTTGATGGTTTTTTCGAACTCTCCAAGCGTAAATCTTCCGTAAGGCAAGAAATCCGCGGCGGCCTGGTGACCTTCTTTGCGATGGCTTACATCTTGGTTGTCAACCCCTCCATCCTGATTGCGGCAGCCAGCGCCGGTGGAGCTGAAAATGTCACCCCTGCTTCTATCGCTGCTGGAACGGCCCTGGTCGGCGGCTTGATGACTATCCTGATGGGGTTGGTAGCAAACTTCCCCCTAGCGCTGGCGGCTGGCATGGGGCTGAATGCGATGGTGTCATTTACCCTGGTGCTTGGTCCTTTCGGACTGTCCTACGGCGAAGCGATGGGACTCGTCTTTTGGGAGGGCGTCGCCATCACGCTGCTGGTGGTCACAGGTTTCCGCGAAGCCGTCTTTAATGCCGTACCCAGCCAGCTGAAAGTCGCTATCTCTGTTGGTATTGGCTTATTTATTACGCTGGTCGGCCTCATCAATGCGGGGGTAGTCCGTCCGGGAGGCACTCCGGTTCAGCTCGGTATCGGAGGATCCTTCGCCGGCTGGCCGATGGTCGTGTTCCTCATTGGTTTTGTGGTCATTTTGGTTCTCTACGTTCGCAAGGTCCAGGCGGCCATCCTCATCGGGATTGTGGCCTCTTCCGTTCTCGCTGTCATTCTCCAAGCGATCTTCAAGATTCCGCTGATGACTGATGAGACTGGCAAGGTCGTCAACGAGACTGGCTGGACCAAGAATGTTCCCGCTCTGGAGGGCTCGCCCGTCCAACTTCCTGATTTTGCCACCTTCGGTCAGATTGACTTCTTTGGGGCATTCACGAAGCTCCCGGTAATTTCCGTGTTGCTGCTGATTTTCTCCCTGATGCTGGCGGACTTCTTTGACACCATGGGCACGATGGTCGGTGTCGGTGCTGCCGGCGGTTTGCTCGATGAGAAAGGCAACCCGCCGCGTACCCTCCAGATTCTGCTCATTGACTCTCTGGCTGCTATGGCCGGCGGCTTGGGCGGCGTTTCCTCGAATACCTCCTACGTGGAGTCCACCTCCGGTGTAGGCGCGGGAGCCCGTACCGGTTTGTCCTCGGTCGTGGTCGGGGTGTGTTTCCTGCTGTCCATGTTCTTTGCTCCGCTGGTAGAACTGGTGCCGGCAGAAGCTGCGTCAACCGCCCTGGTCTTTGTGGGATTTTTGATGATGACACAGGTGGCGGACATAGATTGGAAGAACGCGGAAAACGCGATTCCGGCGTTCCTGTCTATCGCCATGATGCCTTTCTCGTACTCGATTACCGCCGGTATCGGTTTTGGCTGCATTGCTTTCGTCATCGTGAAATTAGCGCGCGGTAAGTTCAAAGAGATTCACCCGTTGATGTGGGTGGTAGGTATCTTGTTCGTTATCTACTTCGCCCTGGGACCCATTCAGGCTCTCTTTGCCTAACTGAATCCCGCAGCAAAAAAAGACCCGGCCAAGACGTTGGTCGGGTCTTTTGACATTTATTTCTGGCTAGAGGCGTTCGACGATGTAGTCGATGCACGCCAGCAGCGCTGCCGTGTCGGAGGGCTCAGTCGAGGGGAAAGTTCCGATACGCAACTGGTTGCGTCCTACCGCGCGGTAAGGGCTGACATCCACGATGCCGTTGGCGCGCAAAATCTGGAGCAGAGCCGCGGTGTCAACAGAGTCATCAAACTCTACAGTAGAAACGACCGGGGAGCGCTTTGCGGGGTCTGAGACAAAGGGAGAAGCGAACGGCTTCGATTCGGCCCACGTATAGATTGCATCCGAGCTGGCGCGAACCCGCTGTTGCGCCGCCTGAAGCCCGCCGAGGCTATCCAACCACTGCAGTTGGGAGTGCAGCAGTTCCAACGTAGCGATGGCCGGCGTATTCAAAGTCTGGTTCTTTACGGAATTTGCCACCGCAGTTTTCAAGTTCAAGATGGAGGGAATCCAGCGACCCGCGGAGGGCTTGTCGGCAATCTCAGCGGCACGATCTACTGCTTGGGGCGAGAGGAAAGCGAACCATAGTCCGCCATCTGACCCCAGAGCCTTTTGCAGGGAAAAATAGTAAGCATCAGCCTGGGTTAAATCGACCGGTACAGAACCGGCGATGGAAGTCGCGTCAATCAACACCAGCTGATCCGCGTGGCCCAGGCGTTTCACCGGCGCAATTGCCCCGGTAGAAGTTTCCTGCTGCGGCCAAGCGTAAACATCGGCCTGCTCACTAAGCTGCGGGAGGGTCGAGTCTCCCAACTCGGCCTTGGTAATCAGTGATTCCTCAAGGAAGGGCGCCCCCGAAGTCTCTTTGGCAAACTTTTCACCGAAAGAACCAAAGACGGCATGGGCGGCAAGGTGGCGAACCAAAGACGCGGTGGCGGCAGCCCAAAAGGTGGTGGCTCCGCCGTTGCCGAGAGCCACCGTGTAATCAGCGGGAACCTCAAAAAGGGTACGCATCCGAGAGATACAGTCGGCCACCAAATCCTTTACCGGGGGTTGACGGTGGGAAGTACCCATGAGAGTTGAACGACCCAAACAATCCAACTGTTCACGACGAATCAGGGTGGGGCCGCAGCCAAAACGGCCGTCGTTCGGCAAAAGTTTGGCGGGAATCTTTAGGCTCGCATATTCACTCACGTTTCGATTATGCCACCACCCGCATCAGGCCGAACAATCCGCGAATGCCAGCCCCAAGCCTCTTATGAAAAATAGAGGGAAGGGGACCGGGAAAACTGACTGGAGGAACGAACCTGACCGGAGAAGTGCCCGCTAGTTAAGAATTTTGATAAGTTAGAGTTGTTCTTGGCGGTGTAAAAGTAAAACCTGATTGTTGCTGAGAAGTCACGATGCAGAAAGAGCCACGCGAATGAGTGAACTGGTCGATACCACGGAAATGTATCTCAAGGTCATCTACGAGATGATGGAAGACGGAGTGGCTCCGTTGCGGGCCCGAATCGTGGAGAGATTAGGCCATTCAGGGCCAACGGTCAGCCAGACCATCTCTCGCATGGAGCGCGACGGACTGCTGAGTTTGGAAGACGACCGGAAAATTACGTTGACAGAACAGGGACTGCGCGAGGCTACCGAAGTCATTCGCAAACATCGGCTGGCGGAACGGCTCTTAACCGATGTTATTGGTCTGCCCTGGGACGAAGCTCACGATGAAGCCTGCCGTTGGGAACATGTCATGAGCGCAAAAGTTGAATCCTTGCTGCTGGCACTGCTGCAAATGCCCGACCAAGATCCCTACGGTAATCCGATACCCCGACGGGTCAAGAACTATAAGAACTTCGACCCTGCCGTTGAAGGAGCTACCCTGGATTCTTACTGGCGCCGTCACCCTGACGGAGGAACTGTCCAGATTGGAAGAATCGGAGAGCCGGTACAGGCCTGTGAGGGGGTTCTTAAGAAATTAAGTGAAGCCAAATTGTTACCTGGCTCTAAGGTTACACTCAGGTTTGACGACGATGCCGAGATTGCCGCACTTTTCATTGAGAAAACAGGGAAATCCAGCGAAAATGACCTGCCGGCGGTAGCAATTCCCCGCGACCTTTTTAAGCATTTTTTCATAAAGCTATAGGCAAAAATTGTCCAAGTCTTGTCAAAATCACGGGGAATTGTTATCCAAATGTGACATTTGAATTTCTTTGGTGTAGTGTTAGGAACACGTTCTTAGGACGGGTTGAACCGTCCGGAACCTGAACTTGAAATCAGGCCTTCAAGGAAAGGGACAAGGTTGGCTAACACCACTTCGCGGGCTCGGCATCGCGCCGCAACAAAGCCCGTTACATCTTTAGATTCTTTGAAAAATATCGATGGAAAGAAAGGGTTTGTAGCCGCGGCCTCCGCCGGTTTGGCGTTGGGCACCGTTTGGGCCGGCTCGGCCATCGCTGCTCCAGAAGGTGCAGACACCCCTTCCCAGGCTAAAGTACCGGTTTCCGCCCAGGTGGGCGATGCCGTCGCGCAGGCACACCTAGCCGTTGCCGCCAACCCGGTGGTAACCGCCCCGGAGAACGTGGCGTGGACCGAAGGCCAAGTCGAGGTACCGGCTCAGCAACAGCAGCAGCAAGCGCAGACTCAGGCTCAGCGTGCTAATAACAATCACGGCACCGCTAATCGCAACGTCGGTCGCGCCGCAGTTTCGGCCGCTCCCATTTCCATCCCGGCCAATATTGCCGGCGGTTCTATCGCGGACATTGCCCTGCGTTACCAGGGCGTGCCCTACGTTTATGGCGGAACCTCTCCCAATGGTTTTGATTGCTCCGGTTTCGTCGGGTACGTCTACAACCAGGCCGGGATTGCCCTGCCCCGCACTTCGTGGGGTCAAGGCGCCTCGGGTAAGCATGTTTCCGCTGGGGAAGCCCAAGCGGGCGACATCGTCTACTATGGCGGCCACGTTGGCGTGTACCTCGGCGAAGGCAAGATGGTTCACTCCCCGCGCCCTGGCGAATCCGTGAGGGTGCAACAGGTTTACGGCAACCCTGAATACGTGCGCATCGGCCAGTAACTTTATAACTTAGTCGAGTGGAGTCGGTATTCCGGCTCCACTCTCACTTTTATCGCAGTCGGTCTTCTGTCAGTCAGGTTTAAAATCACGCTGAAAACACAGTAGACTTGGTAACGCTGCCCTCGTAGCTCAGTGGATAGAGCAACCGCCTCCTAAGCGGTAGGTCGGCCGTTCGAATCGGCTCGGGGGCGCTTTCGTTTATTTTTGGCTGGGCAAGGTCGGCATCCCCAGCAGTGCCGGTTCGTCTGGGCCGGGACAGCACGCTGCGGCGGATTCAGCCGTTGATAATTCGGGCAGATCCGTCTCCAACTTGCTGAAGTCCAAATCGCGCCCCTCATTAATCTTTGCGGTCGAAATCATGAGCTTAATCCGATTCAGCTGGTTTACGGCCGAAGCCCCGGGGTCATAGTCGATTCCGACAATATTTGCCTGGGGATAACGGTTACGCAGAGGCCGGAACATACCTTTGCCAACAATGTGGTTAGGCAGGCAGGCGAAGGGCTGCACGCAAATGATATTCGGGCAGCCATCTTCAATCATGTCCACCATTTCAGAAACCAAATACCAGCCTTCACCAGCTTGGTTACCCATAGACGCAATATCTTTGGAACGCTCATACATATCCATGATGTTGCGACCGGGCAGGAATTTGCCATTGGTGGCGGACATCGCTTTGTTCACCGTTGCGGTATATTGGCGTAAAACCCACAGTGCCAGCGGTTTCGTAAACCGGGATTTCGGATTCATCCCCAGGTTTTCCCAGTCCCATTTCCCGTCCGCCAGCGAGTATTCAAAGAACTGCAGCAGGCCAGGAAGGACCGCTTCACAGCCTTCATCCTCGATGGTTTGTACCGCGTGATTGTTGGCGTAGGGGTGGAACTTGACCAGAATCTCTCCGACAATCCCGACCCGCGGTTTGCGAGGGATATTCCGCAGTGGGAGGGCATCGAACTCGCGCACGCATATCTTGGTGAGCTTGGCGTAGCTGACGCGCCCAAAACCGCCGACCCGTTTCCCGCCAGAAGCAAACCATTCGCGCCACAACTCGTTCCAGCGCTCATAGAGAGCCATCGCGGAACCGGGAGCCGCCTCGTAAGGCCGTACCCGCAGCAGCATCTTTTGAATGGCGTCGCCGATGACCAAGGCTTGAATAATTCGATGATAAATCGGAATCGTAAACGTAAATCCGGGATTTTCCTCCAGCCCCTGCAAGGACATGGCAATGACCGGAACCTGCGGATATCCGGCATCTCGCAGTCCCTTGCGCAACAGCGAAGCATAGTTCGTCGCCCGGCACATACCGCCAGTCTGGCTCATGGCTACGGCAGTTCTATTCGGATCGGCCCGTCCGGAGACGAATTCGTCAATGAGTTGGCCCAGCACCACCAGCGAGGGGTAGCAGGCATCATTATTGATGTATTTCAGCCCGGTCTCCATGGTTTGAGCATCGACATTTTCCAGTAGCCGAATGTTGTACCCTTTGCGTTTCAGGATCGGCTCCGCGATACGGAATTGGATGGTGGCCATTTGCGGCACCAAAATGGTGTAGCCCGCGTCTCGCATCTCTTTCGTGAAGGGATGTGCCTCGTAGACATGGCCCGCAGGGTTCTTGCCGGCAGCAAAGACCGAGGATAGGGGGCTGGGTACCCCCTCCGGGCGGGTGGGGCTGGCCGGGAAAGTAGCCACTGTCGCCGACGTGAGAGCCTCACCAGCGGTCTTGTGATCGTTTTGAGCAGTCTCAATCGAGGTGCTGGGCAGGAAACTTACGTTGACACTGCCCGTGTTGTCAACGTTAGCGCTGCCGGTCAGGCCGGCGACGTTGATGGTGCTTTCCTTACGTTTGGTGCGCTCCTCGCGCTCTATGGAGGCCGCGGCTAGGGAACGCAGCCGAATGGTTGCCGCCCCCAAGTTCGAGACCTCGTCAATCTTTAGCTGGGTAAAGATATCGTTTTGGCCTTCCAGGATTTCTTGCACCTGCTCTGCCGTGACGGCGTCGAGACCACAGCCAAAGGAGGTTAGCTGCACCAGCTCCAAGTCTGGTTCCGCGGCGACTCGTGCGGCTGCCTCGTACAAGCGAGAGTGGTAAGTCCACTGATCACGCACCCGCAGGGGGCGTTCCAGACGTCCGTCAGCGATAGAGTCCTCGGTCAGCACAGCCATGCCCAAGCTGATAATCGCCTCAGGAATCCCGTGATTGATTTCCGGATCCAAGTGGTAGGGACGACCCGCCAAAACCACACCGCGCTTGCCGTGTGTGCGCATCCATTCCAGAGCCAGACGACCCTGCTCGCGAATCTCGTTTTTGACCCGCGCGTCCTCGGCATAACCGGCGTGAACCGCAGCGGTGGCCTCCTCGATAGTGACGTTCCAGTCAGCAAAGACTTCAGTCAGACGTTTCGCCACAAAATCCGGGTCTGCCATGTTTAAGAACGGCGAGATGAAACGCACTCCGGGGGCGTCGAGGCTTTCTAGGTTGTGACGCAGCGCCTCGGGATAGGTGGCGACGACCGGACAGTTGTAGTTATTATCCGCTTTCGGATTGCGGGGCATGTTGTAATTCACGCAGGGGTAGAAAATCGTTTTTACCCCTTTTTCCAGCAGTTGCTCGATATGTCCGTGAGCCAGTTTCGCCGGATAGCAGATATTTTCTGAGGGGATTGATTCCATTCCCTGTTCAAACAGTTCGTGGGAGGACCGCCCCGAAATCATGACGCGAAAACCGAGTTGGCTCAAAATTGTGAACCACAGTGGGTAATCCTCATACATCCCCAAGACCCGAGGAATGCCGATATCCCCGCGAGTGGCTTTGTCCTCAGTCAGACGACGGTAAGCGAACAACCGGCGGTATTTCCAGTCATAAAGGTTTGGAATCTGGGACTTTTGAGGCCGTTTTTCCAAGCTAGCGCCGCGTTCGCAACGGTTGCCGGTGACGTGGCGAGAGCCGTTAGCAAAGGTAGAAATCGTTACCTGGCAGTGGTTTTGGCAAAAGTTGCAGGTTTTGTGGCTAGTTTCGACATCGAAAGCGTCCAAATCCGCCAAGCTGGCTAACGTGGACTGCGTGGTGGAGTCGTCGTGCATTTTGGCACTCAAGGCCGCCCCGTAGGCTCCCATCAGACCGGCGATATTGGGCCGAATCACCTCGCGTTTCGTCAGTAACTCGAAAGCCCGCAAGACGGCATCGTTCAGGAAAGTACCTCCCTGTACCACGACCTTGTCTCCCAAATCTGAGGGGTCCTTGAGTTTGATGACTTTATACAGGGCATTGCGCACCACCGAATACGACAGACCCGCGGCAATAGCCCCGGTATCAGCGCCTTCCTTCTGGGCTTGCTTGACCGAGGAATTCATGAACACGGTACACCGGGTACCCAGGTCTATCGGATCGGGGCTCTGCACCGCGGCAGCGGCAAACTCCTGCACCGTGGTGCTCATTGTGGCGGCAAACGTTTGTAGGAACGAACCACAACCGGAAGAACATGCTTCGTTGACCGAAATCGAGTCGACGCTACCGTCCTTAATCTTGATGAATTTCATGTCCTGGCCGCCGATGTCCACCACCGAAGTCACCCCCGGAGCGATACGGTTTGCCGCCCGGTAGTGAGCCATAGTTTCCACGACCCCTTCGTCCAGGGTCAGTCCTGCCTTTATCAGGCCTTCGCCGTAGCCGGTAGAACAAGCCCGCCCGATAGTGGTGCCTGCCGGAAGCTCCTGGCGAATCCGGCGGACAATGTCGATGGCTGCCCGGAGAGGATTGCCTTCATTCGTGGCGTAATGGGAGAAAACAATGCGATCAGACTCGTCGATGACCACTGCTTTGATAGTGGTGGAGCCGGCGTCAATCCCCAGCCATAAGCGTCCTTTTGCTTCCGTCGGGTCCAGAGACTGGATACAATCGCGCTGGTGACGCTGACGAAACTCGTTGAGTTCCGCGTCGTTGTTAAACAGCGGGCGCATCCGAGTGGACTCGTGGACGACTTCGGCCTGTTTCAGGCGTTCAATCAGGACTTCCAGGCTCTCCGGGGTGGCGGCTTTACCGCCCGCACGCCCTCCGTCGGCCAGCAGGGCGCTGCCCAGGGCCACAAAGAGTTGCGCGTCGGGGGGTGCGTAAAAGTTTTCCACTTTGGGAAGCAGTTTTTCATAAGCCTGGCGCAGTTCCGGCAGGAAGTGCAGCGGGCCGCCCAGGAACATGACGTTGCCGCGGAGAGGGCGGCCGTTGGCGAGGCCCGCAATAGTTTGCGTAGCTACTGCCATAAATACAGAGGCCGCAATGTCCGCGTGAGCGGCGCCTTGGTTCAGCAACGGTTGAATGTCGGATTTGGCAAAAACACCGCAGCGTGAAGCGATGGGGTAAATCGTTTGTGATTGTGCCGCAAGCCTGTTCATCCCCTCGGCATCGGTGTCCAGCAGGGTTGCCATTTGGTCGATGAAAGCTCCGGTCCCGCCCGCACAAGACCCGTTCATTCGTTGTTCGGGAGTCGGATGCAGGTAGGTCAGTTTCGCGTCCTCCCCGCCCAGTTCGATGATGACGTCAGTGTGAGGACTATGTTTACGCACAGCTTCGGTTTCAGCAATGACTTCCTGGACGAAAGGAACCCGCATCGAGTTAGCAACCTGTAGACCGCCCGAGCCGGTGACTGCGGTTTGCACAGTAACGTCGCCCAAATCGGTGAGGACATCTTCCAAAAGCTGAGTGAGTTCGCGACGAACATCGGCCTTGTGACGGCGATAGTCGGCAAAGACTTTTTGCCCTTGCGCGTTGAGGGCCACCGCTTTGACAGTGGTGGAGCCCACATCAACTCCGAGGCGGATGATGTTCGCGGGGGTAACACTCATACGATTGGCCTCAATTCATTTGCTTGCCGTGCTTGCTAGGAACTTATCCAGAAAACTGAGAAATTTTAACGTGTTGAAATTAGAATAATATAGAACACAGAATCCTTGGGCTTGCCGGGAAAGCAGCCGGAGAGCCTGGAGAATTACTATTGAAACTCGAAAAAATAATTACGTAACGTAAGGCTTGCTAAAATGGGTAAGAATGCTAACTCATCTCGAAGAGGACCCACGGGACCGCGAGGAGAAACCCGAGAAAGAATCCTTGCTGCAGCCAACGAGGCATTTACCGAGCTGGACTATAAACACGCTACCTACCGCGAAATTGCCCGTCGTGCTGGAGTCGACCCGGCCCTCATCGCGTATTACTTTCGTTCCAAAGCTCAGCTGCTGCGGGAATCATTGGCTTTGCCAGGAGACCCCAAACAGTTGATGACAGCGGCATTGACGGATGGTCCTCCGGAAGAAACCGGACACCGTTTGGCTGCTACTATCCTGAATACTTGGGAACAAGCCGCTACCGCGGGAACTTTGGAGACGCTGTTTAACCTGTTGCTGCAAGATTCGGCTACCCAACAGACCTTTGCGAACTATGTGGAAAACCAGATTATGGCCAGCATCAGGGAATATATCGGGACGGATCTGGATTTGCCCATCGAGCTGATGATGAGCGCGATGCTGGGGGTTCTGCTGTCCCGTTACGTGGTCAAGCTGGAGCCTCTCGCCTCCATGAGCCGCGAGGACTTGATTGCAGTGCTGGGAACCGTGATTCAGCGTTTATTGGGGCAGCTGGAAACCGTGGGGTAATCATGACTGCAAGTTCTGCATTTCCTTCCCTAGATTCGCCTCTTTTTGGCGCGCCATCGCGGAATTGTGCCATATTTCACATATCGTGGATATGTGGAAGAAGATTTGGAACAGCTGGTACAAAACCCTGGGGGGAGCGCGGAAAATTCCGACCCCGATTCCTCTGACCAGAATGATGCTGCCACCGAGGTTTTACAGTCTGTAGAGGTAGACCCGGTCCAAGAGCGTCTGGCACTATGGGCCGGCGAAGCCTCAGCCTCACCGGGAGCCCAGGGGATACGTGACATCGACTCCCTGGAGAACCTTCTTGATTTAACCGGGGCGCATCCCGCAGGCGTAGCCCAGCTCTATGGCGGCCGGCTGACAAAGTTATCTTCTTTGCTGCGCGATAGCGCTGCCTTGGGCGCCGCCCGAGCGGTGATGAGGAAGCTCGACGCGGAAAAGAAATCTTCAGTGTCCCGCTGTGGGCTGTACCCCACTAATCTGGTGATTGGGGTAGCCAACTGGACTCAACTACCGCCGTTTAAAGAATCTGAACGGGGGACTCGCCCTGAACTGAGTCATTTCAAACTGGAACAATTTAACCTGCCCGTGCTGATGCGTCCGTTGGAACTAGAAGCGGTTGACGGGGACTACACATTGAAAATGGGCGGATCGGTCGTGATGAATCCGGTCTTGGTGAAAGCGTTTAAGGATCGCCATATCGACTGCAATCCCGAAGCCATAATCGCTTCGAGCTTAGAGGATGGCCGATTGAACGTCACCCCGGCTCTCGAAGCGATTCGCCGGGCGGGACAGGACTTCATCCCGGGGTTTGACCTCAAGGAAAACCTGCTTGTTGCCAATCTAGGGGTCTCCAGTGCGGTGCTCAGCTCAGACTGGGACACCATCCTCCCGGTCGCTGGTGAAAATCCGCTGGTCAGAGCCTTTGCGGGAGACAAATCGGCAGCTGCAGAGCTCTTAGAGCCGCTGCCCGAGACCAGTCCGGCGGATCGTGATCCGGATTTGGAACGCGGTATCGGCGACTTGGACGTAAGCCAAGCTCGAGTTGTGGAGCTGATTGCCAGCGGACGTTCCATTTTTGTTGAGGTTCCTCCAGGTGCTCCCGGTTCATCTACTGTACAGGCCATTTTGGCTGATTGCGGAGCTAGCGGGAAACACGTTTGCTACGTACCGGGAGTGCGCCGGATTGGTAAGACGACGGTGGAAGGTTTGCAAAAGGCCGGATTGGGCAGTTTCGTGTTGGACCTGACCGGAGCTAGTGAGTGGCGCAGCGCTCTACGAGACCAATTGCTGAGCGGGGACACCGCGTATCCGCAACCGCCCGTACCGGTTACGGAATTGGGCGATGCACACGAGAGGCTGCGCCAAACTCGAGACAAACTCAGTGCTTATACGCAACGTTTGCACGTGGTGCGTGAACCGTGGGGGGTTTCCGCCTATGCAGCACTGCAGGCTCTCGCAGATTTAACCAGCGCGCAGCCGGGGCCGCGCACAAAAGTCAAACTGGAACTTGCCGATGACGAACACTCCAGCAAAGAAGGACGCGAACGGGCTCGTGAACTGTTGACCCGAGCCCAAGATGCCGGTCTGCTTGAACCAGACTTGCAAGAATCCCCCTGGAAAGGGGTGGTACTGTCCACCGAATCAGATGCCCAGGATGCCATCGAAAAAATTCATGCGCTGGCAGACGGTCGCCTGGGAAGGCTGCATCAGGAATTAGAACGGGTCAGCGAAGAAACCGGGCTGGTCCTCCCCTCGACCCTAAACGCCTGGAAAGAACAGCTGGGAATGCTGACCGGGGTGGCGCAATCTCTGGATATTTTCCAACCCGAAATTTTTGAGCATTCGGCCGCGGACATGGTCATAGCTACAGCCAGCCGCAAATGGCGACAAGAACGCTCCCTACCGATTAAGGGTAAGGATAAGCGCAATCTGGTGAAGCAGGCCAAAGATGCTCTGCGTCCGGGAATCACGCCTCAGGATTTACACGATGAACTGGTGCGCGTCCAAAGTTTTCGTGACCTGTGGCGCCGTCATGCATTGCCAGGCGCCTGGCCCCGCATTCCGCAAGAATTCGAGGCGGTACAGGAGCTTTCGGCGCAAATTTTCGCCGAAGTTGCGGCAGTTGCCCCCATCCTTAGCCAAGTCACCACTCCGGAAGGGACGAAACCAGAGGAAGTGCCGCTGGCCGACCTTTTGAATTTAGTAAAGTCCCTCGATGAAACTACTGACCAGGCCTTACGCCTGCCCCTGCAGGTACAGCTGTTAAAGGAATTGAAAGAGTCCGGGTTGGGTCCGCTTCTCGATGATTTGCGGGCCCGGCGAGTACCCGCTGAGTTAGCTCTGGCAGAGCTGGATTTGGCCTGGTGGTCTGCCATTTTGCTAAAAATTATGCATAGCGACCCGGTCTTGGCCGGTATTGACGGGGCCGCCATGCACGAGTTGGCGGATACCTTACGTTCCCTAGATTTGGCACAAATCGAATCGCTACCTTACCCCGTGGCGCGAGCCATGCATGAGCTAGCGAACCAAGCGCGCCAGGGGCAGGCTCCCGCCACCGCGGCTTTGCAATCTGTGTTAGAGATTGGCGATATGGGGGCGCTGTCCGACTTCCAAAGTTTTGCCCCGCTCATCCGTCAGCGGTGCCCGGTCTGGGCACTTTCGCCCTACCTGCTGGCCCAGATTTATGGAAATTCCACAATTGAAGTCCTGGTGCTGGATCATCTGGATTTTATGAGCTTGTCTCAAGTGATTCCGCTCATTGCGCGAGCCAAGCAGCTGGTAGTACTCGGTGATTCTCGGCGAGGGTGGACTGGATTTACCCAGGTCGCAGCGAAGGTTTTGCCGGTCGTTTCTCTGCGTTCGGATTTGGGTGAGCTTTCCGAGCAGGTTGCGTTGTTCCTGGCCAGTCACGGTTACGGTGAGTCCGTGGCGCCTGTGCCGTCCCCACGTCCGGCTTCTTTGGTGAAACTCCACGTGGTAACCGGTTCAGAGTCTCCTTTGGCGCGGGATGGGTCGCCGGTCATCTCTCGGGTCGAAATTTCCCGCGTGGTGGAGTTGATTTTGGATCACGCCCTGAATCGGGCCTCTCAGTCCCTGGCGGTAGTCTGCTTGAATCCCGGGGCCGTCGCGCGGATTCGTTCCGCCCTGAACGATGCCTTGGCAAAAGTGCCGCAGGCTCAGGATTTCTTCCAGAGCGGGAGGGAACCTTTCGTGGTGGTCGATTCTGCCACGGCTGGCGGGCTGCGCCGTGACGTGGTCATTATGAGTTTGGGTATGTCCAAGACGCCGCACGGACGGGTCCAGTTGAACTTTGGTCCGGTTTCCGGTCCTTCCGGGGTCGCGCACGTGGTTAGCTGTCTGGAAGTCGTGCGCCAAAGGCTCGAAATTGTCAGCGCGTTTAGAGCCAATGAAGTCGATACGTCCAAACTTAGCGAGCCGGGGGCTCGAATGCTGGTGGATTTGCTGGACTCCGCTGACAACCCCGAAGGCATGGAGCGGGCTTTAACTACTCCGGAATCTTTCGAATCGGAGCCGGATCGTCTCCTGGTGGATTTAGCGGAGCGTCTGTGGCGAGCGGGACTGACGGTGGTTCCTCGTTTCGGATTGAAAGACGGTATTCAGATTCCCCTGGCCATCGGATCCGCCGAGCTACCCAGTGAACTGCTGGTGGCGGTGCTGACCGATGACGATACTTACGTGAGAGAACCTTCCTTGCGCAGGCGGGAAAGGCTGTGGCCTGCCCGCCTGGAAGCGGCCGGTTGGACAGTCATTACCTGTTACACCATGGAAGTTTTTGCCAACCCGGCGGCACAGGCGGCAAAAGTTCGTCACGCGGTGGAAACGACTTTGGCTAGCCGAAAAGATGCCCTTTCGGTTCCTCTCATCGCGGCTCCTCAAATTGAAGTTACAGAAGAACCGAATAGTCCAAATCCTGTACTGAATGGTACAGAAATGTCTTCATCGACAGCCACTGCGGTGCAGGAACCTGAGGAAACTCGTGCTGAGGGCTCCGTCAAGACTGCCCCTGAAGGTGAGGCCTTTGCGGAAAGTCCCGTTGCCCCGTACCTTCGCGTAGTCGGCGCAACTCGCAGCCCGCGTCCCCCGGTCGCTAAAGGGTTGCCCCTGGCAGCTTATGGAGATGACCAGTTGGACGAGTTGCTGGAGTGGATTCAATCCGACGGGGTGGCACGCAGCGAGGACCAGCAGGTGCAGGAACTGCGGGAGACCTTAGAGTTATCGCGCCGTGGTGCCCAAGTCGATGCCGTGCTGCGCCACGTGGTACGGCGGCGCAACGCTGCCTTGTGAGGAGAACGATGGAACAGAACAAACCTACTCCACGCGACATTTTTGCCACTCAAAAGGCTCAGCCCGAACCGAGACGGGAACGCCAGCGAATTCGCCGTCACCGTAGGGCCACCTATATCTCCCGGCAAGACGAGGGCAAAGACAACCCCTTTGCCGTTCCCGGCGGCGGAAGCCTCGAGGCGCCTCCGGAAACGCCAGATGAAATTGACGAAACCAACGACAAACGGCTGAAAGCCGACATTCCCCCGCATTTCGGGAAACTGTAAGCAGGGATTTACTATCTCCGAACTACGAAACTCAGGTCGTAGTCTGTTTTGGCGGCGACGACTCGACGAGCTTCGTCCTCGGGAGCCGCCAGGTAAGCGATAGCGGCGGAGTTCCCGGTGCCCAGAAAACTCTCGGAGACGGCCTTTACCCCGACAACCCGTGCATTGGAAGCTAATAGTTCCCCATCCACGCTCCCCCCGGAACACCAAATTTCAACCGGTTGCCCGGTCTTGGAGAACCCTGCTACCGCAGGGTCGCTGACTTCGATGGCGAAGGCGACTTCTCCTGTCCGCAGGTCCTCCACCGCGTTTTCCACCAGCAATGCAGGCTGCAGCACGGTCCCGGAACTCAAGTTCACCGCCGCGGTTTTCCCGATGACACGGTCAGCTTTTTGAAAGTGGTCCTGGGGGACAGCGGAAGGAGCCAGGGTGGAAAGCCTCACGTCCTTTGCGGTAATTTCACAACCCGCACAGATTTCGTGTTTGACCACCACCACGGAGGCTCCAGCTTTCTCAGGTAAAAAGAGCGTCACCACAACGAACACAGCCATGATAGCCAGACCCGCGGCTAGGGGGTAACGCCAATTCCAAAAACGATTCATGCTCATGAGTCCACGCTAGGAAGATGGCGGACAGCGCGCCACTATCGGGGCTATCTACCTGTGGAAAACCCCATTTTTACCACCCTTGTGGAAAACCCTCTGTAATCGAGTAAAACAGCAGGACAAAGGGCCGATGGAAGGGAATTAAGCGGGCAAAATTCCCGACTTTTGAAACTCGGAGCCTTCCAACTTGAAGCAGCAAGAGGGCGTCAATACCCCGGTTACCGGAATATCGTACTGGTCCGTGGGAAGAATCAGTTCCCGCTGCAACTCATGGGCGTAGCACAGCGCATAGATAGGGGTCCGTTTCTGAACATAGGGCAGAGCGCGGTCATACCAACCTCCACCCTGGCCCAAGCGATTTCCTTGTCGATCAACCGCTAGAGCAGGGGTGATGACCAGGTCTACAGCTGCTAAGGCAGAGGAATCGAGAGCGTCCCCACTGGGTTCCATCGGCCGGTTCGGTGAGCGGTTGGCCAAATCATCGCGACCCGCATAAAAAGCCCAATCACGGTTGAGCTTCGAACCCAGCTTTGGCACCAACAGCCGCTTGCCTTGCTGATACAGCGCCTCGATTAAATCCAAGGTTGGAGGCTCTTTCTTAACTGAGACGTAGCAGGCAATTGTGTGAAAGTCTGTCGCGAACTCCAGCACTCGATCTCTAATTTCCTGACCAGCCTGGGAAACTTGGCTATCACTGAGCCGCTCCCGAGCGCTGCGAATGAGTTGCCTTAACTGTTGCTTAGCGTCTTCGGGCTCTTGCCCACGTAAATCCGGTAAGTTTAGCTCCATCTCATGCACCTTAACATTGTGCCTTATTTACGTTTATTTATCTTGTTATTACATCGGGATAGATTAGGCTTGATTCATGAGTTTAGAAGTTAGGTGCTCCGTCATCCCCGCCGCTGGGAAGGGAACCCGGATGTATCCTCTGACGAAATCAGTTCCCAAAGAGTTGTTTCCCTTGGTGGATCGGCCGGTAATCATGACAGTGATTGAGGAAGCCCTCCGCTGTGGAATTGAGCAGTTTCACGTGGTGACCAGCCCTCGAAAGCCAGCTCTGAGAGATTTTTTTGCCAACGCCGACTGCGAGTCGAATCCCCAGGATTTACCCTTGCCCCAGGTTGATTTGGTCATGCAAGAACAGGCTCGAGGATTGGGCCACGCCGTCCTGCAGGCTCGTGATTACGTGGGAGAACAGCCTTTTGTGGTGCAGCTTCCGGATGATTTGTATCACCCGGAAGATCCTCTGTTGCAGACTATGTTGGACGTGCACGCGGTGACCGGAGGGTGCGTGGTGGCGCTGATGGAAGTCAGTGCGGACGAGGCGAAACTTTACAGTTCCGCACGGGTTGAGCCGGTCGAATTGGGTGCAGCAGCAGCGGGGCACGGAGTGTTCAAGCTTGCTGACATTATTGAGAAACCGGAAGCGGATCAGGTCCGTTCGCCTTATGCCTTGATGGGACGCTACGTTTTGGATTCTCGTATTTTTGAGATTTTGGCCCAAACCCCGCCGGGACGCAACAATGAAATCCAGCTTACGGATGCGCTGGCGGCCTTTGCTGAGACTCCGGTTAAGGAAGGCGGCGGCGTCTGGGGGGTTGTTTCGCGCGGACGCCACTTCGATACCGGAAATTTGTCCGGATACCTGCAGGCGCAAATGGAACTTTCCCTGGAAAATCCTGATTTTGGTGCTCATCTTCGAGAATATATGCGGGGCTTAGTCGGTTCGCCTGACGGACCGGGAGTAGCCCCCACTTCCACAGAAAGCGCCGCGGGTCAGGGCGGAAAGGCAGGCGCTTGCTGATGCGTTCTGTCGGGGAACACCTCAATCTGTGCCTGCTGGCCGCCGAGCCTCTGCCGGAACTGGCAGTACCCCTGGAAGATGCTGTGGGTTGTGTATTATCGGCGGATATTATTGCCGAATCCAGCCTACCTGCAACTGACTTGGCTGGTGGGGATGGTTACGCGGTTCGGGCGCAGGACGTGGCTCACGCTCCCACAATCTTGCCCGTCACCGCAGATATTCAAGCGGGTGACACCGTGTGGACTCGATTGGTTCCGGGCAGCGCCATCCGGATTGCCTCAGGGGCTCCGCTGCCACCGGGGGCAGATGCTGTTGTGCCGGTGGAGTCTACAGATATGGGAATTTCCCAAGTCACTATCAATCAGCCGGTTTCTCCGGGATTCGCCACTATGGTCATTCCCAGCGATATTGATGTCCCCAGCGGTACTACGGTACTGCGTGCCGGCCAACGTTTGGATGCGCAGAAAATAGCCTTATTGGCTGCTCTGGGCAGGAGTCGGGTGCGGGTCCATCCCCGAGTTCGGGTCGTGATTTTGAGCATTGGTGATGAACTTGTAGAGCCGGGAGCCCATCGTGAACCGGGTCAGGTTAATGATGCGAATGGTCATTGCTTGGCCGCGGCTGCCGAAGAAGTTGACGCGAAAACTTTTCGGGTTATGGTCACCGATGAGCGCTCGCAGTTGCGTGAGACTATTGAAGACCAGCTGGTGCGTGCCGATGTGATTGTTACCACGGGAGGTTTGTCTTACGGCCCGGCAGACACCGTAAAGGACGTGCTCACGCCTTTAGGCTCGGTACGGTTTGACAATGTGGCCATTGCTCCGGGTCGCCAGTTGGGGGTGGGCAAGCTGGGCGAGGTGCCGATTTATTGTTTACCGGGTAATCCGGTGGCTGCCCAAGTTGCTTTTGAGACCTTTGTGCGTCCGGCTTTGCGAAAGATGGCAGGTTGGTCGAATCTGTACCGTAGTTCCGTGCCGGCCAAAATGTCACGAGGTTGGGTTTCTCCCGCGGAACGTCGTGAGTTCGTCCCCGTGGCTTTGACTGGAAAACCTGGAGACTACCGCGGAGAAGTGTTGGGGTCGCATCCACAGGCCCGCCTGGCGGCTTTGGCCCAGGCCAATGCGTTCGCGGTCGTTCCGGAAGACGTTACGGAAGTCCAGCCGCAGCAAACCTTACACTGCATGGTTTTGGAATGAGCGTTACAAAATGCGTAATTTGCGAGGTGAAACCGTTTATCCGGGGGCGTACCGACGGGTTATTATCCGGGAAGAAAACCTGAAACAACGAGGTTTACAGACAGATTTCGATTGGTTGGAAGTGCGCCAGCTAAAGGGGCGCGACTTCATCGCTATCGAGAAGTTGCGAATGGGCGACCGGGCATGGCTGGCACCTTGGGAAGCTGGAGCACCGCCGGGGTTGGGTCACCCGGTCAGTATTGATGAGTTCGTGAAAGATGCTGCACGCACCGCGCGCTTGGGGCAGGGGATGTATTTCGGAATCGTTGCCGAGGGGCGTCTAGTTGGTCAAATTTCTCTCAGCTCTGTGCATCGTGGTGCTGAGATGAGTGCCGCCCTGGGCTATTGGATTAACTCTCGCTTCGCCGGTCGGGGTCTGACTCCACTGGCTCTTGCTATGGTCATCGATTGGGGCTTTGCCTCTTACGGTCTGCATCGTTTGGAAGTCAATATTCGGCCGGAAAATAGTCCCTCGTTGCGGGTCGTAGAAAAGCTCGGTCTGCGCTATGAAGGATTGCGTCAGCGTTTTCTCTACATTGATGGGGCGTGGCGTGATCATAGTTCTTTCGCGATTACTACGGAAGAATGGCATCCCGGCAGCACGGTGGCCAGGTTAGAGACGGCACGTTAGCGCGGCTAGTTGCCAGTTAAAAATAGTTAGCGAAACGGTGTGAACGGTGTTAGCGGTGTGGCGCCTGTTAACTGTTGAGGTTTTCGTCGCTGGTCAAACTGTGGTATTCCGAGGGGAGTACGGAGTGGCGTGACCCTTTTGTACCGCCCGGTCGTTATTTTGGGTTTGTGGGTATCTCTGCATGGATTCTTTTAGGCCTGACACTGGTGGTCACCGTGGTGCTATTGCCGCAGGTGGCCAAATCGCGACGTCTGATGGGTCAAGCCCGAAATGATGATCGTTTTTCGGACGGGGTGCGCCTTTTGGACTTGGACCAACAGGTTAAACAACCGCACTCCGTCGAGGTAGCTCTGCATAAAAACCAAGGTAAACTCGGACGTGCGGCGACTCGTCCCATTAAAATGGCTCAGGATTTGAGAGCCTACACAGAAGTGAAAGCCGACCGTGCGGCCGCAGCTTCCAATCGTGTTACTTCGGCCCGTCGTCGTGCTGGATTGTTGGGTGGCATGGTGCTAGCTTTGGCGATAGTCAGCGCCCTTGCGGCCACTGGTTTCCTGGCGTGGTGGGTGCTGGTGGCGCCCATATTGGGCATCGCCGCGACTATTTCCTGGGGAACGATAGCGGCAAAGCGCGGTCGCGAGCAGGATCGTCAATTCCAGCAGTCCATTCGAGTTCTCGAAAAGCGTTTGGCGCAAAGCCCCGCGGGGCGCGCGGCCTTGCAGTCCGTCGGGATGCGCGGAGCTAAGCAGTGGGCCAAGGTCGCTGCGGCTTCGCTAGCGGGAGGAAAACCGGCGTCCGGTACGCTGGCTCAAGCGGTCCGGATAGCTAATGAAGCCGCCCCTGCCACGGCGGTGAGCCTGGTCGAAGAAGCGGACTGCCGCACCGATATTGAACGTCCGGTAAAAAATGACACCAATGCTGAAGCTCAGGTTCCGGCAGAAAAGCCAGACCACCGCCGCAGCGAAAATGCCAAATCCGAGACCGCGCCCGGTATTGAAAGCGCTGAGAATCCTGTTGAAACTGTGCAGGAAACCACCACAAAGTGGAATCCCGCTGATTTACCGACCCCGTCCTACACGCTTAAGACTGGTGCAATCCGCCAGGTAGTGGTGGAGCAAGATTTTCGTGCCGATTGGCAATATGCCCCGGTACCCATGCGTCCCCAGACAGCCCAGATTCTGCCTGCCGGTGAGGCTCTGGCCGCAGAAGACGTCAGTGCGGCTCCGGTGGACTTGGAGAGCATCCTGGAGCGGCGTCGCGCCAGCGGAGACTAAAGCGCATTTTCGTTCAATCTCCGGCGCATTTTTGCGGGCCTGTCTAAAGGGCCGGGAAAATTGGAAGTTAGTCCCTCCAACCGCTACAATCTATACGAACCGGGGCATTGGCGCAGTTGGTAGCGCGCAACGTTCGCAATGTTGAGGTCAGGGGTTCGAATCCCCTATGCTCCACGATAGGAATCGGAATCGGACGAAACCGATTCCGATTTTTTGTCGTAAACAACAGTCGAGCACACGGAAATGGCCACAGCACCGCAATCGTCTCATCTCTGGAAGAAGCTGCGGCATCTGTGCAAACAGATTATCGGTTTCGGGATTGTCGGATTATTGGCTTTCTTTATCGACTATGCACTTTTTGCTTTTCTGTACAAAATCGTAGGAATTCATTACCTCATCTCGGCGGTTATCTCTTTTTGTGTGTCTCTGGCCTTTAACTACGCAGCATCCATGCGCTATGTTTTCAGACACAAAAGCGACATGACTCGCCGACGTGAAATCATCCTCTTCTTCGTAGGTGCCGTCATCGGCTTAGGCATCAACGAAATCATGCTCTACGTCGGCGATGTCGTGTTTTGCATCGACCCTCTCATCACAAAAATCCTTGCCACCCTGGTTGTCGCGGTGTGGAATTTTGTGACGCGGAAAATCTTTTTAGACTCGCGTGAATCAGAAAGTTGAGGTATCAATCACGTAGCGGTAGCGCACCTTGGCATCCACGACGTTATCCCAGGCCTCGTTGATTTTGTCCCCGCTGATGATTTCAATCTGGGGAGCGATGTCATGCTCGGCACAAAAATCCAGTACTTCCTGAGTCTTGCCAATGCTACCGATGTTGGAACCGGTGATAACCTTTTGATCATTGACGATATTGCGCATCAAGAATTCTTGCCTGTGCTCGGGCAGCCCGACCACTGCCACCACACCCTCAGGTTTCACGCAAGCAACCAGGTCGTCAAGTTCCACCCCATCGCTCAGCGTGGAAACAACCAGATCAAACTGTCCTGCCATCGACTCCCAGGTGCCCGGCTCAGAAGTTGGGTGAAGTTCTACAGCTCCGAACCGGAGCGCGTCAGCCTCTTTGGCGCGTGTGCGCGAGATGACGTGAGTCTCTGCCCCCAGAGCGGCAGAAATCTGGACCCCCATGTGGCCCAGGCCGCCCATTCCCACGATAGCAACCTTCTTGCCGGGTCCTGCGCCCCAGCGAGTCAGAGGGGAGTACAAGGTGATACCCGCACACATAATCGGAGCGGCTTTGTCCAGGGGGATGGAATCCGGAATGTGGCAAATATAGTCTTGTTCAACGGTGATTCCCTGCGAGTAGCCTCCAGCCGTGGGCAGTCCATCACGGCCCACGCAGTTATAAGTCCAGATGGTGCCCCCGTCGTTGCGACAAAACTGTTCGCTGCCAGCTTGGCAAGTCTCGCAGTGTCCGCAGGAATCCACGAAGCAGCCCACGCCGACGCGATCGCCAACTTTAAACTTTGTAACGTTCGTTCCAATCTTAGTAACAATGCCCGCAATTTCATGGCCCGGCGTAAGCGGATAGATGACTGACCCCCATTCGCCGCGGCCCGTGTGGATATCGGAGTGACAGACCCCGGCATATTTCACTTCGAAATACACCTCGGTAGCGCCGGGCTCACGGCGTTTCAAGATTGTCGGGTGAAATGGCTGATCGGGCCCGTCCATCGCGTAGGCTTTTACTTGCGTCATTGTTCTCCTCCTCGGATTTAGGCGAAGCCGCGGTTTCGCCTAATCGCGAAGCGTCGCCTCGATGTATAGCCGCTTCAGCTTAGTTCAATTTCGTAAGGAGCGCGCGGAGTTAATCCGGGAAGAGCCTGTATTCGTCAGAAAAATAGAATACAAAATTTAGGTATAATTTATTTCTTATCGATTTCTATAGGGTTTTAGCTACGTCCTGTACTACCGAAATGACACCGCTAATCATCAGCTCCACCGCGATGGCGGCGAGCAGCATGCCCGCCAATCGCGTCATCACCGCGACGCCAGAATCGCCTAGGAATCGGATGATAGGCGTAGCAAAATGCATAGCGAGCCACGAGGTGAACATCACAGCGAGGGTTCCACCGGTCACCGCGATAACGGACAGGGGATGCTGTCCGGCGTGTCCCATGGCCACCATCAGAGCTACTATTGCTCCCGGTCCTGCCAACAGGGGAGTACCCAAAGGAACGGCGGCGATATTCAACGAGCCCCCCTCTTCGCCGACAGTTCCCTCCGCACCGGTCAACAGTTGCAGAGCCACAATCAACAGCAGCAGTCCGCCGGAAATCTGTAAAGCTGCGGGACTGATTCCCAACAGGCCGAACAGCTGAAAGCCAAAGAACCCGAATACGAACAGGATGATAATCGCCAACAGGTTAGCCTGCCAAGCGACGGTTTGACGCTGTTTCTTGGGGAGATTTTTGGTTAGAGACATGAACACGGGGAGGTTCCCAAAGGGATCGATGATTACAAACAATGTGGTGAATGTAGAGATAAACAACCCCAGTTCAGTTTTCATGGACTCCACGATACCTGAAATCAGTTTGCCGGGATAATGCCGGAAATCAGCAGCACTGCGATGAGCCCGCCAATGCACAGACGATAGATGATGAAGGAGTTAAAACTGTGCTTCGAGACAAACTTCAGTAACCAGGCGATAGATACGTACCCGATCACAAACGACATGACCAGCCCCAAAATGGTGGGTACCCAACCTACAGTCGCGCCAATAGTGTCGAAGTTGCTCACTCCTTCCAGAGTTCCCGCGGCAACCAACGCCGGAATCCCCAGGAAGAAAGATAAACGAGTCGCCAAAACCCGGTCAAAGCCCAGGAACAGGCCCGCAGAAATCGTGGCTCCGGATCTCGAAACTCCGGGAATGAGCGAGACACATTGCATTAGGCCAATGAGGAGCGCCTGAATAACAGTGGTTTCATTGTCCGTTTTCGTTGCTTGCGGTGAGTCGGGAGCTGGAGTTTTTGTCGCCAAGCGCGCCGCATAGTGGTCGGCAGCGAACAACACTGCTGACCACACCACCAATCCGGCAGCTACGAACCACATGGAACGCAAGCCAGTCTCGATAAAATCCTTAAACAGCAAGCCCACCACGGCAATCGGTACAGACCCAATGATGATGGCCCAACCGAAGCGATAATCGGGATTGCGGCGGGCGGACTTGTGAAACAAACCTGTCACCCAAGCCTTGATGATGCGCCAAATGTCGGTCCAAAAATACAGTACTGCCGCTGCGATGGCGCCGATTTGAATGACCGCTGTAAAAGCAACCATCCCTATGTCATCGATTTGTTTACCCATCAGGTATTCAGTAATCGTGAGGTGTCCTGTCGAAGAGACCGGTAAGTATTCTGTAATGCCCTCGACGATACCGAGGATTAGCGCTTCCCACCATGACATGGGTTTTATCCTATACGTCGCATCGTGAAACCTTGACAAACGGAACCGGAAGCCCGGGGGATTATTGTATCCTGGTTTTGGCTTGACAATCTGGTGTGAGGGGAAATTTTGGAACAAAACAGTAGAACTCTGCGCATTGAGGGCTTGTACAAATCTTTTGAAACGCGGGACGTTTTACGAGGTGTTTCCATGAGCGTGGAGCCTGGTCAAGTCATGGGTTTCGTGGGGGCGAACGGAGCTGGGAAAACCACAACCATGCGCATCGTGATGGGCATCACTGGCGCGAATCGGGGACGGGTAACCTTTGGGGACAGACCTATCGATGCCCCGGTCCGGGCCTCCATTGGATACATGCCGGAGGAACGCGGCCTGTATCCAAAGATGAAAGTTGGCGAGCAGCTGGAATATTTCGCCAGATTGCACGGCCAGAATCGAAGTACCGCACGCCAATCGACGCGCAACTGGGTTGATCGTTTAGGAGTGTCCGAGCGGCTGAAAGATAACGTGGAAAAACTTTCCCTCGGCAACCAGCAGCGCGTGCAGCTAGCGGCGGCGCTGGTTCACAATCCGGTGATGTTGATTCTCGACGAACCGTTTTCGGGCTTGGATCCGCTGGCAGTTGATGTCATGAGTGGGGTGTTGCGGGAGTACGCGGTACAAGGGGTGCCGGTCATTTTCTCGTCGCATCAGCTGTCCCTGGTGGAGTCGCTGTGTACGCACGTATCGATTCTTTCGGGCGGTTCCATAGTTGCCTCGGGTGAGGTTCACAAGCTGCGGCGTGAGGCCGGGACTCCAGTGGTCAGGCTGTGCGGCGACGAAGCTGCCGTGGCGGCGGGGGTGGAGGCCACTCGCAGATTAAACCAGTCGGTACAGTTTATTCCTGGCGGTTTGCTGGTGCCGGTTCTTTCTGACAGCCCTACGGCTCACGCCATACTGCAAGCAGCGGTAGAAGCAGGGGCTGTTACCGAATTCGTCCCCGTGATTCCTTCTCTGGCGGAAATCTTCCGTAACGCCGTGGAGGAAAATGAACCAAAATCCGAGGTAACCGCGACGGTCGGCGCCGAGACTGAGGGCGTGAAAGAGGGGCAGGAATGAAACAAATCATGATTATCGCCGGGCGTGAGTTCTCGGTGCGAATGAAATCCAAATCTGCCATTATCTCTACCATCGTGGTGGTGCTGGTGGTGTTAATTGCAGGGGGATTGGCAAATTTCTTTCACCTCTCCGAGGCAGACACCGAACAAATCGGCGTGACCACCCAAACTCAAAGTTACGCACCGGCCTTTGAACCCGAGACGAATCCCTTTCTGAATACGGCTTCCCCGATGGGGCCGATGTATAAGGTCAAGGGATACGCCGACGATCAGGAATTGGAACAGGCGGTACAAAACAAGGAGATTAGCCTGGGGATTGGCGGCACTGCGGACAAACCGGTGGTGTTCAGCGATGGGCCGGCTTCTCCTACGGTGATGTTGATGATTAACTCCACCGCGCAAAGCGTCATGTTGAGCTCGTATATCGGGAATCTGGGCGGTAGTTTCCAGGAAATCGGTCAGAAAATGCAGCAGGTGCAGGTCGAGGTGAGAGACATCTCAGAGTCCGAGGCTAGCGGGGATGACTTTAACTTCGCTGCTTACCTGGTGGTCATGGTGCTAATTACCTTGCTATTTATTGTCGTCATGGCGTCGGGACAACTGGTGGCTAACGGGGTAGTCGAAGAAAAGTCCTCACGAATAGTGGAAATTTTGGTTTCTACGGTGACTCCTAAGCAGCTCCTCATCGGCAAGATTCTGGGCATCACATTATTGGGAGCTCTGCAAATCGTAATCATGGGCTCAGCCGGACTGGTGGCCTTGTTAATTTCGGGTCTGACCAGCGGAATCCGAATTGACCTGGCCAGTTTCTCCGGCTGGTACCTGGTGTGGTTTATCTTGGGCTTAGCGACCTATATGGTGCTATTCGCCGGGGCGGGAGCGCTGGCATCGCGTCAAGAAGATGTTGGCCAGTCCACGCTTCCGCTCAGTTTGCTGCAGTTGGGCGGGTTCTACGCCGCCATTTTCTCGGTACTCACTCCCGGAAGCGTGTTCATCAAAGTGGTCTCGCTAATTCCGTTCCTTAACTGCTACGCGATGCCGGCACGTCAGCTTGCCTCCTCCACCGTGGAGTGGTGGGAGCCCTGGCTCTCTATGTTGATAAACTTGGCGATTTTGCCGGTTTTGGTATGGCTGGGAGCGCGGCTGTACCGCAGGGGAATCTTGGCCACCGGTGAACGCATAAAACTGAAGGATGCCTTGCGTCGGGAAGCGGTGTCGTAAACAGTTGAAAACTGGGGGAAACCCCGGATGTTTAACTTCGATTTGACACCGTGTAGGAAACCTACTAAGTTATATATCCGTTGCTCTTGCGACTGACTAAGTCGGTAGGGTAGCAAATCGGGCCTGATGGCAAAGCTACGGAATGAACCGCTGAGGGATTTCTGTGCTCTGAAATCGGGTTCCCCGGTGCGAGGGGGACTTCGCGCGAGTGGGTTTGTTGGTTTTGATCTCGATAGCGTTTTGTTTTTTGTTTACGCGTTTTTTGGTGCCCTTTTTTGGGTGCTTTTGTTTGTGTTTTTGCGGTTTTCTGATTTGATGAGGACCGTGTTTGTCAGGTTTTTCTGGCT
>NZ_JAXFNY010000004.1:0-64690 GCF_034180645.1 Mobiluncus sp. | reverse complement strand
CTTGACGTAGTCAGCCTTGACGTTCAAGTAGTCCAAATAGAACGCGTGCTCCCACATATCCAGCATGAGCAGCGGAATCTGGGCAATCGGAATGTTCGACTGCTGGTCGAACAGCTGGAAGATGACCGGGCGACCCGCCACACTGTCCCAAGCCAGCACCGCCCAGCCGGAGCCTTGCAGTCCGGTCGCAGCTGCGGTGAAGTGCTTTTGGAAGGCTTCAAAAGAACCGAAGTATTCATCAATCGCCGCCGCCAGTTCGCCGCTGGGACGGTCGGGGGTGGCGTTAGCCGGACCCATCATCTTCCAAAAAGCGGAGTGGTTAGCGTGTCCGCCCAGGTTGAAAGCGAGATCCTTTTCGAGCTGGTTAATCGTGGCAAAGTTGCCGGTCGCGCGGGCTTCTTCGAGCTTTTCCAAAGCTGTGTTCGCGCCGTTCACATAGTTGGCATGGTGCTTGTCGTGGTGCAGCTCCATGATTTTGCCGGAGATGTGCGGCTCCAGAGCAGCGTAATCGTAGGGGAGTTCGGGGAGGGTGTAAACCGCCATGTTTTGTTCCTAACTGTTTCAGTCAGATCCGGATTGACCCGACGGCTCGATTCTATCCGAGCATACGCGGGCTGTCTGCGGAGTATCGCCTATAGCAAAATCCCGGCCGCTAAATTTCTCGCCCGGCCGGTAAATATGTAGAATAGTAGGCGCTGCTTTTTGCAGATTAACCAAATACCTGGAGGATTCGCCTAGTGGCCTATGGCGCACGCTTGGAAAGCGTGTTGGGTGCAAGCCCTCGGGGGTTCGAATCCCCCATCCTCCGCTGGTGGTGATGTCCGGCCTGTGCCGGGCATCATTTTCATTTGCACAAGGTCGGTAGAGCCCCGCGACGGCCAGCGGTTTTCGTGGCGAACCTGTTGCCTCCCTGCGCATCTCGCCGCACGTAATCAGCAGAACAGCACCGCGCAAACGCCGACGAAAATCAGGGGATACCCGCTCGATTGTGCCTAAAAGGGGAGAATAGCCGGGTAGCTGCCAATAATGGCAGCTACCCGGCTATTCTCCCCCTATAAACCACGTGCACTCCGCAACCCACCAACAAACCGCCGACCAACTCCCCGGGGGCCCGGCTCCGAAAGCCCAATTTCCAAAAAAATCCCAAATAAAACCTATTTAAACGTTCCGGTATGCCATATATGGCACACCGACCCATTTAAATAGATTTAACGCACTATCAGCGCGAACCAGAGCCGGATCAGAGCTGAATCAAAGCCGCACCAAAGCCGCATCAAAGGTAAAAGATGGGTATGTTTTTAGTTATATTTAGGTTTTGCCTGTAAACTAGCCTCGTGCCACAAAAGTGGTATTACCCGAAAGTTCAGCGAAGGCGCTGATGGCGCCAAGCTGAGGATATCTTTGGAGGCTAACCTCGTGAAGAAACAACTAACTGCCATTGCTGCCGCAGCGGCTTTGGCGCTGACGATGACTGCTTGCGCATCCGGCTCAAATGGCGGGGATGCTGAAGGCAAAACTGGTGCCAATGCGGTAATTGTGGGTAATGATTCCGAACCCCAGAACCCGCTGATTCCAGCCAACACTAACGAAACCGGTGGCGGCTTGATTCTGGATCACATTTTCGCTGGTCTGGAATACTACGATGCCAAAGGCAACCCCCAGATGGAAGTCGCCGAATCGATTACATCTGACGATAACCAGAACTGGACTGTGAAAATTAAGGGCGATACCAAGTTCTCGGACGGCACAGCGGTCACTTCCAAGTCCTTTGTCGATGCCTGGAATCAAGCTGTGAAGCATAACATGCTCAACGCCTACTTCTTTGAATCTATCCAGGGCTACGACGAAGCGCTGGCGGCTGCAGAAGCCGCTACTGAGGCGGATCCGAATGGCACCGGCGACGTGGATATGACCGGTTTGAATGTGGTGGATGACACCACCTTTACCATCGCTTTGGAACAGCCAGAATCTGACTTCCCGCTGCGTTTAGGCTACTCGGCGTTCTATCCGCTACCGGAAGCCGGTATTGGCGATCCTGCCAAAGTTAAGGCTTACGGTGAAAACCCCATCACCAACGGTCCCTACGTGGTAAAGAAGGATTCTTGGAAGCACAACGAACAAATTGAACTGATTCCGAACCCGGACTACAAGGGTGACCGTATGCCGAAGAACGGCGGGGTGACTCTCAAGTTCTATTCCACCCAGGACGCGGCTTACAACGATTTGCAGTCGGGCGCATTGGACGTATTGGATGCTATTCCGGACTCTGCATTCGGAACCTACCAGGACGAATTGGGCGACCGCTCGGTTAACGAGCCTTCCGCTATCTTCCAGTCCTTCACTTTCCCGAAGTCTGACACTCGTTTGCAGGGTGAAGCTGGAGCACTGCGCTTGCAAGCTATCTCCATGGCTATCAACCGTGAAGAGGTCTGCGACACTATCTTCCAGGGTACGCGTACCCCGGCAACTGACTTCGTCGCCCCGGTTATCCCCGGTCACAACGACTCGCTGGCCGGCAACGAGGTACTGAAGTACAACCCCGAAAAGGCCAAGGAACTGTGGAAGCAGGCTGACGCGATTGAACCGTGGACTGGCGATTTGCAACTGGCATACAACTCCGATGGTGGACACCAGGCCTGGGTTGACGCAGTCATGAACTCCATTAAGAACACTTTGGATATTGAAGCCAAGGGTGCGCCTTACCCCGACTTTAAGTCCATCCGTGACGAAGTCACCAACCGCACCATTAAGACGGCGTTCCGTACCGGTTGGCAGGCGGACTACCCCTCGCCTTACAACTTCCTCGGCCCGCTCTATGGCACCGGCGGTTCTTCCAATGACGGCGATTACTCCAACCCGGATTTCGACAATCTGTTGAAGCAGGCTCTGAACACCTCTGATCAAAAGGAAGCCTTTAAGATTTACGATCAGGCTCAGGAAATCCTGTTGAAGGAACTGCCGACGATTCCGCTGTGGTACTCCAACGTTAACGGCGGTTGGGCAGAAGGCGTCCAGGGCGTCCAGTTCGACTGGCACTCCAAGCCGTTGTACTTCGACATCACCAAGTAATTTGGCGATATTGAGACTTGACTGGATGCGTCTAAAGACCGCCAATTAAGCCTGATAATTGAACGACTGCGGCCTGGGTGGGAAATATCACTCCCAGGCCGCAGTTACGTTTTCACTACCTAATCGGGGTAGAATCATTACGTTATTTCGATTATTGACAAGGAGGCGCCGTGGGCAGATATCTCGGTCGTAGGCTCCTGCAGATTATTCCGGTGATGTTGGGGGCTACTCTGCTCATCTATGCGCTGGTGTTCTTGATGCCTGGTGATCCAATCCAAGCCCTGGGCGGTGATCGTGGTTTAAGTGAAGCCGCCGCTTCCGCCATGCGCAAACGTTATCACTTGGATCAGCCATTCATTATCCAATATCTGCTCTATCTCAAAGGTATCTTTACCCTGGACTTTGGGCTGACGTTCTCAGGGCGCGAAGTCACCGAGGTCATGGCTTCAGCATTTCCCGTGACCATCAAGTTGGCGTTGATGGCTCTGGCGTTCGAGGCGATTTTTGGGATTGCCTTCGGGACGATTGCGGGTCTGAAGCGCGGGGGCATTTTTGATGCCACGGTTTTGGTGGTTTCGCTGTTTGTGATTGCCGTGCCGACCTTTGTCATTGGTTTCGTGATGCAGTTCCTCATCGGGGTAAAGCTCGGGTGGCTGCCGACTACTGTGGGCGGGGACACATCTTTCCAAAGGTTGCTGATGCCTGCCATCGTGTTGGGAGCGGTGTCCTTTGCCTATGTGCTGCGTTTGACCCGCCAGTCCGTTTCCGAGACCGTGTCAGCCGATCATGTGCGGACTGCCTATGCCAAGGGGTTGCGCCCCGGACGAGTCATTCGGGTGCATATCCTGCGTAACTCGCTGATTCCGGTCGCGACATTCCTGGGGGCTGACCTGGGGGCATTGATGGGCGGTGCCATCGTGACCGAAGGTATTTTTGCTATCAACGGTGTTGGTGGCAACATCTACCAGGCCATCATCAAAGGTGAACCTGCCACAGTCGTATCCTTTACCACCGTGCTGGTGATGGTCTACATTTTGGCGAACTTAATCGTTGACCTGATGTACGCCCTTCTGGATCCGCGGATTCGCTATGAGTAAGGAGGGGGAAATGGCAAACGAAAACGAGAGCACTGTGGAAACGAAAACTTTGCCCGGACAGTCCCACTACGTTTCAGAAATCGACGAAACCGGTCTGGGGGCGGTAGACGCCGTAGCTGACGACCGCGCTCCGTCCTCCATTTGGGCAGAGGCATGGAAGTACCTGCGCAAACGTCCCCTGTTCTGGGTGGCGGCTGCCATTATTTTGTTCGCTATCATGCTGGCGGCTTTTCCCAGCCTGTTCACCAGCGTGGATCCGAAGTTTTGCGAGTTAAAGAACTCTTACGGTCAGCCCAGTGCCGGACACCCGTTCGGATTCGACCGTCAGGGCTGCGACATTATGGCGCGGACCGTTTACGGGGCACGCGCCTCTGTGATTGTGGGAATCCTCACCACCGTGGTGGTGGTGCTGATTGGTGGCACATTCGGGACACTGGCTGGTTACTTTGGAGGCTGGCTCGACTCGATTTTGTCGCGTATTACAGACATTATTTTCGCGGTGCCGTTCTTGCTGGCGGGTATCGTCGTGATGCAGATGTTCCGCGAAAACCGCACCATCTTTACCGTGGTATTAGTGTTGGCGGTGTTCGGCTGGCCGCAAATCGCGCGAATTACCCGCGGTGCCGTGATGCAAACCAAGACTGAAGAATTCGTCAACGCCGCCAAGGCCCTGGGCGAGAGCAAGATTCGTATCATCCTGCGCCACATTGTTCCCAACGCGACCGCTCCGATGATTGTTTACGCGACCGTGGCTCTGGGGACGTTCATCGTTTCAGAAGCGACCCTGTCCTTCCTGGGGGTGGGCTTGCCTTCCGATGTGGTCAGCTGGGGTGGGGATATTTCGCGTGCTCAATCAGCGCTGCGTCAAAATCCCTCCGTCCTGTTCTATCCGGCTGGCGCCCTGGCCATGACCGTTTTGAGCTTCATCATGATGGGTGACGTGGTTCGCGATGCCCTCGATCCGAAAGCGAGGAAGTAACGTTGAGCGACACTACAAATAACCTCAGCGAGGCAGCTGCAGAAGCTTCTGGAATGCCGGTGGTAACTCAGGAACTGGAAGGTATCGATAAAGCGGCTACTGCCGCGGAGATGGAAGCGACCCAAGACGAACTGATTCTGGGCTCGCAATCCTACGCGGCAGTGAAAGCCGGGCTGACTGTACCCTTGCTGGAAGTCATCGATTTGGAGGTTGCTTTCCGATCCTCCACCGGCATGGTTCCCGCCGTGCGCAAGGCAAACTTCTGTGTCTATCCCGGTCAGACCATCGCTATTGTGGGCGAGTCCGGTTCCGGTAAGTCTACGGCGGCGTCTGCCATTATCGGGTTGCTTCCCGGTACAGGCAAAGTCGTGGGCGGCAAAATCTTGTTCCAAGGTCACGACATCACCAAGTTGGGGCGGCGCCAATACGTTGACCTGCGCGGTTCGCATATCGGCATGGTGCCCCAAGACCCCATGTCAAACCTGAACCCGGTGTGGAAAATCGGTTTCCAGGTGCGCGAAGCCCTCCGGGCTAACGGTAAAGCTAAAGGTCAAGAGAATGACCGGGTGGTGGAACTGCTGGAGGAAGCGGGACTTCCGGACGCGAAACGGCGCGCGAAGCAATATCCGCACGAGTTTTCCGGCGGGATGCGCCAACGCGCCCTCATCGCGATTGGCTTGGCTGCTGATCCGCGGCTGTTGATTGCCGACGAACCGACTTCCGCCCTGGACGTTACGGTGCAGCGGCGTATCCTCGATCACCTGCAGAACCAGACGCAGGAGCGCGGTACCTCCGTGCTGTTTATCACTCACGACTTGGGTCTGGCGGCGGAACGCGCCTCGCACCTGGTCGTCATGCACCGGGGGCGTGTGGTGGAATCCGGTCCGGCTCTGGACATTTTGAAACAACCCCAACACCCTTACACGAAGCGCCTGGTCAGCGCTGCACCGTCCTTGGCTTCACACCGTATCCAAGCAGCCAAGCAACGCGGAGAAGTCTCTGACGAGCTGCTGACTTTCGGAGCCAGCCGCGAGGAATATACCGAAGAAATCATCCGCGTCGAAAACTTGACCAAGATTTTTGACGTGCGCGGGGCAAAGGGCACGGCTAAAAAGCTCAAGGCAGTCGATGATGTGTCTTTTGGTCTGCGCAAAGGCACGACCTTGGCGCTGGTGGGCGAATCCGGTTCCGGGAAATCCACGGTGGCGAACATCATCTTAAACCTGCTGGACCCCACTTCGGGCAAGGTTTATTACGAAGGCACCGACCTGTCTACCCTGAACAAACGCGAATTGTTCGATATGCGGGCGAAAATGCAGGTAGTGTTCCAGAACCCCTACGGCTCGCTCGATCCCATGTTCAGCGTTTACCGCTGTATCGAGGAACCGCTGCTGGTACATCGCAAGGGCGACCGGAAGGCTCGTGAGGAGCGTGTGGCTCAGCTGTTGGATGCGGTAGCCCTGCCGCGTTCGGCGATGCGCCGCTACCCCGGGGAGCTGTCCGGCGGTCAGCGTCAGCGTGTCGCGATTGCCCGAGCGTTGGCGTTGCGTCCCGAGATTATCGTTTTGGACGAGGCCGTTTCCGCCCTGGACGTGTTGGTGCAGGAACAGATCTTGCAGCTGTTGGCTGAGATTCAGCACCGGGAACACATCAGTTACCTGTTCATCACCCACGACTTAGCAGTGGTGCGTCAGATGGCTGATGACGTGGTGGTGATGCAGGAGGGCCGGGTCATGGAAACCGGTTTGACTGACGAAATCTTTGACCATCCGGCCCAGGCTTACACCAGAGATTTGATTGACGCGATTCCCGGCGCCAAGATTCCGTTGTTCACCGGCGAGTAAGCGGCGTTACAATAGGACGTTGTTTTAGGAAAACCGGTAACTACAGAAAAGGGTTTATGGCACAGCGTCAAGATATCCGAAATGTCGCCATCGTCGCGCACGTTGATCACGGGAAAACGACCCTGGTCGACGCCATGTTGAAACAGGCTCACGCCGAGGGACTCCGGGCGGACGGCCCGGAACGGGTCATGGATTCGGGCGACCTGGAGCGCGAAAAAGGCATCACTATCCTGGCAAAGAACACGGCGGTCAAGTATTCCGGTCCGGCAGCCGTGGATAGCGGGTGTCCCCAGGGCGTCACCATCAACGTGGTCGATACCCCCGGTCACGCCGATTTTGGCGGGGAGGTCGAGCGCGGTCTGTCGATGGTTGACGGGGTGGTGCTGTTGGTGGATGCCTCAGAAGGTCCCCTGCCCCAGACTCGTTTCGTGTTGCGCAAGGCGTTGGCGGCGCGACTGCCGGTCGTGTTGGTTATTAATAAGGTTGACCGCCCCGATGCGCGTATCGACGAAGTCGTTTCCGAAGCGACCGACCTGTTGCTGACGCTGGCCACTGACTTGGAAGCCAGCGGGGAACTCGGTGAGGACGGTCTGGACCTGGATCAGCTGCTGGACCTGCCGATTATCTACGCTTCGGCAAAGGTCGGGGCGGCGTCTCTGACGAATCCCGGCAACGGCAATGTTCCTGATGGCGACCTGGAATGCCTGTTTGAAGCCATTTTGCAACATATTCCCGGACCCACCTACGATCCGGAGGCACCGCTACAGGCGCACGTCACGAACCTCGATGCGTCTCAATTCCTGGGCCGCCTGGCGCTGCTGCGGATTCACAACGGAACCATCCGGCAAGGTCAGACAGTCGGTTGGGCTCGCCAGGACGGCATGGTGGAAACTGTGAAGATTACCCAGCTGCTGGCCACGCACGGCCTGGAACGGGTCCCTGCCGAGTCGGCAAAATACGGGGATATTGTCGCGGTGGCCGGTATCGAGGACATCACCATCGGCGAGTCCCTGGTTGACGTGGACGACCCGCGTCCCCTCCCGCTGATTCGGGTGGACGAACCGGCGATTTCCATGATGATTGGCATCAATACTTCTCCGTTTGCCGGGCGGGTGAAAGATGCAAAAGTTACCGCACGCCAGGTCAAGGATCGTTTGGAGCGGGAACTGGTAGGTAACGTGTCCCTGCGGATTGTGGATATCGGGCGCCCGGACGCCTGGGAGGTGCAGGGCCGTGGCGAGCTGGCTTTGGCAATCTTGGTCGAACAGATGCGCCGGGAAGGCTACGAAGTGACCGCCGGTAAACCGCAGGTCGTGACCAAGACAGAAAACGGCAAGCTGATGGAGCCGATGGAGGCCCTGACCGTGGACGTCCCGGAAGAACACTTGGGAACGGTGACGCAGCTACTGGCGGCACGTAAAGGTCAGATGAACACGATGACCAACCACGGAACCGGCTGGGTGCGTCTGGAATTTACCGTGCCGAGCCGCGGTTTGATTGGTTTTCGGACGCGGTTTTTGACCGAGACGCGCGGCACTGGGATTGCCTCCTCGGTCAGTTCCGGTTGGGCGCCGTGGCAAGGCGAGATTGAGGGGCGGGCGACCGGCTCGCTTATCGCGGATCGCGCCGGGAAAGCCAGCCCTTACGCCATGATTAAACTGCAGGAGCGCGGCAGCTTCATCATTCAGCCCGGCTCGCAGGTCTACGAAGGCCAGGTCGTCGGTGAGAACCCGCGTGGCGATGACATGATTGTCAACGTTACCAAGGAAAAACAGCAGACCAACATGCGTTCCTCCACCCAGGACGCTTTTGAAGGTCTGACCCCGCCGATGAACTTTACCCTAGAGGAAAGCCTGGAATTTGCCGGGAATGATGAATGCGTCGAGGTAACTCCTGAAGCTGTGCGGATTCGTAAGGTAATCTTAGATACGGAAACACGCTACAAAGATGCGGCGCGTCGCCGCCGCGAGCAGTAACTCGGCGGAAAACCAAGAGCGGACACCGCGGGGAGATTCGATGGGCAAACCAGACGTGAATAAAGGTGCGAGGCCAGGTGCCTCCCCTAAAGGGGCGCGTCCTGCCACGCCTCGCCCCGTTCCCCTGCCCGCTAGACCGGCAGGAAAAGCGCCGGGTGGGGCGCGGACTACCAACGCCACTGAAATGTTCCCCGGTTTTGCGCAGGACAAGAAACGCAGCGGCAAGTTTCCCGTGTTTATCGGCGCAGCCATTGGGGTTTTAGCTTTGACCTACGTGGGGGTGGCCGTAGCCGTGTCGGGCAGCATGCCCCGAGGGTCGTCAATCGTGGGGGTTTCTGTCGGGGGAATTACGCCCGATGCCGCCATTAAGAAGCTCGATTCCGATTTGGGAGACAAGCTGAAGCAGCCGTTCCCGGTGAAGCTGGGCGCCAAGACGGCGAACATCGATCCGGCTGTGGCGGGACTGCAGCCCGATTTCGCCTCTTCCGTGCATGAGGTCGCCGATTTCTCCTTGAACCCAGTCAAGATAATTGCTCATATCGGTGGTGCTGGCGCGCTGGACCTGAAATCGAAGATTGATGAAAAAGCGCTTTATAAAGCCGTTTCCGCGGCGGCCGCGGATCTAAAGTCCGCGCCGCAGGAAGCTGATTTTAATTGTCAGGCGGGTCAGCTAAAGCCGGTCAAGCCCAGTCCGGGACGCGAGTTGAATCTGAAAGCCGCCACCGCCCTGCTGCAAACATCGTGGTGGAAGCAAGGGGACCCCCTGAAACTTCCGGGCAAGTCTAGTGCCCCGAAATCCACCCAGGCCCAGTTGGACGCCGCCACCGAGGGTGAGGCGAAAATCCTGATGAGTGCCCCGGTGAAGCTCAACGTCGGCGGGCAAAGCCTGGAAATTCCCACTGCTGAACTGTGCCAGGACGTCACTTGGTCTCTGCGCGGCGAGGAGCTGAAAGCTAGTTTTGACGGGGAGAAACTCAAGAAATTCACCTTGGGAAGCACCAAGGGCTTGGAAACCGAGCCGGTTAACGCTCGTTTCAGTTTTAGTTCCGGAACTCCCCAGGTGGTGGCATCCGTGGACGGGACCAAACTCGATCCGAAAGAATTGGCCGACCGGGTGACCTTGGGAGCAACTTCGACGGAAAACCGTGAGGTCAGTCTCGATTTGACCCCGATTCCTCCCCAGTTCTCCACCGATGACGCCAATAAAGCCGGAGTAAAAGAGATTATTGGGGAGTTTGCCACCCCGCTGACTGCCGACAGCGTGCGGACCAGTAATCTGACCAGGGCGGCCCAGATTCTGACTGGGAAAATGTATCTCCCGAAACAGGACTTTTCCCTGGAACGTGACTTGGGGCCGTTGACGCCCGAGAATGGTTGGCGAGCTTCGGGGGTCTTTGAAAACGGTGTGCACACCACAGCCATCGGCGGTGGTTTGTCCCAGATGTGCGTCACAGCCTTGAATGCGGCTTGGTTTGCGGGAATGGATTTGATTGAGTTCAATCCTCATGGGGTTTACTTCACCCGCTATCCGGCCGGACGCGAATGTACCTTGTGGACCGGTTCCCTGGATTTGAAGTGGAAAAACCCGAATCCAACGGCTGTGGTGCTGCAGGGATGGACCGGCGGGGGGCAGCTGCATATGCGTATCTGGGGCACCAAGTACTACACCGTGGAGTCAACGCAAAGTCCGCGGACGAACTATGTGCAGCCGAAACAGACCATCAACAATTGGTCCAAGTGCGTTCCATCTGGGGCGGGTCAGCCCGGTTTTACCGTCAGCAACACGCGTACCCGCTACTTGGATGGGAAAAAGGTCGATTCCAAGACCTACACTCACACCTACGCGCCGGATAATGCGGTGGTGTGTGCGAAAGATTTGGCCGCACAAAAAGCTCGTGAAGCCGCAGCTGCGTCCCCAAGCACAGACGACTAGCCGACAGGCGAACCTGACGACACGGGGTAGGATAGATTCATGACTTACGTGATAGCTCAACCCTGTGTGGACGTGAAAGACAAGGCTTGTGTCGACGAATGCCCGGTCGACTGCATTTATGAGGGAGAACGCACTCTGTACATCAACCCGCTGGAATGCGTGGATTGCGGAGCTTGCGAGCCGGTGTGCCCGCCGCAGGCAATCTATTACGAGGACGACTTGCCCGCGCCGTGGACGGACTTCTTGCGGGCCAATCGAGACTTTTTTGCTGATTTTGATAACCCGACCCCTGGCGGGGCCTCGGTGGTGGGCAAGGTCGACAAGGACGACCCGATGGTGGCCGCGCTACCTCCCCAGGGTTGATTCCGGCACTGGGAGCGGTGCCTTTGTGAGGCTTGACTGAACGCCTCCTCAACGTACAGTACGGTGCAGAGCGAATCTGCACCGCCCCGGTGATTTTTATTTAAATTATTGACGCCAAAAACTATTGGACGAAACGCGGGTAACGGGAGTACTATAGTCCTAGGGACTTAAGTCCCAAAGCCCCCCAGCCTGGCAATGCTGCCGGACCAGCGCTTATATGAAAATAAAAATCATCGAGGAGGAATCTCATGGGTGAGAATAACGGAGAGTACTTTATCCAGTCTGACCAGAAGCGATTGGATACCCCTTTTCATCAGGCCACGCAAGGCAACAACGGTCTTGAAATCAACAAACTGTTGAGCAGTACTGGCAACGTCACTTTGGACTACGGTTTCGGTAATACCGCCAACTGCGAATCCAAGATTACCTACATTGACGGCGCTAACGGGGTGCTGCGTTACCGCGGCTACCCGATTGAGGAACTGGCTCGGGAATCCAGTTTCGTAGAGGTCGCCTACCTCTTGATTTATGGTGACCTGCCCGACGCGAAGTCCCTGGAAACCTTCACCCACAAAATCAAGCGCAACCGTCTGTTGCCCGAGGACTTTAAGGCGTTCTTTACGGCCTTCCCCTCGAATGGTCACCCCATGTCAATCCTGCAGGCAGGCGTTGCCGGTCTGGCGACCTACTACGAGGACACTTTGAACCCCCTCGAACCTGAACAGCTTGAAGAAGCCACGATTCAACTGCTGGCCAAGCTCTCCGTCATGGTCGCAACCATCGCGAAGCGCGCCGCCGGCCTGCCTCAGCTGTACCCGGACGCGTCTCGGGACTTGACCGAGGACTTTATCCGCATGTGTTTCGGGCTACCCTACCAGTCCTTTGATATTGATCCGGCGATGGTTCGTGCTTTGGACCGCCTGTTTATCCTGCACGCCGACCACGAACAGAACTGCTCGACCTCGACGGTGCGTTTTGTGGGCTCATCTCACGCGAACCTGTACACTTCGGTGGCTTCCGGAGTAGGCGCGTTGGCTGGTCCGCTGCACGGTGGGGCGAACGAGGCGGTGTTGCGCATGCTGATTCAGCTGCGAGATACGGATATGTCGGTTAAGACCTTCGTCGATAAGGTCAAGAATAAAGAGGACGGCATCAAGCTGATGGGCTTCGGCCATCGCGTATACAAGGCTTACGACCCGCGTGCCGCCATCGTGAAAGAATCCGCTCACGAAGTGTTGAGCCGTCTGGGCAAGGCCGACAAGCTGCTGGATCTGGCGCTGGAGCTGGAAGGTATCGCGTTGAGCGATGATTACTTCGTTTCCCGTAACCTGTACCCGAACGTGGACTTTTACACTGGCTTGATTTACCGTGCGATGGGCTTCCCGATGAAGATGTTTACCCCGTTGTTCGCGGTGGGCCGTCTGCCGGGCTGGATTGCCCAGTACCGTGAGATGATTGCCGATCCGGCGACCAAGATTGCTCGCCCGCGTCAGGTTTACATCGGCCACGCCGAGCGTCACTACGAGAATCTGCGTTCTCGGTCTGCCAAGTAATCGACTTTTACGTCTCCCTGCCCTGTCCGGTTGACCGCGCCGCCTGACGCGTCCCGACGCCGGTGGGCGAGACAACAGCGTTGACAACTAGAGAGAAGGAAAACATGGTTAAGAAAGTTTGGGGTGTGGGCCTGACGGCCGAAACTGAGAGCGGAAAGTCGTTGGACACTTGGTACCCTTACATTTTCGAGGGCGACGTGGACGAGGCGAAGGCAAAAGAGCTGACCGCGAAGCTGGCGCACCTGGAGGGCAAGGACGATGCCCGCCTGATTATTAACAAGGTCATCACCGTGAGTGCCGATTTGGAGGACGATGTCCAAAGCGCTCCCGATGGCTACTTGCGTTTGCACGCCCTGTCATGGCGGATGGTGAAACCCAACACCTTGAGTCTGGAAGGCTTGTTTGACAAGCTGAACCTGGTGGCGTGGACCAGCCGGGGGGCTTGTGATTACGAGAACTTTGAGGAAACCCGTCTGCGCCTGATGACCAAGTACGGCATCGGCGCCAACATCCGTTGCGTGGATCGGATTCCCCGGATGACCACCTACGTGACCCCGGACGGGGTGCGGATTGCCAATACCGAAAACGTGCGGTTGGGGGCTTACCTGCATCCGGGTACCGAGATTGGCTACACCGGGTTCGTGAACTATAACGCGGGAACCTTGGGCGCGGCCCGGATTGAGGGACGTTTGTCTCAGGGCGTGACCGTGGACGAAGGCACGACTCTGGCTGGTGGTGCCTCCACCGCGGGTACTTTGGCGGTGGGAATTCACAAGCGGGTGTCCTTGGGTAAGGACTGTCACATGGGGGCGAACTCCGGTCTGGCGGTTCCGCTGGGAGACGACTGCGATATTGAAGGCGGTCTGTATTTGAACAGCGACACCAAGGTTTACTACATGCCTTCCGGCGGTGTTATGCCTGGTGATACCGGGTTCTTTATCGAGCCAAAGACGATGTTGGCCGAGGAACTGGCAGGGGTTTCCCACGCCGTGTTCCGCCGCAACTCGCAGACGGGCCGTGTCGAGGCCGTGTCTCGCAGCGGCACAGCTATCGAGTTCTCTGACTGAGAATCCGCCAGTTTGGTGCTGTTTTGGGATTAATGCTTTTTGGGGCTGGCGTGCGCCAGCCCCAAAAAGTTTATTAAGTTAGAAAAAATTGATTAAGTTAGGTGTTTTGCCTGTCCAGGAAGCCTTTACCGGCAGAACATCTGGGTCGCGTAGGACGAATTCGGCCCGTCGAACCACACCCCGATACCGGTGGTGGTGAAGCCGGCGTTCATCAGGTTCGCGAAGTGCCCGGCCGAGTGAATCCAGTTGGTGACGTGCTTGCTGCCGCCCTGACCAGCGGGGAAGAAGCCCATGTGCCAGTCAATGTTTTCGCCTACTCCCATGCACTTCGAGACGAGAATCGAGCGGATGCCGTTCGGGGCATTATTGGAATGCTCGAATTCGCCGGTTTGAGCCATATGCTGCGACCAGACGCGGGCGAGGGCATCCATAGCGGGGTCGCGAGTCAGAGGCGCGATGCCGTCCTGGGCGCGCCGGGCAGTAATGCCGGCATGGATATCCGCTTCTTCCTGGGCGGCGGCTTGCTCCGCGGAACCGGCCGCATTACCTGGATTCTTTGGTTGCTGCCTCTGGTTGAGCGGGCTGAGCCGACTGAGTGTATCCGGTGCCGCTGGCAATCATCTGCATGACCTGCGGATCCCAGATGCTACCGCCTAAGAAAATGGGAGAAGTCGCGTTATTTTGCACGTAACCAGCGGCGATATTCATTCCCGGGTTCGGCATGGTGGAGGACAGGATGATGGGACCGTCCTGGAGCGCTCCCCCTGGAAACTGAATCAGCCAACACGTCACCGCGAGCCACGTAGAAGTTCCCCTTGTGACCGGGGAAAGCGTAGTTGGCGATAGCCAGGGAGGTGGCGTAGCGGTTCTCACCCTGCAAGCGGTCGGTGTCTGCCCCTTGGGCAATTTCGGCAAGCACCTCCGCGGACACGGCGCCCGGCCCGCCCAAGGCAATGACTTTGCCGCTGACTTTCAAACCTGCTACATACTGGGTGGCAGCATCGTTGTTGCCGCGGGGATTGACCAGAACAATCGGGCCGCCCGGCAGGAATCCTGCCGAGAGAGCATCGGCTAAAACATCGCCGCGTGCCAGGAAACATTTTCCGCTGAACTGGGGTAGGCGTGGCGAGAAATCGCTACGGAGGTTTCGTAACGGTTAGTGCCCGCGAGCTGGTTGAAGCCCTCAGCGTTAGCGGCGGCGCAGGTGATGGTAGATGCTCCCGCCATAGCGAGGGCACATACTGTGACAACGAAACGTTTTCGGGTCATATTATGCCCTTTGGGTAGTCGAGATGTACTCATTGTGACACGGCGTGCGTGAGAAAAGTTCCGTTTCGGTTTAACTCAGATTTCGTGGTCTGGAGGCGAGGCGGGGGTGCGGCGTAGGGCCAGGCTCATCGCTTCACGCAGGTTTGCGGCAGCTTGAATCTTGAATCCCCGCGGGGCCTGCAAACCTCCCGTAGTGGCGGTGGGCACGATAGCGCCGGTGAATCCCAGTCGAGCCGCTTCCGCCACCCGGCGAGATGCCGCGGTGCAGGAACGGATTTCTCCGGTCAACGAGACTTCCCCGAAAGCCACCAGACCAGGGTCGATGACCTGGCCCGTCACCGCAGAGGCCGCCGCGAGCGCAACTGCCAAGTCCACTGCCGGCTCGACCGCTCTGGCTCCGCCAACTGTAGAGATGTAAGCGTCCAAAGTACCGAAAGGCAGTTTTAGTCGGGCTTGCAGGACAGCCAGCATCATGGCGGTGCGTGAGTAATCCAGACCGGAAACAGTGCGCCGCGGGGAACCGCCCGCAATGGGGGTGGCCAGGGCTTCTATCTCTATAGGCAGGGCGCGCCGACCTTCCAGCGACATGGTCACGCAGGCCCCGGGCACCGGCTCGGCCGTTTTGCTGAGGAACAGGCCGCTGGGGTCCTCGATGCCTTCGATGCCGGATTCGACCATTTGAAAGAAACCGACCGCGTCGGTCGGGCCGTAGCGGTTTTTTACAGCGCGCAACAGCCGTAGCTCTCCGGTTCGTTCGCCTTCAAACTGACACACTACGTCCACCAGGTGTTCTAGGGTACGCGGGCCGGCCACCGCCCCGTCCTTGGTGACGTGCCCCACCAGAACCAGTGCCATGTGTCGGCTTTTGGCCGCGTCAATGAGCCGGGCCGCGACTTCACGAACCTGGGCCGGCCCGCCGATAGACGTGTCCATAGTGGGATCGGTCAAGGTCTGAATGGAGTCGATAATGGTTAAATCCGGGCTGATTGTCTCGATTTGAGCCAGGGCTTGCGAGACCTGGGTTTCGGCTGCTAGGTAAAGGTTGTCCGCCACTCCACCGATACGTTTCGCTCGGGACAACACCGCTTCGGCGGTTTCTTCGCCGGTAAGGTACAGGACAGTTTTTCCCTCCGCATCCGCAGTGGCGGGATTCGGTGAATCGGGGGAAACCAAGCGTAGCCGGGAGTTCCCTCCAGCGTCGGGCGAGGGCGGGACTGTGCCTTGGGCAATCTGGGCGGCGACCTCTAACAATAAGGTTGACTTTCCGATTCCGGGCTCTCCAGCCAACAGGATGACCGCACCGGGGACAATACCGCCGCTGAGGACCCGATCGAATTCACCCACTCCCGTGGGCAGGCGCACCGCCCTCTCGGTGGAATATTGCCCGATAGGTTTAGCCGGAGATGCCGGACGCCCGTAGCTGCCGGAACCGCGCACCGCGGTTCCGGCAGCTACGCGGGCGGAGTTTTTCGCCAGGACCACGTTTTCTTCCAAGGTGCCCCACTGGCCGCAGCCGCGGCATTGACCAGCCCATTTGGGCCATTCCTCCCCGCAGTTGGAGCACACGTAAACCGTTTTTTCTTTCGCCATGACTCCATCGTCTCACAACCCCCGAATGCGAAAAATCGCGAGTTCGGCCCTGGCAAACACCTCCAGGCAAATATCCGGTGAACCCGGGGATAACAGGACGGGATAATCATGGGGATACTCGCTGGGTTGCGGATAAAGGTGGAGAATAGCCGGGTAGCTGCCAATAATGGCAGCTACCCGGCTATTCTCCCTCTATAATCCACACGTGCTCCGAAAACCCGCACCCAGGGCCACAAATTAACCGGTTAATTTCAGGTTAAAACCGCGTTAGACTTTTTACGGCGAATCACGCCGAAACCCCGGGCGAAGAACCTCGTGAAAGCACGAAACCTCACGCCCGGTGGCGCAACGATTACAAAGAGAGGAACCTCGATGGCAACTGCTCAAGCCTGGATTGAAGGAGCGCGGCTGCGCACCCTCCCGGCTTCGGCGGCACCTGTCCTGCTCGGCACCGGCATTGCCGCCGGACTGGGCAAGATGGATCCTTGGCTGGCCCTGGGTTGCTTGGCAGTGGCGCTGCTGCTACAAATCGGGGTCAATTTTTCCAACGACTATTCAGACGGGATTCGCGGTACGGATGAATACCGCGTTGGCCCGCCGCGCCTGGTCGGTGGCGGGGAAAATCCGCGCAAGGTCTTGGCGGTGGCGCTGAGTTGTTTCGCCTTAGCCAGCGCTGTGGGCCTGAGTGTCGCCATCGTTTCCCAGTCCTGGTGGCTCATCGGCGCCGGAGTGGCGGCAGTCGCGGCCGCCTGGTTCTATACCGGGGGCAAGCACCCCTATGGCTACGCCGGGGTAGGCCTGTCTGAGCTACTGGTTTTTGTCTTTTTCGGTTTGGTGGCGGTGCAGGGAACCCTGTGGGTGCAAGCTCAAGTCCTACCGTGGCAGTCATGGGCGCTGGCCAGCGGGTTGGGGCTGTTGTCCTGTGCTCTGCTGATGGTCAATAATTTGCGCGACATCCCCACGGATCGGAAATCCGGCAAAATCACCCTGGCGGTACGTTTGGGGGATGCTTGGTCGCGGCGCATTTATCAGCTATTAATTTATGTCGCTTTGCTGCTGTCGCTGGTGGTGCTGTTCGTGCCGTGGCCGGATATCTTCCCCGGCGGATTTATCCAATGGGGCAGCGGTTTTGTGGTGCAGTTGGCGCTGTGGCTGGGGGCTTTGCTGACGATGCGTCCGGTGCGCGCGCATCAGACTGGCAGGTCCTTGATTGTCGCCCTGCGTAACACCGGTTTCTTAACCCTGGCTTATGGCGGCCTGCTCGGTCTGCTGTTCGCCCTGCTCTAGCCGTTTTTGCCGGTTTTTCAGAATCGTGCAAAAGCGCGGGTGGGCGGCAGCTCGCTGCGGTCAGCGGTAGTCGGCTTACCCTCACGCGCCACCTCATGCTATGTTAATAGTGTCAAGAGTTCACCGGGAAAGCGCCCGGAGAACCTTCTGAATAAAACGAAGAAAAGGGGAGGAAATGAAACTGGTAGTGGTCGGCGGAGTTGCGGGTGGTCTGTCCTTCGCGGCGCGGATGCGCAGGTTGGACGAGTCAGCAGAAATTGTGGTGTTTGAAAAAGGAGCGTACCCCTCGTTTTCTAACTGTGGCTTGCCTTTCTATGTTGGTCAGGAGATTCCCGCGCGAGAAAGCCTACTGCTGAACACATCCCAGAGCCTGAAAGCGAAACTGAACCTGGATGTGCGGGTAAACCACGAGGTCATCGGCGTGGAGGCGGCCGCGAAAACCGTGCAGGTGCGCGGCGCGGACGGGCAAGAATTCACGGAACGCTACGACAAGCTGATTCTTTCTCCCGGAGCGAGGGCTGCGCGTCCCCCGATTGCGGGCTTGGATTCTCCGCGGGTTCACACGCTGCGCACCGTTGATGATGCTCAGCGGATTGTGGATCTGGCTGATTGTGCAAAATCGGCGCTGGTAATCGGTGGGGGATTCATCGGGATCGAAGCGGCGGAAGCCCTGGCTCACCGCGGCATCAACACGACAATCGTCGAAGGCAGTGACCATGTCATGCCTCCGCTGGACCTGGAGATGGCTCACCTGGTGACCGGAGCCTTGCAATCGCTCAATATTAACGTCATCGCGAAAACTCGTGTCACCAAGGTCCAACATTTCCCCGCTCACGACCTGGCAGAACTGTCGGACGGGCAGTGCCTGGAAGTGGGGCTGATTGTGCTGGCTGCGGGCGTTACCCCCGCTACGGAGCCTTTCGTGGCAGCCGGGGTCAAGGCTGATGAGCGGGGCTTCATAGTAATTGACCAGCATGGACGCACGAACCTGCCTGACGTGTTCGCCTGCGGTGATGCCGTTACGCAGCAGACCGGGGTGAGTGGACAAGCGCGGCCGGTTGCGCTGGCCGGTCCGACCAACCGCGCGGCTCGGCTTATCGCCGACTTCATCGCTGACCCAGAAACGGCTCGGCCCCTGCCCAAACCCATCTCTACCTCGATTTTTCGGGTGGGACCCATGACTGTGGCTCAGACCGGGGCAAATCGAGCCGAACTGGACGCGAGGGGCATCGCCTACCACACTATTCACACCCATCCCACCGACCACGGAACTTTCCTGCCCGGTGCTCAACCGATGCAGCTGATGCTGCATTTTGCGGCCGCGGACGGAAGAATCCTCGGCGCTCAAGGAATCGGGGGCAACGGGGTGGATAAGCGTATCGATGTTATTGCCACAGCGCTTAAGGCTGGGCTGAGCGCCCCCGATTTGATTGACTTGGATTTGGCGTATGCGCCCCCGTATTCCGCAGCGAAGGATCCGGTCAATTTCCTGGGTTACGTGGCGGAAAATGTGCTGTGCGGTCGGCTGAAACTGTGGTACGCCGAGGAAGCGGCTCGCCTCGACCCTGCCACGCCAATACTTGATGTGCGCCCCGTCCCTGAGTTCAATGCCGGACATTTGCGAGGCTCCAGGTGTATCCCCTTGACGGAACTGCGTTCACGGCTGGACGAGGTGCGTTCCTGGGCCGACGGGGAAACCGTGTACTTGAGCGATGATAGCGGGGCTAACGCTTGGCTGGCACAGAGAATTCTGGAACCCGCAGGGATTAATGCTAAAGTATTATCTGGCGGAGTCAATACGGTTTTCGCCTATTACTTTGACAACCCCGGTGCGGTGCTGGAAATGTAACGTAGCTTCCAACAGACGATTCCGGATAGAGGAAAGGGAATAACATGTGCTCTCCAGTAAAGTGCGCGAACTGCGGAAAGACGACTTGGACAGGATGTGGCCAACACATTGAAGCGGTCAAGGCCAGCGTCCCGGCCGACCAGTGGTGTACCTGTCCCGAAGACAAACGCAAACCGCAATCCCTATTCGCGAGTTTCTTTGGGCGCTGAGCATTTCTGCCGCCCGGCGGCAGAAAATGAGCGAAGCGCTCAGGGTGCGGAGCCGTTAAGAAACGGCAATGGTTTCCCCCTCCCCGCCCTTGCTAAAATCACCGTATGACCTCGAGCAATGACTTTTTAGAACTTCGAGCCGGTCAATACCGCGCCCAGATTTCGCCCTTTGGTGGGGGCTTGTGGTCGCTGACTTTTGCGGGGAAGCCGCTGGTAGTGACCCCTCCGGTGCCGCACAAGGGGTTGTCACAAGTCTCTCCGGTTCCGTTTGCGGCGGGGTGTCTGCTGGCGCCGTGGCCCAACCGGGTAGACGGCGGGAATTTCACGTTTCAAGGCGAAACGTATCAGCTCGAAATCAACGAACCCGACCGCCGCAACGCCATTCACGGTTTCGTCAGGGAACGGCCTTGGGAACTCGATCCCGAAACGTCCGACAACCCCGCGACGGTGCGCCTCGCGCTGGAAATGGCGCCGCAACCGGGCTGGCCGTGGCGACTCAAATACGTGATGAACTGGAGTGTTGACGCGACCCAAGGGCTGCGAGGCGAACTGCGGGTTTCCAACCTCAGCGATACGCCCTGCCCGTTTGGCTTCGGCTGGCATCCCTATCTGAGCGCGGGGGGCGCGAGTCTGGACGAATGCACCTTGCGCATCTCAGTAGGCAACAATCTCGTGCTCGATTCGACACGCAACCTGCCGACCGGTCTGGAGCGCCCCGCGGATACTGTGTTGGGTCAAGCGCGGCCGGTAGCGCTGCACGGATTGTGGCTTGACCACGCCTTTCGGGCTCAACCCGAACCGGGCGGGCGAGTCCGGGCCGCCTTGTGCCGGGCGGACGGTTCGGGGACGGAACTCAGTGCCGGACCGTGGTGTCGGTGGCTCCAGATTTATACCGCTGACCCCGCTCACCAGGAGGCTTTCCCCGGCGTTGATGATGGGCGCGCCCTGGCGGTCGAGCCGATGACCTGCCCGCCTAACGCCCTGAGCCGAAATCAGGACGTACTGGTACTGGAACCAGGGAAACCGGAAACCTTCACTTTCGGGCTACGCTCCCTCGCCGCAGCACGCTGATGAATAGCCGTCACCTGGCGCACCCGACCGTGAAAGCCCGATGGTAGGTTTCGGAATCGTAACTATCTCTATTTACATCGTCTTAAGAAGAGCATCAGAAGTTGGGTAACGAATCCTCGGCAGTGACAGGAAGAACGTCAGGCAGTTTGTCCGACAGGGCTAACGCGATTCTTTTATGGCATGAAACATAGATTCTGTCAGAATAGATTGACTGAGTTAATACGCACGAAATTGAGGAATTAAAAAGGAGAGATGGCAGGCGAGAATTTAACGCGCTGGTGAGTTTACGTGACGAAAACTTACGTAGCGTGTATTCTTCAGGACGTAGGAACGAATCAACAGGGCCGATGAGATTAGCCTGTTCTGCGTATTCGACGTATCCACTCCAGAATATACCGTGCCAGGATTCGTATTCGGAAAAATCCGCGAGCGTGGCTGTCAGCTGAGATAAGTAAACTTCGCTGTTAATTACGCCCTCGGCGAAGTGCAATTTGGAACCGGTATCGATTGTTTTGAGTAACTGAGGATTCTGGGAAACTTCAACCAAGGAGTAATGATGTTTCGCGGCGAGGTCCGCCCAGGAAAATGTGTCCTGCATATTTCCTATTGGTAGAAGCAGCATCAGAGTGGCATCAAAGTGTTTAAAGACCAAATCAGATACATACCCGGTACGATGGTCGTTAGACTGCAGCGCGAGATTCGGGTCAATCGCTTTTAAGAATGAATACATAGTTTGCATGGTTCATCGGGCTATCAGTAGAGGCTTTGTCCCAACCATTTGCATTGGGATAAAAGATAGATAATGTCACGTATTTAGACTTCATTGTTACAGGTAGCCTTAGCTCTATGAAGGAGTCTTTTACCTGCCAATCTTCCTGTAAATTGATGCCGAATTCTTGGTATGTGCATTTGTTGGGATTAACTGATTCTTTCTTGTAAATTTGCTCACACTGACGAACTAAAGTCGAGGGCGGCGGGGCGATTCTGTAAAACCGCAGTTCGAGAAGAGTGGGATTCTTTCGTGATACGACTGGTATATCCTCCATAGGTGTCACCGTGTTGCCTATCTGTGCCTCGAAATAGGGTAACCACAGAAACTCGACTGGTGTAATCTCTTTTCCATTTACAACGAGTGTAGGGGGTGCATCTGGTCCTACGTAAGCATATTCCAGAGCCGCAGGTGACGAATCTCGTGAAGTAGAACCTGTTGACCCGAGGGTGCAAGATGCCAGAGCAACTACAATCGCTGCAACTGAGGTGAAGTATAATGTCCGAGCTAGCATGAAAATCTACTGATTCGGTTATTGCCACCATTACCTGTCCTGGCGAAGTAATTCTTCCCATTCTCGGTTGTAAAATGTGCAGAAAAACCCCAATATGTGTGTGTTCCAGTACCTGAACAGGACTGGTGAGGATGTGCATCGTAGCTTGTATTCTTTCCGGTAGTTTCTGATCCGTCGGAAGCCAACGGTTGGAATCCGTACGGAGTTTCGCGGTAGAGAGATGTCACTGTCTTAAGGTATTGAACGTTATTTGAGCATGTTATACGACCGTGTACGGATGCCATGTTGCCGCTCTTATGCGGCAAGTCGGTGTATCCTGTGCACTTCGAAGGTGAATAGACTGGTTTCGTAGGTACCACGGCACTCGACTGTGGACGCGCAGGGTTGGAGAAACTGATTCTACTGAGTGTTGAATCAACCTCGGTTAGAGGAGTGGTCGGGCGTATCATTTCGCTGCGGCTATTTATGGGTAGAATTGGAGCACTGTCATTTTGAGAAGTGGCAACGCTGTCGAATCCCGAGGTGCTTAGTGCAAGAAGAGAAATAGCAGCAAATATAGCCTTGTTAGTAAGCGTATAAGCCTCCTTGCAGTTTCAAGATTAATACCAACACTATATCACGGAGCTAGATGTGTTACATCACTCTCATAATGGTGGAGCCGATGACCTGCCCGCCTAACGCCCTGAACCGCAACCAGGACGTACTGGTACTGGAACCAGGGAAACCGGAAACCTTCACTTTCGGGCTACGCGCGATAAACGGTTAGCTGACGGGTATCCTGACGATTCCTTCCCGGAATTTCAGCATCTAGCGGGGTTTATTTCCCCGAATACCAGAGAAGCAGACGTTCCACTTCCGCTTGCAATGCGGTGTTACCGTTACGAGAATACTTGCGGGGGTCGACCAAATCGGGGCCTTGCGCCAAGTCCTTACGAACTTCTGCGGTATAGACCACGTTCAGGTGCGTAGAGACGTTAATCTTGGTCATACCTGCGGTAATAGCGGCGCGCATTCCTTCGTCAGAAACCCCGGAAGAACCGTGCAGAACCAGCGGAACCGGAACGGCCTGTTTAATGGCAGAAATCAGATCCGTGTCCAACGTGGCATCGCGCGAGGTCATCGCGTGTGACGACCCCACTGCTACCGCCAGCAAGTCCACGCCGGTGTCTGCCACGAACTTTGCGGCGTCCTCTGGGTTGGTGCGTGCGCTAGGGTCGTGGACTCCATTTTTTCCACCGACCTCGCCCAGTTCGGCCTCGACACTCACGCCACGGTCGTGACACCACTGGGTAATCTGCGCGGTGGTGTCACGGTTTTGCGCATCCGGCAGTTTGGAGCCGTCATACATAATCGAGGTAAAGCCCAAATCGACTGCCGCGCGGCACAGGTCGAGGTCCTCAGCGTGATCGAGGTGCGCTACCACCGGGACTTTTGCCTGCTCGGCTAGCTTTAGCACGGCGCAGCCGATGGGTTCCAGCCAGCCATGATGGTACTTAACAGCGTTTTGGGACAGCTGCAGAATCACCGGTAGGTTGACCGCTTCTGCCGCGGCGATTTGGGCTTCGCCATGTTCCAGCAGCACCACGTTGAAAGCTCCCAGACCGACTCCGGCCGAGGCGGCCTCAGCAGCGAGTTTACGTATATCGCACAGCATTTATGCACTCCATTCTTCAGTTTGAAAGGTCATTTTAGCGGCAATTGTTGCCACCATATCTGTTTCCACCACGCCAGCAACTGCCGCCGGAACCGCGGCAGCCGACCAAGACACCGCGCGCCCGAGAGCCTCGTGTGTTGGCAAGTTTTCGGACATGCCGGACAGGAATCCAGCTACCGCCGCATCTCCCGCTCCAGTAGGATTGCCCTCCAAAGTCATCCCGGGGACGGCCCACTCGACCTGTAGCGAGGCGGTGTGCACAGGCGCGGCGGGATGCTCCACGTAGGCCAGCCCGTCACTTCCAGCGGAAATCAGCAAGGAGCGAGCTCCCAGAGATAGCAAAGAACGCGCCGCCGCGGGCAACTCAGCAATACCGGTGGCCTCACGCAGTTCCGCCGCATTCGGTTTCAGGCAATCCGCGCCTGCCTGAGCGGCCTCTAAGAGAAACTGCCCGGAAGTATCCACCATCACCCAACAGCCTAAGTCATGCAAACCGGTGATTAGACGTCCGAGCATCCCCTTGGGACTGCCCTGGGCAAAAGACCCGTTAATGCTGACGAAAGCATTCGGGGTCGCCCAGTCCAGCTCGAGTGCTTGCAGCCACGCCTGTTCCCAATGCTGAGTAACGTCTTTGGGGTTCATAGTGCCATAGTTCGGGCCTGCCTCGTTGAATACCGTGGCGTCTCCGTCAGCCACGATAGCTACGGATTGGCGGTTTGGGAACGGCATGGGCAAGGGTAGAAAACTAAACTTTCCGTGCCACTCTAGTTTCCGTTTTTCCAGGTCGGCAAGGTATTCCGGGCTGGAAAAAAATCCAACTGCGAGGGTGGGATACCCCATTTGAGCCAGGACTGAAGCTGTATTAATGCCCTTTCCTCCGGCACGGTAAACGAAGTCCTCGACCCGATGTGTTGAACCGATCTTGAGGGCGTCCACTGTGTAAGTGATGTCCAAAGCAGGGTTGGGAGTGAAAGTAATGAGCTGAGGCATCTGAGTCTTTCCAAACTTATGACGGGCGAGCCGCGGGGATAATCGGAACTTGGGCTTTGGCAAAGGCTTGCGCCGCAATACCTAACAGTTGTGCCTGCGACCCAAAGTTGGACAGCGAGAAGTGCGGTTCAGGCAGGTTCACGAGGTGCGATAACGTAGCCTGGCGGAGTCGTTCAAGGTAGGTGGGTCCTTCCTTAGATTGTCCTCCGCCTACGATGACATCAAGATTTCCCAAGGTCGCCAGGCTGGCAGCCAAGACTGCCCCCAATGCCTGCGTGGCGGTTTCGATTACGTGATGAGCACATTCGTCTCCTTCCCGTTCCCTCAGGAACACATCCTTGGACGTGGGGTGGGCCGTTTGCGGGGAAATACCTTTCAAAAGGGCGTAGCGTCGGGCGGTATATTCGGCAGAAGCAATCCGTTCCAGGGGGAGGCGAGTTGCCTGAGTGGAAACTGGCGCGGCGGCCTTTTCCAGATAATTCAAATCGGGATTGGGAAGTAGAACCTGGCCAATCTCGCCAGAGCTCCCACTCCGGTTCAGTACTCGTCCGTTGAGGACAATCCCTGCCGAAATGCCGGTTCCGATAGCGACAAAAAAACACTCCTGACGTCCGGTAAATAAGGCTTCGCCCAAGGCACCGGAACGAACGTCATGTCCCAACGCAATCGGAGCGCCCAAGGCTTCACCTAATCGGTCGCGCATGGGAAAACTCCCCCAGCCAAGGTTGGCTGAAGTGATGGTCATGCCGGTGTCTTCCACCATTACTCCGGGAACACCCACGCCGACAACACCGCAAACTTGCTCAGCGGTCACAGCTTTGCCGTCAGGGCGACGTATTTCACCGCGGTGCAAAGCCTGTTGAATCTGACTATACTGACCAGCAATTTGGTCAATCAGACCAACAGCGCCGCCGGTAGAGGTAGTTAGGGTCGGCAGCGTCACCAGCGAACCGCTGTTAGACACGAAAGCAACTTTCGTGTCCGTTCCCCCCACATCAAAGGCCAGCGTGTACACCGGTGCAGAACCGGTTTTTGGTGTCGGAAGCTCATCGGGTGGCATCTGTCCCTCCAAAGACGCGAGGATTATTTAGGTGCGTAACTAGGACAGAATCACTGAACGAGTCAGGTGACGCGGGGTGTCTGGATTCAGACCCCGGTGTTCCGCGCGCGCCACAGCGACGCGTTGCAGCAGCACCAGGGAGGCCATCGGATCGTAGTCGTGGTGGACCAAAGTGGCACCGGTAGCGGCGATTTGCGCCTCCATCCCCTCGGGGACAGAGCCAAAAATCCAGGTAATGCGGTTCGGTTCGGCAATGGAAATCGGCCCGTGGCGGTATTCCATCGCGGGATAGGACTCGGTCCAGGATTGTGAGGCTTCGCGCATCTTTAGGGCGGCTTCGTTGGCGAGTCCGTAAGTCCAGCCGGTGCCGAGGAAGGTGAATTGGTCGGCGGTTACGAAAGCTGCGGGAATTTCCGCATTCACTGCCGCGGCGCAATCCGCAATAGCTTTCGTCAAGTCCTCTCCGAGACTGGCGCGCAGCAAAGCCAGAGCCGTGGTGGCGAAACGCGTTTGCACTACCGACGTTTCATCCGCGAAGTCTAAAACTAGTTCCATGTCGGTAAAGGGTGTGGCGGGACCATTGCCGACGGCGGTAATTAAGCGGGTGGGAACCTTGCCATGCAAGGCTTTGAGAATATCGATAATCTCCGTGGTGGTGCCCGAACGAGACAGGGTAATGACCATGTCATAGTGGCGTGTCAGGGGGAATTCGGTAGCGGTGAAAGCATCGGAGACTCCGTGTCCGGCGACTTCCCGCGCTCGGCAGTATGCCTGCGCCATGAACCAGGAAGTACCACAGCCAATCATGGCAACACTTTTGCCCTTATCGGGGAAAAACTTGGGGTCCAGGGAAGCGAGCATGTCAATGGCCTGTTTCCAGGTTTGGGGTTGGCTAGCAATTTCCTCAGCGGTGATACTCATGGCGGTGTGTTCTCCCTAATAAAATCGGCTACATTGTTCAGAAACAAAAATACCACGCAAGGTGACACAAATTGTTTGAAACTGATTTAAATTTCATATTATAGACATTTTAAATCAATCAGGAGGGAAAGCGCATGGCCCATCAATCATTACGGCTGACCAAAATCCTTGATTTCGTGCTCGAAAACGGCTCGATTCAGGTAGAGGACATCGAAACTCTCCTGGGTGTATCCCCAGCCACTGCACGTCGCGATCTGGACAGGTTGGCATCCCAACAGATGGTTACCCGGGTTCGTGGGGGAGCGGTGGCCAACCCCCTATCCGGGGACCTGCCCTTGCGGTATCGCCCGGTGAATAGTGGGCGAGTCAAGCAGCGTCTGGCGAAAACTGCCGCCAAATTGGTGAAACCGGGGGATGTTATCGGCTTGAACGGGGGAACCACCACCACGGAAGTTTCGCGCGAATTGGCGCTGCGTGTTTCGAAAGATCCCGGGTTTCAACGTCACGGGATAACAGTCGTGACGAACGCTATCAATATCGCCAATGAGCTAGCGCTACGACCACAAATCAAAGTCATAGTAGTGGGCGGGACGCTACGCCCTTGCTCTTATGAAGTCGTGGGTAATATGTCTGGACTGGTGCTGGACAATTTGGCGATGTCGCGGATGTTTTTGGCGGTGGTCAGTATTGACGTGAAACGTGGTTTGTTCAATGATGACTTGCTGGAAGCGGAGACCAACGCTGATTTTCTCCGTTCCGCGCAACGAGTCACCGTGGTGGCAGATAGCTCCAAATTCTCCGCGTTGGGGACTGCCCGGATTTGTGACTTTGAACCGATTGACGAAATCCTCACAGACAGTGTCGATTCGCAAACTTTAGAAGTCTTGGAAAGCCAAGGTATCACGGTTTTGACTGTCTAGGAACGGGCCGGCAAATAGAATAATTTGTTTAAAACGCACCAAAATGATTAGAAAAATCATATTCTTTGTTGCAGGTGTTCAATGAAGTCCACCTTTTCGCCTGAGACAGTGCGGAAAAACTACCTCGGTTACCACCGTGAGCTGACAACTTACAACAATGGAAAGGAAAGCTCGTGAAAGGCATCGTAAAAATTAGCGCAGTAGCAGCAATCGCGGCGCTCGCTTTAGCAGGATGTGCAGGTTCTGACTCCGGCTCAGGCAGTGCTGCAGCGGATCCGGCTAACTTGGAAACCACTATTAAAATTCTGGCTCCTTCGTACGCCTCCTCGACCAAGACGGACTGGGAGAACATTATTGCTGAATACAACAAGACCTATCCGAAGGTCAAGGTTGAGCTGCAAATTGAAGGTTGGGACGATTTCTCCTCCAAGGTGCAGGCTCGTGTACAAGCCAAGGACTTACCCGACATTTTGAACGACAATAACTTTGCGTCCGCAGCCGACGGCGAACTGCTCTACCCCATTACAGAAGTCATGAGCGAGGACGTGTTGAATACGATTGAACCCGCCCTTCTGAAGAACGGTGTAGGGGCGGACGGAACTCAATGGGTCGTCCCCGACGTGGCCTCCTCCCGCATGATGGCCTACAACACCGGCATTTTTGAAAAAGCCGGCATCACGGCGGTTCCCGCTACATGGGACGAACTGGAGCAAGCCTGCGACAAGATTAAAGCTGTTTCCCCGGATGTGTACCCCTACGGTATGCCTCTAGGCCGAGAGGAAGCTCAGGTTGAGTCCTCACTGTGGCTGTGGGGAGCCGGTGGTGACTGGTCCGAGGGTGATACGTTGAAAGCCAAGAGTGATAAAGCCGTGGAGGCTTTCACCGAGATGAAGAAGCTCATCGATAAAGGCTGCACCCAACCCAACGCCGGCACGTCCAACCGTCAAGATGTCGCCGACCTGTTCAACAACGGCAAGGTGGCCATGATGATGGCCCACTCTGGTCTATTGAGCGTAACAGAGGAGGACTACCCCGACATTAAGTACGATATCGCCCCGATTCCCTCCAAGGATGGCAAGGGTGTGGCAATCGGAGTGACGGACTTCATCCTCGCTTTTGACAATGGCGATGACGCCCGCAAGCAGGCTACTAAGGGATTCCTTGACTTGTTCTACTCGGACGCGATGTACCAGAACTGGTATGCCCCCTCCGGGTTGCTTCCAGTGACGGAGAGCATCATTGAGCAAGGCAAGTCCGAAGCCGGCCCCATCGACAAGAAGTTCTACGAAGCGCTGAGTACCGTAAGGTTCCTGCCAGTGGGCAACCCGCAGTGGGATACGCTGCAAGGAGCCCTGCAGTCTACTGCCGGGAAACTGACCGCTCAAGAACCAGCCGCTGTGCTGGATGCGATTCAATCCCAGGTCGATGCCGAGTCCTGACGTGAACGCTTGAAAACGGGGCTGTAGAGGTGGCTACTGTCACCTCTACAGCCCCGATAAAAACCCGCTTTGTATAGAGGAATCTCGTCGATATGAAAAGTGCGCCCAGTGTGGAACAGAACGTCAAGACCCAGTTGCGCATCCAAACTGAGCCAAAAGCGAAAAAGAGCCGGTGGTTGGAAACTGTAGCCGCTATACCGTGGCTGGCGCCGACTCTTCTGCTGATTATCGGGGTTGTGATTTACCCGACTATCCTGCTCATCTACTATTCATTCATTAAATTCAACAAGTATGGGGTAAACAAAGGGTTTACAGGTTGGGACAACTATGTCGGTAAAGCCGGGGCGCTGACGTATCCCTCTGTGCACATTGGCCAGGTGCTACTCAACACCACCCTGTGGGTGGTCGTAGTCGTGACGGTGACAGTGCTAGTTTCCTTGGGGTTGGCGCAGTTCCTCAACAAGGACTTCCCCGGTCGCAAGCTGGTGCGACTCTTCGTGATTCTCCCGTGGGCGTGTTCTGTGGTGATGACGACCACCGCCTTTAACTACGGCCTTGACTCAGAATATGGTCTGTTCAACCGGTTTTTTGTAGACACGGGCATCTTGCAAAAAGCCTATGCTTTCACGGAAAATCCCACGGCGGCTTTCTGGGTCGCAGTTTTTGTGGCCATCTACGTGTCGTTACCCTTTACGACGTACACCATCCTGGCGGGACTGCAGTCCGTCCCGAAAGACATTCTGGAGGCTTCTCGAGTAGACGGTGCCAACTCCTTCCAGCGCTATTGGCTGATAGTGTTCCCCATGTTGCGCCCCGCTGTCGCCACCGCTGCTTTGATAAACATCATCAACGTATTTAACTCCCTGCCTATTTTGCAGATCTTGGTGGAATCCCCTGGCTATCACTCCGCCCACACCACCACAACCTTGATCTTCCAGTACAAGGCACAGCTCGGCCCGGGCGTCTCGAGTGCGCTGTCTGTCCTGAACTTCATGTTCTGCCTGGTGATTATTGCCATCTATCTCATATCTGTGAAGCCGACGAAGGAGGTGGAGTAACATGAGTACCCCTCTGACCAAACATTCTGAACCGGCCAAGGCAGCTTCTGAAGCTACCCCAGCGACCCGCCGTAAACGCCGTCCCGCGGGCATGGTCATGACGATTGTCGGGGCGCTGCTGATTGTGTTGTTCTTCCTATTTCCCTACGCGTTAATGTTTGTGACTTCGGTTAAGACTCGCGGCGACGTACGGAAAATCCCACCGGACTACCTGCCTTCCAAACTGGAACTGAGCAACTACCTAACGGTGTGGTCCTTCCCCGCGGTAAACGTAGGCAAATCGCTTTTGGCCACGGCCGTCATCGCCATCGGGGCGACACTCCTGGTGCTGTTGGTGGCGACCCCCGCGGCCTACTATGTGGCTCGGTTCCGTTTCCCCGGGCGGATGCCCTTCCTGTTCCTGGTACTGTGCACCCAGATGCTCCAGCCTACCGTGTTGGCGGTCGGCCTCTACCAGGAGTTTTCCAGCTGGCAAGGACAAGTCGTGTGGGTGGCGCTAATCCTCATCAACGGGGCTTTTAACCTGTCTTTCGCAATCTGGATTATGCAGGCGTTTTTCTCTTCAGTACCCAAGGAAGTGGATGAAGCCGCTTTGATGGATGGCTTGGGACGTCTCCAAACCATGTTTAAAATCTCGTTGCCTCTGGTGTGGCCTGGTATCGTTACCGCGGTCGTATTCGTGTTCATTAATACCTGGAACGAGTACGCAGCGGCTTTCGTGTTGGTGCAAAAGCCCGAGTTGCAACCTTTGACGGTGGCAATGCCGCGTTTCTTGGGGCTTTACGTGCGTGAATGGCAGTACATGTTTACAACATCCGTAATCGCGATTGTGCCGGTCATTATCATGTTTGCCCTCATCGAGAAGCGTCTGATTGGTGGTCTTACTTCCGGCAGCATTAAGTAGCTTTGCTGGCGGGGTCGCTCTGCCAGGATTTAACAGCGGAAAATTGCTTACAGCACGCAAAAGTTATAGAGTAGATACTCGCGTGTTCTTTGTCCGAGGCGACCTAGAACCGTTGATATTGCGTAAGTATGCGCCGGCAATATCACGGCAGGTACAGCGAGGGACGAGATGTTCAAACGCCGGAGCGCATCGAGATTTTCAAGGTGGAAGGGGAGACCCTCGTTGACGCGACTTTTCGCGCAAAAGCAGAGGGTAACCTATTGAAACCAAAAGGGAATCTCGACCATCCATACGACATAAAGGAAACGGAAATCTTGGCTACGAAATCCAAAGAATCCTCCACTCACCCTTTCCGGGTGTCTTTTGCCCAAATCGATGAACCGATGGCGCCGCCGAATCTGTTGGCGCTCCAGACCGAATCTTTTGACTGGTTCCTGGGGAATGAAGCCTGGCAGGAGCGTGTTAAGAAAGCCGATGAAACCGGTGATAAGCATGTTCCCCGCACTTCAGGCCTGCAGGAAATCCTGAACGAAATGAGCCCGATTGAGGACAACGGCGGCACCATGAGCTTGTCCTTTAAGGACTACACGTTGGAAAGCCCGCACTACACCATCGACGAATGCAAGGACAAGGACCTGACCTACAACGCGCCGATGTACGTGACGGCCGAATTTATTACTTACGAAACCGGCGAAATTAAGACCCAAACCGTGTTCCTGGGCGAATTTCCGTTGATGACCCCACGCGGGACTTTCATCGTCAACGGTACCGAGCGGGTGGTCGTGTCCCAGCTGGTGCGTTCCCCCGGCGTGTACTTTGAAAAGACCGCGGACAAGACCTCGGACCGGGACATTTACCTGGGCAAGGTCATCCCCTCCCGCGGCGCTTGGCTCGAGTTCGAGATTGATAAGAAAGACACGGTCGGGGTGCGTATTGACCGCAAGCGCAAGCAGTCCGCCACCATTTTCCTCAAGGCGCTGGGTATGAGCGTCGGCGAAATCCGCGAGGCTTTCCAAGACTTCCCGTTGATGCTGGAAACCCTGGAAAAAGACGGCGCGATTGAAACCCAGGATCAGGCCCTGGAGGACATCTACCGCAAGATTCGTCCCGGCGAGCCGCCCAGCGTGGAGGCCGGACGTAACCTGCTGCATAACTTTTACACCAACCCCAAACGTTACGACCTAGCCGAGGTGGGACGCTACAAGATCAACAAGAAGCTCGGTGTCGAGAGGGAGATGGGCGAGCGCACCCTGGATTTGACCGACATTGTCGCCGCCTTCCGCTACCTGTTGGCGTTGCGTGCCGGGGACGACACGGTCAAGGTTAAAGACGCGGCCGGCAAAGAAACCGAACTGCGCATCAAGACCGACGACATCGACCACTTCGGCAACCGCCGGGTGCGTCCGGTCGGTGAGCTCATTCAGATGCAGGTGCGCACGGGTATGTCCCGTATGGAGCGCACGGTGAAGGAACGCATGTCCACTCAGGACGTCGAAGCTATCACCCCGAACTCGCTCATTAACATTCGCCCGGTCGTGGCGGCCATCAAAGAGTTCTTTGGGACCTCTCAGCTGTCGCAGTTCATGGACCAAAACAACCCGTTGGCGGGTCTGACGCACAAGCGCCGTCTGTCCGCTTTGGGTCCGGGCGGCCTGTCCCGAGACCGGGCGGGGATGGAAGTCCGTGACGTGCACCCCTCGCACTACGGGCGCATGTGCCCGGTGGAAACTCCCGAAGGCCCGAACATTGGTTTGATTGGCTCGCTGGCGACTTTCGCGCGGATTAACCCTTACGGTTTTGTGGAAACCCCCTATCGCGTGGTTAAGAAAGGCGTCGTTACCAACGAAATCCACTACATCACCGCTGACGATGAAGAAGGCAAGAACATCGCCCAGGCTTCCGCGCAGCTCACGAAAGACGGGCACTTCGTAGAATCCGCGGTACTGTGCCGTTCTACCGGCGGCGACCCGGTGCTGGTCAGCCCCGAAGAAGTCGACTTGATGGACGTTTCGGCTCGTCAGATGGTGTCGGTCGCAACGGCGATGATTCCGTTCCTGGAACACGACGATGCGAACCGCGCCCTGATGGGGGCTAACATGCAGCGTCAGGCAGTGCCGCTGCTGAAAACCGAGGCTCCTCTGGTGGGCACCGGCATTGAGAAACGCGCCGCAATTGACGCCGGCGACGTGGTCGTAGCCAAGAAAGGCGGCGTCGTCACAGAGGTCAGCGCAGATTTGGTGCGTGTCCAAGAAGACGACGATGAAACCCGCGTTTACGCGCTAGAAAAGTTCAAGCGTTCCAACCAAGGCAACTGCTATAACCAGCAGGTTATTGTTGACGAGGGCGACCGGGTCGAAGCCGGTGACGTTCTGGCTGACGGTCCTGCTACCGCTGGTGGGGAAATGGCTTTGGGCAAGAACTTGCTGGTGGCCTACATGTCCTGGGAAGGGCTGAACTATGAGGACGCCATTATTTTGAGCCAGCGGGTCGTTTCCGAAGATTTGCTGACTTCGATTCACATCGAGGAACACGAAATCGATGCTCGGGACACGAAACTCGGCGAGGAAGAAATTACGCGAGACATTCCCAACGTTTCCGAAGCTGCCCGCAAGGACCTGGACGAACGTGGCATTATCCGTGTCGGCGCCGAAGTTAGCGCGGGCGACATCCTGGTCGGTAAGGTGACGCCGAAGGGCGAAACCGAGCTGACCAGTGAGGAACGTCTGCTGCGGGCTATCTTAGGTGAAAAGGCGCGAGAGGCCCGCGACACTTCGTTGCGGGTGCCCCACGGGGAATCCGGCATCGTTATCGGGGTCAAGGAATTTGTGGCCGGCGACTGCGAAGACGCCGCGCTCGGACCTGGCGTGAAACACATGGTTCGCGTCTTTATCGCCCAGCGCCGCAAGATGACGGTCGGAGATAAGATGGCTGGCCGTCACGGCAACAAGGGCTGTGTTTCCAAGATTCTCCCGGTTGAGGATATGCCGTTCCTCGAGGACGGCACCCCGGTGGACATTATCCTGAACCCGATGGGTGTGCCCGGTCGTATGAACCTGGGTCAGGTACTCGAATTCCACTTGGGCTGGCTGGCTCACGAGGGCTGGGATATCAGTGAAGCCCGCAAGGCCGGTGAACAGTGGGCTCAGGATGTTCCTTTGGAGGTTTGCGAACCGGGACAGCACGTGGCGACCCCCGTGTTCGACGGTGCGGAGGCTGACGTGATTACCGGCCTGCTGCGCAACACTCGGGTTCGCGACGACTTCGACCGCCCGCTTATCGACGAAATGGGCAAAGCCAAGCTGTTTGACGGCCGTTCCGGGGAACCTTTCCCGTACCCGATTGCTATCGGCTACAAGTACATGCTGAAACTGCACCACTTGGTCGATGACAAGATTCACGCCCGTTCTACCGGCCCGTACTCCATGATTACCCAGCAGCCTCTGGGCGGTAAGGCCCAGTTCGGCGGCCAGCGTTTCGGTGAGATGGAGGTGTGGGCTATGGAGGCTTACGGCGCCGCCTATGCCCTCCAGGAACTGTTGACGGTGAAATCCGACGACGTGCAAGGACGTGTGCGGGTTTACGAATCTATCGTGCGCGGCGAGGACCTGCCTCAGCCGGGCATTCCGGAATCTTTCCGCGTGTTGATGCAGGAAATGCGTTCGCTGTGCTTGAACGTAGAAGCGCTGGACGCTGCCGGCAACGCCATCGACTTGCGTGACGATGACGACGAGGCCGGCCGCGGCCCCAACAGCCTCGGCTTCGACCTGGGCAAACGGCCCAACGCCCCCGGCCTTTTGACGACCGACGAATTCATCAACGCCTAAGACGGACCGGAAGAAGAGGAAAGAAAACACATGTTGGATGCAAACAAGTTTGACAAGTTGCACATCGGTTTAGCGACTGAGGACGACATTAACGGTTGGTCCCACGGCGAAGTTAAGAAGCCGGAAACCATCAACTACCGGACGTTGAAGCCTGAGAAAGAAGGCTTGTTCGATGAACGGATTTTCGGACCGACCCGCGACTGGGAATGTGCCTGTGGCAAGTACAAGCGCGTGCGTTACAAGGGTATTGTCTGCGAACGCTGCGGGGTGGAAGTCACCCGTTCCAAGGTGCGCCGCGAGCGGATGGGTCACATTAAACTCGCTGCCCCGGTGACGCATATTTGGTACTTCAAGGGCGTGCCTTCCCGTCTCGGTTACCTGCTGAATATCGCTCCGAAGGACCTGGAAAAGGTTATTTATTTCGCGGCCTACATGATTACCGAGGTCGACGAGGAACGTCGCCACAAGGACCTGTCCGATATGCAAAAGGAATCCGATTTGGCGCGGGGGCAAATCGAAAAGAACCGCGATTTGGACGTCGAAAAGCGCGCCCAAAAGATGGAACAGGATATGGCGGCGCTGGAAAAGGAAGGCGCCGAGAAATCCGAAATCGACAAGGTCAAGCGCAACGGCGAAAAGGAAATGCGTGCCATTCGCCACCAGGCTGAGTCTGACCTGAAGCTGCATGACGAAGTTTGGGACCGGTTTAAGAACCTGAAGGTCGGCGACCTGGAAGGCAACGAGCTGGTGTTCCGCGAAATGTATGCCCTGTACGGGACCTACTTCAAGGGCGGCATGGGTGCCCAGGCAGTGAAGGATCGCTTGGAGTCTTTTGACCTGGTAGCTGAGGCCGAGGCGCTGAAAGAGGTCGTGGAGAGCAAGTCTGGTCAACAAAAGACCCGCGCTCTGAAGCGTTTGAAGGTCATTAACGCTTTCCTCCAGACCGGCAAACCGGCTTCCGCGATGGTTCTGGATTCTATTCCAGTCATTCCCCCGGATCTGCGCCCGATGGTGCAGCTGGATGGCGGACGTTTCGCGACTTCTGACCTGAATGACCTGTACCGCCGCGTCATTAACCGCAACAATCGTTTGAATCGTTTGCAGGAATTGAAAGCCCCGGACATCATCGTCAACAACGAAAAACGTATGTTGCAAGAGGCTGTGGATGCGCTGTTCGACAACGGTCGGCGGGGCCGGCCGGTGACGGGTCCGGGCAACCGTCCCCTGAAGTCCCTGTCCGACATGCTCAAGGGCAAGCAGGGGCGTTTCCGCCAGAACTTGCTGGGCAAGCGCGTGGATTATTCGGGTCGTTCCGTGATCGTGGTCGGCCCCCAGCTGAAGCTGCACCAGTGCGGTTTGCCCAAAACGATGGCTCTGGAGCTGTTCAAGCCCTTCGTGATGAAGGTGTTGGTGGAAAACGGGGAAGCCAAGAACGTCAAAGCTGCCAAGCGCATGGTAGAGCGGCAAAACCCCCAGGTCTGGGACGTTTTGGACGAGGTTATCACCAACCATCCGGTCTTGCTGAACCGCGCGCCAACCCTGCACCGTTTGGGTATCCAGGCTTTCGAGCCGCTGCTGGTGGAAGGCAAAGCGATTCAGTTGCACCCGCTGGTCTGCGGCGCGTTCAACGCGGACTTTGACGGCGACCAAATGGCTGTCCACGTCCCGCTGTCCGCTGAAGCCCAGGCTGAGGCCCGCGTGCTGATGCTGTCGTCTAACAACATCCTGAAGCCTTCAGACGGACGCCCGGTGACCATGCCTTCCCAAGACATGATTATCGGGATTTACCACCTGACCTCGGATGAAGATCCGGAGATGGTGCATAACCCGCGGTTTGACCCTGACGGCAACCGGGTGTTGAAGCACTACTCCAGCCCCGCCGAAGCCCGCCTGGCTTATGACAACGACGACCTGGCTTTGCAGGAAACCTGCGTAATTCGGATGGAACCAGGCGACTTGCCGCCGGAGGACATGAAAATGCCCGAGGGGTGGCAGCCGGGAGACCGCTTTGAGCTGGAAACTTCCCTGGGCCGGGTTATCTTTAATGACTCGCTGCCGCGTGACTACCCGTTCGTGAACTACGTGGTAGAGAAAAAGAAACTCGGCAAAATCGTCAATGACCTGGCGGAACTGTACCAAAAGGCCGATATTGAGGTGTCCCTGGATGCGCTCAAGTCCTTCGGTTTCCACTGGTCGACCTGGTCCGGGATTACGATTTCCTTCACGGACGTGGTGCCGCCCTCGACCAAGCCCGCCATTTTGGAAAAGTACGAGAACCTCGCTTCTGAAGTCCAAGCAGACTATGACCTGGGTGCCATCACCGAGGACGAACGCTACAGCGCCCTGATTGACCTGTGGCGGGCGTGCACGAATGAAGTGGCCGAGGAAATGCGCGAGAACTTCCCCGAACGCAACAATGTGTACCGCATGGTGAAGTCCGGGGCGCGCGGTAACTGGTCCCAGATTCAACAGATTGCCGGTATGCGCGGTCTGGTGTCCGACCCGAAACAGCGCTTGATTGAGCGCCCGATTAAGTCGAACTACCGCGAGGGTCTGTCCGTGCTGGAATACTTCATCGCGACCCACGGCGCCCGCAAGGGTCTGGCGGATACCGCTTTGCGTACCGCGGAATCCGGCTACCTGACCCGTCGTCTGGTGGACGTGTCCCAGGATGTCATTATCCGCGAGGAGGATTGTGGCACCCGCAAGGGCCTGACCATTACCATCGGTTCGGTCAACGAAGAAGGTCAAGTCGAGCCTGACGAACTGGTCGAGACCACCGCTTTTGCGCGTACCTTGGCTGTTGACGCGGTGGATGAGGCCGGAAACGTCGTGCTTGAAGCCGGGCAAGATGTCGGTGACGTGGCTATTAAGAAGCTCTTGAAAGCCGGTATCACCCAGATTAAGGTGCGTTCCGTGCTGACCTGTGATGCGGCGATTGGTACCTGTGCTGCCTGCTACGGGCGGTCCCTGGCTACCGGCAAGCGCGTAGATATTGGTGAGGCTGTCGGTATTATCGCGGCGCAGTCCATTGGTGAGCCCGGTACTCAGCTGACGATGCGTACCTTCCACACCGGTGGTGCGGCTTCGGCGGCCGATATTACCCAGGGTCTGCCGCGTGTACAGGAGCTGTTTGAGGCGCGTACCCCCAAGGGCGAAGCGACCATCACCGAGGCTGCTGGTCGGGTGAAGATAAACGACGACCCCTCCGGCCCGCGCGAGGTCATAATCACTCGTGATGACGGCAAGGAGGACCTGGTCATCGAGGTGTCTCGCCGCCAGGCACTGCTGGTTGCGGACGGAGATCACCTGGAGGTGGGCGACCGCCTGACCCAAGGTCCTATTGACCCGAAGAAACTGCTGCGCGTGAAAGGCCAAGCCGAAACCCAGCGTTCCCTGGTCAACGAAGTGCAGCAGGTTTACCACAGCCAGGGCGTAGATATTCACGCCAAGCACATCGAGGTTATCGTGCGCCAGATGCTGCGCCGCGTCACCGTGCTGGAGTCGGGCGACACTATGTTGCTGCCCGGTCAGCTCATCGATCAGGCGAAGTTCCGTGAAGAAAACAAGCGAGTCGTGGCGCAGGGCAAGCAGCCTGCCTCGGCACGTTCCGAGCTGATGGGTATCACCAAGGCGTCCTTGGCTACCGATTCCTGGCTGTCCGCGGCTTCCTTCCAAGAGACCACGAAGGTTCTGACCAACGCGGCGATGGAAGGCATCGACGACCCGCTGTCGGGCCTGAAAGAAAACGTCATCCTGGGCAAGCTGATTCCGGCCGGTACCGGTCTGAGCCGTTACCGCCGGGTGGAAATCAAGCCTTCCGCGAGCGGTCACGAGATGCTGATGTCGCAGCTGCCTTACAGCGACACGACCGGATTCGGGCTGTTCGATGACGATGTCGACCTGGAACACCCGTGGGGGTAGGGCCGACAATGCTCGATGACCTGTGATTACGGGGCTAAATCGGGTTTAATTCAATAGTTTCGGGGTTCCCGGTTCGCCAGCTGCGGTTGGCGGGCCGGGAACTTCAGTTTTTCAACACCCGGTTGATAGGGTTATGGCTATGGGATTGTTGGATAAGGCCAAAGATATGGTTCAGGCGGTAAGGTCTGGTAACACCGGTGACGAGTCGAGCAGCGCCGTTGAGGTGGGGAACACGGTAGAGGTCAAGGAGTTAGAAGAGAAAGCCTCCGGTTTGGCTGCCTGGCCGACCGGGATGCGCTTCGCTTTCGCCCTGGCGGCCAGCGCGCTGATAATTTTCCTTCTGGCCCAGATTGCTGGGGTGTTCATGCCAACTTTCCTGGCATTTTCGCTGGCGTTGGCGGTGCGACCGGTTTCGGAGTGGCTGATTCGTCATCGCTGGCCGGTGGGTTTGGCCGCTTTGGTCAACATCGTGCTGTTGTTTGTCATCCTGTTTGTCATGCTGGGGTTGATTGCGATTGCCATCACCGCAATGGTCACCGAATTGCCTCGCTACGGCTCAAAGTTCCAGGCCCTCTATGAACAAGCCATCAGTCAGTTGGATCAACGCGGCTTCGACACTTCCGCCGTGTTGGATTCCTGGAAGAACGTGGATATTAACCGGATTTTTTCCTACCTGTCCGGTTTTGCTAACCAGATTAGCGGCGCGGGAACCACCCTGTTCTTTATCATCATGGTGTCGATTTTTGTGGTCGGGGACATCGTTGTGGTACGCCGCCGCGCAGCCGAGCTGGCTTCCTACGTGCCAGGTTTCGCCATCGCCCTGCGCAATTTCTCCCTGCGGGTGCGGACCTACTTCCTGATGACCACCGTTTTTGGTGCTGTCGTGGCGCTGGTGGATGTAGGAATTCTCTTTGCGTTTGGCGTGCCGACCCCCTGGACCTGGGGCATCCTCGCTTTCGTGGCGAACTACATTCCCGCGGTGGGATTCATTCTGTCCATGATTCCCCCGATTTTGCTGGCTTTGGCGCTGGGCGGGGTGTGGCCCGCTGTCGGGGTATTCATCGGTTACATGGTCGCGTCGCTGCTGTTCCTGAACATTTTGCAGCCTCGCATCGCCGGGAACGCGGTGGGCTTGAACGCCACCGTTTCGTTCCTGTCTTTGATGGTGTGGTCCACGGTGATGGGCCCGCTTGGCGCGATTCTGGCGGTGCCGCTCACGCTGTTCTTTAAAGCTATCTTTGTGGACTCCGACCCGCGCACGGCCTGGATTGATGTGTTCTTCCGGCCCTCCGATGAGCCGACCTCCCTGGTGGTAGACCGGAAAAAACGTGACCGTGACGGGGACGGGTTCGACGATGTCACCGGGGAATCCCGGAGTTTCGATACGCGGTTGCGCGAGGAACAGATCCATGACGCGGCTGAGAAAGAACGTGCCCGGGCGCAAGCGACCTTGGACAAACTGAACCAGGAAGCCCTGGTGCAGGCTGCACAAAAGGCTGAAAAAGAGAAAGCCAAGAAGTCCGACCCCTCTGAGAAAACCGAGGAATAGCAATCCGGCCTGCTGATTTCGCCCGGCGATAGGTCAGGGTTTTCCCGGTTCACCAGGCCGATTTGTCGGCTGTGAGTCTCGGGGTAGCTAGGTGAGTCTGGTGATACCGGGGCAAAACCGGGTACGTGCGGTTTTCTGGCGGGGGCACAAGCTCGGGTGGCTAGGATTTCGTGTCGGGTCAGTCCGCGGGGTCCGGGGGATTTTGGGGGTCTGTGGGCTTCTCTGGGTCGGAATTTTCGTCCGGGCGGGGCTGGAGTTTTTCGTCCTCTTTCTCCCGCTTCTTGCGTTCGTATTCTTCACGCTGTTTCTCGCGCAGTTTCCGACTGACTTCCTCGAGGAATTCCGGGTCGTCGTCAGGAGCGCTGGGCTGTTTCGGGGCAGGTTTTCGTCCGAGACTGATGGGTACGGATTCCTCACTAGACCAGATATTCGGTTCGATAACCCCGCCTTTGGCTTCGGCTGCGGCGACTCGGGACACGATTACCCACGCAATCGCTCCGATGGGGCTCAGCAGCAAAATCAGTAGAATCCACAAAATCTTTGGCACCTTGCCGGGCATGTTATCTTTCGGGGTGCGAATGCAATCAATCAGCGCATACAGGGTCAGCGCCAACCACAAGATAAACAACAAAACTCTGGCCACGGCTTCATCTTAACGTATAACCAGTGGTCTTTCTTGTTTTGTCGATTTCTGGACATGCCTGGAAGATACCAACGGAGAAAATAGTATAAATAATGCGGGGGGAGGCGACCGGTATTATGATTTTTAAATGGTTTTATTCGCAAAGAAGGGGTCGCAGATGTCTAACCCCAAATCACGCTGGATTCTCTGGGCTGCTTATGCCGTGCTGTTCCTGGCTTTGCCCTATGTGACCCAACCGATTTTTAAGTTGGTGGGCGATTGTGGTTTTGGGTGGATTTTGCTGATTTTCTACCTGGCGTTACCGCTTTTGGGACTGGGGTGCGGGGTTGCGGACGGGATTGTCAACGGCTGGTCGCTGTGGTGGCTCATCGCTCCGGTAGTACTGTTTATTCCGCACTTTTTTCTGGCGATGGACGCGGCTGCCGACCTCAGCATCCACTGGGACGAATTTGTCCTATTCGCCGGCATCTATGTCGGTTTTGCGTTTATCCCCAACCTCATAGCGGGGCTAATCCGGAACTCCTCGCAGCGCTCCCGGGCGCAGTCCTAAGCCCGCCCGAACCTGCGGGGCTCGGTTAGCGCACCCAAGCGCGACCGGCGCGAAGTTCCCGTTTCGCCAGCTCGGTGACCTCGTGACGAGCCACCTTGCCCGGTCCTAACGTGGGCAGATGCTGCACCACCACGACCACGCGGGGAGCGTGTGCAGCGCCGAGCTCCGCGGTGACGGCGGTGCGAATCCGCGCCGCCAGAGAATCCGGCTCAGTATTTCCATCTTTCCCCCGAACCCCCAAGGAAGCCGGGGAGCCCAACATCGGAGCCAGCAAATCCACGTCGAGGTCGTCTCCAGGCACCACCACCGCGGTCACCAGTTCACCCCAGCGTGCATCGGGCAGCCCGACCACACACACTTCACCAACCCCCGGCACACTTAAAGAAGCCTGCTCAACTGCGGAAGCATGAACTTTCACCCCGCCGGTGTTGATGACATCATCGGTACGGCCCTGGATAATCAGGCGCGGACCTTCCATCCGGCCGGTGTCGGAAGTCTTAAACCAGCGGCGCGGCCCCATCTGAATCCACGGCGAAACCTCCGCAGGATCGACTCCAGACGGCGGTTTCTCAACGTAGCCCTCCATCAAAGACGTGCCGGTAATCCACACGGTATCGCCCACGGTAGAAACTTGGGTTCCCAGCAGGGGAATCCCGTCATAGACACAGCCTCCGCAGGTTTCCGTCATCCCGTAAGTCTCCACCACGTGCCAGCCCACGGCTTTGGCCCGGTCGGCCAGGAACGTGGTAAATGTGGCACCCCCAACCAATATGGTGTCCACTTTCGCCAAGGCCTCGACCGCGTCCCCGCCCTCGTCCAGAATCTTTGACACCTGGGTCGGCACTAACGACAGATACACCGGCAGGGTTGAATCCTTGGTGGCGCGTTCCACCGCGCGCACCAGGCTGGCGGGCTTAAATCCGTTAGTGGTATCCACGATGACGGGTTTCGTCCCAGAAATAAGCGAACGGGTCAACACCTGCAGCCCTGCCACGTGGTGAGTCGGCAGTGCCAGAATCCAGCGGCCCGGCCCGCCCAGGGCAGCCAGGGTCGAACGGGCGGAGGACACCAGGGCGCTGGCGGAAATCGCCACCAAATGCCCATTGCCGGTCTGAGAGCCGGAGGTCTGCATAATTAAGTCGGTTTTGGCTGGTAGAGGCCCATTCAGGCGCGACCGCAGGGTTTGGCGGGCCTGTTCCGGATCGACTCCCGGGGCGATGGGAACCAGGATTTCACGTACCGGCTGGCTGGGGGGTGCGTCCGCGGGGGTGCTCTCAGCAGTGTCGTCTGCGGGTTTTTCAGTGTCGGTAGCGTCGAGGGTGGTCTCAGCAGGCTGTTCGGGTGATTCCGATTCCGCAAGCAAGTCCGATTCTTCTGGGGATTCCGGGGTTTGTGAGTCCTCCTCGGCGCGGACTTCCGCGAACGCCGCCTCCCAGTCGTAGTCGTCCGCGATTTGCCGACCGCTGCGGGCGAGTTCTTCCTCGGTAGTCAGAAAAGGCTCAATCGCGGTATCCAAAAATTCGGCCAGACTGACTACGTCCTGGGGCTTCGTGCCACCCGTCAGGAAACAGAACCGGACGGGAACTCCCCGCTTCGCTGTGTCACTCACCAACTTCACCCTGCCTTAACGCTAAAGTTCAATTATGGCTGTAACCTGGGACAACACCGCAGAAAATGTGGCAAACAAAGTCGTTTGCGCCGGACGTAGCAACGTGCCCGGAACCCGTCATACAGCCGGTTTCAATAAGATTCTAGCGGTTTTCGTGGCTTTCTGGACAATGCTGGGAATGCTGGGGCTTTCAGCCTGTGCAAATTCGACACCCGAGCCGGAAAAGGCCCCTCCCCCTACCACCCAGCCCGAGGAACCCGCCTCTTGGCCCTTGACTGGCCTACCTCGTGAAGACCTGACCCCGCACCCCGCGGTGGCGGTGAAAGTGGAGAACACCGTGGCGGCTCGTCCGCAATCCGGGCTGGAGGACGCCGACATCGTGTTTGAAGAACAGGTTGAAGGTGGCATGACCAGGTATAACGCTGTGTTTCATACGCATACTCCCGAGGAAATCGGCCCGGTGCGTTCCGTGCGGCCGATGGATCCGTGCATAGCGGCTCCGTTCGGCGGAATGCTGGTCTATTCCGGTGGCGTGCCGGTTTATGAATCCCGGGTGCAAGACTCGGGGCTGCTTGGATTCAACGAAGATCAGGCGCTGGGGGCGCTGTATCGCGTGAAGTTCCGCGCCATGCCCCACAACCTCTACCTCTCGATTCCTAAACTTTACGAAAAGGTCGGCAAAGACCACACTATTGAGCCCGATGCGCCCCCAATTTTCGATTTCGTCAACCCTGACCTAGGGGAGCCTCCCACCGCGATTTCGTCAGGAACTCCGGCGAACACCCTGGCGGCCCGCTTCCCGTCCCTGGTAGCGGGCTACACCTGGACCGGTTCTCGCTGGCAGCGGTCCGACGGGGGCGTGGCGGCGAGCGCTCGCTCGGGAGTCCCGCTGCAAACCGATAACGTGGTGGTGGTGTTGACCAGCATCGTCGACACTGGCGCGAAAGACGCGGCCGGGGCTGCTGTCCCGGAAACGGTGCTGACCGGTAGTGGAACCGCCTACGTGGCGAGCGGGGGGTCGGTTGCCCAAGTGACTTGGTCCAAAGATTCCGAAGGCTCGCCGCTACTGTTGACGGACTCGGCCGGTCAGCCCGTCCTGCTCAACCGGGGCACCACCTGGATTGAGTTGCTGCCCAACACTAACTTCAGTTTTCAGTAACTGTTTGGTCTGCAGGCGAAACAGTTTGTTGATTGTCCATCTGGGCTTGTATCAGTTTGATGAGTTTGTGCAGTTCAATCACTATCACCACCAGCATCACGACCGCTATCAATCCCAATACATAGGGTGAGAAAGTCATGAAATATACGAACGCAGGGTTTTGAAAAAACAGTGGAATATTCATTTTTACCAAATCCTCTGTGAAAAATACGCATACGCATGTGTGAACTGGACGTAACAATTTTACAGCACCTTGCGCTGAGCTACTAAGGAAAATATGGAATTCTGATCGCTTGGTTGATTGTCGCGGCTCACAACCAATTGGTGAAGGGTGACTGTGCGCCTGTTTCTGGTTTTGCTCCAGTCTCAGCGACTAAGATTTGGGTCATGGACGAAGTGTCAGATGTTTTTGAGGCAAAACGGTGGCGGGAAGTCGGTCTGGAGGGGCTGAGCGATGTGACCTATCACCGGGGCGTGGGCGCGGACGGTAGCCCGGCGCCGGTGGTGCGCATTGCGTTCAATCGGCCCGAGGTGCGCAACGCTTTTCGTCCCCAAACTGTGGACCAGCTGTATCGTTGCCTGGACCACGCCCGCATGACTGCCAGCGTGGCCACGATTTTGCTGACCGGCAACGGGCCGGCACACGACGGCGGCTATGCGTTTTGCAGCGGCGGAGACCAGCGGGTTCGCGGCGCTGACGGTTACCAGTATCACGTGACCGTTCCGCGCGACGACGCACCACTTCCGCTAGAGGGCGCAGTAAACCCGCCCGAACGCCCTTGTGAAACCCGAAACCCGGCCGACCGGACTGCTGACCTGAAACACTCTGAAACCCCAGAAACTCCGGACCTCCCTGACCCGAGAGACGCGGCCGGACGCTATGGGCGGCTGCATATCCTGGAGGTGCAGCGCCTCATTCGCGCCACCCCGAAACCGGTCATTGCGCTGGTCAACGGGTGGGCGGCCGGTGGGGGACACTCGCTGGTGATGGTGTGCGACCTGGCGCTGGCCAGCCGGGAACACGCCCAGTTCAAACAGGTCGACGCGAATGTTGGCTCGTTTGACGCCGGATACGGTTCGGGGCTGCTGGCGCGGCAAGCCGGGGATAAGCGCGCCCGCGAGATATTCTTCCTGGCCGAGACCTATTCCGCCGCCCAAGCCGAGGCTTGGGGAGTGGTGAACCGCGCGGTGGCGCACGCGGACCTGGAACGCGTGGGTTGGGAATGGGCGCTGACCATCGCCGGGAAATCCCCGCAGGCGATTCGCATGTTGAAATATGCTTTCAACGCGGTGGACGACGGCCTGGTCGGAATGCAAATGTTTGCCGGGGAAGCGACCCGGCTGGCGTATGGGACCGCGGAGGCGCGCGAGGGCCGCGACTCTTTCCTCGAGAAGCGGGCCCCGAACTGGGACGAGTTTCCGTATTATTACTAGAGATATGAGTTCTATCTCTGTGAGAGTGCGCAAACTGATTCCCAGCAATGGCGAATTTGCAGTATTTGTCGGTGCTGGGTGATAAAATCGGGAACACGGACTGTTTTTTTGAAATTAGGAAGGGAGAATGTCATTCGTTCTGTTTTCATACCCGTGGCGATTGGCTGCGTAGCAGCATCTTTGCTGGTTTCAGCTCCATCGGCTGCTGGCGCAATAGAGCCTATTCCATACGATGATCCGTTGGAGAGTAATCAGCAGACTCAATTTGTGGGTGAGGTGAGAGAAACACAAGCAACGACGCACAACCAGAAACGGAATCTACTCTCGCCCAATGGTGGCCTGGTTACGGCGCATCAGCCTCATCCGTCCAATGGCGTTGCTGAAGTGTCAGGGCATGTGTGCTGGAAACCGGTTGGAAATCCGAGGTTTTCTACCATGAGGCTTACGGCTCAACTATATGCCTGGTATGGTAACCGATATGTGAAGGTGGGAATGGAAGACGCTCGGGAAAGTAAACCGTGCCTCAAAGGGCAGACACCGGGACCGAATGCTAGAGTTGCATGTGTAACCGGCAAAACAACTTCATGGCATACATTCGGCACCGGGTATGCGCCTGGGGTACAAAAAAGCTACGGTGAGCATAAGTCCAATAACAGAGATATTAGTTGTTGGCCATGGGCAATGCAGTAGAAATTAATTTTGTTTCTAAAACTGTAACCAAAGATAGTTTAGAGATATCAGAATCCGAGAAAGAACAGATAATTGAGCTATTTGAGGGAATGTGCGAAGAGTGCTTTGATTTTACCGAAAACAGATGTGCTCCCTGGTATTATCACCCGGAAGAGAAGTGGCCGCAGGACATTCCGGGACTGGTGTCATCGGTATATGTGAGTTTCGCAGATCGGCAAAAACCTGCATTTTCTTTATTATTTTGGATGCTATCTCATTGCTTATCACAAGTTAAGAGTACCCAAGTGGATGCTGTCGCAATTCGTATGGGAAGTCTCAACTTACCGGAGTGGGGCTCCGTTATCGAATACGGTAAGTCTGGGGTCGATGAAAATATCCATTATTCTAAGATTTTACAGTTCATAGGCGATATGGTTCCTCAGCCAATTTTCCCTGACGCTAGAGGTGAGGGGTACATCGAAGCAATTTCTAGAGGCTGTGAGTTTCCCTGTGACATTAGTTTACGCATTGATTATATACAAGGCGAAAAAATGTCGAACTTTTGGAGTATTTTATCCTTACTCATTGATAGGTATGAAAAGTGTATTATATATAGCCGCAACAGTAGCCAAAGTGATTTGGCAGACTTTCGTGTAATTCCAAAAAATGATAATCCTAGAGTTTTGTCGGAACATTGCAAGTTAACTATCGGGATCTGGGAGCCTCTCGTTATTGGACGGTTGGTAAGAATCATTTTTCAGTCGCTTCATCTGGCAAAAATTCATTCCCCTATATGTATTGAGATTGTAAAATGTTAGGTTTTATTCTTTCCAAGTCTTACTTGACCAATGCTTTGGTTTTATTATTTTGTCTTATGTGCCTTACTTCATGTACCGGAGGGCGTCAAGTCTCATCCCGCAATGACGAAACGTCAAGCCAAGTCCCTTACTTACGGTTTTGCTCTAAAGATTTTTGTTCACCACAAATTTTCATTGATGAATCCCATTCTTCATGGGGAGTAGCCGATGATGAAGCACCTGCCTCACCGATAAAATGGGTAAAACTCCCTGAATCGTTTGATGTGGAAACGTCTCAAATCCGTATTCATAGTGCGGTACCTTTAGAGCAAATCGACACTGCTTATTACCCCGAAGGCGTCGATTCGAACGGTCATCCAAAGTCATGGGAAATTGTGAATATCTGTTCCTATCAAACCGGCGAAAAATCGTGTGAAGCTATCGTTTCTAACAATGAATACACTTTTTCAATACCTGATGAAATCATTGAGAACGGACACGAATTTCCCATCGCTATAATCGGCGCAGGTGACCCATCTCTTACGTACTCTGCCGTTTGGCATTTCAAACTTTCGTAATTGTTTCAATTTGTTGCGAATCCGCTCGGTTTACCGACATTGATGTAGTAACGTGAAGTTTAAACGAGGGTTTTAGTGAGTCTATGTAGGTAGTCCACAGAGCCAGAAGACACAGCTTAATTAGGATTAATCACAGGCAGACGTGCGGAGGCGAAGATGGATTTCACGTTCCTGGTTGCCACGCTGGTGGGAATCGCGCTGATAATCGTGACCTGGGTGACGCCCTACGCCAAATTCCTGCGCGATGGTTTTGGGAAAACTGAGCTGGGTAACCGGGTGGTGGCCATCATGATTCCCGGCCTGACCATTCTGTGCCTGGGCGTGACGTTTTTCGAGGCTTGCGTGACTTACGCCACCGGCTTGTCCTTTTGGCGAGTGTGGGGGATTCCGCTGGCGGCTTTGCTGGCTTTGATTGGCCTCGGGGTAGCGTTTTGGGCGTTGGTTCCCGCGCCGGTGCCGAGCTTCCTGCAGCCGCGGTGGATGAAAGAGGAACGTCTCTACGGGGCTTTGGGGGCGCTGGAACGCACTCGCTCCGCTCAGAAGCGTCGGGAACGGGAGGTGAACCGGCGCGGGTTTGACTATTTCGACACCCAAATGATTGACGGGGTTTCGCTGGCTTACCCCGAAACTTGGGTGTTGAACCTGGAGCCGAGCGCCCCCGCGCGTGTTTCCGGACTGAAACTGGAAAGCCGTTTTGCGTTGGATACGCCCCACGACTTTACCCCGCATTCGCGGATTCTGTTGATGTCCGCGCCCCTGACCAGCCCGGAGCACAGCGTGAATTGGCTGCGTCGCCTGGCGGTACCCGCCGGTTGGCAGCCGCGGGAAGTAGGGACTTCCCAGCTGGCTGAAAACCCCGCTATCTGGGCTGATTCGTGCCTATCGGACGGTCGGGGAGTGCAGCAGCGTTGGGCGGCGGCTATCGGGGATACTTTGTGGGTGTTGGCTTTTCAGGTCGCCGGCTCCGATTTCGGGCCGCTTGCAGACGTGGGGGCGAAAGTCGCCGCCTCACTGACCCTGCCGGACTCCGGAAGGACAGCCGGTCCCGTGGTGGCGTCGTGACCAGCCGCGTTGAAGATTCCGGCAGTTCCGCCCGCCTGTCCCCCTTTGAACCCGGCCCGGCTGGCGCCCAGCTGTTTACCGCGCAAGGAATCAAACGGGCGTGGGTGTACTCCCTGCCGATGCGCGTCAAGTTTCGCAATATTACGGTGCGGGAAGGGCTGATTTTACAAGGCTGTGCCGGCCTGGCTGAGGCGGCGCCGTTTGATAACTATCCTCCACAAGTCGCCGCCACCTGGTTTTCCGGGGCGTTTGCGGTGGCCGCACAGGGGTTACCGGCCTCGCCTTCCCCCGTTTCCCTCAACGTCACGGTGCCGGTCGTAGACCCGGACACCGCGGCGCGGCTGGTTTGCGAGTCCGGGTGTGGCACGGCAAAAGTGAAGGTCGCCGACCCGCGCAGCGACCTCGAGGACGATATCGCCCGGATTCGCGCGGTGCGTTCGGCCCTCGGGACGATGGGGCAGATTCGGGTGGACGCTAACGCGGCGTGGAGTCTGGCTGAGGCAAAAACCGCGCTGCCGCGCTTGTGCGAGGCAGCCGGACCGGCCGGTTTGCAGTATGCGGAACAGCCCTGTCAAACCCTCGATGAACTGGTCGAGCTGCAGCGTGCGACGGGAATTCCGGTGGCGGCTGACGAAACTATCCGCCTGGGCGGGCAGCTCACCGAAGTGATCGCCAGTGGGCTGGCCGCTGCCGTCATCAAAGCGATGCCCCTGGGCGGCCCGGCGCGTACCGCGGCCCTGGTGGCGGACGGGCTGCGGACGGCTGCTCCAGGTGGCACAAGCGCGCCCCTCCTGGTGGTGTCCTCAGCTTTAGATACCGGGGTGGGCTTGAGCGCCGGACTGGCCCTCGCGACCCAGCTGGAAACGACAGCCGCCTGCGGACTTGGGACACTGCGCTTGTTCACCGACAGTATCCTCACTGCGGATCCCCACCTCGAAAACGGTTGCCTATATCCGGCAAAAACCTTGGAACTGAAAGGAAATCTGGCACCCGTCAGCCCGGCGGTCAGCAAACGGTGGCGCGAAAGAGTTGAACAGGTAGCCGCCGTGTTCGCTAGACTTTAGTTAGCAGCGGCAGCGGAACTGCAATTAAGGAGCGAAGGACGAAACCGATGGAAATCGAAACCGGCACCTGGACGTTTGCTCACGGGGAAACGCTGCATTGGGCTGCCGCCACCGATATCGGCTTGAAACGGGCTGAAAACCAGGATTCATTCCTGGCGACTCCGCCGTTCTTTTTAGTTGCGGACGGAATGGGCGGCCACGCCGGAGGCAAACAGGCCTCGGCCACGCTGCTGGGCCATATTAAGCCTCTGACCGGCACGGACGTGAGCCTGCCGGTGGTGCGCGAATCCCTGGAGGCGGCCTGCGAAGAAGTCATGGGGCTGGTCGAAGCGAACATTGATTACACGATTTCCCCGCCGGGAACCACGCTGACGGGTTTGGTGGTACTGGATTCACCAGGGGAGTACGCGGCTGACGGGTCAGAAACGGCGCAGTTCCTGGTGCTCAACGTGGGCGATTCGCGAACTTACGTGTTGAGAGAGGGGCTGCTGACCCGCCTGACTCGGGATCACTCGCAAGTCGCCGAGATGGTCGAGGCGGGGATGTTGACTGTAGAAGAAGCCCGCGTCTGGCCGACCCGTTCCGTCATCACCCGCGCTATCGGTGCTGGTCAAGCCGGGTTGCCGCAGATTGATACCTGGACCTATCCGGTGGCGACGCCCCGGCGTTTCCTGGTGTGTTCCGACGGTTTGCATTCCATGATTGATGACGGCGCTATCGGGCGGGCTCTGGGTGAACACTCCACCCCGGAAGCGGCAGTAAACTCCCTGGTGAACCTGGCCCTGCAGGCGGGAGGGCACGATAATGTCACCGCGATTGTGGTCGACGTAACCGCCCCGGAATCCGCATCCACTCCCACGGAATCGGCGCAATCCGCGCCGCCCGAGCCGCCGGGCTCCCTTCTGCCGCCACCGCCTCCCCCGGATAGCGAGGGATGACTATGAAACACAGCGCCAACGGAGGCAAAACGTATACCGTGCGGATTTGTCCGCTGGGTCATCACAATCCGCTGGATTTTCCCCGCTGCCGGGTTTGCGGTGGAGTCCTGGATGCTCCAATTCAGGTGGCTTTCCCGAAATTGGGCTGGGTGCGTTCCACCGACCGGCAAACTGTTGAGCTGACGGGCGATTTGGTGGTGGGTCGCGCCCCGGAGACGCATGGGCGCGAAGGAGTGTTTTCCCTGACTACTCCACCCGAAATCCTCGAAATTTCCCGCACTCACGCCCGTATTAGTACGCAAGGCTGGGAAGTCAGCGTGGAGGATCTGGGCTCGGATAACGGCACCCGCTTGTGCCGGACGACGGGCCAGATAGTGGACTTGCAGCCGCACAGGCGGTACAACATTCAACCCGGCGACGTGCTGGAACTGGCGCCAAACTACCTGTTGAGGTTTGAAGCCTGATGCGTAGACCGGTCAGAATCCTGGTGGAGGGCAATCCCACCGAAGTGCTGTTAAACGCGGACGCGCGCGCCCGGGTTGCCGATGTGGCCGCAGCTTTGGGCGGAGTGCCGACCTCTCGCCTGACCGTCACGCCGTTAGCGCCCTTGCTCGATCCGGGCGGCACCGGGTCGCTGCCGGTCGTTGCTGAGGGCTCGAGGTCACAAGTCCCGAGTGGCGAGACTGGCGGGTCAGGTCCGGCGCAGGTTGGGAAACCTTACGTGTTACCGCGAGCGTTGCCGCTGGCGAAAGCGCCGATACCGCCGGGGGCAGGTTTAGCACTCGCGGGGGATAACGCCGAGCTGCCGCCAGCTCCGGCGGGTATGAAGTCCTTGCTGACTTATTCCCCGCAACCGGTTGCTGACCCCGAACCGTTGGGAATCAACGTAGAAATGCCGGCCCGGCCCCGCCTGTGGCTGGCGAATTCCGCTACGCTCGCCGTGCCTGTGGTGCCGGTGGCCCTGTTTGGGGTGTTGGCGGTCATTTTTCCCAGCGCTGCGGCGTTTGCCCTGCTGGGGCTGGCTGTGGTGGCGGGCGGCGCTGAAGTAGGATGGGCTCTGACCCAAAACCGGGCGGCTTGGGTGCGGTATGAGCGTGACATGGCTGCGCTCACTCCGCAGATTCGGACGGCTTTGGACCAACGTGACGCGGCGATACGCGCCAGTGTCACCGACCTGGCGGACCCGCGCAACGCCCTGCTGCCCGGACTGTGGGGACACGCGAGTGTGCAAATGCGGATTCCGGTCGGTTTCACCCAGGCTCATCCCGAAATCAAGTTGAGCAGTCCCGCAGATGCAGCCCCGTTTCGCGGCTGGGGAGCGATGGCGGGGTCGGATACGAGGCACGGGGCTGGTGAGGCTGTCCACCGGCCAGCCGGAACCGCAGCCCCTGGTTCGGCGCCGAACGCGGAGACGCGCCACACGACCTCGGGACAAGTCGCGGCCATCAACCGCCGAATCAGCGCGATTGGTGCCGCCGCTGTTGGCGACGGGCACACCGGCCTGGAAGTCGCCTATGTTCCCGCTGATTCCGGCCCGCTAGCGGTGACCGGTCCGCGAAACCTGCGCGGACCCGCGCTGAATCAGTTGCTGATTCGCGCCGCTCTGCGCTATTCCCCGGCTGACCTGAAAATCGTGGTCGCCGGGGCGAAACCCGCACAATGGGCGTGGGTCAGCTTCCTGCCTCACGGCGAGGCGGTGCGCGAGGATTTAGAGTTAGAGCCGGTCAGTGACTTGAGCGAAACCAGTGCTGAACGTCTGGCGCAAGCCTGGACCAGCCGCAAAGGACAGCGCGGTTCACGCCAACGCCTGTTGCTGGTGGTGGACGGAGAAGTCCCGGCCGCCTCAAGATGGGAAGATTTCGCTACAGAACCTGGCGTTTGGTTGGTTAACGCGGTTGACGACCTCAGTAGTGCGGTCAGCGCCGCTCGGCAAGTCCTGGACCTGGCGACCGGGTCTTGGCAAGACGGTGTGTCCCGCATTCCCGGAGCTAACCCGCCTGGTCCGCGCCACACCGCTTCGAACGGGATTCCCCTGCAGTCCGCCCGCCCGAGCCTGCTGAGCGTGGAACCCCTGCTGCTGACCGCCCCCAGCGCGCGAAAAGTCGCCGAACTCCTGGCCAACCTGAAGCTGCCCGGTAAAACCGCCGAGCCTTTGCCGGTAGTCGCCCAGCTGACCGATGTTTATCCCCTGATGCCTGGTGAAAGCGCGGCGGTTTTAGGTGAATCGGGGGACAGTTCCCGCTGCGCGGCGGCGATTGGCTACGGCGCTGCCGGCCCGGTGACTTTGGATTTGGCTGATGGCCAGAACGCCATCGTGGCGGGAGAAAACCAGGCGGCCCGGACCAATGTTATCGCTGCCTATCTGGCGGGTTTGGCCTTGACCCAGCGCCCGGAGGACGTGAGCTGGATTATTTTTGATTCCCGCGGAACGAAATGGGGTGAACTGGGGCAAGCCCCACACTGTTTAGGTATCGAGCCGGGGCGCGGAGACGCCGTGTTTGCCCGGCTGCGCCGCTACTTGGAAGCGGAAACCGAGCGGCGCGAAAACTGGCTGAGCGAATCCGGGGCGGGCAGTCTGGCGCGGGCGCGCGAAGCCAAAATTGCGGGAGTACCGGCGGATTTAATTGTCGTCGTAGCCGTTGGGGAGGCATTTACCTCACGGCAGCTCTCGCAGCTGGCGGAGCGGTTGCACATGTACCGCGCCCTGGGATTACACCTGTTGGTGAGCGGCGGGGATACCGAAAAGCTCCCGCGCGAAGCCCTGAAATATCTGCCGACACGTGTGGTATTACACCTGGAGGACGCAGCCCTAGAGATGGTTTGCGGCAGTTTTGAAATGGACCCGCGCTCGGCTTTCGCGCATCCCGGCCGCGGAGTCCTGCTGGTCGGCGGGGTAGCCACCGGCTTCCAGACCCTCAATACCCTGATGATTACCGATTTTGCTGACGCTCAGTTGGCTCCCGTGAACTTCACCGCCCTGGGCGGAGCGGCATTCCCACCAGAGCTATCGGCGGGCGGATTATGGCGAGTTCCGGCCCTCGCAGGTCACAGTTCCAGCCGGGCTGGCAAGAGCGGGGACCAGCCCACGGTAGATGTGCCGCGGGCGGCAACGCCGCTGTCGGTACTGGCAGGGTCGTTTTACCGCGGGAAATCCACAATCAGGCGCTGGACTTCCGGACTGGAAAAGGTTTATGACCTGGCAGCCTTGGGACAATCCAGCGACACGGAGTTCCGCCTGGGGGTACGCGATGACCTGGGACGCCAAGACGTCGTCCCCTTTGGCTTTAACCCTGACCGGGAGGGCAACCTGTTCGTGGCGGGACCGAGCGGCAGCGGGCGCACCGGAGTGTTGCGAGCTATCGCTGCCGATAGTTTGAACACCGGGGGTCGTCCGGTTACTCTCTATGTCTGCAGTGCCGACCCCACCCTCGATGTGCTGTCGAACTGGGCAAACGTGGGTGTGGTAGCCCATGTCAACGAACCGGAGACGATTGCCGACACTATTGAGTACCTGGTCAGCCGGTGGCGTTGGCGTACCGAAATTGCGCTGCGCAACGCCACCCGCAGTTTCCCCGAACTGCGTGAAGTGCTGCGCGGGGAACAGCTCGGTGAGCAGTCCGGCGAACAGAACGGTGCCAAGGCCCCGAACTCAGCGACACCCGGGCGGGATGCCGGAGCAACCCGCAGCGCGAACCCCGGCGCCATCCCCAGTGCAACCCCCGGCGCTGATAGCGTAGCGGGCGGTGAAACCGACCGTGGCGAGCGAATTATCGTCGCGATTGACGGTCTGGAAGCCGTGTTGGAATCCCTACCGGGAGCCAGTTCTGCCAGTTTCCTGGAACTCATCACCGGAGGCAGAGTCGTCGGAATCCACTTCATCATCAGTGCCGAGAGCGTCGAGAACCTCCCGGCAGCCTGGCGAGGCGCATTCGGAATGCGAATCGAGTTAAACGGTTCCGTCCCGGGCCGCGGCCTCGTCGCGGACGACCCGCGAGCTATTCAGATAGCTGTCCTCGGTAACGACCCTTCCGAGCCAGCCCAGACACGCATCCTGGAGCGCTTGGGGACGCTGGCGAAAACCCCGGCCCACCGGATTGGCCGGTTGGCAGTGCCGGTGTTCGCCACCGCCCTCACCACTGCTCCCAAGGGAGAAATGGCATTGGGGCTGAGCGCCCCCGGAGGCCGGCAAATCAATAACATCACCAGTGGGGTTTACCTCATCGCGCGAGGCGACGGGGAAGTCGACCGGGCGGTGAGCTTAGCGGTCATGCGCTGGCTGGCTCGTTCGCTGCGCTCCTCTAGCCCGGACACCGGTATGGTGCTGTTGTCTGCCCAGAGTCGTGAGGATAGTTCGCCCGCGTTGGAAACCCTGGCTGGCCTGGAGATTTGGGACGCGGTAGCCTGTGGTTTCGCAGACTTCCGCGACTTCTATCACCAGCTGCTTTCCGTTGCGGAACAAAAATCCCCGCCGGGATTCCCCGGTTTAGCCATCTATATTGCCGACCTGCCCGGATTCGCGCTGAACACGGACGCCGCCGCGGCCATGGCAGACGTCATCCGCGCGGCACGCAGCCGCGGACACCTGGTTTTTGCCTCGGGCGCTGCCAATTCCCGTGACGGGCTGTCTTGGATGACAGAATCCGAACTGAATGCGGTGGTCAAAGCCCCTGCCGCGGGATTGTCTCTCGGCTTGAGTGCCGCTGACACCACCGCCATCTTCGGAGTTAGCGTCTCCCAGGACGGCACCATATTCCCGCCCGCCCGCGGCTATTGGATTCACCGCGGCCAGGCCACAAAAATCCAGCTTCCTCAAGAAAACGGCTAAACACACGCGCTATAGACAACCAAACGCTCGCGCCACAGCATGGCTGAACATCAGCCCTGCAACATGGTTTAGCATCAGTGCTGCACAACGGCTAACGTCAGCGCTACCAAACTGGCGAACGCCCGCGCAACCAGACGGCTAGACCCCGCGCTGCACCACTATTGAACTGAATCGAAACTTTATTACTGGGTTCTGTCCATAAACCTCCCTTCGGTATGCACGAAAGTACTTGAAAGGTAACATTGACCCCGGAGACGAAAATTTTGCAGTTTCTAAAACAGCTTTCGTTTCCTGGCATGGCAACGGTTTCCCGGTTTCACGGAAACCGCGAAACAGCACGATGCCAAGCGGTGAAAGGGTGAGTCGTGGATAACACCGGTCAGCGAGACAATCAGGATGCCTCAAACCGGCAATACGCTGGGGATTTGGTGCGACTACTGGCTGCGCAGGGATTTACGGACTGGTTCTATTGCCCCGGGTCCCGGGATGCTCCCCTGGGCTATGCCCTAAACCAGTTGGCAGCCAGCCGCCGCCTGAACCTGCACGTGCGCATCGATGAGCGCGATGCGGCTTTTATGGCTCTCGGGGCAACGCGCGCGGGGCATCCGGCAGTTTTGGTGATGACGTCCGGTACCGCGGTGGGAAACGCCCTGCCCGCGGTGATGGAGGCAGCCCATGCGGGTCTGCCATTGCTGGTCCTTAGCGCGGATCGCCCCGCGGCGCTGCGCGGCACCGGGGCGAACCAAACGACCTGGCAGCCGGGGATTTTTGGGGATTTCGTGCGGTTCTCCACCGATATACAGCCCGGCGTCACCGCCGCAGAACTGCAGCAGGCCGTGTCCGCCGCCGTGGCGTCTTGCCGAGGTGTCAGTCCTTCACACCACCCGGACACCGACGAAAAACACTTCCCCCTCCCCGGGCCGGTACATATCAACGCCAGCTTCATCGAACCTTTGGCACCTCCCGAAACTATTGAGGCGTTCGCCGCTCGAGCTTCCGCCAGCGCTATCGCTAGCGAGAACCCTCTGGACCCGCACCAGGCACCGCGTGGCACCCTGCTGATTGCCGGAGATCTCAGCGACGCCACCTACGCGGACTTGTGTGAGGCGGTCAAAAACGCGGGGATTCCCGTCCTGGCCGAACCGCAAACCGCCTGGCGGCGCCACCCCAACGCGGTGCGAGGATACGCCAAAGTCGCCGGAACCACATTGTCAGCAGTAGTCGAAAACAACCTAGAAAGAGTTATTGTCGCGGGTCGACCCACCCTGACCAGGCCGATTACGCGGCTCGTTACCCGCCATGACATTTCCGTGGAAACCGTGGGAGCACCGGGAACAACGGTCAACCTCGCCGACAACATCGCCCGGCAGTGGACAGACGCGCCCACCCTGGCTTGTGAACTGGCGAAAGCGGCGAAACCATCACCACACTCGACTCTTCACCGGTCTGCCGCTGAGGCCCCACAGAGCTGGCTGGAAATGTGGCGTGTGGCGGGGGAAAACGCGGTCGCGGCCCTGACCCAGGATTGGGGTTTCCATAGTGCGGCACAAGCGATTTGGGACAGCACTATGACTGCGCCCGAGCCGGTGGATCTTTACTTGGGGGCTTCGCTGACCATCCGGGTTTTCGATGCGGTGGCGCGCAATTCTGCCCCGAACCGCGTCTTTACCAACCGGGGCCTAGCTGGGATTGATGGCACCATTGCCTCGGCTTGGGGGGCGGCGCTGGCGCGGCGTCAGCCGATGCGGCTGGTTTTTGGTGACGTGTCGTTTTTCCACGACCTGGGTGCCCTGAGCCACGGCCGCACCGAAGAGGTACCAAACTTGCAGGTCATCGTCATTAATAACGGGGGCGGACGGATCTTTGGCGGCCTGGAGCACGGTGCGGCCCCGGCGGAAACATTCACCCGAATGTTCCTAACTCCCCAGGTCGGAGACATTTGCGGGCTGGCTCGGGCGGCGGGCTGGCAAGCTGAGTTGGTAGACAATCAGGCAGATCTGGTTTCCGCCCTGACCCAACCGGTCAGGGGGCTGAGCCTGCTGGAGGTCGTCCTGTGAGCCTAACTTTGAACAATCCTGCGGTTGGGGAATATATTGCAAAAGTGTCGAAATCAGAGGTAGAAACTCTCGCGTCGGTAACGGCGATTCCAAACCCGGCAAATCCTACCTGGGAACGAGCTTTGACCGCAGACCTCTGCCAGATTCCCAGGTAATTTTGAAGTCAGCGGGTCAAAACCGGTGAGAACTTTATAAGGAGTAAACAGTGAGCGATACAAATAACCCCTGGGCTTCCCCCGAGGAAACGTCCGCGTCAGAAAACCAGGAAAATACCGATTCCACTCCGGAACATCAAGAAACGCAGATTCCCGCGAATCCCCAGAACTCCAAGGAGGCTGCGGCATCGGACAACCCGCAGCCCGCCCAGACGCAAACTCCGAGCCTGAGCGGCCGGATTATCTCAGTAACCCCCGCCGGCCAGGCCAGTGCTGAGCCTGCTGCGGATAGCGATAACGCCGACCAGTCGGGTAGCAGGCCGGTGGCCCACGCTTCTAGTGAAGTGGCGAGCGCGGGGTTCGCCAGTCCTTCCGATGACGGTTTCACAAGTCCGGGTGGTGACGGTTTCACAAGCTCGTCCGGGAGCGTTCCCGCTGAACAGCCCCTGAACAGCTCCACCGGTTCGTTCAGCACCGCCTCAACCAACTCAACTGACCCCGCTTCTGCCAACCCGACTGACCCCGCTTCTGCCAACCCGACTGACCCCACTTCTGCCAACGCCGCCAACACGACCAACCCGGCGAGCGCGAACCCTTCGGCGCAGTACGGAGCCAACGCCTTTTGGGGCACCACTCCGGGCTTTTCCGACCCCCTCGCGAACCCGGCCAACCCGCTATCGGGAGCGGCCAGCCCGAACCAAGGTCAGCCTGTCGGCGCCAACCCCGCCCTGCCGGGCAACCCCGGCGGCAACCCGTTTGCGACTTCTGACCCCTTTGCCGGCACCCGCGGGGCGACGAACCCGCTGCAAAACAGCTTGACCTGGGCGGCGACCCCGGGGGATAAAAAGGAAAAAAGCCGTCCTGGTTGGGGAGCCTTGATCGGCGTGGCGGTGGCGGCATCGCTGCTGAGTACCGGTGGTTTGTACGCCATCGAACAGAGCGGCTTGCTCGGGCATGACGCAGAAACGACCAGTTCGACCCTGTTCAACCCGGAGGACAAGGACGTCGCTACCCCCGAGCCGGTGGCAAACTCCAATTCGCAGAACCCGAACTGGGAGGCCGTGGCCAAAGCGGTCCGTCCCGCCGTGGTGGCGATTTCGGTGGAAACGAACAACGGATCCGACCAGGGCTCCGGCTCGATTATCGACTCGAAAGGCCACATTCTGACCAATAATCACGTGGTGGCGGGAGCCGCGGACGGCAACGGAATCATCACCGTAGAGCTGTTCGACGGACGCTTGTACAAAGCGAAAATCGTGGGCCGTGACGTGCTGACTGACCTAGCGGTGATAAAAATCGAGAACCCGCCGAAAGATTTGACCGTGGCGCCGTTGGGTAACTCGGACAACCTGAAGGTCGGGGAGTCGGTCGCGGCCATCGGTAACCCGCTGGGGTTGTCGTCTACGGTCACCACGGGTATTGTCTCGGCGCTGGACCGTCCCGTGCGGGTGCAAGCGGTACAGGGGGGCAGTCCCGATGGTGAAGATGAGAAAGACCCCTTTGGCCTGCGGCGTTACTTTGGTGGCGGCATGATACAGCCTTCCCAGCCTGAAAAAAGCACTGCTCCTACCGAAGTCACCACGAACGCGATTCAGGTGGACGCGGCGGTAAATCCGGGTAACTCTGGCGGTCCCTTGTTCGATCCACGAGGGCGGATAGTAGGCGTGACCTCGTCCATTGCGAGTCTTTCGGGTTCCGGCGGCTCGACCGGAGAGGGCCAGGCGGGCTCTATCGGGCTGGGCTTTGCCATCCCGATTAATCAGGCTTCGATGATTGCTACCCAGCTCATTGATCACGGCGAAGCGGTGCACGCGGCACTCGGCGTCGTGGTGAGCCAAGAGGTCGCCACCGTGGACAAAGTGTCCCGTTTGGGTGCGCGGGTGCAGAAAATTAACTCCGGTTCCGCCGCGGATAAAGCCGGTTTGAAACAGGGCGACATCATCACCAAGATTGACGGCAAGCCCGTGAAAGGCTCGTTGTCCCTGGTCGGTTTCGTGCGTCAATATGCCGTGGGCGACACGGTGGAACTGACCGTGGTGCGTGACGGAAAGGAACAGAAGATTCCCGTGACGCTCCAGGCGCAATAGTCGTACGCACGTGTCTAGCTGGCTTGGCCGCTGCCTTCGGGCGGCGGCCAGCTTGGCATTTAGAGGGGCGGCGCCTACTTCAGCTTGTAGCCCCGGTGCAGAGCGACGATACCGCCGGTGAGATTCTTGAGCTGCAGGCGCTCGAAACCCGCCGCGCGCAGGTGGGCGGCGAACTCGTATTGAGAGGGCCAAGCCAAGATGGATTCCGCCAGGTAGTCATACGCCACCGCGTCGGTCGAGAACAGCCGGGCAATCGGCGGCATAATCCGGTGCAAAAAGAACCGATAAACGGCTCTAAACGGGGCAAAAGTTGGGCGGGAAAACTCGCACACCACCACGTGCCCGCCGGGGCGCACCACCCGGTAAAACTCCCGCAAAGCCCGGTCTGGGTCTGACACGTTGCGCAGCCCGAAACTGATGGTGACGCAGTCAAAAGTGTTGTCAGGAAAGTCCAGGTTCATCGCGTCGCCCTGCTGAAAGTCAATCTCCGGGTGACGCCGGCGCCCCTCGGCAATCATGCCCTCGGAAAAATCGACCGCCACGACTTTGGCTCCGGCGCGCATGAACTCAATCGAGCTGGCGCCGGTCCCGGCGGCCACATCTAACACCTTTAAAAATGGCCGCGTCACCACCGCGCGCTTCACGTGGGCGCGCCACACTTTTTCCTGCCCCAGGGAGGCGAGAAAATTCATCAGGTCGTAACGACGGGCCACGGCATTGAACATGGATTGGACGTCGTGAGGATTCTTGTCTAGGTTCGCGCGCATGGGTTCTATCCTACCGCCAGGTCACCGGCGGGGTTTTACGTCATGCCCTGCACGAACGACCGATTTCGTTTCGGTTTGCCGCAACCTGATTAGGCTGGAATCGGGTCCACCAGCGGTTTTGCAAAAGTTAGGGGGAGCCGCGGTGCGGATTTTGGTTTGAAATCGGTCGTTCATGCATATGCCCTCAGCTGGGGAGAGCAGCCTCTAGCGTGAGGATATTCGTAAATACTTGCGACGCGGCGTCAAGCTAAGTGTCAATGGTGCAGAGTCCTGAGTCAGGTTTGCTGCACACGCGTGCTTTGAGTATTTTTGCTACATGTAGCAAAATCACTCAATGCAGATTAGACTAACAGTGTGGAAATCCGCCGGGACGTTTATCTCAACCAGCTCATTGACCGGATGCAAAACGGGATGATTAAAGTCATTACCGGGGTTCGACGCTGCGGAAAAACCTACCTGCTGTTTAGGCTTTTCGCTGAATATCTGCGTCGGGAACTGGGCGTAGATGATGAACACATTATTGAAATCGCGCTGGACACGGAAGATGCGACAGCTTACCGCGACCCCGGCGTGCTTAACGATTACCTGAAATCCAGGCTCCTTGACAAAACCTCGCAATACTACGTGCTCATTGACGAAGTCCAGTATGCAATCACAGGCCAAGAGCTGAAGGGGATGGTGGCTCCGCGTCTTTACGGGGTCTTGAATGGGTTGCTCCGTTCCCACAACGTGGATGTTTACGTGACAGGCAGTAACTCGAAGATGCTTTCCTCTGATGTGCTGACCGAGTTTCGCGGACGCGGGGACGAGGTCCGGGTGCGGCCACTGTCTTTTGCAGAGTACATGAGTGGATTCGACGGGGATCGGTATGGCGGTTGGGCGGAGTATGTGCTCTATGGGGGAATGCCGTTGGTGCTGTCGATGCGCAGTGACCAGCAAAAGTCGCGCTACCTGGAGCGCTTGTTTGCGGAAACTTATTTAAAGGACATTATTGCCCGGAACGGAATTGAGAAAACGCAAGAGCTAGAGGACTTGGTGAATGTGCTGGCATCCTCGGTTGGTTCGCTGGTGAACCCGTCGCGGATAGAGGCGACATTTAAGAGCGTCCTGAAGTCAAAACTCAGCGCGAACACTATCGCGTCCTATATCGGGTATTTGGAGGAGTCTTTCCTGATCGAGACGGTGTCTCGCTATGACGTGAAAGGTCGAAAATATATCGGGAGTCCGCAAAAATACTATTTCGAGGACGTGGGTCTGCGTAACGCTAGGTTAAACTTTCGCCAAGTCGAGGAAAACCACCTAATGGAGAACATTATTTATAATGAGCTGCGCCTGCGGGGTTTCTCGGTCGATGTCGGTTGCGTGGAAAAACAGGCTCGTCAAGACGGCAAAGTCATTCGGAAAAACCTCGAGGTAGATTTTGTGGCGAATCTGGGTTCGCGGCGCTGCTACCTGCAATCAGCCTGGCGTATCTCGGACTCGGAAAAGGAACGCCAAGAGAAAGCTCCGCTTGTGGAGGTCCCGGACAGCTTCAAGAAAATCTTGTTGGTGCGCGATACTGTGAAACCCACCTATGACCAGCACGGAATCCTTACTATGAGCGTCCTGGATTTCTTGCTGAATCCCACCAGTCTCGATTAGTTTCCGGGGTTACTCCCGTCGGGTTAGGGGGTTCCGGTGGGGGCGCTTCGTCGCTGGGGGCGCTCGCGAGAGGCGGAAGGGGGAGGGCCCCCTCGCGTTTTGCGCGACTATTGTCGCAAAACGCTCACCCCCCAGCCTCTCGCTGAGTCGCCCCCCCCTGCTCCGGTCGCGCCCGACACCCCGGTCCGGGTTGTGTTTGCTGGTGGTGTTCGCTGGTGGTGAACAGCGTGCGGGGGGGGTGTTTTCTTAGCATTTTGTTACCCAGGTTTTTTCTAACGTTAGGAGTTTGATTATGGGTGTGAAGAGATGGTTGGTGGGGCTGGTTGCGGCTGGTTCCATGCTTGGTTTGGCTGGTGTGTCAGTAGCACCGGCGGTGGCTGGTGAGTTGGCTCATGAGCGTTTGGCTGGCCCGTCTGGGGTGGAGACCTCGTTGGCGGTGGCGAAACACACGTGGGGGACTGATTGGAAGGTTGTGTATGTTGCGTCTAACCGTAACCCGGTGGATGCCCTACCAGCAGCGACTATCGGGGACGGCCCGGTGGTGTTGACTGATGGTAAGAGTCTGAATCTGGGTGGGGTGAAACCCGGCAAAATCATGATTCTTGGCGGTACTGGTGCGGTGCCACAGGCTATCGAGGACCAGGCCAAGGGGCAAGGTGTGGAAGTGGTTCGTTTGGCGGGTGCGGATCGTAATGCTACGGCGGTGGCTATCGCGAAGCAGTGGGTGAAGGTTAACGGCACCCCAAAGAACGTTTACATCACCAAGAATGCGGGTTCGGGTTCTCCTGACGCGGTCGCAGCGAGCGTACTGCGTGATGGCCCGATTCTCACGTTTACGTCTGATGCGTCCGCGGCAGCCTTGCCCGGGGTCGTCTCCGAACTGAAAGCCGGTAAGGTTACTGCCCTGGGTGGTGGGGCTGTTGTGCCGGATTCCATTCTCAATACGGCTGCTGGTGGGAAAGCGACGGCTCGTTTGGCGGGTGCGAACAGGTATGAGACCGCGTTCACTATCGCTAAATACGCGAAGGCTCAAAAGTCCGGCAGTGTGGTGTATTTGGCGTCGGGTACGGCGTTGAAAGACGCGATGGTCGCTGGTGCCGCCAAAGACGGGGTCATCCTGCTCTCCCCACCAAACGGGGAGGGTGTGAAAGCGAAAGCTGACGCCCTGGGTGCCAGCAAACTGATTATTATCGGCGGAACCGGCGTCATGCCCGATACAACCGTCCAAGCCGCCACCACCGGAGTAATCCCGAAAAAGCCTCTGAGCGATTTAACGCTTCAAGACATTATGGCAATGCCGGACTTAAATTTATCAAGTTTAAAAACTTTGAAGGATACGGATATTGTTTACGGAGACAGGTACTATTTTTTTGATGAGACGAGAGAAAATCTATATCAATTGAGTTGCGATAGCCGGGATGGTTGCACGGGGATCAGTGTTATATTTCCTAAAGGGAAGGAACGTCCTGTAACAAAAGAACAAATGTTCTCTATAGCACCAACGCCGGAGTATTTTAAAAAGGTGCAGGAAGAAATGCAAATGAACAATAAGACTTATGATAAATTTGCTTCTGTCTTATTCGCACCCAGCCACCTGTATATGCCGTGGATTGATTTTTATAAACAAGGTTTCGATTGTTCAAACATGAAATTGAGCGAGAAAACAGGTAATTACTGTAGTGCTATTTCTATTTTGCCCGATGGAGTGAAAATACATACAGATTATGGGAACGGGATGACATGCGGTCTACTAAAGAACGGGATAAAGTGTTTTGGTGACAGATTCGGCTCAGATAAAGACAGTGGTTGGGCAGAGGGGCAAACAGTTAGAGTTCAAACATGGAGTCAAGAATGATGATTTAGTTTAGTTTCAAAATTCATCATAATTCCTGCGGGGGGGGGGGGGCGGGGGGGGGGCACCCCCCCCCCCCGGGTTACCCAAGTGGACGCGGTAGACCCCCCCATAAACGCGC
>NZ_JAXFNY010000013.1:0-12813 GCF_034180645.1 Mobiluncus sp. | reverse complement strand
CGTCGGCCGGGACCTCGCCCCGGCCGACGCCGCGAATCTTCCGCACACCCAGGCTGTAGCCATTGTGACTGAGCTCGGCGGCCCCACATCCCACACCGCACTGCTGGCTCGTGGCATAGGGATTCCTGCTGTCGTCGGCGCCGCTGACATCCTGGACGTCCCCGAAGGTACGCGTATCTTGGTAGACGGAACCACCGGGGAAATCATCATCAATCCCACCGACGCCCTGGCTGTGGGCGCCATCACGGCCCCCGTCAAGGTGACATCGCTCACCAAGCCCGGTGCCACCAAGGACAACCGTCACATCGAGCTGTTGGCCAATATCGGCACCCCAACTGACGCAGCCGCGGCAGCCGAAGCCGGGGCTGAAGGCATCGGGCTGTTCCGCACCGAGTTTGCCTACCTGGGACGTGACACGGAACCAACCGTCACCGAACAGGCCGAATCCTACCGTCAGGTCATGTCCGCCTTTACCCAAACCGGCACCGCGCCCCAAACCGGCGCCGCAACCGTGGAACCTATTGACCCCGCCGCCGCGAAAACGTCCCCGCACGTGGTCATTCGGACGCTCGACGCCGGGTCGGACAAGCTGTTGAAGTTCCTGAACCTTCCGGCCGAGGACAATCCGGCTTTGGGCGTGCGCGGATATCGCACCGCCAAAATCCACCCTGACGTCCTGAAACGCCAGCTCGAAGCCATCGCCGCGGGCGCCCCGGACGCCTGGGTCATGGCTCCGATGATTGCGACGCCCGAGGAAGCCGATGCTTTCGCCACCCTGGCGCGCGTGTCCTACGGCCTCAAAACCGTTGGCGTCATGGTGGAAACCCCGGCCGCCGCACTGATGGCCCCGGAGCTGTACGACATTGTCGATTTTGTATCAATCGGTACAAACGACCTGACCCAGTACACTTTCGCGGCCGACCGTCTGGAAGCCGAGCTGCAGGAACTCCAGGATCCCGGCCGCCCGGCCCTGCTGCGGCTGATCAAAGCCATCGGCGACGCCGCGACCCGCGCCAACAAGCCCCTGGGCGTTTGCGGCGAAGCGGCGCGCAACCCCGAATTGGCACCTATCCTGGTCGGCCTGGGCGTCACCAGCCTCTCGATGGCCCCCCGCGCCCTGGCCGGTGTCGCCGACGCCCTGTCCGCCCTGACCTTCACCGACTGCGCCGCCAGAGCCTCCGCCCGTCTCTAACACCCCCGTGCTCGCACCCTCCGAGTGGGTATCTCAGTAAACGTTACGTACCCGGGAAGAGAGGGCGGGCTGAGCGAAGGCGGGGCGGCTCAGAAAAAGACTAGGGGGTGTGCTTCGCTCCATTTCTGGAGCGAAGCTGGGCTTGGGTGGCAGCGAAGCATGAGCCACCCAAGAAAACGGCGTAGGCGGCATAAATGCGATGCCCAGTGGGCATCGCGCCGCCGGAGCGCCAAACAGAATATCCCGCGAGCGATACCCGCCCGACGCGACGAACGACGCGGAGGAAAAAACCAACGAAACCAGAGAAGCCTATTGAATTAAAAAACTTACCCGGGCCGAACAACGCGACCCGGGCAAGCCTATTGAATTATGAATTACTTGACGTCGCCGTCAACCCACTCGAAGGTCCGCGAAACTGCCTTCTTCCACAGGCGCAGCGTCCGGTTGCGCTCGGCCGCATCCATGGCCGGGTTCCAACGCTTGTTTTCCTGCCAGTTGTCGATAACGTCCTGGGTGCCCGTCCAGAAGCCGACCGCGATACCGGCTGCGTAGGCAGCACCCAAGGCGGTGGTTTCCGCGACGACCGGCAAAACCACCGGCACGCCCAACACATCGGACTGGAACTGCATCAACAGGTTGTTCGCGGTCATGCCGCCGTCCACACGCAGCTCGCCGAGCTTGACGTGGGAGTCGGCTTCCATAGCGTCCAACACTTCGCGGGTCTGGAAAGCGGTGGCTTCCAGGGCGGCGCGGGCAATGTGAGCCTTGGTGTTGTAACGGGTCATGCCGACGATAGCGCCGCGGGCATCGCCCTTCCAGTACGGAGCGAACAAGCCCGAGAACGCCGGGACGAAGTAGACTCCACCGTTGTCCTCGACCGAGGAAGCCAGGGCTTCGACGTCGCCGGACGAGGCGATGATCTGGAGGTTGTCACGCAGCCACTGAATCAGCGAGCCGGTCACAGCGATGGAGCCTTCCAAAGCGTAGACGGTCGGTTCGTTGCCGATCTTGTAGCAAACCGTGGTGATCATGCCGTTTTCGGACGGCATCGGGTCGGTGCCGGTGTTCATCAACATGAAGCAGCCAGTGCCGTAGGTGTTCTTGGCCATGCCGGGTTCGAAACAGGCCTGGCCGAAGGTCGCAGCCTGCTGATCGCCCAAGTCGCCGGCGACCGGAACGCCCGCCAGCAAGCCATCCTGACGGCATTCGCCGTAGATCTCGGAGCTGGACTTGATGGCCGGGAGCATCGACATCGGGATGCCGGCTTCGGCACAGATGTCCTCGCGCCACTGCAGCGTCTTCAGATCCATCAGCATGGTACGCGAAGCGTTGGTCACGTCGGTCACGTGGATACCGCCGTTCACGCCGCCGGTCACGTTCCAGATGACCCAGGTGTCGGGGTTGCCGAACAGCAGTTCGCCGCGCTCGGCACGTTCCTTCACGCCCGGGACGTTCTCAAGGATCCACATGATCTTGGTAATGGAAGCGTAGGTCGACAGCGTCTCGCCCACAATCGGACGCCAGCGATCGGGGCCGCCGTTGGCTGCCAAACGATCGACGATGTCCTGGGAGCGGGTGTCCTGCCACACAATCGCGTTGTACACCGGTTCACCAGTGTTCTTATCCCACACGATGGTGGTTTCGCGCTGGTTCGTCACACCCAACGCGGCAATGTCATGGTGGTTGACTTCCGCCCCGGCCGATTGGGTGGCGTTGGCCAAGGCCTTGCCGATGACCTCACGGACGTTGGTCCAGATCTCGGCGGCGTTGTGTTCCACCCAGCCCGGGTTCGGGAAGATCTGTTCGTGTTCCATTTGACCCACGGAAACAATACGACCGGAGTGGTCGAAAATGATTGCGCGGGACGAGGTGGTGCCTTGGTCAATAGCCATGACGTATTTCTTGTCAGACATAGGTAATTCCTTCCTGAAGCATTGCTTATGCTTATGGATTCAATAGTTGTAGGGGGTTCAATAGTCCGGGTCGGAACCGTCTTTGGTGGACCCGGTTTTGGGGTGGGTTTCGACTTTGAAACCCCGGGCGGGTTTTTGGGGGTTGCCCAAAAACCCGCCCAGTGAGTATTCAGTTGTTTTGATTACATGCCGACAGCCATCAGCGGGCCGGTCGGAATGTAGACCAGACCAGCGATGACGCCACCGACGATCGGGCCGACAACCGGAACCCAGCTGTAGCCCCAGTCCGAGCCACCCTTGTTCTTGATCGGCAGGATGGCGTGCAGCAAACGCGGGCTCAAGTCACGAGCGGGGTTCAGAGCGTACCCGGTGGGCCCGCCCAGTGAAGCACCAATCGCGAAGATGACGAAGCCCACGGCGAGCGGGCCAAGGCCGCTCTGGGTCCAGCCACTGATCAACACCCAGTAAACCAGGGTGAAGGTGGCGATAACTTCGGTAAGGAAGTTCCAGAAGTAGGAACGGATACCGGGACCAGTCGAGAAGGTACCCAGGATGTCACCGGGTTCTTCGTGTGCATCGTAGTGTTTCTTGTAAGCTAGCCAGGCGAGGGCAGAACCCACGAAAGCACCCAGCATTTGGGCCACAATGTAAATAACGGTGTTGGGGACATTCACGGCGATGCCGGGCATGTATTCAGTCTTGCCAGCGGCAACCAAGCCCAGGGTCACGGCCGGGTTCAGGTGGCCACCAGTGCGGAAGGCCACGAAAACGCCGATCATAACGGCGAAACCCCACCCAAAGTTGATGAGCAGCCAGCCGCTACCCTTACCCTTTGAGTTTGCCAACGTGTTTGTTGCACATACACCGGTACCGAAAATCATCAGGAACATGGTCCCCATGAACTCGGAAAGGAATACTGCGCTCAAAGGAACAGCCTCCATAGTTTATTGCCTTTCTCTAAATGTGTTGCATTTCGGTGTCAAACGGGAATCGGTTGATTCCCGAAGCAATATGGTGTCGTAAAAAGCATCTTTGCCCCTGCGACGATTTATTTCAGGGTTGCCTCCCTTCCTGTGTGCGCAGATGTAGCGAACGGTGGAGCAGTTCAATCGGATGAATAACTTCCGCTCCGGTTCCCTTCCTTATCTGCCAGCGACATGTTTCGGTATCACATGCCGCCAGTCGGGGATTGACGTGCTCAATTTTATCAAACAAAGGTTTGCCGATGGCCTGTGCGACTTCGAATTTTTCCTTCTTTAACCCGTAAGTTCCGGCGATGCCACAACACGGCTGACCTGACTCTTCGACATGTACCCCGGGGATGGCTTCCATCATCCGGATAGCCGGTTTCCCGAAGCCCTGGGACTTCACCTGGCAGGGCTGGTGATAGGTCAGGCTGGTCTCGATGGGATGCAAGTCTTCGAAGGGGAAATCCCCTTCGTCCATCAGGTGGGCGATGAATTCCGAGGTCTCGAACAGGCGCGCGCCCACGTCCTTTAAGACGGCATCCTCGATGCCCATGATCTCGTGGGCTTCGTGGCGCAACATACCCGCACAGGATCCCGACGAGGACACAATCTTCAGGTCCTTGCCGGCTTTCTGCAGTTCGCGAGCCAGCTTCAGGACGTGCCGCGAGGCGTCGCCAAACAGGCCGTTGGACTGGGATGCCAAACCACAGCAGCCCTGCTTCGGCACAATGACGCGGTATCCCAAATGCTCCAGGACTTCCACCGTCGCCTTCGAGGTTTCGACCTCGAAATATGCGCCCGCGCAGCCGTGGAAGAAGACGATGGGGCCGCGATGCCAACGCTTGTCCGGGGTGAACACCCCGCGAGACGCCGACCAGGTCGTTCCATAGACGTCTTTTTCGTGTTTCTTCCACCAGCTGAGGAAGCTTTGCGTTTGCGCCTGGGGCATGGGGGCATCCGCGTGCACCTGGATGACGCCTTCCACAATCTTGCGGATCGGCTTCACCTTCAGGGCGGCGTTTGCCACCGGCGCCAGCGGCGTCAACAGTTTGCCTTCCAGCTCGGTCTGGGTAATGAGCCGGTCGCGCAGCGGCATGTGTTCGGCCTTCATAACCGCGCGCGCCTGGGCGTTCAGTTCGGCAATCTTAACGCCGTGAGGGCAGACCGTGGTACAGATCGAACAACCGGAACAGTAATCCAGGGACTTATCGACCGACTGGCCTTTGCGGAAACGTTCGGCCTGGGGGCCAACAAACTTCGGGCCCGAGAACTTCGGCGTCACGCGCATGACCGGGCACTGGGTTTCACAAATCGTGCACTTCAAGCACTGATCCAGCGAGGTGCGGGCCAAGGTGGCCTTGGCATATTCAAGTGCGGCATTATCTGTCATTTTTCGCTCCTCTCCGCCGAGCCCAGGGCTTTCGCTGCGGCGTAAGCACTTCCCAAAGCCAGACCTTCGCCGGACAGTTCACGCCAAGGCGCGGCTCCGCCGATCATTTCACCCAGACAAAAGACGTTGTCGAAAACGGCCTTTCCGAATTCGTCCACCGGCTGCATCTGGGCATTCACGTGGACTCCGCTCATCAGCGCGTTTTCCACGTCCTGACGGTTTTCCACGTCGATTTCGTGAATGCCTGTAGTGGCGACGGACTCGGGGGCGAATATCGGCAAGCCAAAGATCTTTTCCGTAATTAGAAGGTGCGAGTCGCGTTCCAAGTTGCCGCTCATAATGCCGCCGGCCGCGTCCAAAACGGCATCGACACGCACTTCGTCAGCGCCGCCGGCACGCTTGACCGTAAGCGATTCCACGTGCTCTGCCATGGTGTGGGCTTCCAACACCTCACAGTTCAAGTGGATGTCAACCCGCTCGGCTCGGCAACGCCGCACCAGATGGTCAAAGATGCGCCGACCCAGGATGGACGGCGGCACCGTCGGCACCTCCGCCACGGGGGCGTGCACCTGGGCGGCAAAGTCGGCGAAAGTATCCTCGCTCAAGCCCATGAACGCCGGAATCAGAACCGTTTCACCGTCCGCCACAATCCCGTTGATCAGCGCCACAAAGTTCGAACGCATCTTTGCGGCCTTGTCGGGATCCAACTCGGCCACATCAAAGGCGCGTGCATAATCGGTGGCGGTCACGTCGGCTTCCTTTTCCCGGCCAGAGAAATCCAGAGTGACCGAACGGGCACTGAGCTTCAGGGTCTCGCAGCGCGACAGGTTGTCGGCAATCATGGCAGCGGGGAAGTCCTTGAACTGCTTCACCCCCACTACCAGCAACTTCATCCCTTTACGCAACACCCCGGCCGCGCAGGAACGCGGGATCAGGAACGTCGGGCGCGGGGAACCTATTGCGGTCGCCAACAAAACGTTACCCGCACCGTCCTTGACCGGCTCCCAAAAATCGGCCAGCGTGTCGCGGTACCAGTCGATGCCGCCGCGGACGTTTTCGACCCCAATAGTGTGGTAGGGGTGGTTTTCGGGCAGCTTCTCGATTTCTGCGAAGGGGTCGGTGGTAACGGGTTCCTTCGCGTCCGGAGCGTAACCGAACACGTCGGCGGTGCCGTTGGACAGAGCCAAACCGCCCATGCCCTTTGTGTAAACAGTAACTTGGTGGCCAGCGGCGTGCGCCATCAGGGCGGCGCTCAAACCGGCCAAGCCTTCACCGATGACTGCGATTTTCACTTGGCACCTCCTTTCGGATCGTCCCGATCAATGCCGTGGTTCAAAGCCAAATCGCCGGTAGCCAGGCTGGAAGCGGGGCTCGGATCGGGCAAGTGTTCCAGGTTCAGGGTCGAGACCACCCACTTCTGCAAGGCCATTTCGCGGGCCATGGCGCCGTACATGATTGGGCGTATACCGCCCAAGCGGTTCGAGAAGAACAGCTTCAACATGGTCGTCGAGACATCCGCGGTGCTGGCGGGAGCATCGGCTTTGGCGGACTTGGACTTAGCGGGGGCGGCCGCGGTTTCCGTGCCGGCGGCGCCGGTTGCGGTGGGGTTTGCCTGGCGGAATTCGTGGATGATGCCGGCCGTGCGCGCCCCGCAGAAAGTGCCTTGGCACGGACCCATGCCGATACGCAGCTGACGACGCAGGTCATCGATGTTCGCCACGGGGTTTTCCTTCAGCTTTTCGGTGATCATGCGCCGGTTCACCAGCTCGCATTCGCAGATGATCGGTTCGTCGTGGCGATCCTCCTCGCGGTCCTTCAGTCGGTCGGACAGGTGGCTAAAGCGTCGCGTCGCGGCCGAAGGAACGGGCTCTTCGGCGGTGTGGCAAATCCGGTTGTCACCCAGTTGATGACACATGGCATTGACAACTTTTTCACCCATCAGGCGGTAGGTGGTGAACTTGCCGCCGGCGATAGTCAGGAAGCCGCCGATTCCGTCGCGGGTCAGGTGATCCAGAATGGCCATGCCGCGAGCCATGTGGCGGGTGTCGGTGGCAGCCACGCGGGAATCTTTGACCAGCGGACGGGCGCCGGACCAGACGTGGAGGGCACGAGCCTGACGGATCCCCGGAACAAGGTCTTCTGCCTTGTCCAGCATCTTTTGGACTTCCTCGGGCTTGATCGCCAGGAAGTCTGGCTTCACCGCGGCTTGGTCGGTGGTGCCGATGATGCAGATCGGGTGGGCGGGAACCAAGATGTCGCCGTCGCCCGAGATGGCACAGCGGTTAACGACGTGGTGAACCAGGCGTTGGTTGAAACCAATCATGATGCCACGACCGGGCACCACCTGGACTTTCTCGGCGCCGGCCATGGTGGCGATTTCACCAGCCCACGGGCCGCTGGCATTGATGACAAAGCGGCAGTCGATTTTCACTTCCTCGCCGGTTTTTTCGTTGCGGGCGGTAACGCCGTTGACCTTGTCGTTTTCCACGTGAATGGCTGTAACGCGGTGGTAGGGCATGATCTTTGCGCCGTATTCCTTGGCGGATTCCAGCGCGCCCCAAATCAGGCGCCAGCCGTCCACCGCACCGTCGCGCACCCGGAAAGCACGCTTGATGCCGGGATTCAGTCGCGGTTCTTCCTTCAACGCCTGGCTGATCGAGATTTCTTCACAGGGCACCCCGGCTTCCAGGGCGGCCGGCAGGAAACGGTCGGCGTATTCATCGGGATCGCCCGGGGGTAGGACGAACAGGCCGCCGGTGTCCTCCACCGCGTCAGCATTGATACGCCGCACAATAGCGCTCTCATCGGCACACTGGGTTGCCGATTCCGGGTCGGAAATGACGTAACGACCACCCGAGTGCAACAGGCCGTGATAGCGCGCGGAAGTACCCTGGCCGATGTCGGCCCGTTCCAGCAACACCACCTCGTACCCTCTCATTGCGGCATCCCGAGCCACCCCTGCTCCAGTAGCGCCGCCACCAACAATGACCAAATCAGCACGCAAGTTCAGCATCTAGTCTCCTCCGTTGGAGAATCCGATCTTCGAGGGCCACATTGCCCTCAATTTCTTCCCCACCAAGATAACTCAGAAGCTTCAGGCGTTTCCTGGAAATGGTTATATTCAGCGAATTTGGTACATACGTGCACAAACGAACAGCTATAATGAAATTAATTGCGCAATAGTTCCGCCCTGTTACGTTACGGGGAAATTCGGTTTTCGGGTTGTTTGGGTCGGCACAATGAAGGTGAGGCTGAGTTAATGGAAGAGCGCGAAGAACGGGAAGAGACAGCCTACCGTGCCGCCTTGATGCACTATGTCCAAGGCGAGACGATGGAAGCCATCGCCCGCAAGCTGAAAGTCTCACGTTCCACTGTTTCACGGCTCATTAAAGACGCCCGCAACCGTGGCTACATCCAGTTTTCGCTGCAGCCGCCGAATTCGGCGACTTCCGCTTTGCGTACCGAGTTGTCTAAACGCTTTGGGGTGCAGGTTCAGGTGGTGCCCATCGCGCCGCGCTCCGGGGGCAAGCAACGCCTGACTCAGGTGGCCGCCTTTGCCGGCAACGTTATTGCCGAAGCCGTCTTCCCCGATATTGTTATCGGCGTGGCCTGGGGCAACACAATCTCCGCGGTGGCCGAGAACCTGGTGCCCAAGCCGGTGATGGGGGCGACCGTGGTGCAGCTGAACGGAGCCGCAAACGTGCTGTCTTCCGGCATCCTCTATGCCGGCACTATTATGGAGGCTTTCGGCCGAGCCTTCCGCGCCAGCGTGCAACACTTCCCGGTGCCGACCTTCTTTGATTTCCCCGACACCAAGGTGGCTTTGTGGCGCGAACGCTCCATTCAATCCGTGCTGGAAGTGCAAAAACAGGTCGATATAGCCATTTTCGGCGTCGGCACCACGACGGGATCGCAACTGTCCATGGTGTATTCCGGCGGATATATTGTCCCCGAAGAAATGCAGCAACAAAAGGATCAGGGCGTCGTTGGCGACGTGTGTACGGTCTTGCTGCGGGCGGATGGATCGTGGGAAGACCTTGAGGTAAATCAGCGGGCTTCCGGCCCGACCCCGCGCGACCTGGCGTGCATTCCTCGGCGTATCTGTATCGTTTCCGGTGTTGATAAGGCGGTGCCGTTGCTCGCCGCGCTGCGTGCCGGGGTAGCGACCGACCTGATTGTGGATGAGGACTGCGCGGCTCGGCTGTTGAAGATCAGCGAGGAACAAACCAACGCGAGCTGAGCGGGCGGGCGGCTGGGGATTCTATTGAAACGGTAATAATACCAGTAAACGGTATAAATCATTTACTGATACGGATTCGCAGGTGGGGAAGTTACTAAACGATATACCGTCGGCGAGTATTCAATGTCATCTACCCCGTCAATGCGGGTGAAAATGTCCTTCCACAGGCGCGTTTCCACCGCCGCGATGCCGTCGTAGGGTGCCAAATACCGCAAAAACAGGTCGCCGCCGGAGCCGTGCACGCGCATATTGACCGTGGGCTCAATAGTTGAATCGAACATGTCGGCCTGTTCCGTCAGCTTCTCGCGGTCTTGCTCCTCGGTGTCGGCAACCAGCGTATCGAGCTGACCGCGGGCGGCGTCCAGCAGGATTTCCTCGGCTTTGGAAACGTTGGAAGCGTGCGTAATCGGCAGGGTCAGGTCCTTCCACACGTAAGGGAAATCGGCGGTTTCGTTGGAAAATGCCTTTTCAAAGACAAAGGAGTTCGGGATGGTGACGATTTTGCCGGTCGGGGTTTGGGTGCTCAGCCAGCCCTCGATTTCGGACATAGAGAACGTCAGCAAGCCGATATGCGTGATTTCCCCGCGATGGCCATCGATCTCGATGCGGTCGCCAATCTGGAAGGGCTTGCGGTAGAGGATTGGAAGTAGGCGAAAAGGTTCACGACCAGCGATTGCATCGCCAGGACGAAGACCAGGATGCCGACCAGCACAAAGATGACCAGCGAATCCAGGATGTACTTCACAATGTCGTCGAGCATGGTTTAAGCCTAGTCGTTGTTGGGGCGGTTTCGCTAACGGAGAATTCAGATTTCCTATTGATTTTCGCGGCGTTTTGGGGTATTTTTAAACGCTCAATAGGTTTCCTTGATTGCGTAATCGCTTAGGGGTCGGGTGCATCTGTACCGAACGATGTGATGGGACAGTGAACCTGACCCCGGAGTGGAAACGCAACGTACCCGAGTGGCTGCGCGGGGAGACTATTGAAATAAAAAAAGAATAGAGGGGATGATCGGTTTCGACGGTCGGTGTTTTCTTGAGAGAAGCGGGTCGAGGATGCGTCCTCATCTCGTAAACGATGGATGCGAACCAATAAGTGCTGAACGCAACAGTGCTAAGTCCTTCGCTTTGGCCGCTTAATCCCAAAGCGAACTGACTTCGTCAGCCCGTGATTGCTTCGGTCACGGATCCTGGCGTCGCTTTCGGAGCCACTGGAATCGCCCGGGTTACTTGGGTTTGATTCGACATTTTAGGTAACTTTAGCCGTGCGTAGCCCTGTCTGTGGGCAGCGCCCGGCCGAGAATCCAAAACAGACTGCACCCGGAGAAGAAGCAAGTGGTGTCGATCGGACGGGGGTTCAATTCCCCCCATCTCCACCATTAGGACGCTCATTTTGATACAAAGTGAGCGTCCTTTTTGTTGGCTAGGTACGCAATGTTTCCCCTTGTGAGAGAGGTATTAAGGGCTCTCTTTAGGTTCAAGAAAGTCTGGGTCGTCCAGCCGGAGACTTACAAATTCTCGCGTTGGTATCTTGTCCTCTGCGAATCTTGTGATGCTGCTAAATAGTGTGCTTTCCGCTAAAAGGTTATTTAGCGCTGAAAAGTTCAAACTTGTGTTTCTCCAATCTGGTTTGTTGGTCTATTGGTTTCCTGAGCGAGTAGTTCTTTGTGGGTATCCCATAGGTATTGAACAAGTGCTAGAGATGTGCCCGCTGCTAGCCGGGCTTCTCGTTCATCTAAGCCAACGTAAGAAGCGGTTTTCCCATGGCCAGTGCCGTAATGGTTTCTAAGCTCTGCTAGCGATTTAGCTGCTGTAGCAAGACTTCCCAGCAACGATTTGAGAGTTCTAGCTGCCGGAGCGGTTTCTGGAACTTGGGATGGGTTCAGGTGAAGAAGTTCTGTTGCCCGCTTTACTAGTTTGGGTAAGTCGTCGTTTCGATTTAGCTCTTCTCCGTGTTGTTCAAGAATCGTGTTGCAGCAGGATTCGATGAGCTCTTTGGCTGTCCCGATTACCAGCGTCGGATTCGTGGTGATATTGCTCGTCAGGATTTGCTGTTGCTGAGACAGGTATTCGCTGGTGAAGCCGACCTTTTTAGGGTCAACTACCTGAAATTCTGCTGGCACAAGAGAAGCTTTCAACTCCTCGAGTTGACGTTTGCATCTAGAAGCTAATTCAAGATCGGCTTCACTAGCGTCATGCGCGGCTACTCGATCCCATTCTCTCATCAAGGCATTGAGCAGCATGATCGAATCCCGTCGAGGTGCCTTTTCAAGGTAGCTCGTCAGTGACTTTCCCTTCGAGGCGCCATATTTCTCTGTCAGACGGATGCCGATCACTTCTTCAGTAAAAGCGTCAAACTGCTCGTTGTTGAACTCAAGAACATAGCCACCCTTATTCAGGAGGTCTAAGAAATCTGCTCGTTCTGAATGCACGAGATGAGGTTTGGCCATTTCTTCCTATCTATCAATTAGCTCGCTTTGTCATTATCAAGGGACTGTCCTGAAAAGTGTGTAACTGGCTTTTGAGTCCGTCGGTTTTGGCGGGGATGGTTGGTTATGAAGATGAGTGTTGGAACACTGGTGCCTATGGCACGTAAACAGGACAGGAAACCGTGTAAGTCGGATTCCCGGGATACGGGCGGAAAACCCAGTCGGAGTTGGCTGCACAAATGGTGCGCATGGTTAAAGACGCGGGCCTGGAGCTGACCGGCCCTGGTGGGCTTTTGAAAGTGTTCACGAAGTCTGTACTCGAGACCGTGTTGAACGAGGAAATGGCCGAGCATCTGGGGCGGGAAAAACACGTGAAAGCCACGGATGGGGAATCGGATAACGCCCGCAACGGGACGATTTGTAAGACCGTGCTTACTGACACGGTTGGCAAGGTGGATATAGGGGTTCCTCGGGATCGTAACGGTACATTCGAGCCAGTGATTGTGAAGAAACGCCAGTGTCGACTCACGGACGTGGACGTTATCGTTTTGTCGCTGTACGCGAAGGGTTTGACTACTGGTGAGATCTCGGCGCATTTCAAAGATATTTACGGTGCTGAGGTTTCCAAGGAAACCATTTCAAGAATCACGGACAAAGTCATGGAAGAAATGACGGCCTGGTC
>NZ_JAXFNY010000009.1:0-68186 GCF_034180645.1 Mobiluncus sp. | reverse complement strand
GTAATCTTTGGCGATTTCGGTCGTCGTCAGCAACGAGTCTGACTGCAACACGATGTCGTAGTAGGAAATCTTCGGGGCAGCCTCAAGCAAGGCTTGTTCGGCGGCCAGCCGCTTGGCTCGCTCGGCCCGCAGCTGCACGATCGCCCGCTCGAGAAACTCGTCGTTGGCCAGGAGGTCGTCGATCGCGTACATGCCGTGGCGGCGGATTGTCGGCAACACCACATCAACCACCCAAACCTCGAACTGCTGCGCGGCCGGGAGCTTGGAGGACATGATGAGCCGGTACAGGTCACCCTCGGTAATGAACCTGACCTGCTGGATACCACCAGCGGTATCCAGGGGGTAACGAAACGGAACCCCCTTGCAGTGATCTTGAATAGCCTTGTTGGGGTTGGCATATCCGAGTGCAGTGGCGACGTCCCGGCCACAGAAATAGACCGCGCCCTCCTGCTCGACGGTGCGGATCGTTCCAAAGGCATCATTCGTGAATGCCTGGAGAGTATTGGCAGCCATGATCGGCTCCTTCCTAGGAAGCCGAGATGGACATGCGACAGAGTATGTGGCTTCCTACCAGGAGGGCTTCGAGCAGGCTGGATTTATAACCACACACCGAAAACTGGGTTGGCGCGGCTCTGAGCTGTGACATAACCTGGATGGCAACATGACCGGTTCCGCTACCCGCCCAGGTGGGAGTCCAGGGTCGGTCTTCGTTGTTCTCAACCAAGGTCACCGGGGTGTTGGAGCCGCAACCGCAACCTGCGCCTGCGGAATCATCTTCCAGTTGACTCCCGGAGTATCGATCGAGCTATACTTGACTCAATCGTTCAGCCCGCCTCGACTTCGGTCGGGAGTGGGCTGGATCTTTATTCAGGGTCGGAGGCAACATATTGAGCAAGCCGGTAAAACAAGCAGCGACAATCGCTCAACACATCGATCTGCTACGTTCTCGCGGTATGCAAGTCGATACCGACGTCGCATCCCAATGGCTTAGTTTCGTCAGCTATTACCGGCTATCAGCGTATTGGTATCCTGCCCGACACGTCTCGGCACACGACGTACGCCAAGATACGTTCACACTGGGCACTCGTTTCAGTGATGCTGTTGCGCTTTACGAAGCAGATCGCAAACTACGTGCACTTGTACATGACGGAATGGAACGCGTCGAAATTGCGATGCGCACCCGCATAGGGGAAGCGCTGACCGCAACCGACCCACTTGCTTACACCGATCCGCAACGGTTTCGCCCGACGTTTAACCACAAGAAATGGATGACGACACTCGACAAACGCATCAACCGTGCAGGCAGAAACAATGAAGCAATCAAGCATTACCGAGACTCCTACGACAGCCAATACCCGTTTTGGGTACTAGCTGAGGTGCTCGATTTCGCTGACATTTCACGCCTTTACGAATGATTACCGGCATCTGACCAGCGAAAAATCGCCGAGGACATGGGACTCGTCATCGACTTGACAGCACTGTCGAAAAACCAGCAACGCAAAACCAAACTCCAATCACCGCTCGTGCGATGGATGGAACAACTGACTATCGTCCGTAACTTCTGTGCACACCACGCTAGGCTGTGGAACAAATCCTTCGCCCCGGCACCGACGGCAGCATTACGAACGCTCCCGCAATTCGCGTCGCTGCCCCTCGGGCAAAGCGGACAAATTTTCGGTGTCCTCACTGTTATGGCGGGTCTCATCCGCGTCACATCGCCAGGAACAACCTGGCCAAACAAAATCAGCAGCCTCATTAACAACGAGTTCTTAGCAAACCCTCTTGTCAACCCCACCAGTTTGGGCCTACCAGAAAACTGGAATCACAGCTTCTAACTGCTAATCCTTACGATAAAAGTCGCACTCATACCCATCAGCTGCGAGCGGCAACCCCGCCGCCCACTCGGGCACGGTGGCCATGAGGACACAGATTTCCTCGACGCTGGCGGTGGTGGTTTCGGTGACGATCTCGTCGTGGACGTGCATCACGATCCGGTGCCCAGCCAGGCTTACCTGGCGCATGCCGTATACGAGCAGGTCGCGGGCGATGGCCTGGACGATGTTCTCGGTGAGCTTTCCGCCATAGGTCTCCAGAGTGCCCCATTTCCGTCCGGTCACGGTGCCGTCGTAGAGGATCGAGGTGCCACCGAAGCGGTTCTCCCCCAACCTCGGTTTCACATAGGCGAGCCTGCGCCCGGACGGCAGCTCAATGAAGAGAATCCCGGACTCCACCGAGAACGTCAGCGGCCCGACACGAGTCGGTTGACGGGTAGAGATCGTGTCGATCGCGGCGGAATTGATCTGCGCCCAGAGGTCGACGATGTTGGGGTTGGCTGCCCGCCAGGCATCCACCAATGGCTGCAACTCGCTCTCAGCTAGCCCCATCTGCAGGGCACCCATAGCTTTCAGCGCACCGACACCGCCTTGATAACCACACGCGAGAACTGCGATCTTACCTTTCTGCCGCAGCTCACTGTTCGCCCCGTGTTTGGTGACGGGGACGCCGAACATCCGGCTGGCGGTCTCGCAGTACAGATCCTTGCCCTCCTCAAACGCTTTGAGGGTGGTGGTTTCTCCGGCGAGCCACGCGATCACCCGGGCTTCGATCGCCGAAAAATCAGCAACCACGAACCGGTTCCCCGGCGCGGGGATGAAGGCGGTACGGATCAACTGGGACAGCGTGTCAGGCACCGACGGATACAGCAGCCCAATTGCCTCGAAGTTTCCCGTCCGCACGAGCGCGCGGGCCTCATCGAGGTCTAGGAGGTAGTTGCGGGGCAGGTTCTGGACCTGCACCAAGCGGCCTGCGAATCGGCCCGTCCGTCCCGCGCCGTAAAACTGAAGCAGCCCGCGTCCACGCCCATCACGCCCGGCGACGTGTTGCATCGCCTCCTACTTCTTGACTGAGGATTTGGCGAGTTCGCCGCGCAGCTCCAACGCCTCACGCACATCACCCGTAGCGGTGTCGAGTGCAGCGACGACTTCGGTCTTGGCCAGTGAGGTCATGTGGCAGCCGTGTGTGGCGAGCCATCCTTTGAGTTGGATCGGCGAGTTTGGATTCTCCAACCCCGTGAGCTCTTGGGCTCTAGCGAGGGTGGCGGCGCGGTGTTGGCGGTCGCAAGCCACCGCGTTATCCACCAACTGGGTGTCGAGCAAGATCCCGGTGTCATTAATCTGCTGGTCTAAGGCGTAGGTGTCCCATTCGCTCTCAGGCATCGAAAAAGCAGCGAGGCGTTCGTGGATCGCGAGTTCGACCTCAACGTCGCGGCGGTTATAGGCGGTGAATGCTTCCCACCCGGCAGGATCCGATGATGGCGGGTTCCGAGTTGCTCCGCCATTTAACACCGTAGGCTTCGCGGGAGTGCAGAATTGGGTGATGAGCTTCTTACCCCTGGAGTTCTTCTGCACGGGAAGGCTCAGCACGGTTGCGACTTGTTCGAGGCTCATCGGCAACCCGAGGTAGGCTGACAACACCATGGTGCAACGCCACTGCCCGGGATCCAGAAACCTCCGGCCAGCCAGCAGTTTTGGGTGGTGGCGGTGGAGCCAGGCTGAGAGGCAGACGCGCTCGAAGGCCGCGTTGAACGCCCACTTCACCACGCCCGGATCCACCAGCGCCTCCACCACCTCCCCCGGCAGCGACTCGCCTGACGCCAGATCAACCACCTGGACGGGGCCACCGTCGATGGAGTAGCCGAACAAGAGAATGTCGAAGTCAGGGTGTTCGGCATAGGGGTAAACCCCGGATTTGCTGAGGTTAACAGGGCTAAAGGTCTCGATGTCAATGAACAGTTCACGCACGGTATCGGCTCCACAATGGGTTAAGGGCCGGGAGAACACCCGAGATTGATGGATGTTCTCCCGGCCAGGGGATTGGTAGTTATGGGTTGGTGGGCGTGCGGTACTGCTCGCGCTCAGCCTCGGTGTCAGCCATGAGCTGGTCGATGCGCTCGCGGTCTTTACGGATCTCGCGCTTCTCTCTGAGCCAGTGGAAGAACCACGCACCCCAGAACGGAATGACCACATACACCAGTACGGCCAAAGTGATGGCGTTGAAAACGTCCCACATCATGAGGATCACGCTTCCTTCCCTGGCTAGTTGAGGAAGTCGTCGCTGGCAGCGAAGGCGCCGAAGTCGTCTTCAGCGGAGATGCGGTTGCCGCCGAGGGGTTCGCCGTCGCGGAGCTTTTGGATGTTGCCCAGCCCGCACGCGACACCCTTGTTCCCGTTCGTGTTAAACGCATAGAAGGAAACGCTCACGCGGGCATAGCAGCCCGAGTACACTTCCGACGCGTCGAGGATCGGCTGCAGATCAGCATCGACGACTTGGGGTGGTGTGGTGGAGTTGGCATTGACAAACATCGCGCCCGCATACGCCGCATCGTCACGATCGATATCCCCATCACGCAGCGGGAGTTTAAGGGCAGCCTTATTGGGTTTCTTGCCACCGAACTTGCCAATACCAGCCTCGATCGCCGCATCAATCGCCCGCTCAATCTTGGTAATCGTGTCGGTGTCGGACTTCGGGATGATCAAAGACACGGAGTACTTCGGCTTACCGCCCTGAATACTCTTGGCTTCGAAAATGTTGGCATACGAGAGGCGGACTTCGCCGGTGACCACACGGGTCGGATTCGCTGTAGACATCTTGTCTTACCTTCTTTCTATTGGTTACTTTGTTGAAATTGGAGTGAATTCGCCTGCCGGTGACTGGATCTCCAGCGCGGGCCTCTTGTCGGAGTCAGGAACCAGGGCAGGTTTGCCTGCTGGTTTGACCACGAGATCCCTGAGCAGTTCGGCGAACCGTTTCTTACCGAGCTGCTTCTCGAGAGCAGTGATGGTTTTCAGCTTTCGCTCCCACACATCAACACCAGCGGCTTCGGCTGTCTTGGCGACTGCCGTTTCGTTGGTATATTTGCGTATCGAGCGGCCTCCGACGAGCTTGAAACCCACCCACTGTTTGCCTTGATTGACCGCAAGCGACAGAGCATAGGCTTCGACATCAGCAGCCCACGCCTTCAACTGAGGCAGTCTGGCAAGCACGTCGGCGATTTCGTCATCGTCGAGCTGCGCTGGTGGAGCGAACTCACACCTAGCCAGCGCAAGGTTCGCCTCCGCTCTGGCTCGGCAGGTGGCAGCAAGTTTGCAGAACCGGCACCACTCACCCGCTGCGAAGTCGCCATCCCCGATGGCTGCCAATGCAGCTGTCGGTTTCACAACCTGTTCCGCCCATGTCTCCAACTCCGCTACTGGCACCTGCCAGGTGGAGATGTTGCTCCTGCGGGGCTGGTAGATGGTGACCGCCACTTCGTCGATGTCATAGAGCGACCCGAACGCGTTCAGCGCACCGAGTGCGTAGAGCATCAACTGCGGGTTACGTTCGGCCTCCACCAAGACCCCTTGCCCGTATTTGAGGTCGATGATCTGGAGTATTGGTTCGGCGATGATCACGGCATCCCCGGTCCCAAACCCACCCGGCACCACATGCGAGAAATCCAGGCGCTGCTCGATGAGCACAGTCGGATCCGCGCACGTGGCACGCGCGTCCCGCAGCCGCTCCTGGATGAAGGCCACGTAGTCGTCCGTGAGCGCTTCCATTTCGGCATCGATCCAGTCCGAGACCGGCTTGATCGTTGGTGCGTCGTGGAGTGCGCGGCGTAGCTTCCACTCCGCTAACGCGTGCGCGACCGTGCCCTGCTCGGCGGCCGCCGACGAGGACTCCGGGAGCCCTGCCTCCAGTACGGCTGAGGGCGGGCAGGAAAGCCACCGGTGCGCACCAGAAGCACTAAGCATGGCGTGTTGGTCAGGCATCGGTCATCGCCTCCGCCCGTGACAGCAACCACCCGTATTTGGCTGGATCGACCTCAGACAGCTTGGCTGCGCCAGCCGCTTGGATCAGTTCGCGTACCTTGGCGGTGTGGCCTGCCTGCGAGAGGCGGGCGAGGACGGCGCGCACTTGTTCCAGCGACACCGGCTCAGACTCCGGCTCCTCAGCCTTCGCGGGCTCTGGATCGGGTACCCGGTTCCCTGGCTGGTGGGTCGCCTCGTAGTCCTCGGCGGCCTCCTCGAGTGCTGGCTGAGCCAACTGGGCAGCTGCGATCGGACGCGCGCCCGGCATGCCTGCGTGGTCTTCGAAACTTTCCCAAGCGGCCTCTTCGATCGCCTGGGCGAGCATCGCCGCACCCTCAGCAACACGGTTCAACGCACTGATATAGCGGTTCGCTTCGGTGACGTTCATTCCCGATCACCACCCGTGGTGACGCCGACCGCGCGAGCGAGCGCCATAGGGTCGTCATCGAGGTTGTTGGTGTTGGTGATGGTGACCTGGTCGACGCTGTCGCCTGGAACGATCACCGTGACCGTCGTCGTCTCGCCGAGAATGAGCCTGGCGAGACGTTCTCGGAGCGTGACCTTACGCAGTCCCACGACCTTCTCGCGGTTCGCAGTGCCTGCGAGGTCACAATATAGATGGTGGCCCATGAGCCTTCCTTCCCTCACGCAAGACCCGGTGCCGGAACTGGCTGGGATGGCCTTGCTATAGGGAAGGCTTCGAGGGGCCGTGAAATATAACCGTCTCATGACAACAACTCCCGCAGCCGCGCCTCCGCCTTACGCAGCCGCTTCACGACCGCAGGCTGCGACACCCCCAATACGCGCGCGACTTGGGTTTGGGTCATGCCGCGCATATGAATCCCGACCAACACGACGCGATCCTCGACATCGAGCTTGGCCAGCGCTTCACGCACCATCACCCGGGTCGCCCACGCCTCTGCCGGATCGTCCCCCTCACCAGAAGGCGCGACCTCGACGATCGACACGTCGGTGTCGTCATCGCGGGCGGTTACTGACCGGTAACGGATGTGACGAAGATGCTTCTTCGCACAGTTGTAGTCCTGCTTCGACAGCTCATCAGCAATCTCGCTGACACTGCGCGGCTCCACGTTCGCGTCATCGTCCGCGTCGCGACAACGCAAAGCCAGGTCGCGTTCGACCATGACCTGTGCTTCGCTGGCCGTGATGACAAAGGTGGCGGTGGTGGTGGGATAGCGTTCGCTGATCTCCTCAGTGCGCTCGTGCTTGAGCGCGATAGTGATTGTTTTCGGCTCGGTAGCCATGGGGCTTCCCTTCTGGTGAAGGGAGACCCGTTCGAGAACTGGTGTTGGCTACTGGTGGATCGCGGCTGAGACGAAAGGGGCGGACAGCCCGCTGAGGGGCTGCCCGCCAGGTGCGTCTCGAACGCGTCTCCCAGTTGACAACTGGAGGACAGGCTTGATCAGAGCCTGGCCGGAGACACGAGCCGCGTCGCCACTGCGCCGATGCCGGTAATGAAGTAGACTGATTTCCTAGGAATTGATGGGAACCAGTCCACTCGCTCGGAGCCGATGCGGTGGAGTCGCTTCTTGCATCTCCACTTTCTAACGTGGAGTTCGCAAGGTTCGGACGCCAGAGTTCCCGAGGTTCATAGGGTTCATAGGGTTTGTAATTTCGGAATCGAGGATCATGTCAGGGCAGGAAAGCAAGGATCGCCTGACAGCGGGTACCTTTTTCGTGCTGCTCCAAGAAGCACTTCCTCCCCGAGCGAAGGCTCGCGACACCCGCGCCGGAAAATCCGACGGGCTCAGCAATCCAGACATTCTTGCCGGGCTTATCCGCATCGTGAGCCCAAAATTTGAGCCACCATCAGCCGGTAAGAGTTTCAGCCAGAACACGAGTGAACTACGTAACTGCAAAAATGATGGGAACACCACCTATATGCCTGTAGGCGGGGAGGATTTTGCTTACGAATTCAATAATCTGATTGACAACGATCTCCCCCAGGCTTTGGCGAGAACGAGAGACTTCGTTGACCGCTTCATCGACGTAGATTCCAAGGGGCTTCGCCTCGTGCAGATGCTTGGAACGGCCATCAAGCGCGACGTGGCAATCACTAACAATCAGGTAGTCGCGCTCTTACCCGACGAGTCACACCTCACCAAAGCCCAGCTCGGTGACGCCAAGGAAATATGCCTCGAATCCCTCATTCTCGGGGTTTGGAAATATGTCTCGGATCCGACTGTGCGCAACACAGCAGGCAAAAGCACGTTTGACAAATGGCACCTACCCGCATCCTCACCAAACGCGACACGCAGATTCGATATGCAAGCATTCAACCTCGACAAGGGTTGGACACCTGAGATCACCCGCTACGACGAAGACCCCGCCGAACCGACGCAACCTTGTATTTCCGGAGATGACGAGATTATCGAAGCTGAAATAGTCGACGACGATCAGGCTAGTGATCACAGTGAGACCTCAGCGGATACCGATTTCGAGAAGACCCATGCAGTAACACCGCACGTTGTGTTCAACCAGTACGGGGCGAATAGTCAGCAGATTGGTTCAGTCGGCACACTCAACATTGGCAGGGGGATGTGATGTCAGACGGACAAATCATCCCGGCAGAACCATCGTCGCCACCCAATGCGATGGTTCTCAATCAGCTCGGGGCAAACGGTGTTCAGATTGCTCACGCAGGTACCGTCAACGCCCCAATTCAGATCGTGGTGCCGACACCTGTCGCGGCGGTGGGAGTGCCTGCCATCCAGGTTGCTCTGAGTAGTGACTATTACCAGCTGATCGTGACCCCAGATTTTGATCCGAACACCCGATCAGTCCCTATGGATCCTAAACGTGCCTTGACTGAAAGCATGTGCCCAACAAACCGCGAGCAGTTGAAGAAACTCGACAAAGATGCCATTGAGATGCTGAAAACCTACCCCGCGCTCATCATGAACGAGAACGACGACTTTGGTAGAGCCAGCGAGGAGCAGGTCGCCTATTTTGCTGCTGTCACGAATATCCGCTACGGTGCGCGCGGAATCAAAATCGAATACACACCTCTAACAGAAATCCCGCAGCAACGAATCAACGAGCTGCTCGAAGAACTCGATTTATCTGGCAACGACAAATTCAATGAGCTCAACCGCACCCACTGGGCGGTCAAGAACGTGGATCTTGTTCACGAGCTCGCGCAGGCCGGAATTAGCGTGCTCATGCCAACCCTGATCGGAGGCCAGCCATGAACACAGGCAACGAAATAGAAAACTGGGTCAACCTTGACGACGTCGCTACCCATCTGAGCGTCAGCAAGGACACCGTGCGTAACTGGACAAAAGAAGGACGCCTGCCCGCATACAAGGCCGGGAAAATGTACAAGTACAAACTCTCGGAAGTCGACCAGTGGCTTCGCGACGGAAAACTCGATCAGGAGAATGCCATTGGATAAGATGCGAGGCCCAATCAGGCAGATCACAGTCAACTCAGCCACCTTTCAGGATTGCACCGTTGACTTGAGCTACCTCAATTTCTTCTTCGGCCGAAACGGAGCAGGTAAATCAACAATCGCACGCACCCTGGGCGCAGGCCACGGCTTGACCTGGGACACGAATGTTGATGCAGACAACTACTCAGTCATGGTCTACGATCGCGGTTTCGTTGATGAGAATTTCTCCACCTACGGTTCACTCAACGGCGTCTTCACCCTCGGTAAAACTAACATCGAGGCAGAAAAAGAACTCACCACCCTCCGCCAAGACCGCGACGAACACGCCCGCGAAGCAAGAAACCACGAAGATGATGCCTCCGCGAAACAGGCACAGCTTGAACAGCTGACGGCAGACTTTCACGACGAGTGCTGGGACAAGTCAAAGGACATCCGCGATCAGTTCCCTGAAACCCAACACGGTCGAAAGCGGAAACAAACCTTTGCCGAAGCCGTACTCACCACAGCCGATCCGAAGGAACACGACCTGAACGAACTGGAAACGCTCTACAACGCGGCCTTCGACAAGCAAGCAATGACCTACCCACTCATCGGGCTCGTTGATATTCAGCTTCCCGATGATCACCTCATGGGTGCGGCGATCGTCAACACGGCTAACACTGACTTCGCCAGATTCATCGACAACATCAACGCCGCTGACTGGGTCAGGCACGGCCATGCTACATTCCCCAGCAACGACGGAGACCCCTGCCCTTTCTGCCAGCAAGAACTCCCCGAAGGATTCACAACCACACTAGTCGAGTGCTTCGACGACGCCTACGAACAGTCGCTCGCCGACTTACAGACCTTCGCCGACACGTATAAGGCCGCCGCACGCTTAGCATGGAATGTTCCGCTCAGCACAACAATGGCAGCGATCCCACCCCAGCTAGAGACAAAAGAATATGACACCTACGTCGAACTTCTGCGCGCCAAGCTGCAAGCCAACGTGGAAACCATCGAACGAAAACTGAGCAACCCGAGTAGCCAGTTACAGCTCGACGTCGTCACAAACGTGATCGGCGAGCTCAACCAGCTCATTACTGACGCAAACCAAGCGATCAAGGCTCACAATGAGGTCGTTGCAAACCAGAAACAGCAACGCACGATCTGCACCAACCGAGTATGGCAGCACCTCGCCAAGCACCTTGCTCAAACCATCACCAACTATCGCGCCACGTCCAAGAAACTCACAGACGAGATCAACACCGCCACGGCCACCGCGCAATCAGCACGCACCTCGATAAAGAACCTCGACTCGCAGATCCAGCAACTTCTCGGCTCAGTCGTTGACACAAGCGCCGTCAAAGAACAGATCAACACCGTCCTGCGAGAATCCGGATTCCAAGGCTTCTACCTCGACGACGTCCCAGACAAGGAAAACACCTACCGCGTAGTCCGCCTCGACGGCACCACCGCCGAAAACCTATCCGAAGGCGAACGAAACTTCATCGCCTTCCTCTACTTCTACTTCCTCATCCAGGGAAGCCTCGACCAAACAGAAGACCCCCGGAACAAAATCGTGGTCATCGACGACCCGGTCTCAAGTATGGACTCCGGCGCAATGTTCATCGTCGCCGCCCACATCAGAGAACTCGTCAAAATCTGCCAAAACAATGTTGACTACCGCCACGACACCGGACGAGGCAACCACGTCAAACAGATTATCATCCTGTCCCACAACCCATACTTCTATAGAGAGGTCTCCTACGCCAACCTCAGCGACTACCGCTACGCCTCCTACTACCTAATCAAAAAGAACGACAACGTCTCGAACGTCACCTTGTGCGTACGTGACCGGCAAGACGCCCCATCCCAGATAGAGAACTACTCCCCAGTCCTCAACTCCTACGCAGCGCTATGGCACGAATACAAAGAAGCTACGACTTCCATCACACTGCTCAACGTCACCCGCCGAATCCTTGAACACTATTTCCTGCAGCTCTGCGGCTACGACAACGCAGACCTCACCACAACCCTACTCAAAAACAACCGCGAAAAATTCATCCACACCGACGCCCAAGGCCAAGAAGACCTCGCCGACTACCACCTCGTCACATCCATGCTCACCTACATCCGCCACCACAGCAGCGGACTCGAAGACGACACCTACCTCATCGCCGAAGACCACGACCCCAACCAACTACGCCGCATCTTCCAACTCATCTTCACCCTCATGGGACAAGAACAGCACTACAAGATGATGAATGGACAACACGCGGACGACATTACGCCAGCAGAAGCGAGAAGCAGATGAGCCTGCGCTCAAACCGGCAAAAAGAAACCGCGTCGGTCGAAACAGGAATTTTCTGCACCGCCGGATCATCTATGACGCCAATCAAGATCAGCGCGACCGGAAAAACCGTCTCAAGCGCAAGAAGGCATTCATTTGGCGAACAGGATTGTGACACTCTCGGGCCAAAGATCACGAAAGGCAAGGACTTCTTATGAGTAAGCCAAATATCAACCGACATCGCGTGGATCTTTGGAAGGAGGATGTTTACCGATCGGTGAAGATGTACAACGAATGGTTTCTCGACGCCGCTCCCGAAGCGTATAGAGGTTCCCGTTCCGCCGTGATTGACGAAGTCGAGCAGCTTTTCAAAGCCACCGCCTACATGAATAGGTTAACCCCGCAAGACATTATGGATGCCCCACAGATTATCGGAATTCTCCGTATGGTCACTGCTCCACCAATTGCTCGGGACAGGTTGGTTGGTCTCGCCAATGTTCCCAAATCACTTGTCAATAGCCTTGAGGCTGGCCGGTTACCAGCCCGAATGAATGACAAGGATTTACGAGATAATTTAGAGCGGATTATTTCGATAATTATGGAGCTTCTAGACGACACTCTTTTTGAATGGGTTGCCACGAAGACGCCTCCTTCCGAGAAGCAGATTGAGCTTGCCTCAGTTGTTGTGGGCGATCGCCGATGTGGCGCAGTTACGGACCCCATCATTAGAAACGCGCAAGAAGCGCGACAAATGGCAGTGATGCGCGCATGGCTGACGGCCCGCGGGTACAAAGAAGAACGCTACGCCAGCAATCTCTCTCTTAAAGATCTACCACCAGGAACTTTTTCCGTGCACCACAACGTTCCGGTAGAAAATCTAGCGGGCAAGCTCATAAATATGCCGATTGACCTCGTAGTGCAGCCACATACACCAAGCCAATCCGGATTCCCTGTACTTATTGAGGCTAAGAGTGCTGGCGACTTCACAAATACGAACAAGAGACGCAAAGAAGAGGCAGCAAAGGCACATCAATTGAAGCGCACTTACGGCGATCAACTTGACCTTCTTCTTCTTTTATGCGGTTATTTTGACGCAGGGTATCTAGGCTATGAAGCCGCTGAAGGGCTTGACTGGATCTGGGAGCACAGAGTGGAGGACCTAGAAATTGCCGGGCTTTAGTCTTACAGATCTTGAGGAGAAACGCCTATCCGAGCAGCGCAGACTCGATGCGAAACGTGACGCTGTGGAGCGGAACAAGGAGGGCCAGTTTGCAACGCCTCCTTCGCTAGCAAGTTCAATAGCAAAATTCGCACTCCAATTGGTTGCAGTTGATGAACCCATCATGCTCGAGCCGTCATGCGGCTCCGGAGCTTTCATTTATGCTGCCCTGTCAGCTGCAGAACAATCTGGCATTAGGTTTAGGGAAATCGTTGGAATTGAGAAGGATCATGAATTTGCTGAGGTAGCAAAGAATCTATGGAGTGAGTGGGGGACAACGATCATTGAAGGAGACTTCCTCGATTTTGCTACAACCTCTTCACTCAAAGCGGATCTGCTCATTGCTAACCCACCGTACGTTCGTCACCATCATTTGCCAAAAGAAATCAAAGCTCGTTACGGCGCAATCGTGTCGCGTGCTGCTGGACGATCACCTTCTGGCTTGTCAGGGCTTTACGTCTACTTCATTCTCAGTTCCCAACTGTGCCTAGCGCCAGGCGCCATATCCGCATGGCTCATTCCATCTGAGTTTCTCGATACAAACTATGGAAAATCTATTCGGAAGTACCTAGCCGAAAAGGTGTCTATCGAGCGGATTCACCGATTCGATCCCGATGGATTGGTTTTTGATGACGCATTAGTCACATCTTTAATTGTCGTCTTTAAGAACAAACAACCCGGCAAGAATCACTTAGTCACTTTCTCCGAAGGCGATGACATCAACAACCCAGAAGGCGCCAGTCTCGTGTTCCCACAGACTTCACTGCGAGGAGAAAACCGCTGGAGTGGATATTTCACGCAAGTTCCACGTTCCGGCCTGCCGGAAACTGAACCTACACTTTCTGATTTGTTTACTATTCGTCGTGGAATAGCAACGGGAAATAATGCCTATTTCATCCGCTCTAGAGATGCGGTCGCAGCGGACGGAATTGACGATTCGGATCTCATTCCTGTGCTTCCCCCGCCCCGAAGGCTAGATCTTCTAACCATTTCTGCCGATCCGGATGGGTGGCCAATTTTATCTGAACAGCTTGTCCTGATGAGTTCCTCTGAGCCTGAAGCAACGATTGCAGCCAAGAACCCGAGTCTCGCAAAGTACTTTAAAGGTGCTGATGACAAGACACGCAACTCCTACTTAGTACGCAATCGCTCGCCCTGGTACAAAGTCGAGAGTCGAGACCCCGCGCCCATTTTGCTGACCTACATGGGGCGGGCGAACGGCAAAGGCACCCCCTTTAGATTCATTCTCAATTACTCGAGAGCCATTGCCACCAACGGTTATTTAATGCTCTACCCACGCGGCGTACTCAAAAACGCTATCCAAAAGGGCTCTCTTACGCTTGAGGACGTACACCAAGCTTTGCAACAGTTCTCCCAAGAATCGCTGATAGCTGGAGGACGAGTTTATGGAGGAGGACTCAGGAAGATCGAGCCGAAAGAGCTCGCAAATGTCCCGGCCGGTTCAATCTTCCGCCAGCTTGGGATTCGGGAAAACACGAGCGAGGACCTCTTGTTCTAGGAAACGTATATCACGAGACGAACGAAGCGACGCTCATATATGTGAATTCGGCACCCTAAACTGTTTTGACTCCTAACCCCATACTTTTTGACGGAGCCCCTAAACAATTTGACGATGCCCGATACTTTTTGACGGAGCCTCATACATTTTGACGCCCTCGGGGTCGCGACGCCCCGAGCTACCGCCTGAAGCCCAGATTCACCAGCCGGACTAGCCTCATCTATCGCCCGCTACGCCCACCCAGCACCCAGCCACTCCCCAGAAATCCAGCCCTGACAAGCCAAAACACCGCCCATCCGGGCAAAACAAAAGGACGCCCACTTTGTATCAAAATGAGCGTCCTATTGGTGGAGCTAGGGGGACTCGAACCCCCGACCCTCTGCTTGCAAAGCAGATGCGCTACCAGCTGCGCTATAGCCCCGTTTGTTATGAAAAAACCCCGACGATTCGGGGTTGGTGGGCCTAGCTGGGCTCGAACCAGCGACCTCAGTCTTATCAGGACTGCGCTCTAACCAACTGAGCTATAGGCCCTTTGGGCACCAGAAGATACTACCCGAACCCGCTATCTTGCGCAAATTCGCGGGGTATGCGGGGGTACGCACCGGTATGTGCTGACGATGTCACAAGCGCGGTGGGTTGCGTTGGGGTTCTCACAGGCGCGGCGGGCCCGGCATGAGTTGCGGTTCTCACAAGCGGGGTGGTTACAGCGTGGGTGTCTCCGCCTGGGCTGGTGGTGTCACAAGCCACGTCTCACAGTGAAAATGCCTTGCACACTTACGAAATACATAATACAATATATGTCGTACATAATAGTGGGCAGGAAATACAGTGGAGATATACATCAACGCTAGGATTGCACAACGCCACCCCGACATAACACCTGCAATGGTGCGCGAAGCCTGGAACACAATGTTGAGATGTATCCCCCGAGATACCGACCCTGTGCAATGGGTAGGTGTAGGAATCGCTGATGGAAAACTCATTGAGTACATCGCGATTGAGAATGATAACGAAACTTGGCACGTGTTCCACGCTATGAAGGCAACCAGGAAAACATTGAGAGAGGTAGGGCTGGAAAAATGAATTGGACTGCGGCAAACGGCACGACCTACACCGATGAACAAATCGAGCAATGGGCCACCGCCCAAGAGACCGAACCCGAGTACACGGGCTCGCATCTCGCTCCTTCCAAACCCGGCAGGCCCGTTACGATCGGAAAAAATGCCCAACCTTTCACGATTCGGTTGGACGAAGCCCGGAGAAACAAAATAACCGCCTTGGCCAAAAAAATGAACACCACTCCCAGCGGTCTGGTGCGCGACCTCATCGACGCTATGTAACCAGAGCCACCTCGTGCCGGTATGCGCTGACGGGTTCACAAGCGTGGTGGGGTACGTTGAGGTTTTCACAAGCGCGGTGTTTCCGGCTGAGGGCCCTCGTCGGCGGCCGGGCCGGGCAGACAAACCGGCCAACCGCTCCGACGCGGCCAATAAAGTCCGACAGCCGACTAAACCAAGCCGCGAACCCAGGGTGTGGAATTACACCTCCACCAAATGGTAATCAATCCCCAGCTCGTCATAGAGCCGCAGGAAATCCTGAGTCCCCAGGAACAGGGTGGCGCGGTTGTCGCCCGGGTGGAAAGTAAAAATGTCCTCCTGCATCATGGTTTTGTCCAGGTAGAGCGCGACTGAACGGTGGTCGGGGTCAATCATTCCGAGGGGCGAGACGACTCCGGGCTCCAGCCTGAGGGTTTGAGCCAGCAGCTCTCCGGATCCGAAGGACAGGCGGCTTTCCCCGACTTCGCCGGCAAAACCTTTCAGGTCAATCTGTTTATACTCGTCCGTAATTAAAAGATACGTGCGGGTTTTCTTGCGGTTGGTCAAGAACAGGCTCTTGGTGCGCACGCCCTCGTGGCCCTCGATATATTCGTCCGCCAGCTCGATGGTCGTGGCCGGCGGGTGTTCCACCAGCTTGTATTCGACGCCGTGTTCCTGCAAGGTTTCCAGTATCTTGTTGCGTTCCATACGTTCCTCCTTCTGGGTATGCGGTTAGGGTTCGCGCAGGGTTAGGTCTGCACAAGGCCGGGGCGCGCACAAGGCCGGGGCGCGCGCCGAATCTGGGTCGGCCCGAGCTTGGTGTTCGCCGGGTCAAAGTGCTCATTAGGACGGGGCGCGTACTGAGGCCTGTAAGGCTATCGTAGCCCGAAGTGGGTTCGGGGCGCGGTCGGCAGGAGAGGAAATCGGGAGGAAGCGAAATCGACGGCGCAATATCAGCAGTGCAAAATCGGCAATCCCATAACCTGTGGTGTAAAACCTCAGCAGCCTAAAACCCGCTGCGTATAAGAAAATAGACCCACCGTTTTGCGGCGGGTCATGAGGCTGTGGCTGACTGCGTTAGTCGGCGCTGACCTCCACCAGAACCTGTTCGTAGCTGCCGTAGGAGATTTCTACGGGCTGTACTTGAGTGTTTCCGGTCAGTTTGGTTTCGTGGTCGGCAGCCTGAGCAGGCAGTAGGGTGCTCAAAGCTACCACTAGGGCTAACACCACTGCGGCAAATACGCCCTTCTTTTGTGTCTGCATGGTTCCTCCAAATTTCTCTCCCCGCGGACAGTTGATAACGGACAAGTCCAGCATCAACGCCGCTATACAGTCAACTATACCCGATTTTCAGGAAATTACAAGTTGTTTTTCTAAATTCTTTCACCGGGATTTTTCGCGGATTTTGGGGATTTCTATCCATATCTGAGGGTTTTCCCGTTTCATTATCTGAAACCGGGGCCTCGTGTAGGCTGAAGGAATCCTGGAAATGTCTGGTCGTTTTTCCGGCATCGCCTAGGCGGGGAGTTGTGTTCGAGAACGAAGGCGTTTTCACCAGGTCGGTTCCGCAGCGGTGGTGTTGCGGGTCGGATTAGATGGCAAAAGCGCCGGTGGGAGGCTTCATTCTCAGGTTCGAATTCGATTTTTAAGGTTATTTTAAGATTTGCGGAAAATACTGGGGAATTTTGCAGAAAACCGCACTTTTTACTGTTTATTTGCGGTTTTGAGACCCCGGTTCGAGGTGACAAACTCAGCTTCGCATTCTTGGAGGGTGCTGAAAACTGCCGCTATTTTTGGCGAATTTTGCCCGGTTAAGCTGAGTTTTCCTAAAGCAATACTGGGGTTTACCGAACGACTCTGGAGTGATAGTCAGATTGTCAGCACAATCCTGGAAGTACTCTTGGAGATAGCTGGGAAACCTGGTATTCTTATCACTGTATATAAGCAGGTGAAGTGTCCCCACCAGGGTCCAGACCGAAGAAATGGCTAACAAATGGAGGTATTTGAGCATGAGTGCTATAGCCAAGAAACCGCGGCAAAATCAGCCCGGAAAGCCCACTTTGGTGAGCTATAAGCAAAAAGGTAAAAAGAGCCGGAACTGGACCGCGGGGGTTATAGCTTCGGCTATCGCCGTGGCGTGGGCCGTTGGCGGCTTGGTTATGCCCTCTCTGGCGGCCACTCCGGCAGCCCAGGCTTCGGTAAAGCCCACAGTGACCGTTAGCGACGGAAATGGTGTGGTAAGTGGTACTCAGGTTCAGGGTAAAAGTTTTGGCGTTGCAGTGAAGATGGATTTGTTCTCCACTGAGGACCAGGCTGAGGCCGCTTTAAATTACGGTAAAACAACCCAGGTCGGAGAGTTTACCGCACAATATCTACCAAAAGAGTGCATAATTAAATACAGTAGCATCACCACTGTTGGCGGAGGAAAAAACAAAAAAACCTATGCCTATTTCTCCAACGATCAAGGTTTGCAGGAGGTTCATCCCGACCGAGGCAATAGAGACGTTAAGCTTGAAAAGAGGTATGACCATGCTTTTGGTGCTTGGGTGCTCTACCCGAGTGGTTCCTCTTTAGTCTCCTTCAATCAGTCTTCTTCTCCCAGCAAGGCGGCTTCCTCCAACCGTTCTACTGTTTCCTCTGCTGAGCCTGAGGAAGATGAGGATACTCTCACCCTGAGCCTGGAGCACATCGAAGGCGAAGCGATGGCAGCGGCTGGCGCTCCTGCAGATACGGGTGCGACTCAGGCGCGTATTTTTGCTCAGACTTCCGACCCCTCCAGCGACCCGGGTTCCTCCACCGAGTCCACCGGTTCGGCCAGCACCGCGCAGCTTCCCGCCAATACTGAGGATCCGGTTGAGCCTGCCCCTCAGACTTCGGAACCTTCATCGGATCCTTCCATTCCCACTCCGGTGACCGGTCCAAATAAGGCGCCGACGACCCCCACCCCGACCGCAACGGCTACTTCCGGCGCGGTTGCGTTCGCTTACAAATTTGAGCCCACGATGAAAGAAATCAAGCTCAAGTTTGATCCCAGCGTGGACAAAGACACCGCTATTGCCGCCTTTAATAAACAGGTTGATGACGCTAAAGCGGATGTGATGGATCAACTGGACCAGTTTGTGGCTGCACATAACATTGATGCTGTCACCAAGGCAAAGATGGTGGATAACCTCAACGCCCAGTTCGATAATCTGCGCAAGCAGGGCCAGGACTGGTTAGAAAAGAAATATGAGGAATCGGGCTCTACTTCAAGTTTTGTGGGTTTGGATTACTGTGAACAGAACGGTCCTATTGTCCCGGTTGGTAGCCTGATTCTGGTAAAGAACGTTAATGCGGCACACCATGGAAAAGAGTCGAATGTTTGGTGGTTGGTAAAGAAAGATACCAATGAAACCACAAAGAAGATTCCCATGTATTCAGATAATGATGGTGTAACCATCACGACTAATGGCGAATCTTCATTCTGTGTTGAACCAATGCAGAGCTTGGACACAGGTAAAAATCATGAGTTTTATACAAATCCGTCCCAAACTACTATTGAATGGGCAAAGAATAATCCCGAGAAAGCTGAAATAGTTAAAGCTATTGCCTGGCATTTTGCAAAGCATGGTAATAAAGAATATGGCAAGCATCAGAATGCCATTTGGATGACTGTGTTGGGATTGCCCGATAATTTCGGTACATTTGATGGAAATAATTATACTTGGATCGGTGGTTTAAATACGCTAAGTGCTTTGATTGAGGAAGCTAAATCCGAGTACAAGAATCGTCCGCAGGCGCATATTATTGAGGCTCTGGAAACCATGCATCTGGATCAGGTGTCCTTGGAACAGGCACCTGATGGCGCATACTTGTTACGTGTCAAGCTTAACGATTATGACTTGAATTCGGCCGAGGCTCAGGCTATTGGTGAGAACGTTTACCTCGCTGTGGCGGGTGCCACAGATGAAAACGGTAACCCTATCAACAAGGTTAGCTTGAAGGATGCAGCGAACGGAGTAACCCTCAAGATTACCGACCATGGTAGCTTCAGTATCGGTTTTGCTGGTATGCTCGAAAACGTTGAGGATGCATACTTTGTAGATGCTACGAATGGAACGACACAAGGTCAGGTCGTAGTTACTAAAAAGAACCTCGACGTCTCCGGGCTACTGGAAGTATCTTGGACTCACGTTCCCGAACCGAAGCCTTCAATTAAGACCACCGCGAAGGTGAATGGCGCTGACTCGGTACTCGGTGGCGCAGAAACCGCCACGTTCTCCCGTACGGATGAAGTCATCACCCTGAGCGATGATGTGACGTATGAAAACATCCCCGCCAACACAGGTTCGAATGCTACTAAGTACCTGATTGGCACGCTTAAGAAAGTTAGCGGCGGAGTCACCACCACGGTGTTCACCCAAACTGCCGACGCCCCGATTAGTGGCAAGGGCACTTTGACCGGGCAATTCAAGTATCAGTTGAAGGCTTCCGAGGTTAAGGACGGGGATTGGTTCTATTACGAAGAAGTCCTGGCGACTTCTGACCCGAAGTACGCCGGCGGTGGACAAATTGATTCTGCCTACGGTGAGCTCAATATCATCGCCAAGCACACCGGTGAGCACGCGGACCAGACCGTTAACATCGTTAAGAACAAGGCCCAGCTGACCCTGGAGAAAGCTGCAACTGGTGCTACCGATAAGGCTAGCGGCAACGTGACCTTCCAAGTCACTTGTGATGATGGAACGAAAGCGACCCTCTACGCTCCCGCAAAGGGCGGCGCGGCCAATACGGATAGCACCCAGGCGGGAACGCCCAGCCCCATTGATGTCACTCCCGGCACCAAGTGCACTATCGAGGAAACCTACCGGTCCGCTCCGGTCAACATGTCCGCTCCCAATTGGTCTGCCACCAACGCCACTGCGGATGGTGCGACGGTAGGTTCCTCGGTCAAGTTCGTGATGGGTCAGGCTGGTGACATCAAAGTCATCGCGACCAACACTTACGAGGAACAGACTGGCGGCTTCAAGGTTATGAAGTTAGTCCAGGGTGACAGCAACATCGACGCGAATGCCGCGGCTGCTGCCAACGGCGGTAAGTTCCAGTTCACCTACACCTGTGACAAGGGTGTGGCTGGCGGAAGTTTCTCGCTTCCCGAGGATGCCTCTACCGACACGGATAACGACCTGTGGACCTATGAAGTCAAGGGTCTGCCGGTAGGCACCAAGTGCAAGGTCACCGAAACCCAGCCGGTCGCTCCGCAGGGCTATGACGTCGTGGTATCCACCACGAATGCCTCGGGCGTGACCAGCCCGCTCAGCACCATTGCGGTGAAACCGATTCAGAATGGCGTCGTCGATGCCGTTGCGTTCGTCAACTACTACCAGCCCGCCGATGCGGCCTTCAGCCTGCAAAAGGAGGCCAGGTTCGACAATGGAGATAAGGAATCCATCAACCAGGACTTCTTGCTGCGCTATCGGTGTCAGGGCGCGAACGCGGACACAGGTTGGAAGTACCAGCCTGTCCCTGCTAATGGCGCTCCGGTGGCCGTCACGTCTGGCATTAAGGCCGGCATGACCTGTACTATCACCGAGAATCCGAGCAGCACTGCCGTGCCTGGGGCTATCTTTAAGTCCTTGACCTTCGGGCAAACCGGAATCCCGGCAACCAACGTGTTGGAGAACTCCGCTGATGAATTCAAGTTCAAGGTTCCGACCAACGGCGCAACTGTCGTGGTGACGGCGACCAACCTCTACGAACATAAGATGGGTTCGTTCACGCTGACCAAGAAGGTCAAGGCTGACGGTGCGAACCCGCTGAAGGAGGACAAGGCCTTCGATTTCACCGTCACCTGCGGTAAAGACGTGACTACCTTTAGCCTGAAGGCTGGCGAGACCTGGCCCTCGAAGTCTGACCCGGTGAAGTCCTACCCGGTAAATACTGAGTGCACGATTCAAGAGGATAACCCGCCTAACGCGGCTTTTACCAACAAGGTTTCCTACACCAATGCTGAGCCGCTAGGTGAAAACAAAGCCAGGGTAGTCATTAAGGAAGGCGCCAAGCCGGCAGTGGAGGTTGTGGCCACCAACACGGTGAAAGCAAAGTACGGCGGGTTCTCTGTCACCAAGAGTGTTGAGGGCGACGCCAAGGCTGAACCCGCCACCTTCACTTTTGATTACGAGTGTAACGACGAGGCTAAGACCCAAGACACCCTGGACTTGAAGGCTGGGGAAACCAAGACTGTTGACAACATCTTGGTCGGCACCACCTGCTACATCAAGGAAACCCCGGGCACTATTGATGGCGTCACCGTCACCCCGGATTGGGTGACGGACCTCGCCAACGGCACCGGAAAGTACGAAAAATACAAGAAGTTCACCATTCCCGAACAAAAGGATGGCAAGGCTCAGGTGTTGAAGCTGGAAGCTAAGAACACCTTGGATTACGACAAGGCGAGCTTCACCATTAAGAAGGTCGTCCAGGGCGGAGCCGTCTTTGAGCCCGGCGCCACCTTTAAGTTCACCTACAGCTGTACAGCCCCGAACGGTAAGACCTACACTCAGGCCACTCCGTTTGGCTCCCAGGCCAAGGCTAAATTCATCGAAGTAGCCCCCGGTCAGGAATCGGCAGCGATTGTGGTGCCGAAGGACTCCAAGTGTTCCGTGGCTGAGCCGAAGGCTCAACTGGACGCCACCAACAAACAGCTGGTGAATGATCTGAACGCGAACCCGTTGAAGTACGTGTCGACCTCGTTCGTTCCGGCAGGTAAGGACCTGGCGTCCGGTGAACAGACCGTGACTCAAGGCAACGTCTTCCAGTTCGCCGCTACCAACGTTTACACCGAAAAGATGACCGGCTTTAAGTTCTACAAGGCCGCCCTCACCGGTAACAACGCTGGCAACCACACCGAGCAGTTCTACTTCAACTACTCCTGCCAAACTCCGGCTGGAGCGGTTAAGAACGGTGTCGGTTACGACCTGAGCGCCGGCAGCGACCCGGTCAAGGTCGAGAAACTCCCTGTAGGCACCAAGTGTGTCGTGTGGGAGAAACCGGTAGTGGCTAAGGCTAATGAAGAGCCCACGACCACGTGGACCGTTGGCGCTGCTAAACCGGTTGAAGGCAAGGAAGTAAAGCCTTTCGATACTAACGCGAAAGCCCAGCCCAACGGCGTGGCGTTCACCGTGGATAAGGAAGATGAAGCGCTGATGGTTGGCGCCACCAACGACTTCACGGTGCCCGACACCAAGCTGGTGGTCAGCAAGACCATCGTGGCTGGTGAGAACACCAACGTTGACTCTAAGACGGTCAAACTCTCGGCGACTTGTAAGTACCCGACTGATAACGCCGACCACGTCATCATGGACGGCAAGACCTTTAAGAACACTGACAAGGCCGAGTTCACCGCTGATGTGAACGGTGTGAAGATTCCGGTCGGTGCGACCTGTACCATCACCGAATCTGAAGCCAGCGCGAAGGTGGCCGGACACAAGTGGACCGTGGAGATGAAGGAAGGCAAGAACGTCCTTTCCGACAAGGCGACCGGCACGGTCACTTTGAATACCGAAAAGGGCCGGACAGTCGAGGTAGTCAACACTTACGAGCGTGAGCTGGGCAAGTTTAAGATCATTAAGTCGGTTACTGCCGCCAAGAACATCACGGTGAAGGAGTCTTACGACTTCACCTACACCTGTGCTGATCCGAAGGATGCCACCCAAAAGGTGGAAGGCAAGGTAACGAAAGTCACCGATAAGGGATACCAGTTCGCAGAGAACATCCCTGTCGGCTACACGTGCCACATCACCGAGGATCAGGCTGGTGCAGAGACCGAGGAAGGCTCGACCCTGTCGGCTACCTTGTCGGAGAACGACTTCGTAGTCGAAAAGGACAACGTGGTTGAGGTCAAGGTAGATAACGTCTACTCTGACGCGAACGGCAAGTTCAGCGTCACCAAGGCGATTGCCTCTGACTCTACCGCGGCGATTGTTGACGGCAAGTACAACTTCGAGTACTGGTGTGTGACCCCGGACGGGTCCAAGATTGGTACCCAGGATGCTCCTATCACGTTCAATATCGCGGCTGACAAGACCTGGACGTCCGGCAACCTACCCAGCGGTTCCAAGTGCTCCATCCGCGAGGTGACCCCGAGCGGTAACACCGCCGGCGTGTCTGCCGAAGTGTCCTGGTCGTTGGATGAATCTACGACCATGAAGGGCGTAGAGCCGACTCCTTACACTGCTGTTGGCGCTGAAGGTAACTTTGTGTTCGGTGCGGAAGGTGCTACCGCCGGCAAGTTCGTCATCGGCAAGGACGGTACTACTACCAGCCTGAACGCTACGAACAAGCTGACGTACAAGGAAGTCAAGCTGTCGCTACAGAAGGTGGCGGAAGCCACTTCGGCAAACGGTAGACTCGACTACTCCGAGGATAACTTCAACAAGAGGCAGCAGTACAACGAGTACTACCGCTACATGAACCGCAACTACGTGAATATGCACGTCACTTGCAAGAGCGGTAATGACACGGTTGTTGATAAGACAGTCAAGGTTGATGTCAACGGCAATGCCCTCGACTTTGGCACGGTGCCGTACAACTCGAAGTGTACGGTAGCGGAGCTGGACGATCAGAGCTTTAACGACCGGAATGCCCTCCTGTACGGCAACTGGCGTCACAAGGCTGAAATTTCAGCCACTGATGCCAACGGCAAGGCTCTGGCCTCCCCGGTTAAGTACGCCTTTGACATGTTGGGGCCTGATGAAGAAAAGGCCGCTATCACGTTCGATGTCACTTCCGAAGCCAACGTCTCCGTGAAGATGGTCAACAAGTGGGATTGCTACGCCAGTATTGAAACTGTCTTGGATGCTCCTGGACAAGAGGCTACTGCTAACGGCCAGCGCGTATTCAAGGATGGCATCAAGGTAATCGATATTAAACCTAATCAAGATCGGGTCAAACTGACCGATAAAGTTACCTTGAAGAATGTCACTGAGGACCAGACTTACACGGTGGTGGAACGTTTGTACTCCACCAAGATGGCCGGAAAGACGGGCATCTTCGATGCGGGATACCTGAATTGGAAGAGCGAAGGCGGCGCCAATTGGGATTATTACGCAGAGGAAGTGACCGTTCCCTATGGAGCGAATGATTTCACTAAGGAGATTTCCTTCACGATTCCGGTTAGCTTACTGAAGGAACATCCCGAAGGTATTGCCGCGGGCATCATGGTGTTCAACGGCGGAAACCCGATGCAGCTGAACCAGGCTTGCGCCAAGTGCAGGGCCTACGGTTCTGAGCTGACGCTACCGAAGGGTCAATCCATCGTTCCGCAGTTTGAACCGGAGATGTGGACTATTGCCAACGACCGGACGACAAACTCGCGAGTCATGTCTACGAACGAAAAGGATGTGCCCACACAGAAACTCACTGATAACCTCAAGTACACCAGGGTTTCTGCAGGTGACTACTACCTGTACGGACGTTTGGTGCAGACGGATGATACCAGTAAGTCCGCAGTGGACAATTACAAGAAGATTGCTGTTCCGGCTGGACAGAATTTCTTCGGCAACAATGAGGCAGTCAACGAGTTCACTCTGGAGACAGCTAACCTGACCCCAGGTGCCACATATGTAATGTTCGAATACATGCTGCCGGCTGATGTGGATGTCAACAGTCTCGCGAGCAAGACTCCGGCTGAACTGCAGGCAATGTCCAAGGCGGCAAACCTGCCCTTCCACGCGGATGTAAAGGACATCTGCCAGAAGCTGTACACGCCGAAGTTAAAGACAACCGCTTCGATTGACAAGCCTGTGACCCCGGCCGTTTCGGATGACGCGACGGTTACGGTCAAGGATGTGGTCAAGTGGAACAACCTCGCCGGAGGTCGCACCTACACTGTGACCGGTACCTTGCATGTCAAGGATGCTGACGGAAACGATGCTGGTGCACTCAACGATCCGGGCGCAACCGCAACCAAGACCTTCACGGTCAACGGTCCGCGCGACGCCCTTGTCAAAGAGGGTGAGGTCGAACTGACCTTTACCGTCAAGGCTAAGTCCCTAAAGACCCAAACAGTTGTGGCCTTTGAGGAAGTCAAGGATGGCGATGTAGTCGTAGCGACTCACGCCGACATCACCGATGAGGATCAGACGGTTTACAGCCCGTCAATCGGCACGACCGCGAGTGTGAAGAATGGTGCTCCTACCACCCAGAACATTAACGGTAAGGATGTCACGCGCAACGCAACCGTTGACATGAGTAACGCCAAGCCGGTTAAGGATTCCAAGACCAAGGAACTCTCCGATGTGGTTGTGACCGATGAGGTCGCCTACAACTCCATCGCTCCGGGCAACTACGTCATGTACGGCGAGCTCACGAAGATCAACAACAAGAGCACGACTACAGTTCAGACCGCGCACCAGACGCTGACTGTCGCCAAGGGCGCTGCCAGCGGCAAGATGGAACTCACCTTCCCAGGTGTGAAGGTCGTGAGCGGTGAGAAGTACGTAGTGTTCGAGAAACTCTACAAGGCGGACGACTTCGACCAGACGGCCGGAAAGCCGAAGAGCGGAGCTACCGCGGTTGCTGAACACGCCGATCCGAAGGATGAAGCTCAGACCGTCTACGTCCCCGGTGTCACTACTGACGCATACAACGGCGCTGGTAAACCCGGCGACAAGTACGTGGATGTCACCAAGGACTTCACCATCAACGATAAGGTGACGGCCTCTGGCCTGATTCCGGGCAAGACCTATGAGGTGACCGGCGAACTGAAGATCAAGGACGGCTCTGCGGAAGGTCAATCCACGGGTATTACCCAGACCGGTACTATCACCGCCGATGCCAAGGGCAACGGTGAGACCGTCCTGACCTTTACGGTTACCGCGCAGCAGGCTGCCGATTTGGGTCTGATTGGTAAACCGATTGTGGCCTTCGAGGACCTCAAGCACGAAGGCAAGACCATCGCGGTACACCATGACATCAACGATGGCGACCAGACGGTCTACAACGGTTCCATGGGTACCAGCGCAGTCGATAAGTCTGATGAGAACCAGACTATGACTCCTGGTCAGAAGGACGCGACCATCGTCGATACGGTGACGTTCACCGGTAAGTTCGAGCCGAAGCACAACTACACCTTGGTTGGTGAGTTGCACTACGTCAACACTGACAACGGTGCCAAGACCTTGGGTGAAAAGGTGCCCGGTGTCACTGTGGCTCCGAAGAGCGTAACTGCTGGTGCGGACGGTACTATCGCTGACCAAAAGATGGAATTCAAGGTTCCTGCCGATTCCATCAAGGCTGGAAAGTCTATGGTGGTTGTCGAGAAGCTGTTCGACGGCAAGAATACGACCGGTACTCCGGTGATTACGCACGAAGATCCGAACGATGCGGCTCAGACCATCACGGTCAACCCGGTTGAAATCGACACGACCGCTTATGACGGCACTTCCAAGGATCCGAAGGATAAGAACCTGGAAGCCGCCAAGGATGGCAGCGTGACGATTTGGGACCTGGTGGACTACAAGGGTCTGGAAATCGGCAAGGAATACACGATTACCGGTACTCTGCACTACCAGGCTGACGCCACTTTGGCTGATGGCACCCAGGTCAAGGCCGGGGATGCGATTGACGCCAAGTACGTTACGACCGAGCCGGTCACCTTCACTGCCAACAAGCCTAACTCGACAGACAAGGATGCCTTCCAGGTCATCGTGAAGTTCACGGTACAGCGCGCCGGTTTGGCTACCGCTCCGGTTGTGGTCTTTGAGGACCTGAAGCAGGGCGAGACCCCGCTGGCAACCCACACCGATATCAACGATGACAACCAGATTGTCTACCCGCCGTCCATCACCACAGTCGCGCAGACTGCGGATGGCGCCAAGATGATTCAGGTCAACCCTGATGCGAAGAAGCAGGGCAACGTCACCATCACCGATACCGTTGACTGGAAGGTGGCCGCTCCGGGCACCTACACCCTCAAGGGTCAGTTGATGGAGGTCAAGGATGGCAAGCTCGTCTCCGAGACCCCGGTTGCGACTGGTAACGAAGTGACCATTACGGTTGAAAAGGGTGAGTTCTCCGGGACCAACAGTGAGATGAAGTTCACCTTGAAGGCGGACAAGATTCTCGCGGCCAACAAGGCCGGTCACTCCTTCGTGGTCTACGAGCAACTGGTTGGTAAGGATGGCAAGCCTATTGCCACCCACGAAGACCCAGCTTCACCTGAACAGACCGTGACGCTCGGTTCTCTGGACACCACCGCCACTGATGCGGCTGACGGCGACCAGGTAGTGGACAACACCGGTGATGTGGTCATCACCGACCGGGTGGATTACACCGGTCTGAATCCGGCCCAGAACTACACCCTGAAGGGTGAGTTGAAGGACAAGGCGACCGGCGACACTGTGAAGTTGTCTGACGGCTCGTTGGTGGAATCCACCATCGAGGTCGGTCCGGGTACCGGCAACGACATCGATCCGAGCGGTGCTGGATTCTTTGAGATTCAGTTCTCGGTTCCGGCTGGGGTTATCCTCGGCAAGCAGGTCGTGGCCTTCGAGACCGTTCTGAAGGATGGTAAAGAATTCCTGATTCACCACGACATCAACGATGACTCTCAGACCATCTGGGCTCCGAAGCTCGCCACTAAGGCCAGAGCTGAGGGCGACCGTGGTCTGGTCATTGCCGACGCTAAGTCAACGGTCAAGGACACCGTGACCTTCACCAATATGAAGGTTGGGGAAACCTACGTGGTCGTCGGCGAACTGTGGAACAAGACTCAAAACAAGTCCACCGGTATTAAGGTCACCTCTAAGTCGTTCAAGGCTGACAAGGCGACCTGGACCGAGAACGACTTCATGACCTTCGAGATTCCGGCCGGTACTGTGGCCGAGAACGACGAGCTGGTCGTGTTTGAGACCCTGTACCTCGGCGAGAAGGCAGACGGTCCGGCTGAGTCTACTCACCGGGATCCGAACGACCCGGCACAGACTGTTGGCTCCGGCGTGAAGCCCGGCATTAAGACGGTGCTGAGCGTGGATGGCAACCGTGCGGCTGGTACTGCGGTTCCGACCGTCCCGGTCGAGTCCAAGCAGCTGGTTGATACGGTCAGCTACGTTGGTTTGACTCCGAGTGTTTCCTACACGTTGAATGCGACCCTGATGGAAATCGGTCTGGACGGTAAGGTCACCGACACCGGTATTACCGGCACCGCCACCTTCACCCCGGACAAGGCCAGTGGCACCCAGCAGGTTGGCTTCAATGCCATCCCGGAGGGTACGCTGAAGCCCGGCTACAAGTACGTCGCTTACGAACAGCTGATTCGTAACGACAAGCCGAACGAACCTCCGCTGAAGCACGAGGATCCGAAGGATTCCGACCAGACGGTAAAAACCGCCTACAACCCGACTATTGAAACCGACCTGACTCAGGACGGCACCCAGGTCATCGCGACCGATGCGGCGCTGGATTTGCAGGATAAGGTGCAGATGAAGGGTCTCATCAAGGGTGAGAAGTACGTGCTGGTTTCCCGCCTGGTGTACAACGCCGGTCAGCCTAACGAAACAGTTTTGGCAGATGGCCTAGAGAGGTTCACCGCTGACAGTGTGGACATGACCAAGGACATCAAGTTCAACGTGACGGCTGATAAGCTCAAGGCTCCGATGGAAGCGGCTAAGGCTGCTGGCAGCGAGTTGAAGCTGGTGGCGTACGAATACCTGACACGCGCCTCGCTTGTGACTGGTGACGACGCAACCATCAAGGCCAGCGTTACCGACACGACCAAGTGGGATACTAAGCACGCAGACCCGAATGATGGTCGTCAGACCGTGACAGTTGTGGACGTGCCTCGGATTGGCACCAAGCTGGAATACGAAGGCCAGAAGGTTGTTTGGGAAGGCGATAACGTCAAGCTGATTGACCACGTTGAGTTCTTCAACCTGCTGCCCGATACCGAGTACACCCTTAGCGGCTCGCTCATGGGTATCGCGGCTGACGGTACGGTCAGTGACACCGGTGTGGTTGGTACAGGCAAGTTCACCACCCCGAAGGCAACTAACGGCGCTACTCGCGTGAACGGGACCATCAAGGATGGGACAGCTGCCACTGTCGAGTTCACGGTACCGTTGAGCGTCTTGAAGGCTAACGATAAGTTGGTTGCTTTCGAATCGTTGCAGCTGAAGGGCCAGCCCGTGGCGGATCACAATGATCCGAACGATGAGAACCAGACTGTGAAGGTCAAGCATCCTGGCGTGGGCACCGAAGCCAGTTATGACGGCAAGTCAAACCTGACGGTTTGGAAGGGCGTCAATAAGGAAGGCAAGAAGGCTCCCGAAACCTACACGGTTCACGACGTAATCCGCATGGCGAACGTCGAGGAGGGCAAGACCTACGCTCTGGACGGTCAGGTTTACAGCAAGATTGCCTACAGTAACGGTGATAAGACAGCCTTGGCTACCAACGCGAAGACTGTAAAGGTCACCGAGAGCATGGCTGTGGATCCGAACGCTGACGAAATCGCCAAGTACGGTAAGGATGTCAAGGTTTACGAAACGACCATGGACATCACGGTCAAGGCTACGGACATTAAGGCCGATGGCGACAAGCTGGTTGTGTTCGAGCAGCTGTGGGCGGAAGGCACGTATGAAAGTGCTGACGGCGGCAAGGTGACCCCGAAGGGTGACAACAAGCCGGTGGCGGTACACAACGAGATTACCGCCGACTCCCAGTCCATCAACGTGAACCGTCCCGAGTTCGGGTCCTTGACCCTGACCAAGGCTGTCACGGGTTGGGATGAGAACACCGCGAATGTCGAACGCACCAACGCGAAATACGTGTTCACGGTTACCTGTACCGAAAAGGGCTCGACTGACACGATTACCCTGCACGAAGGTGAATCCGCGACCATTGACGGTATTCCCGTGGGTGACAAGTGCACCATCAGCGAGAATGTCCAGAATGCTGAAGAGCAAGCCGGACTGAAGGACACCGTGAAGTTCACCGAGGCCAACGGCGTCACCGTTGAGTCCACGAAGAACGGCGAGGGCACAGTGATTGTCGGTGGCACGCCGAACGGTACTACCCGCGTTGCGAACGTGACAGTGACCGCTGAAAACGTGTTCACTAACGAAGTCTCCATCGGTACGCACACCACCGGTAAGTTCGACAAGAAGGCCAGCAATGGCGACACGATTACCGATCTGGTGAAGTACCAGAACCTGCAGGGCGGCGAGTACCTGTTGCACACCTACTTTGTCGAGTACGACAAGGCGGGCCAGGCTCACAAGATTGACTACGTCCCCTCTGAGGTGCGCAAAGTCACTGTTGTGGGCGGCTACGCTGTGGGTGGTCACAACGGTACTTGGACCATCGATATGAAGGTTCCGACCGAGCTGATTCAGGAACATAAGACGGTCGTCTTGTGGGAAGACCTGTATCGGATGCCTCAGGATAGGGATGCTTTCGAGGCGCAGTTGTCTAAGTTGCCGACCGGCAAGACTGCTGCAGGCTTGATTGCCTCCCACCATGAAGAGAATCTCGCTTCGGGTGCTGGCACTCAGTGGCTGGAAGTCTCCACCCACTTCGGTGGATTCCAGGTCACCAAGGTAATCAAGACGGATGCGGATATGCCCGCGGACGTGGTTGGTAAGATTCCGACAACCTGGAACTTTACCTACAAGGCTAAAGTGCCGGATGGTAAGACCGCCAAGGAAGGGACCGCTCTGGAGGGCAGCTTCAACCTGACGGTTGACCCGAACAATCCGACCAAGGCTGTCAGCCAGAAGTTCGACGGCTTCCCGATGGGTACTGATATAACCATTACGGAAACCGACGCCAAGGCGCAGATTCCGACTCAGGCAAAGTGGAAGGTTACATGGAAGTCTGAAGGCTGGACTGATGGTGCAGAAGGTACCACCAAGAACTTCAAGATTACCCCGGCCTCCACTGTGAGTGTCACTGCTCTCAACGAGTTCAGCTTGGTCAAGCCTACCTTGGCGACCGTGGCTCGGACCGCTGATGATGGCAAGATGCTCAAGCCGAGTGAGGACACAGCCGTGGTCGATACCGTCACCTACACCAACCTGGTGGAAGGACGCGACTACTGGCTCAAGACCGAACTGGTTTACGTCGATGACACGGCTGACCCGAATGACAACCAACCAGTGCTGGGTGCCGATGGCAACCCGCTGGTGAAGTGGACGAAGGTCACGGCTGAAACTGACAACAGCGAATGGGTCGTTGATCGGGACAACCCGATGGTGGTTCCCGCCGACGCTAACCCGGATGCTGACGTGGTATTCTTCGAATCTCTCTACGAGATGACGAAGGATGGCGGACAGCCCAAGGCCGAAGACAAGCCGATTGTGGAACACCGCGACAACAGCGATGAAAAGCAGATCATCACTCGTCGTCCGGCTCTGGACCTCCAGACCACTGCGGAATTGTCCGGTGCTAAGGCGATTACCGCCGGTGAGAGCGCGACCGTGAACGATAAGGTGACTTACAGCGGCTTGAAGGCCGGTGCCGAGTACACCTTGGTTGGAACCTTGGTCAAGAAGTCCGATGGCTCCATCGTTGGTTCGCCGGTGACTGTGGCTGGCTTGAAGGCTGAGGCTGACGGCTCCGGCAGCTGGAAGATGTCGATTCCGCTGACCGCGAAGGATACGGCCGGCTTGACTAACGGCGAGAAGCTGGTGGTCTTTGAGAAGGCCTACGTCGGTAACCTGCCGAAGGCTGGTACGGCTCCGGCTGGCACCTACACCCCGATTCTGGCTCACGAAGACCTCGAGGATGCTTCGCAGACCGTGAACGTGGTGAAGCCGACGACTCCGCCGCACACGCCTGGCACGCCTGGTACGCCGTACACGCCTGGCACGACTCCTCCGAGCTCGTCGACCACGCCTCCTCCGCCTCCGGTAGAGTCTGAGACGACGAACCCGCCGAGCACCCCGCCGACCATCCCGGTTGCCCCGGCGACCACCCTGCCTCCGATGCACCCGAAGGTTCCGCCAACATTGGCACGGACCGGTGCGCAAGCAGCAATCTTTGGTGGCTTGTCCATCCTGATGATTGCGGCAGGTGCAGGGATTGGCTTGCTGGCAGCACGCCGCAAGCGCCAGTCTGACGCGCAGTAGGCGACATAAGCCCTAGGCTACTGAAACGGCGAGGTCTCACGACCTCGCCGTTTCAGTATGTGTGTGGCTTTAATCAGCGCCATACCTGCTGGAGTTGTTGCTAAAGGTGGAGAATAGCCGGGTAGCTGCCAATAAGGGCAGCTACCCGGCTATTCTCCCCTTATAAACCGGTTTCCGGGGGATTATTTTAAGAAACTGTAGATAGCCTCGTAGTTGAAATGGTAGAAAACCCAGTTGCTCACTAACAGCACGGCGAAAACTCCGCCGTAAACCGCGAGGTCACGCAGCCGTGTGGTCGTATTGGTGACTCGGCGCACCACGGGAGAGGCCGGAGCAGCTGGGGAATCCGCCCCGTTAGGAACCTTCGATCCGTCTGGCGCCGTTGCGTCGGAAGTTTCCGGCACGTCCAAGGCTGTGGTACCTGGATTCTCCAGTGGCTCGGGCGCATTGGCCGTAAAGTGGGGGTCTTCCACACCCTCGCCGGGAATCACTTCGTAGGTTGAATGACGCAGCACCCAGCCGGTGTAGGCACCTAGCGCCAGACCCACCACTAAGCCCCCCAGATGGGCCACCCAGGCGACGTTAGGAACCATGAACCCTATCACAAAGTTCAGCCCGATTAAGGTCGCCATTTCGGTCCAAGGCAAGCGCAGCACCTTTTGAATCGCCAGGACCATACCAAAGAATCCAAACACTGCCCCGGACGCCCCGACCGTGGGGGTGATCCAGGCGTTGGGGTCGACAAAAACGGATAGGCATTGCGCCATGAGCGCCCCGAAAGCGCTGATACCAAACGCTAGGGCCAGTTTCACGTGGCCCACGACCGGCTCCAGCGCCCTGCCGACCACCAGCAAAGCCCAGGTGTTAAACGCCAGGTGAAACGGTGAGGGCACCGAATGCAGGAAGGCCGCGGTGATGAAACGCCACGGCTCAAACAGGCCCAGGAGCGGCAAAAATGCGAAATTCTGAATGACTCCGGGGATAAACAGCTCGGCGACCCAAACGATGATTAAGGCGATACAAAGCCCCCAAGTCACGTAGGGCTTAGGGGCTTTTGCGGTGCTTTTCATGACTTAACAGTACATTCAAAACCGCCGGAGTACCGGGTCAAACGGGCTTTACTCCGTGATGTCGATGGACTCAATCATGATGTCCTCCAGGGGACGATCCGAGCGGTCCGTTTGGGTTGCGGCGATTTTATCCACGACAGCGCGGGACGCATCGTCCAGGACGCGGCCAAAAATCGTGTGCTTGCCGTTGAGCCAAGTGGTCGGGGCGACAGTGATAAAGAACTGGGAACCGTTGGTGCCCTGGCCGCCACGCGTTCCGGCGTTAGCCATCGCCAATAGGTAAGGTTCGGTGAAGCCCAAGGCCGGGTCGATTTCGTCGTCAAAGACGTAGCCCGGGCCGCCGGTGCCGGTGCCGATGGGATCCCCGCCTTGAATCATGAAACCGGAGATGACCCGGTGAAATACCGTGCCGCTGTAGAGAGGCTCAGTTGAAGTTTCCCCGGTAATGGGGTGAGTCCACTGACGCGCGCCGGTCGCCAGGTCGGTGAAGTTCTTTACCGTGACTGGCGCGGATTGCGGAAAAAGTTCCAGGCTGATGTCGCCTTCAGATGTGTGAATTGTTGCTTGCATAGTTCCATCTTTTCATGCGTGCGGCCCGGGCGCAAAGCATTTTTTCGGCAGTCTGTCCGTCGTCGGCGAGGCCCGTTTTGGGGTGGTCGAGAAAAAAGAACAGGGCTATTTCCTGCAAAAATTCCAAATAAGAGGCAAAATAGTACCAACCGTGTCCGTTCGGCTCGGTTTGAGAGAAAGAAGGATCCAATGTTGGATAACTTGTCGAAATGCATCGATATGGACTGCATGAAACGAGCCGGAGAAGACATGGCACTGAATGCTGCTGAGGTTGCTGGGAAGGCTCGCGGGGCCGTCGGGGACTTTGGCACTAAGGTGAAATCAGACCTCCTGCCGCGGGCGCAAGCCGTCAACGAGGCAGTGTCAAAGGCGGTTACCGGCGACGGTACCATCGCCGAAAAAGTTTCCAAAGCGAGTGAAGGAGTCAAGTCAGCTATGAACCCCAAAAAGAAGTGCCCAATTCGTCATCCCTGGTTGACGACTATCCTGTTGACCGGAGTCGCCGCGGTGGCTGGGTTTATCTTGTATAGCCGCACCCGTCCGGTCGAGGATCCCTGGGCCGAGGAATCCTGGGAGGATATTGATGATGACGACCTGGTGGTCGTTACCGACAAGTAAAAAAAATCTTTAAAAACCGACCGGCGGCTGATGTTGCCGGTCGGTTTTTTAGCACCCCCGGCTTTGCTTTCGCTGTTATTACTCGGAAAACGAAGGGGCGGAACCCAAGCGCGAGACTAGGGGGTGTGCTTTTCGTGGCAAACGCAACGAAAAGTGAGGGGAACCCGACCCCTAGGTCACGCGTGGTTCCCCCGAGTTGACAAGCAATAAAAATTAAGCAGAAAAAAGCCCTATTTCCACCACATCAGCATGATGAAACCGACCATGATGACGCCAAATCCCAACGCGATGTTCCAGTTGCCCAGCCCCAGCAGGTTAATCCCCGCGGTTTGCGCCAGGATATAGTGCAGCACAATCCACAGCAGACCCACGCCCATGATTATCAGGGCAGCCGGAGCGTACCAGCTGGGGGAGTGCTTCATATCCTCAGTCCACGAGGGACGCAACTCGCTGTCAGACTTAACCACTTTCGAGGCGCGCTTGCGCTTTTTGGATTCGGGCACAACAACTCCTTGTGACAAAAGTTTGCTTAACAGGTTAATGATAACCGTAAGCTAAATCCTTTGGAAATTGGTAAAATTGTGGAGTTGGTGTATCCGCGCGTCAAGGGGTTGGAATGAGTGAGCAGCGTCCTGTACCACAGCAGTTTCCCTCGCGCCGGCAACGTCGCGAACAGCAGGAACCGCCTGTAGCACCGCTGTCGCCCGCGCCGGGGCAGCCTCGCGGGACGCAACCTCCCGTAGCGCCGTCTCCCGGGGCTCAGCCTTATGGGGCCCCACCTCGCGTGCCGCAGCAGTCCGCCCTCCCGCCTCAGGTGGTCTCACAAGGGGTCACAAGTGCGGTTCCACCTGCAGGTTTCCAACCTCTTGCCGAACCTTCCGGCGCGGTTCGTCCCGCGACTGCCCAGCCAAATCGTCCGGTATCCCCCGGCGTATCGGCGCGCCCCGCGGCGAACCCCCCGGTTCCTGGCTCGCCACACTTCTCCATGTCGGGCCCAGCGAATCATCAAGTCCCCGGCACGGCAAACCCGGCAGTCCCCGCTTTTGCCCCGGTTCCTTCCCGCCCCCCGGCAGCCTCGACACGACCAGCAACCCCGGCGCTCAACCCTGGTGAACCCCAGGTAAACCCACAATCCTCACCGAAAGCCTCAACCCGCCCGTCTGAACGACCCACTGCCTCGACTGACCCAGACGAGACGGCCGCCTCACCAAAGCGCCGGCGCACCCCCGTATCGGTCCTGGTGATGAGCGGGATTGGGCAAACCATGCTGACGGTCGGTGTCGTCCTGGGCTTGTTCGTCGTGTGGCAGCTGTATGTGACGACTTGGCAGGTGCAGGGGGCGACGGCGGCCGCGGTGCAGTCTTTCCAAAGCTCCACCGCAAACGATGCGACCGCCACGACCGAAGTGCAGCGCACCGACCCACCTCCCAGCGTCACCATTCCCGCGGTGGGCCAAACTTTCGCCACCCTGCACGTGCCGCGTTGGGACTTGATGGTTATCCCCATCATGCAGGGCACGAACGAAGCCGTGCTGGACACGGGCTATGCCGGACACTACACGGACACCCAAGGGCCGGGAGAGCTGGGCAACTTTGCCCTGGCAGCCCACCGGCGCTCGTACGGAAACTCTTTCCGCCGTGTTCACGAGCTACAGACCGGTGACCCGCTGGTGGTCGAAACCTCCCAAGCCTGGCTGGTTTACCAGGTTACGTCAACCGAGATAGTCCTGCCATCGCAGGGAGACGTGATTTACCCGGTACCGCACGAAGCGAAAGACACCGTCCCGCATGAACGGCTCATGACCCTGACGACCTGCCACCCCGAATACGGCAACACGCAGCGATTCATCGTGTACTCCAAGTTTTCCTACTGGGTGCCGCGCACACAAGGCCGGCCTTTCGCGCTCAAAGGGTTGGACGCGATGAAACAGGCTGGTCAGGGCACCGCGCCGGAGGGTCCGCAGGATGGAACCGGTGCACCCGCGAGCGATTCGAACGCGATTGCCCAGCCCGGCGACGCCAGCCCCGCGCCGGCTGAGGGCTTGGCCGGGTAAACGGAAAGGAAACCAGAATGTACAAATGGTTGTTTGCCGTGATGCCCGGCCCGAAGTGGCTGCGCTGCATAGAGATGGGGATTTTGTTGCTGGCGGTGGTGGCCGCGCTGTTCCAGTGGGGATTCCCCTGGGCGGTAGAGACTTTCAACCTAAACCCGAACACCGTGAACTAGCGTCTCAACCCGACAACTCAACGGGGGCCCTTGTGAGAAAGGAACAGTACAATGACTGAGAAAACAATTTTGGTAGCCGGAGGAGCCGGATACATCGGCACGCACACGCTGATTTGCCTCTATGAGGCGGGATACCGTGCGGTCTGCGTCGATAACCTGTATAACTCCAGCGCGGAAGCGATGACACGCGTCTCGGAAATTGTGGGGGAAACAATCCCGTTCTATCAGCAAGACGTGCGCGACATTGACGCTTTACAACGGATTTTTGCGGTTCACCAGGTTGACGGAGTAATTAACTTTGCCGGGCTCAAGGCGGTGGGCGAATCGGTAGCCAAGCCGGTGGAATACTACGACAACAACCTCAACGCGACCCTCTCCCTGGTGCGCGCCATGCGGGATCACGACTGTCACCTGATGATTTTTTCCTCCTCCGCTACCGTGTACGGAGCTGACGGGGTGTCCCCCCTGAAAGAAACCATGCCGACCGGCACCGCTACCAATCCTTACGGTTGGTCCAAGCTGATGAACGAGATCATGCTGCGCGACGTGTGCCACGCCGATCCCGAGTTTTCTGCCGTGTTGCTGCGCTACTTTAACCCCATTGGGGCGCATCCCTCCGGCCGGATTGGCGAGGATCCCAAGGGCATCCCGAACAATGTCATGCCCTACATCACCCAGGTCGCAGTCGGCAAGCTCGAAAAACTGCACGTGTTCGGCGACGACTACGACACCCCGGACGGAACCGGGGTGCGCGACTACATTCACGTCATGGACTTGGGGCGCGGGCACGTGGCCGCCATTGATTACGGGCTGAAACATCGGGGCGCGAAGGCGATAAACCTGGGCACCTCGCAGGGGTATTCCGTGTTGGAGTTGTTGCACGCGATGGAGCGAGCCTGCGGCAAACCCATTCCTTACGTCATTGACGGGCGCCGACCGGGAGACATTGACACGGTTTACGCCGACGCGAGTTTGGCTCGGGAACTGCTGGGCTGGGAGGCGCACCTAGGTTTGGACGATATGTGCCGAGATTCGTGGAATTGGCAGTCGCAGAACCCGAACGGCTACGCCGGCTAACGCGTTTTTGTGGCCAGCTACTAAGACTGCTTGGGTGACGTGGCTGACTTGGGCGGCATGGTTGACGTGTATGACGTTTGTCGTGCTCGCCGGTTGAACCGTGTTGCTTCCGGTAAGAACTCGGAGGTATCTCTCAACTCTTGGAACCGAACTTGGCGATAGTCACCAGGCGCAAAATCCGCCAGTTAAAGCTCACAAAGGAAAACAACTGGAGCAACGGGTCTTGGCGGTGACGCAAAGTCGCCGGGGAAGGGTTCGGGGCCGCCGCAATCCGTTCGGCGGTGGCCGGGCATAACTCCTCAATCGTGGGGGACGCGCTAAAGTCAGTCATTATCAAAATCCTCTCTACGTGGGGTTGGGCTACTCGGGGATAATCCACCAAAACGGCTTCCACTTCGCTTTATAGATAAAGCCCACGTGAAGCAGGAACTTGGTCCAATGCCCGAACAGGCCGATGCGTCCGAAACTCAGTTTGGGATGGCGTCCGGCATTATCCGGGTACTTGTCGTAATTGGGCACGATGGGGAACATCACCATCGCGGCCGCGGAGCCTTTCTTAAAACCGGTGCCGGTGGAGGCTACGCAAGCCGCCCCCAACACCGCCATCGAGGCTTCGTGCAGTTTCGCCTGCGGGCCTTGGTTAATCAGGTCAACTATGCTCATGGCTACTTCCTTACCAATTGATCCTGACGGCATCCCGGTACGTGGCGGCGCCGGGGTAATGTTGGTGCCGTTGGGAGTCTGGTGCGGTTTCGAAATACCGTGCGGGGGCGCAAAAGCAATCCCGGCGGCAAAAATGTTTTTATACAGCGGGGACTGGTAAGTCTTGGGCCAATCCTCGTGGGACCACTGCGCAGAGCTCTTCTTCGAATAGTCCGCGTCTACCTTCATGAACCCAGCCGGGTTGAACATTTCGGGAATCAACGTCCCGTCAGGTTTCTTGGCCTCCAGCGCGACCCCGGTAAACGGCGGGAGCAGCATGGCGAAATCAAAGGACAACTCGTGCATATTGCCGTCATAATCCTCGTAAGTCAGAGCGTGCGGGCGCACTTCGCGAACCCCCGCACCGGTGATGGCTTTCACCCCGCGTTCCCGAAACAGCGATTCCGTCCACAACTGGGAGTCGGTAGAGTAGCCGTTGTCCTTAAACCGCATCCCAGCCATCCCAAAGTCGCCGAGCTTTTCCTCATTAGTGAGGTAAACGACCTCAGTCTTGTCCCGAATCCCCGCCTGGCGCAGGTCATATTCAGTGTTGAAACAGTACTCAAAAGCGGCGCCTTGGCAGGTACACCCGCCGTTGCCGGTCCCAATCACGAACCGCTTGGGAGTCCCAGTTTCTTTAATCTCTTGGACGATTTTTTGGAACTCGACCCCGGCCTGTTCGGCGTGGTCAGGAGTGCAAACCGAATACGTGTTGCCACAATCCGGGCCCAAACCCGGCGTAGCGGCAAAGTTCAGTTTCGGGCCAGTCGCGTTGATGAGGTAGTCATAATGCACAAAAGCGCGCCGACCTTTGTTTTTGCCTCCCGTAAACTCAATCTCGACCTGGGGCTGAGAATCATCGCCGCGACCCTCGGGATAGATAACTTTCGCTGCCGCCTGATGAAAAATGACCCCCTTGCGCTTATAGAGTGGGGCGAGGGGAAACACTACTTCTTTCTTCTTCATCTTGCCGGTGCCCACCCAAATGTTGGAGGGAACCCAGTTCCAGTTGGCGCGCGGGGAAATGACCACGACTTCATGATTGCGCCGCGACAACTTGCGACGCAGATGCATGGCGGCGGTATGACCGGAAATGCCCGCACCTAAGACGACAACTCTTGCCATAGTTACAACTTCCTTAATCTGTTGCGGTTCTTTAGCAGTGCCTCAGGAAATCGTTGAGCGGTGGGAAATCCGCACCGGAACGGGACGTCCGGCACTGCACGACCAAGGCTTATTATAGCTTAAACTCCGGGGTGGATTTACCGGCTTCGCCCCCTCTTGTGGTTTAGACTTGAAATTCAGAGAATCCCGAAGGTAAACCGGGGAAAACCGTGAGCAGCTGATGAGGAGCGAACCATGAGTGTGGCGGGTGAAAACGCTTTGGGACAGTCCAATGACGAGGACGGCACGAAAGTCTTTACCATTGGACCGACCTGGCGTGCTGTGGGCTTTGAAATGACCACCGAGCAACGAGCCGACGCAATTTTGGCCCAGGCGGCTGACCAATGCACCCCGGTGGTGGGAGATATGGATAACGGCACGTTCCAATACGTGGACCGTTCCGGCGCGGTCGCCGTGTTTGACGTGGTTGCGGAGAAAATTGCGGATATTCACCAGGATTTCAACGCTAACGCCGTGGTTGACGCGCGGTGGGTCGAGATGGCAGACCGTTTTGCCTTGGTTGACATAGTTGACGCACAAGGGGGGACGGAGCGTTCCGTAGGTAAGGCTTGCGTGGCGATGCGGTCCGGGCTGGGACACGAGCCCGGACGTGCCGATGCCGGGAAACTGGGGATTTCCGCCCTAGCGCAGCGCGTCGAACTGTATGAAAACGTGGCAAGTTACGCGGCGAGCCAGACCGCCAAAATTTTCGGCGCGGCTCTGGACGGCCCGCAGCGCGCCCCGGAAGAAACCCTGCCGACCTTCATCTCTACCGGAGCTGTTTCCGTCCTGCAAAAGCAGGGCGCGCACGCCGGAGCCGTGCTGGCTGCGAAAGTTACAGCCGCCGAGATGCATTCCAACACCCTGACGGGACAAAACTTCTGGGTGTTGGAAGTTGCGGCGGGATTCCCCCTCAGCGTGTGCGTGGCTGAAGGCGACATTGCGGGACGTCCCCGCCCCGGAATGATTGTGGCTGGAGAATTCCTAATTCTGGCTGCCGCCAAGTAGAATAGTCTCGTTCCCCGCGTGACGGCATAGTCTGAACCTCCCCAGGGTCGGAAGACAGCAAGGATAAGGGCTCCCTGTCGGGTGCGCGGGGAACTTTTATTTTTCCGGCGTCCGCGGATATTTTTACCTGATGTTAACCTGGTGAGCACAGAGGCTTTACTTTAGCTTGTTAATCTGCGAACAGAGTGTGACTACTGCGGAAAGCTGGCTATTCATGGTGAAACCTGGTTTGAGGATGCTGGTGGCGGCAGCCTTTGTGGCGACGTTGGCGTTGACGGGATGTGTACCCAACGGGAAAGATACCCCAAAACCAGCCAAGCCTGACGCTTCGGTGAGTAAAAAGGCTCCGCAGAGCCTACCAGGCGCCATCGACCTGAAAGCTGACTTCGAAGCCGGTTCTATGTGGGCCCAGGTAGGCCCGCTGTATCGGCTGGATAACGGCAATTCGGCGCTGGCGCTTACAGCGGGCATCGATGATGTGAACTCCGCCATGGTGAAAACCAGTGTCGGAACGGCTCTCACCACCCCGGATTATCCTGCGCAAAGGGAATATTCGGGGATGTATCTGTTGACGGACACTGAGGTTTTTGAACCCTGGCGTGACGACCAAGAACACGTTCCCTACGTCAAACAGGATGGGACCGACACCAAGAACAGCAGTTTCAGCGGCAAAGACGGAGACCCGATTTCCGAAAGCGTCCTGGTACCCTTCGGGGACATCGGCGATGATCCAGGCACGGTCGGGGTCGATTTGGGCCTCATCGGTTTCGCCTACGATGTTCCGGTCCAGGACGCGGCGAAAGCCCCGAAGTCTTTGCAAAAAGCTTTGGATAGCCTGCCCGACAAGGCAGCAAAGGATAACCACGGGGAGTACTCGGCTTTCACCATAGTTCCGGGCATGGACGTGGCTTCGAGTTCAAAGAGCCTGGACGTGACTTTGGCTGCCGACGTATTCTTTGATTCCGGCAAATGGGACATTAAGCCCGAAGCCCAGGCGACTTTGGATGACTTGGCGAAAACGCTGGCGACTCACGAGCCGGGTGAGGTAACTATTGTGGGTCACACTGATAACGTGCCTGAGCCGACTATTGGGAACCAAGCATTGAGTGAAAACCGGGCGAACGCAGTAAAAGCCGTGCTGGAGGGCAAATCGGAGTTGTCGGGCTTCACTTTCAAGGCTTCGGGCAAAGGCGAGACGCAACCGGCCGTGCCGAACTCTGATGACGCTTCGCGGGCAAAGAACCGACGGGTGCAGGTTTCCATTAACACCCCGGTTAAAAAGGAAATCCTAGAACTGCAGGCGACCAGCGCACAAATGCCCGCCCCGTATGCCCAGGAATCTGATTGGCCCAAGGCAGTGCTTTACAATGTCAGCCGCAGTGGTGCCAGTAATCCCCGGTATGTGCAAATCTCTACCTCCGAGGCCGTGGCCTACCCGAACTACACCCTGGTGACATTCACGGTGGAAGCTGTTGACCAGGTGGACTCTATGTCTTTGAACCTGGGCGGCTTTCATCGTCCAGAAGAGACGACTACCAATATCAGCTCTGTCTTCTACGGGCCTGATATTTTGCTAGGTTCGGCGCGCACTGTGCCGTTGGAATATCCGCGTATCGGTGTTAACGGGAAAAATATACACGGGGTGGTGACGGGCGGAAGCCTAGGCGCCATTCCGCTGTTGAAACCGGGTGAAAAGTGGACTGTTCCGGTTCTGTACCCGCCGGTTAACACCAAGACCATCACCATCGATGCCTCCAAGGAATACAACCATGTCAAGTATGGCTACCGGATTAACGATGTTCCGGTGAAACAGCCCGGTGAGGCCTCCGGCTCTTCTCAGGGTTCTAGCAAGCCCACACCCCAGAAGAACCAGTCTGGTCAGACCAAACAACCCAGCGGCACTTCTGCTGAATCTCAGGCAGCGTAACCTAGAAATACTATTGCAGGCACAGAAAATGGTGCCCCCTAGCCCGCAGGGGCGAGCGAGAAACGCCAGAATGGGCGCTTTTGGCCAGCATCGCGGGGCATGTTTGGCGCTGGGTTAGTCGGGGCCGAAATAACTGCGCGAAACTTGAAAATTTTCGCCACCGGGGCTCGGGTAGAGTAGAGACATGATGACTGCCCTGTATCGCCGCTACCGTCCCGACACTTTCGAGGACGTAATCGGTCAAGAACACGTAACTAAGGCGCTGCAGGCGGCTTTAGCGAACGGGCGGGTCAACCATGCTTACCTGTTCTCGGGGCCGCGGGGCTGCGGAAAGACGACCAGCGCTCGGATTTTGGCGCGCTGCCTGAACTGTGCCCAGGGACCGACCGCTACCCCGTGCGGGACTTGCGATTCCTGTCGGGATCTGGCGACAGGCGGGCCGGGTTCCCTGGACGTCATTGAGATTGACGCGGCCTCTCACGGCGGAGTGGACGACACTCGGGAGCTGCGCGATCGGGCGGCCTATGCCCCAGCGCGGGATCGGTTTAAGATTTTCATCATTGATGAGGCACACAACGTGTCCAAGGAAGGTTTCAACGCCCTGTTAAAGCTGGTAGAGGAGCCTCCGGAACATATTAAGTTCATTTTCGCCACGACGAACCCCGAAAAGGTCATTTCCACGATTCGCTCCCGCACCCATCACTACCCGTTCCGGTTGGTTGCCCCGGAGGTATTGCGCGACTACATGGCGGATTTGTGTCGTTCCGAGGGCGTCACGGCCGAGGACGGGGTGCTGGGTCTGGTGGTGCGAGCCGGAGGCGGGTCCGTGCGCGATTCTTTGTCCATCCTCGATCAGCTCATTGCCGGCGAGGCCGAGCCGAAGCTGCACTATGACCGGGCCGTGTCCCTGCTGGGCTACACCGATTCAGCTCTGTTGAGCGGGATGGTGGACGCTTTGGTGTCCGGCTCCGGTGCCGATGCCTACACGGTGGTGGACCGAATGATTCAAACCGGACACGAACCGCGGCGTTTTGTCGAGGACCTGCTGCAATATCTGCGTGACCTGGTGGTGATGAAGCTCGCTGGGGCGGGAGCCGGGGCCGTGTTGGGGGATTTGCCCGAGGCCGAACTGGCGGCGATGCGTCCCCAAGTGGCGGCTCTCAGCCCGCGGACCCTGACGCGCTGTGCCGAACTCGTTGACGAGGGGCTAACCGAGATGGTGGGGGCCACTTCCCCGCGTCTGGCATTGGAACTGTTGGTGGCGAAACTGCTGTTGGCGACCTCCGCGGAAGGTCTGGCGTCGCCCCCACCGGAGGCAACGAAAGCTACCGGGTCGGGCTCTCGGGACAGCGGCGGTCCTGCTCCCCTGTTGGCGCCCGCGCCCACTGAGACTCCTTCACAAGGGGTTCTCACCAGCACCGTTGCGGGCTCGGCTGATCCTGCCGCGAGGTCAGGCGCATCCGCGAGCCCGGATGCGTCCGCGTCTGAAGCAGCGCCGGTTTCCCCTCCACAGCGCGGACAGGACACCGTTTCTCAGCCCGAGCCAACTACGGTGCCCCGTGAGGAAAAATGGGAGTTCAAGCCTACCCCGTGGGACATTCCCGGTGGTAATACCGGCGGTACGGATCAGCCAGATAATCCGGGCCCAAGCGGTCAGTCCGGGCAAAAGCCTGCTCGACGCGATACCCCGGCAGACCAACCCGCTCCCACCCAGGACGCGCAACCGACCCAGTCCGGCACGGGCACAGATAGAGACTATGAAAAAATCCGCGCCAACTGGGGCAAAATCATGGCTCGTGTGAAACAAAATCACGCCGCGACCGGAAATCTGTTGGAATCCCATGGCCAACTGCAAGGAATGCGCGGCTCGACGGTGGAAATCGCTTTCCCGAACCCCGGATTGGTGCGGGCCTTCGGGGAACGCCACACTTCCGCCCTGGCTGGGGTCATTCAGGGATTTACCGGCCTCAACGTGGAAGTACGCGGAGTGGTGGCTGGTTTCGGGGCGCCCGCTGCTACCCCTGCGGAGCAACCCTCACCTGCAACCGCGACCACACCTCGTGACTCGAAAGAATCTGGTGAACCACGTAAACAGCCTGACCCGCAAGCTTCAGGGGAAATGAAAGCGGGAATCCAGACTGCTCAAGCCATGTTGGGTGGAACCATCATTAATCCGAAAACCCCGCCCGGTTCCCCGTCTGCAAAGGCAGGCCGGTGATGAGCCAAATTTTCACCGAAGCCCTGCAAGACCTCATCGACGCGCTGGGAAAAATGCCCGGCGTAGGGCCAAAATCCGCCCAACGCATCGCATTTTGGGTACTCAGTGCGGATGAAGCCGACATTAAGAGACTCACCGAGGCGCTGACCAGCGTTAAGGAAAAAGTCCACTTTTGCGAGGTTTGCGGAAATATCACCGAACATTCGGTATGCGCGATTTGCCAGGATTCCCGCCGGGATCAGTCGCTCATCTGTGTGGTGGAACAGGCAACCGACATTGTTTCCCTGGAACGCACCCGGATGTATCGCGGGCTTTATCACGTTCTGGGCGGCGCCTTGGATCCCATCAACGGGGTCGGCCCCGATCAGCTGCGGATTGCCGGGCTGATGACGCGCCTGCAGGATTCCGCCATCAAGGAAGTCATCATCGCCACCGACCCTAATACGGAAGGTGAAGCGACCGCAGCTTACCTGGCGCGAATGCTCTCTGCCATGGGAATCCCCGTCTCGCGTCTGGCCTCCGGCCTGCCGGTGGGAGGCGACCTGGAATATGCTGACGAAGTGACGCTGGGGCGCGCCCTGGAAGGTCGGCGCCGCCTGTAGAAACCTCGTTTCGCTCAAACTGTCTGCCCAAAAACTGCCCACCCACAATCTCCCGCCGCAAAACCACCTGCTCCAAACCGCTTGTCGGGAAAACCCGATTCGCCTCCCGGCGGCGAATTCACGAGTTTCGGGCATAATCGCTATAATCAAGAGGTCAGCAGTAAAGGTGCCGCGGCCCTCACTGCCGCGTGTCGGCTTAAGGGAGGTTTTCATGGCGCTGGTTGTGCAAAAGTACGGCGGCTCGTCTGTATCGGACGCAGCGGCCATGAAGCGTGTCGCCAAACGTATTGTTGCCACCAAACGAGCTGGTCACAACGTTGTGGTGGTGGTTTCCGCGATGGGAGACACCACTGATGACCTGCTGGATTTGGCCGCTTCTGTCACGCAGAAAGCTCCCCAGCGGGAAATGGATATGCTGCTGTCTGCCGGGGAACGGATTTCGATGTCCTTGTTAGCGATGGCCGTGAATGAACTCGGTGAAACCGCCATTTCCTATACAGGCCAGCAAGCCGGGGTACTGACCGATAACCACTATGGCAAGGCACATATCGTTTCGATGGTGCCTGAACGGGTTGCCCGCTCTATTCATGATGGCAACATCGCGATTGTGGCAGGCTTCCAAGGTGTGAACGAACGTAAAGACGTGACTACACTGGGCCGTGGCGGTTCAGATACGACCGCGGTGGCGTTAGCTGCTTCCCTTCACGCCGATGTGTGTGAAATCTATACCGATGTGGATGGCATGTTCACGGCAGACCCACGTATCGTCTCTAAGGCAAAACAAATTTCGTCCACAACTTATGAAGAAACCTTGGAAATGGCTGCCCACGGCGCAAAAATCCTGCATCTTCGGGCTGTCGAGTTTGCGCGGCGCTACCACGTGCCCCTCCACGTGCGTTCTTCCTTTTCGGACAAATTAGGCACCTGGATTTCCGATGGGCCGGCTCATCCCGAGCTAAGGGGATTGGTGCCCGACAGTGCTTTGACATTTGACCCTGAATCCCAGCTCATGAAGGAGACCCCCGTGGAGGAACCGATTATTTCCGGCCTCGCGCATGACCGCAGCGAGGACAAGATTACTTTGGTGGGAGTGCCCGACGAACCGGGTCGAGCCGCCCACATTTTTGAGATTATTGCGAGAGCCGGCGCCAACATCGACATGATTGTGCAAAACGTGTCGACGGTGCAGCCAGGCGCTACCGACTTGACAATCACTCTGCCCCACGCCGATGCTGCGGACACAGTAAAGGCGCTAGAAGGTGCGAAGGCGGAAGGAGGTTTTCTAAAGGTCGTCCACACCGGCAACGTGGGTAAGTTGTCGCTCGTGGGCGCCGGAATGCGAACCAATCCGGGTGTTTCTGCAAAACTTTTTGGAACTCTTTCCAAGGCGGGAATCAACATTGACATGATTTCCACTTCGGAAATCCGCTTGAGCGTCCTGGTCAGCGAGGATCAGCTGGACGAAGCTGTACGTGCGGTTCACAGCGCGTTCGACCTCGATGCTGAACAGGTTGAAGCCGTAGTTTATGGAGGTACGGGACGATGAGCCAGGATAATCTTTGCGTAGCCGTGGTGGGTGCGACCGGTCAGGTCGGCCGGGTCATGCGGACTCTGCTCACGGAACGGAACTTTCCTGCCTCCCGTTTTCGTTTCTTTTCTTCATCCCGTTCTGCGGGTACCGTGGTTGACTTTCGGGGTCAGCAGGTCGTGGTGGAGGACACTGCGACAGCGGACTTTTCCGGGGTAGATATCGCTATCTTTAGTGCTGGTGCCGCCGCCTCTCGCGAATTCGCCCCGAAATTTGTGGAGGCTGGAGCTGTCGTGGTTGACAATTCGAGCGCCTGGCGCAAAGACCCGGATTGCCCCCTAGTTGTCAGCGAGGTCAACCCCCAAGACTTGAAAAACCGCCCGAAAGGCATTATCGCCAACCCGAATTGCACCACTATGGCGGCCATGCCCCCTTTGAAAGTGCTGCACAACCTTGCTGGGTTGACCCGGTTGACGATTTCGAGCTACCAGGCAGTGTCCGGCTCGGGACTTAAAGGGGTCCGTGAACTGGAACGTATGGTAAAAACCGTGGGGGACGTCTCCAACCTAGACAAACTCGTCCTCGACGGCAAAGCCATCGCCTGGCCTGCTCCGGAAACCTACGTGGCTCCCATCGGCTTCAACGTGGTGCCTTTTGCTGGCAAATACGTAGATGACGGCAGCCTGGAAACCGATGAGGAACAAAAGCTGCGCAATGAGTCGCGCCGTATCCTGGGGATACCTGACCTGCGCGTGTCGGGAACCTGCGTGCGCGTCCCGGTGCTGACCTCCCACACCCTCACTATTCACGCCGAATTCTCCCGCCCTATTACTGTTGAACAGGCCAAACAGGCGTTAGACGGCGCTCCTGGTGTGGTTCTGCAAGACGTACCGACACCGCTGGACGCTGCCGGTATCGACCCTTCCCTGGTCGGCCGCATCCGTCAAGACCAGGCAGTTGACGACAATCGTGGCCTAATCATGGTCGTGTGCGGCGACAACCTGCGCAAGGGTGCTGCACTCAATGCGGTGCAACTAGCGGAACTGGTAGCAGCGGAACTTTAAAATGTTAAATAATTGTAACTAATTTACCGTGTTGTCATGTTTCTCTGTGCTAAACTCATTCCAGAAAGGAGCACCGACTCATGGCAGTGAATATTGTCACTCAAGATAACATGGCTCAGGCTATGAGTGAGAACGATATTGTGGTGCTCGAATTCTGGGCTCCATGGTGCAGCCCGTGCCGCCTTTTTACCCCGGTTTTTGAACAGGCTTCCCTGCATAACCAGGACGTTTACTTTGGCACCGTCAACACCGAGGAACAAAAACCGTTGGTGAACGCGGCGGGTATTGTTTCCATCCCAACACTGATGATTTTCCGGCAGTCAATCCTGGTGTTCCGTGAGGCCGGCCTGCTGCAAGGCACTCAGCTGGACGAACTGCTCCACCAGGTTCGGAACTTAGATATGGCCCAGGTCGCAGCCGGGCACGGGGCAGTACAGTAACCCCCATATAACTCGCACTCTACCCCCGGTTTCGCCGGGGGTGACGTATATCTACCGCCAGACGAAACGTCGGGACACAATTCGCCAGACGCAGCTTACTTATCCCACTGCGGAGGGACGTATTGGCCTTTACCGAAGCGTGCCGCCATATCGCTACCCACCACGATGCCATCGCCCGCGGTGGTGTTCCAGCACACCACGCGGTTGCCGGACTTACTGGCCTGACAGGCAAAAATGCCGTTAGAAACCGTTTCGTTAGCAGCCAAAGTCCCTTCCGTGGCCGTGTCGATGGGTTCGATACACGCATACTCGTGGCGGCGGCTGTGCGAGGCGTAAAGTACATCACTGTATCCCGTATTCGGGGCTTGTGCAGAACAGTAGTAAGGATCCGTAGAGTTAGCGAAACACTGTACTTGTGACCCGCTGAAGATGCAGCGAACATTGCCGTCAGCAGTAGTAAAACTTTTGAGCTTCTTGGCATTAGCCGGGGCAGCCAGCGGATCCGTGGGCGTAGGTGTCGGCGAGGCGCTAGCACTGGCGCTCTCATCAGGAACAACCCGCTTTATGGTCTTGCCAGGGTTGGCTCCGGGCACTTCAATAGTCTTGGTGGGGCCGGTGTACCCTTCCGGCAAGCCGTTTTGTACTAACTCTTGGGGAGTGGCACTCACACTCGGGGTGGGTTCTGCCGCGTTAGCATTCACGGGAACCGGTTTATCAGCTTGGTTGGCCAGTCCCCAGACAACCAGCACAATCACGACCAGCCAAATCAATAACCCAAAAATCATCCACAGCCAAAACCGGTTGTACCGACTCTTTGTTGTTGCTCTGGAGCGGGAAAACCGGGAGTCGAGCCTTCCGGTCGTCGCAAATTCGGGACCTGCAGCAGTGGCGAAATCGGGAGTAAAGTCCGGTCCTGAGGCCTGGTTTTCCCGGTTCACCGCCGCCATTTCGGCCGCGGCTACGGCAGCGGACGAGTAGTCATCCTCATAGAGCTCTAACTCGATAGGCTCAGATTCCGGTTCCTCAAAAACGGGCGATTCTGGCAGAGGGGAGGGCTGAGATTCCTCGGGTACAGGCAAGTCGTCCGGTTGGGAAGTCTCGGGCTGGAGGTCAAGTGGGAGTTCGCTCGGCTGAGATACCTGAGGTTCTGCGACGGGTGAGTCTGGGGACAGATAAGCCATTGCGTAGTGTTCCAGTTCACCTCGTTGCACCAGTTCAGCACGTTTCGCGAGAGCGTCATCGACCTGCGTATCCTGCAGTTCAGCTAGCCAATCCAAAAGGTCAGGATAGGTCGACGGGTTCAAAGCTAGTAAGGGGCGCAACTCCGGAGCGTCTTGTGCAATAGTCTGCAAACGATCCAGCGGGGTATCTGGGTTGATAGCTTCAAGTTGTTCCTGGGTTAAATCTTCCATGAGCGCACCGGTTTCAACATCACAATAGGACAGTACCTCCTATTATATCCATATTCATAGCATTTTCCAAGGTAACCTCCAGGTTTGTCCATGCAAAGGTCTGAATCCTGAACACGCGGGCGATAAAACCACCCCAGGAATCCTGGCGATGCCTTGCTGTGCGGGTATGTGCCGGGTGTTCCAGCCTGATAACCGGGATAATTATTGACGTTAGCTTCCGGTTGTGGGGCTGGGCTATTATTCCAGACACTTCCAGGTAGACTAGGGGCAGTGAGTTTTGGCGGTGAGAGGTGAGTGATGGTGGGAAATACGCAAAAACCCGTTGCGCAGCAGGGCCGTACCCCCAACCGGGCACGCCCTAATCCTCAGCAGCAGACCGCGGAACAAATCGCCAAAGCGCGCCGCCGCTGGACCATTGCTATCATCGTGGCTGCTGTCATGTTGGCGGCTCTCGTTATCGGCCTGGTCGTGATGTGGGTGCTGGGCAGCGATTCCCAGGGGGCGCGTTCGGCTTGCGCGAAAGCCAGCCAGGATTTAACCAAACAGTACACTTCGCTACAGCAGGTAGTGTCCGACGCGGAAACTACTTTGGCCACGACTGATTCCACTCAAGTTGCAGACCCCGCCATGCTCGATGACATTCAGGCCAAAGCGCAGCAGGCCAGCAAAGAAATCAAACCCCTGGAATGTACCGGTAAGGATGTCGCCAAAAAAACCTCCACCATGATGGCTCAGGCTGAAGCGTTGAAAAAGCAGCAAACCGAGCTGGAGGCGGCGCTGCAACACATTAAGGAAGCTGAAAATCTCAACGGTCTGTCGGTAGCCAAGAAAGCCTTGGAAGATAAGATTGCCCAGGCGGAAAAGCTGGCAGAAACCGCTGCGGCTGCAGAAGCCAATACCGAGCCCAGAGCGGCTCTAGCTGCCCAAATTGAGGACGCGAAACGCCTTTTGAACCAGGTCAACTCCCTGTCAACCGTGTCAGACGATAAAGTCGATGGTCTCAACGAATCGATGCGTGCCTCTGTGGACCGTCTGGAGGAGGACATCACCGCGGTCACGAAAGCTATCGATGACAAACGCCTAGAAAAGGCTCGGAAAGAATCCGAGGAGCAACTTCTCCGTCAGCAACAGCAAATGGAGCAGGAACAGCGGGAGCAGCAAGGCAGTGCGACCTGCGAGGTCGGCCAGATGACCGTTGATGCCAACGGCAACAAGTTCTATTGCCGCAACGTCTTGGACCCCGCGACCGGAAAAGGCCAAACGACCTGGGTTGGAGAACCCACGGAATAGCCGCAACTCGGCACTTATACCCAATCCCTATCCCACGACGACTAGACAGAGGGCGCTTCAGGGGAGTGCGAGGAAGTCTCTGTGGGCGAGCTCGGAGAGTCAGTCGAAGTATCCGGTGGCGTAGGTTCCTTCGGAGCAATCGCCACCACTGCGGTCATGGACGTATCCAGCCCGACCAACTGCCCCGCCTTGTCCAAAGACAACACGGTACCCGGTTCGACCGAGGAATCTTCCTTTTCGGTAATCGTCAAGCGCACCCGGTTCGCATCCACAAACTGCTGCAGGCCCTCCTTGGTGCCTCCCACCAAGTCTTGGGGAATCCGGAAGTTACCGGAGGCAACCTCCAGGTCGACCGAGTCGCCTTTCTTAACCGCTTCGCCCTCGGCGGGGTTGGATTTAATGACTTTGTCTTTGTCTATCGTGCCCGAATCAGCGGTCGTAATGCTGCCAACCTCTAAGCCTTCCGCCTCTAAAGCCTTCCGAGCCTGTTCCTGGGTCAGCCCGGCCAGCGAGGGCACACTGGCATCGCCCGGACCGGTGGAAAGCGAGACGAACACCTTGGAACCTTTGGCGACCTTCGTCCCCACCGCTGGATCGGATTTAACAAAAATACCTTCCGGAATATCCTCGGAACTGACCCCGCGACCTAGGCGGAACACGAGTCCCGCATCGGTAATCGCGGTGGAGGCTTCCTCCTGGTTCATGCCGTCCAGAGAAGGAATCTCGACCATCTCATCGGTCGGCTTGTCTCCGCTGAAAACCAGCCAATATCCGAGGCCCAAAGCTGCCAATACCGCCAACAGTATAACGACAATAATCAGCGGCTTCTTGTTGGGCTTACCGCGATGATCCTGGGTCGAATCCGTGGTGTCCAAAGTCTGGGTGAGCTGGTTGTGCCCTACGGAATCCACTGCATTAAACCGGGGGGCTGCGCTGTTAGAGGCGTACCCCTGGTTCACCGGCGGGAGTACCGTGGTTGCGGCGCCGGTGGTATCACCGGCTAGAGGGGCCGTCCAGGTTGAGGTGGCGGGAGCCGCTACGCTTCCTCCACGCAGGGAAGCCTGCAGGTCAGCACGCATATGAGCGGCATCGGGATAGCGTTCTTCACGGTCTTTCGCCAAGGCTTTCATCACCACGCGGTCCAAAGATTCCGGGATGTCCGGCGCAATCGAGGAAGGCAGAGGCGGCAGCTGGGAAACGTGCTGGAACGCGACCGCCACAGCCGAATCACCCTTAAACGGGGGTTGGCCGGTCAGCAGCTCAAACAGCAAACACCCTGCGGAATACAGGTCAGAACGGGCATCAACCTGTTCGCCGCGAGCCTGTTCGGGAGAGAGATACTGGGCGGTACCCACCACCGCATCGGTTTGTGTCATGGTCGCTTGGGAATCGGATAGGGCGCGGGCAATCCCAAAGTCCATCACCTTGATTTTCCCGGTCGTGGTAATCATCACATTGCCTGGCTTAATGTCGCGGTGCACCAAGTTTTGATGATGGGCATACTCCAGCGCGTCCAGGACACCGGAAACGATTTCGACCGCTTCTTCCAGCGGAACCGGATTGCCGTCCGTCAACAGCTCCCGCACCGTGTGGCCTTCCACGTACTCCATGACGATGTAAGGCACCTTGATTTCCGCACCATCCGAAGCGGTGATGGTTTCTTCACCCGTGTCGTAAACAGCCACGATAGAGGGATGGTTCAAGTTGGCGGCTGATTGTGCTTCGCGGCGAAAACGTGCCTGAAAAACAGGGTCGCGGGCCAAATCCTGGCGCAAAATTTTAATCGCTACAATCCGGTTCAGGCGCGTGTCAGTACCGATATGGACTTCAGCCATACCGCCGCGTCCGATGAGCTGGCTAATTTCGTAGCGCCCGCCGATGATCCGGTCAGACTGACTCAAGGTTTTCCTCCTCTACTGGCGAGCTGGCTGGGGCTGCAACCGCCGTTACGGTCAAGCCCGATTCAAGGTTACCGGTTGAGGCCCCGGTACGCAGGGTGGTTGCCAGCCCAAAAATCAACGCTATCAACACCACGGCGGTGATGACTAATGCAATAACAAGTTTTCGTTTCGAACCCGTTTCCGGCTGGGGCAGCGGTTTGGCTTCCAGATAGCGCATCATTTCCTCATGGCGCCGCGGTGGAATCGCCTGGGACCCTACCGGTATAGCGGCTGGTTGAGCCTGTTTTACTCGGTGAAAATCGGGTCGCAAGGGTGGGGCGGACGTTTCCGGGTTCGCGGAGGTGGGTGGTGTCGAGCCGGCCTGGTGCAGTCCGGCTGCGGAGGCAGTCGCATCAGGTTTGGCCGGGGCCGCGTGAGGGGACAGCGGTACCGGGTCTACCGGCGCAGCAGATGATTGTGCGGAGGTGTCCGGGGACGGGGAAGCCGCAGGTTTGGCCGGGGGCGCGGATGCCGCAGTTTCGGTCGGAGAGGCCGATACGGCAGGCGTGTTTGCGGCGGGGGACTGCGGTGAAGTATCTTCCGGCTTTTTTTCGACCTGCGCCACGGGCATCTGGGCGGTCGGGGGAGCATCGGCCAGATTGCGTGAAAAACTCATGCGCGGAGTAAACGACAGCGGCACCGTGCCGTGCCACAGCGCCTGAACTGCTTCAGCGAGCTGTTTCGCCGATTGTGGGCGCAGCCGCGGATCTTTTTCCAACACCTGGTAAATCAACGCTGCCACTTGGGAATTTACGGTTTCAGGAAGGGGCGGAACCGGGTCTTTCACGTGCGACATCGCGATGTCGACCTGGGTAGGCCCCGTAAACGGACGTTTTCCAGCCAAGGCTTCATAGGCGATGACCCCCAGCGCATAAATATCGCCCAAGGCGGTCGCGGTTTCACCCATCGCCTGTTCGGGCGGCAGGTACTGGGCGGTACCCATCACCATCCCGGCCGCGGTCAGGGCTTCGGCGCGCGGAGCCAACGAAATCCCGAAGTCCGTCAGCTTCGCCACGCCCTTGTCGGAAACCAGAATATTTGAAGGCTTCACATCACGGTGAATGACGTGTCCTTCGTGGGAAGCCTGCAGGCCGTTAGCGATTTGGATGAGGATGGGAGCGAGCTGTTCCCAAGTCAAAATCTGGCCTCCCGCCAGAATGTCCGACAGGGGACGTCCCTCCACCAGCTCCATCACGATCCAGCCTTGGCCATCTGTTTCGCCCCAGTCAAAAACGGCGGCGAGGTTGGGATGATGCAGACGGGCAGCGTTGGTGGCTTCAGCACGTAAACGGGCCAGGAAGGTCGCCTGACCGATGAGTTCTTCTTTCAGCACTTTCACCGCGACGACATTTTGGCTGCGTTTGTCCCAACCGCGCCAAATCACGCCCATTCCTCCGGTCGCCAGGATGGACACCAGGCGATAGCGGTCGTTCAGTACCGTATTTGCCCCAATCATTGGCTCACTCCTGCCTGCAAAATGCTGCGTGCCAATGGGGCAGCCACGGTTCCGCCGGTGCCGCGTATACCCTGCGGATCCTCCACCACAATTGCTACGGCAATACGTGGGTTTTCCGCTGGGGCAAACCCTACAAACCAATGGTCAAGGCCGTGCCCCACCCCTGTTTCGGCAGTTCCGGTTTTACCTGCCACGTTCAGGCCGGGAATGCCGGCAGCCTTGCCGGTTCCGGACTGGACAACTTCCACCATCATCTGGCGGATACTGGCGGCAATTTCCGGCGACACTGCCTGGCTCAAAACCTGGGGAGCATACTGTTTGAGGACCTCAAAATCGGAGGACAGTTCCTGATTAATCAGGTAGGGAGTCATGGTTTTTCCGTCATTAGCGATAGCGCCGGCCACCATCGCCATCTGCAGGGGCGTCACCCGCACGGACTGCTGCCCAATCGCGGCGTTCGCCAGGAAAGACGGCGCTTCCGGGGGAGGGAATTCGGAAGCCACCCCGGTCAGCGGCACGTTCGGGACGGTGCCGAAACCAAAGGCTTTGGCCTGGGCCTGTAAAGGCTCGCCGCCCAACTGCATTCCCAATGCCGCAAACGGGGTGTTACAGGACAGGGCGAAGGCTTGATGCAACGGCACCTGGCCGTTTCCGCAAGATTCCCCGGCAAAGTTGCTGAGTTTCACATCGGTGCCCGGCAAATCCAGCGTATCGGGCGCATCCACAATCGTATCCGCGGCAACTGTCCCGTGAGACAGCAGAGCCGCGGTGGTCACAATCTTAAACGTCGAACCGGGGGGATATAGTTCACTGATTGCCCTGTTCAGAAGGGGTTTTTGCGGGTCGGCGACCAAAGCGTTGTAGGTATTTTGCAGGGCGTTGCCGTCCGGGCCGCTCAAGGCGTTGGGGTCAAAAGCGGGAGAGGAAGCCATTCCCAGGATTTCTCCCGTTTTCGGGTTCAGCGCCACAGCGGCGCCGGTTTTCCCTGACAACGCCGCGGTCATCGCATCCTGGACTGCCGGGTTGATAGTTAGTGACACGTTTCCAGCCTGCGGCTGGGCGCCGGTAAACAGGTCTTGGAGGCGCTGCATCCATTGGGAATCCGCCTTGCCAGACAAAATCGGTTCAGCGGCCTTTTCCAAATCTGTCATCTGGCCGCGAATCGCTGCCGGGAAGTATCCCGTAATATGGGCGTATTTCGCACCCTGGGGATAATTCCGGGCGTAGGTGACTTCCGGCCCGTTTCCCACGGGCAGCGACTGAGCCAGTACCAGGGCACCGTCCCCGGTCACGATTTTGCCACGCTCTTGGTTCCAGTAGGCATCGGTGACGCGACGGTTCAGGGGGTGTGCGTTCAGTGTCGGGGCGAAAAAGAACTGCTGATACGTTAACGCCCCCATTAATGCCACAATCATGACAATCAGGGCAACCGCTAAACGGCGAATTTGAGCGTTCATTGAGGCATCACCACTCTTTCGGTGGCGGCGTAATCGAGAGCTCCTCCGGCTGCCCCCGCAGAATCTCCCGAGTCGCCGGAACCGCCGGACGTCAACCTAAAACCACTGGTTCCATTGGAAGGCACTGGTCGACGGGCCGAATCGGAAATCCGCAGCAGAATCGCTACCGCTAACCAGTTGGCGACAGAAGAAACACCTCCTGCGGCCAGGAACGGGGCGGTCAAACCGGTGGAGGGAATTAGGCGGGTCACGCCTCCCGCCACGATAAACAGCTGCGCCCCGATGCCGAAGGCCAAAGCGGTGGCCAGCAGTTTCCCGAAACCGTCACGCACCCCCATCGCTGCTCGCAATCCGCGCAGTACCAGGATCAAGTACAGCAGCATCACGGCCAACATGCCGGTCAAACCGATTTCCTCAGCGACGGAGGACACAATGAAATCCGAGTTTGCCAGAGGGGTTTGACCCGGCCTGCCTAACCCCCATCCGGTTCCGGTCAAACCGCCGTAGGCCATCCCGAACAGGGCATTGACCAGTTGCCAAGAACCGCCGACCCGGTCCGGGTTCGCGACCTCCAGATCCAAAGCGTGCAGCCAGTTCGTCACCCGGTCTTGCACATGGGAAAAGGACAGATAGGCCACGACAGCCATCGGTATCATCAGCACTCCGCCGAAAAAAATCCAGGAGGGGCGGTCGGTAGCGACATAGAGTACGGCGACAAAGATAGCGAACAGCAGTAGCGCCACCCCCAGGTCCTTTTGCAGTACCAACAGACCCATCACCGCTGCCCACACGACCAGAATCGGCAACAGGTCGCGCCATCGGGGCAGTTGAATGAAACCGAGCTTTTTCCCGGCAATAGCCAAGGAATCCCGGCGGTATTCCAGATAGCCGGCAAAGAAAATCGCCAGCAAAATCTTGGCAAATTCATTGGGTTGAATCGTGAATCCCAAAATCCGCAAGGAAATATCGGCACCGTTGACGGTTTGTCCCAGTCCTGGAATCTTGGTGGAAAGCATCAGTAAAATGGCCACGACCAGGGAGGGCCAGGCAAACTTTCGCAGGCTGCGATGATCCCGAAACACCAGTAGGGTCAGGATTACCACCGCGATAGAACCGACCATGAAAATGACTTGGCGTTCGTTGTTGACCTGGGTCAACATAGCGTTACGCACCGCAGTGGAACCGGTGGTATCGGCGCGTTGCTGATAGTACAGGTCCAGGCGGGAAATCATCGCCAAACCAATCCCGTTTAACGCCAAAGCCACCGGCATAATGACCGGATCGGCATAGGGAGCCAAAAACCGCATCGCCACGTGTAGCGCGATTCCCCCCACGGCGATCGCGGCGCAATACCAGTACCAAACCTGGGGAGCCTCCGGGTGGGAAACCATGATGGAAAGGTAGGCTCCGACCCCGACCAAGATTGCCAGAATGAGCAAGAACAGTTCGGAGCGACGCCCAGATCTGGCAGGATACTGCACGATGGTAGCCATTACTGGTTACCTCCCGCAGTATTTGAGGATTCTTCGGTTGACGCAGTTGTCTCAGGTGTGGTTGGGCTCGGGGTCACAAGGGATGGTGCGGGCTTGTTCGCTTCCTTAACCATTCCGGTGTCCCGCCACGATGCAATCAACTCCTGGGCTTCCTCACGATTACGCAGGGAAATGCTCTTTTCCAGGCGCTGCTGGATGACGGGCGCCAAATCGGAATTGCGCACCCCCATACCTTCGACAGGGTGATACAAATCCCACGAGCCAATGGACTGATCAATCCCCCTAAACAGGGTCACTTCGCCCTGATTCACGCCCAAGAAGTATTGCTTTTGGGTCCAGCCATAGGAAAACCACGCTCCGAGACCCAAGGCCGCCAGAACCAGCAGCGTCAAAAAGATGCCGATGAACCAACCCCGCCGAGACAACTTGCGGGGATCTTTCGGGGTGCGCATGGCAAATTCGTCCTGCTCCAAAGGCTTCCCGCGGCGCAGCATTGCGGCTTTCTCAGCGGGAGTCGCTTCGCTGATACTGGCTCCAGCGGGCCGAATTGAAGCGGCTCCCACAATCTGGGGAGCGGTAGCGGTCAGTTCCTCATCGGAAGCCACCACGTCAGCAATCACGCAGGTCACGTTGTCAGGGGCACCGCTCTTCAGCGCTAAACCGACCAATTCTTCACAGCAGCTTTCCGGCGTCTCGCCCTCGGCCAGAACGGTGGCGATAGTCTCAGCGGAAACCACTCCGCTCAACCCATCCGAACACAACAACCAGCGATCCCCCACCACAGCCGCACGCACGGACTCGTCCAAAGTTACATCCCCTTCGGAATCCCCCAACACCCGCAGCAACACGGAACGTTTCGGGTGGTGCGCCGCCTCCTCCGGGGTCAACTCCCCAGATTCCACCAGGTACTGCACAAAAGAATGATCTTTCGTCACCTGGGTCAACTCACCGTCCCGCAACAGGTAGGCTCGTGAGTCACCCACGTGAACCATCGCCATCTTGTTCCCTGAACGTAAAATCGCCACACAAGTGGTACCCAGGCCCTGCAACTCCTCGTGACTGCCCGACAGTTCCACCAAATCTCGGTGGGCCTCCCCAATGGCGTCACGCAGCAAGTTCAACAAGTCGTCAGCAGCGTGGGAATCTGCGTCCAGCGGCGCCAAATGCGCCACCGCCACCGAGGAAGCAATGTCGCCCCCGGCGGGACCGCCCATTCCATCAGCCAGCACCAACAGATGCGGCCCGGCATAGCCGGAATCCTGGTTGTTTTTACGAACCAAGCCGACGTGAGAACGAGCCGCATAACGCAGTTGGATAGACATCAGCGCAGCTCCACTATGGTTTGTCCGAAGCGAACCGGGGTGTGTGCGCTGAGCGGAGTCGGAGAAGTAATCCGGACTCCTCCCACAACAGTCCCGTTCGTTGAACCCAAATCCTCCACGAACCACTGGCCGTCTCGCGGAAAAATCCGGGCGTGTTGAGCCGAAGCGTAGTCATCATCCAGCACCAAAGTTGAGGTCGGAGCGCGGCCCACTATGACCGGCCTATCGGTGAGCTGCAGAGAAGACCCCGTCAAAGGCCCCTCGGTAACCAAAAGCGTGGACACCGCAGCGTCACGTTTCCTCTGTTTACGGCCTTTGGCAGGTCTCACAGATTTAGCTTGGTCGCGCCGGGTGACAACCGTACCGTAGATGTCGCGGCTCAAAACCAGGATGGACCCTCCCACCAGGAGCCACAGCAACACCAGGTATCCCAGGCGCAGTAAGGAAAAACTCAGTTCGTTCAACAGTTCGCCCCTCGCCTCACGATTCTTGGGGTGGAGCGGCTTGACGCCAGAAAATCATCTTGATACGGCCTGCCGTCACCACGTTGCGATCTAAGAGAGTAGCTTCGTTGACGCGGTTTCCCTCTACAAAAGTTCCGTTCGTAGAACCTAAATCGCGCAGCACGTAGTTGGTGCCGACCTGGACAATTTCAAAATGCTGATGGGACACTCCGGAATCGCTCAAAGCGATGTCCACGTTGCGTCCCCGTCCCACCACGGTACGCTCTCCCACCAGCAGGTAAGTCTGTCCCCCGACCACTTCCAACAGAGGTTTTTGTTCATGCTTTGCTAATAGTTCGGATTCCTGCGGGTTAGTTGTGCCGCCGGAGTTAGCTGGGACGTCCGGAGCCGCGGATTCCACAGGTTTCCATTCCAGATTCTCACTAGCGGGAGTCTGTGCAGGCGCCGGGTGTGGTTTTGGTTGGGAGGGCGATAGCACGGGCTCGGCTGGGATACCGGGTTCACTCCCGGATACCGGACGAGCCCCAGAAACGGAACGAGCCTTAACTTCCAGGCGGCGCTGTTCGGGATTGAGCGGGGTAAACTCGACGTAAACCGAACCGGTCAAAGAATAATTTTGCTCGGTAGCGTAGGCGTTGGCGTCACGCACGAACTCTTGCAGCAAGGCTTCTTTACCCCACTGTTCGAATGCAGCATCAGTTTCAGGAGAAATGGAAATCTCAAAATGATTGGGTGCCACGGTGCGTTCACGAGACATCGGAGTGGCGCCCCGATCCATGGCTTGGCGGATTGCTTGAGTCACATCTATAGGCTTGTCAGGACCGGAACGATACACCTTGGATTTCATGCGGTCAAAGAACTCCAAAACCCCTCCTTCCGAGAATCGCCAACAGTTGAGACAGTCTGGGGCAATTCTAACGGCATAACTCGTGTAATTCGTTATTGAACTATGGGACCAGGGGTTTTAGCGGTGATCCGCAACCCGGGTAAAGAAGTCCCCGATGGCCTGCAAGACAATGACGATGATGCCAATAACAATTAGCGAAACCAGCAGGGTATCAGCTTGGTAGCGAGAGTAGCCGTAGTTAATGGCCAAAGAACCTAAGCCGCCCCCGCCAAAAGCCCCGGTAATCGCGGAATAGCCAATGATGGTGATGACCAGCACAGTCGTGGATTGAATCAGGGCAGGAAGCGCCTCGCGGACTTGCACGCCCCACATGATTTGGCTGCGACTGGCACCCATCATTTGCGCCGCCTCAATCTTGCCGGAATCCACACCCATAATGTTGGATTCGACCAGACGAGCAAAGAATGGCGTGGCCCCAACTATCAGCGGGACGCAGGCCGGTTGCCAGCCAATGGTGGTCCCCACGACCAGGCGCGTGAACGGGAGGATAAATACTGCCAAAATCAGGAACGGCAGAGAACGCCCCAAGTTCACAATAAATCCCAAAACCTTGTTCACCGCCGCGTTGGGAGTCAAGCCAGTTTTCGCCGTGGAAACCAGAAACAACCCCACCGGTAGACCAAACAGTACTGTAAACAGAGTCGAGACGGCTGTCATCGCTAAGGTCTCCAGGGTGGCAGGAAGCATCTCTCGCGTGATGGCGGGGTTGTCAAACCAAGTCGGATCGCCAGGTCCAGCGGGCAGAATGGATTGCACTGATGTAGCAATAGAGTTCACCTGATTTACTAAATCTGCGTTTTGTGACAGCAGGGTGGGCAGGAGTTCCAGCATTTTAGTTTTCCACCTCCAAGTTCAAAGCCTCCAGAGGTCTGACGGTTGCATACACACCTTTGGAGCGCATCGCCGCAATCAGACCGTTCATGTTTTCAGCCGAAACTGCCAAAGCGAGCCGTCCGACCTGGGTGTTTCCTACAGTCTCAAATGTTCCGGCAGCAATATCCGCCCCCGCGGCGGCAACCATTGACATCACGGCAGAACCGGTAGGCTTGCCCGGATTCGAGTTGAAAGCAATGTCTACCAGCGCGGCCGGTTTGCCGTTTAGCACCGGCTTGCTCTTCACTTGTGGACGGGGAACCAGGTCAAGCGCTAAACGGCTTTCTGGCTCGGTTAATATGTCCTCAACCGTGCCGGTTTGGATAATCTTGCCGTGTTCCAGCAGGGTGACGGAATCACAAATTTCACGTACCACCGCCATCTCGTGCGTAATAATCACCACGGTGACCCCCAAACTTTCCGAAAGGTCACGAATCAGGTGCAGGACCTGACTGGTGGTTTCCTGATCCAGCGCCGAAGTCGGTTCATCACACAACAGGACCTGAGGACTGGTGGCCAGACCCCGAGCAATGCCAACCCGCTGCTTCTGACCTCCGGAAAGCTGCGACGGATAGGACGAGGCACGATCCTGTAAACCTACCAGCCGCAGCAACTCCATGACTTTTTCCTTGCGGTTGCCGTGCGGTACGCCAGCCAGATAGAGGGGATAGGCAACGTTACCGGCCGCGGTGCGGGAATCCAGCAGGTTCGCGGCCTGGAACACCATCCCGATTTTGCGTCGCGCCTGGCGCAGTTCTGTCTCATTCAAGGTGGTCATTTCTTGACCGTCAAGGGTGATGGAGCCGGTGGTGGGTTTTTCTAACGCCGTCAAGCAACGAATTAAGGTGGATTTACCAGCCCCGGATTGTCCCACGATACCGTGAATCGAACCTTTGGCAATCGTCAGGTCAATGTTGTCCAAGGCATGCACGGTTCCGCCCGCCGCGGACTTCACATGATAGATTTTGCTAACCCCGCTCAGGGTAATCATCGGCTCGCTTGTTTTCATCGCCTTAAACCTTACCGGATTTTGTTGTAATCCCCGCAATAGCGTCCGTCTTGGGCTGGCTGGTACCAGCCCGGCCAGCCAGCCCGAGGCTTGCGGAACAAATTGTGGGTGTTAAATGAGTTTTCCCCGGTCCGCTGGATTGCAGCGGATTCCGGGGAACAGCGCGCCCGAAGGGACTCGAACCCCCAACCTTCTGATCCGTAGTCAGATGCTCTATCCATTGAGCTACGAGCGCTGAGGTCATTAAGTCTAGCCCTAACCTGCACGATTCCCCAAATCGGCGTTCTCCAGGCAAAAAATCAAGAGAAATCTGGCTTTATTCAAAGCGATTCCAAGAAGTCAGTTTGTCGGCCTCGGTGATTTCACGCAATACCCGGCAGGGGTTGCCGATGGCCACGCAGTCGTCGGGGATATCTTTGACGACGATACTGCCCGAACCGATGACCACGTTGCTGCCGATGCTCACCCCCGGCAGGACCTGCGCAGCGGCGCCAATCCACACGTTGTCGCCCACGGTAATGCTGTGGCCGTACTCCAAACCTTGGTTACGCCGCTCAAAGTCAATCGGGTGACCCGCCGTGTGAAACCCGCAGTTCGGAGCAATGAACACATTGTCGCCGAAGGTAATCCGGGCGCAATCCAGCATCACCGTGTTGTGGTTGGCGTAAAAGATTTCCCCGATTTCGATGTTGTAGCCGTAGTCACACCAAAACGGGGCGGTTATGGTGAAATTTTGCCCGGTTTTGCCCAAGAGTTCCCGCATTAGGCGGTACTGAGCGGCGTGGTCGGAAGGCCGGATTTGATTGTATTCAAGGCACAAGTCTTTGGCGTGGTCCCTTTCGCTGCAAAGAGTGGGGTCTCGGTCTGCGTTATAGAGCATCTGGTTCAGCATTTTTTCTTTTTCAGATAAACTCACCAGAACTCCTTTGCGGTAGGCGGATAGATTGTCAGGCTGCCGTGGGGAACGATGCCGTACCTACAGTGTAGAGCACCCGCAGAACCGAAAACGAGACCACACCGGTCTTGGGAACTTTAGGGCAGGCCGGGAAAGAACACGCTGATAATGACCCGCAAAGCCCCGAAGGTGGCCAGGGCCAACGCCAGGTTGCGGGCCCACTGAGGCTTGACATACTTCTTAAGCAATCGCGAAATGACGGTGCCGACCAGGATAGCCACCAAGATAGCGGCAATCGTGGGGGCAGGTAGGGAAGTGAGCACGGCTCTTTGCCCGCCAAACCAGACTTTGCTGGTCACCACAATAATGTTGAAACACAGGAACAGTGGCTGCAAAGTGGCCGCAAACTCACGCTGAGACCATCGGGTAGTTTGCGAGTAAGCCGCCATGACCGGCCCGGACTGGGCCACCAGGGCGCTCATCATGCCCCCCAGGAAACCGAAAATCAGAGACCCCGAAAAAACTGGTATCGCCCGAAAACGCGGGGCAAAAATGGAAAAGAACACCATGGTCAGCATGATGATTCCCACAAAAAATGAGAAAACACGATCGGGCACAAACCGTAGTGCCACAACGGTAGCGAACAAAGCTGGCAAGGCACTGAGCATCAGCAAGCGGAAACGATACCAGTTCACATCTCGAAAACCGGTCACGAACAGCAGTAACGTGACTAAACCGCCGCAAATGTTTCCCCACAGAATCCCGTAGTGAGCCCCGGCTGCCACCACCAAAACCGGGACTGCAATCATGCCGAAACCCATCCCAGCCAAGCCTTGCACGCAGGTACCCAGCAAGACGATTGCAGTCAAGAGCACCAATTCCATTACTTCACTATATCGCCTCGCCGCGAGGCTCCCAGCATGGAATACGTCGCCAAACTGTGGGAAAGCGAGTCATTCGCGCAATGGATTGAGTTATCAGGGTGTGGAACCCAGTCGGGACCGGCCTAGCGTCACCGGTTGGCGTTATCGCTATAGGCCTCCAGGTAGCGTTGATATTTCTGGGCGGTGATTTCGGCGTATTCTTCCTGCGGGACGATTACCTCACCCACTGGCGGTTCGTAATCCTCTAAGGATAGCGTGCTATCCAGCAGATATGCTCCCCAAAGGGCGGCTCCCATCATGGAATTTTGTTTCACCAGACAGGGAGTCAGGGTGTGTCCGAACACGTTAGCTGCCAACTGGGACCAGATGCTGGAGTGGAGGATTCCCCCCGAAATGAGGATGCGCTCGGGTTCTCCGTTCAGTTTGGTTACGGCGTCATAACATTGTTTAAGGTTGAACAAAACCCCTTCCAATACGGCCTGGTAAGTCAGCTTGAAATCGTGTTTCGAGGTCAGACCTAAGAAACCGCCCTTGCGTTTATCGCCCCAGCCGGGGTTACGTTCGCCAAAAATGAAAGGCAGAAAGACCGGAGTATCAGCAGCGTAATCCATCCCCGCTTCGAGTTCATCGTAAGTGGTGGGACGCAGCGACAAACCTTTAAACCAATCCACCGTGTTGCAGGCGCCCGCCGTTGCAGCTCCGGAAATCCAACTCTTGGGTCCGATGTAGCACCAAGTAGACATATCCGGGTGGAATTGGATTCTTGCTGAAGAACTACGCGAGATTCACGCACACAATTTTGGCGTCTATGGTATTCGTAAGATGTGGCACGCAGACAGGCGCGCGGGCTGGGATATTGGTCGTGACCAGGTCGCTCGACCGAATAGTTCCCCAGGCCTCCCTAGACATGACAAAGCCCCCGATCTAGAACATGCAACTAGCCACAATCCATGCAACATTTCGTGCAACATCGTAGCGAAAGATGGGTAATACACAAGCACGATAAAACGCCGCTATATCAACATAAAATCCGCAGAATATCAACGATTGCCGGGGGTAAAAGCGGAGGGCGAGGGTGGTGTTTGTGGTGTTTCGCCTGAAACGACCAGTGGTGGTCGTTTCTTAACGGCTTCACCGTTTTCGCGGCGACTCATGCGAGCTTCGCTCGCTGCCGCCCGCGCTGGTGAACCGGGGGTTCGAATCCCTCGCGGAGGGCGAGGGACACTAACTAAGCGCGGAGACTGCAATAAAAAAATCCATCGTGCAACATTTCAAACCATTATGAACTGGTAAAACCCCAGGTTAAGTACAGTATAATGTTGCATGTGGCGGTTCACAAGCATTGTTATGAGGAGTCTGCCGGTTCGCCCGTATCAACCCCCGCTCACTGACGTAGGTGAGGACGGGGGGCTATTTGGGTTCCGGTTCAAGTAGCTTGCCCGTAGCACTCGGTTATTCAGGGGCTGGCAACGTGACTTCGACTTCTGGCAGTTCCTCATTGAAATCAGTACCTTTGCCCTGCAATAATCCTTTCAATACTCCAAAACTTTGTGAGGACATCGACAGTAACATCGGAATGGTGGAATCCAAGTATTTTTCGCAAAGTTCGGTGTAATTCCTGTTGGGTAGCGTACCATCGTTAGGACTGATTTCTTCTTCAACATTCAGCTCCACAAATGTGCTACCCGTAGTCAGCCAGTCTGACGAAACTAAACACACTTCTGAGCGATAACGAATCTTATTCAAATCGAATGGCTCCTTCGTATCAGGAGGTGAAACAATTATTCTAACATAGGGCTTAGGTGGCTTGACTTCCTCAGAGTCGAACCCCATCAGCTTTAAAGGTGCGGTCATCAACCTGATGACTCCCGAGTCTGTAACTTGCATGTGTATCACGCCTCTGCCAGGATTTGTGTTCGTGTGGGATAGTCGGGTGACTGATCCAGAGTTTCCCTAGAGACACGTTCCCACAATTTTTCCGCTTCGTCGCTGGGGGCGCTAATGTTTTCCACTGCTGTTACATTCGGTACCGGACGAACCGTGTATTCTATCTCCGCACCAATTGCAATGGCGTAAGCCCTAATCGTCCGTTGGTTAGGGTTGACCTGCAAATTCTCAAATCGCGAGATATAGGACTGGTCATTTCCCATACGCTCAGCTACTACCTTTTGCGTCAGACCATCCTGTTCGCGGGCGCGGCGAATCTTGACCAGAGCTTCAATGAGCTGACGGTCACGACGTACTTGGGCGCGTGCTAAGGTATATACTTGTTTCTCGGTTGGTTCCTGCATGTCCTTACCTTTCCATAGCCCAAATTATTCCACGTTTCCTACGCAAGTTGGCTCAAATGAATCTTGATATGTCTTTCTTAGCATACGTCAGATGGTTCGGTAACAGAAAACGGTAGATTGCGCAGATTCATGCGGGGCTACGTGGAGTCATGAAAGAAATCTTACGTTGTGAGCACTTATGGATGAAGCTATCTTGGAGTTCGCGCCATCGTTGTCTGTCCAGCACCTTTACGTAGCTTCCCAGACTCACCAGGGAATCTCTATCGTGTTCTGGCTCAAAACAGTAGATTCGTGAACGGCAACGATTTCCGTTCACGTCGAAGGGTTCAGGCACTCGCAGTTCTATAACTTCAACATCAAGGCGGGTCCTGGTGGCATCCCTTGTTGCTTTCACGAACTCTGGATCTTGTTGCAGATTCCCATATGAGGCTCGTTCTAGCAAATCATCCATTTCAGCCCGAAGATGCATACGTTCAAACATATGAGCTTCCAGAGTATTCAAGTCAAGTGCCATATCGTCACTAATCCAGCATGGCATCTCATACCATTGACGACCAGGCATTATTTCCCCGTTAAATTCATCTCCAGGGTGAATCCAGATGTACGGCTTCTCAGTGAAGGAGCAACACCGCAAAACACCACTATCGCCCATTAATGCTCCCTCAACAATCTCCGGTATCCCGCCATCTGCCTGCTACTCATTCTATTCCATAAGAGTCTTACTTCGATATGGTGTTCGTTTACCAACCGAAATGCTCATCTGCAATGGCCTGTTCATCATGGTACGTGGCGGTTCACAAGCATTGTTGTGAGGAGTCTGCCGGTTCGCCCGTATCAACCCCCGCTCACTGATGTAGGTGAGGACGGGGGTTATTTGGGTTCCGGTTCAAGTAGCTCACCCACACCAGAGCGGAAAGCAGCTCTAGTTCTTTCGATATTACCTGAAGTACAATGATGGGAGAGGGGGTACGATGATGACTTCACAAGCCACAGCGAAACAACATCTACCCCGGCTGGTGAGATAAGAGGGATATAATCACAGGTTATGCATGTGTATATTGATGACTCTGGCGATGGAGGGATGAAGTTTGGGAAAGGATCGACTCGGTTTCTAGTTATGGCAGCCTGCGTCTTCGATGATACACGGCAGATAGAACTCCTCGACCAGAAAGTTAGCGATTTATCACAACAGTTGCATCGAAAGACCGAGTTTAAATTTCATAAAACCAAAAAATCACACAAGAGAATGTTTTTTGAGGCAATCGAGCCAGTGAATTTTGCTGTTCGAGTACTGGTGATAGACAAAACGATTCTCTATTCTGAGACGCTTCGCAAATCTCCGAGTAAACTAAAATCCTTCGCTATTTCGCTGCTGTTAACCCACACCTTCAACACGGTAAAAAACGCAAAAATCATCATCGATGGCCAAGACACAAAAAGCTTTGGCTGAAGTGTCCCAGGTTTTGTTCCGTTTGAGTAGATGGGAAAATCTGGATTATGCCGAAGAAGTTTGATCAGGAATCGAAGGATCGGGTTGTGCGTTTGGTCGAGGATCGGATCCTTGCTGAGGGGCTTTCGATGCAGCAA
>NZ_JAXFNY010000010.1:0-133652 GCF_034180645.1 Mobiluncus sp. | reverse complement strand
GAATGGAAACTCAACTGGCCCCATACCTGCGACGATGGCCTGGAAAGCGAATATTATATCCCTTGGCGGAAAAATAAATAAGACAAGCAAAAAAACCGCCCTGCTGAATTTGTCGTTCAGCAGGGCGGTTTTGCTTGTCCTTTTGGGATTTTTCTCTTGAGAATACCGGGCGGACACAAATAGTATCAATCCAGTATCAAGAGCAGTATGGACGGGCAAAAAAGCCTGTATTCATGCGGGTTTTCGCCGTTTCGAGCGTCATTCCCACTCGATGGTTCCCGGTGGCTTGGACGTGCAGTCCAGCACCACGCGGTTGATTTCGGGAACCTGGTTGGTAATCAGGTTAGAAATCCGCGCCACCAAGTCCCAATCCAAGCGCGACCAGTCCGCGGTCATCGCGTCTTCTGAGGAAACCGGACGCAACACAATCGGGTGCCCGTAGGTACGCCCATCACCCTGCACCCCCACGGAACGCACGTCGGCGAGCAACACCACGGGACACTGCCAAATCTCCGTGTCCAGCCCGGTTGCGCTCAGCTCGTTGCGCACAATCAAGTCCGCCGCCCGCAAGATTCGCAAGCGATCCTCGGTAACCTCTCCGATGATGCGGATAGCCAAGCCCGGACCGGGGAAAGGCTGGCGGTTCACGATGACGTCAGGCAACCCCAACTCGCGACCCAAAGCACGCACTTCGTCCTTGAACAGTTTGCGCAGCGGCTCGATGAGCTCAAACTTCAAATCCTCTGGCAATCCGCCCACATTGTGATGAGACTTGATATTAGCCGTGCCGCTGCCGCCGCCAGATTCCACCACGTCAGGATACAAAGTGCCCTGGACCAGGAACTTTACTTCCCCGCCGCTGGCGCCGACCTCGGCCACAACCTCACGTTGAGCCGCCTCAAAAGACCGAATGAACTCGCGACCGATAATCTTGCGTTTCTGTTCCGGTTCGCTCACCCCCGCCAGTGCCCCCAAGAAGCGTGCGGACTCGTCGACGTACTTGACTCGAATGCCCATGTTGGCGGCATAGTCCCGCTCCACCTGTTCGCGCTCCCCCGCGCGCAGCAAACCGTGATCAACGAAAATGCAGGTCAGCTGGTCTCCGATGGCCTTATGAACCAGAGCGGCCGCCACGGAAGAATCGACCCCGCCAGACAAACCGCAGATAACTTGAGCATCACCCACGCGCTGGCGAATCTCGGCCACCTGGGTGTCGATAATGGATTGCGGTGTCCACACCGGATCTAACCCGACCAGGTCGTGCAGAAAATGTTCCAAAAGCCTCTGGCCATAGGCGCTGTGCCGAACTTCCGGATGCCACTGCACTCCATACAGGCCTCGTTCAGGATTTTCAAAGGCAGCTATCTTTGTATCATCTGTCGCCGCGATAACTTGGAAATCGCTGGGAGCTGCGGAAACTGCGTCCCCGTGACTCATCCAAACTACCTGTTCTGATGGGGTTCCTTCCATTAGCCGACTGCCCGTAACAACTTCCAAGTTGGTCCGGCCGTACTCGGAAGTTCCGGTAGGGCTAACGGTGCCCCCTAAGGCTTGTGCCATGACCTGAAACCCGTAGCAAATGCCTAGTACCGGCACATTTGCCTGAAAAACGGCTGGGTCAAAAGCGGGAACTCCCGGCGCGTAAACGGAAGACGGTCCACCTGAGAGAATGATGGCCGAAGGCTGTTTATCCAATATTTCCCGTGCGGTCAGGTTATGTCCCACAATTTCCGAGTAAACTTTCGCCTCGCGAACCCGGCGTGCGATTAGTTGGGCATATTGCGCGCCAAAGTCAACAACTAACACCGGTCCCACGGGTTTACCATCTTGCAAGTTTTCAGCCATGAGTTAATCCTAAAACATTTCCTCGCCATAAATTGACCCCCCAATTCTCAGACTATATTCAGGGATAATTCGTTGATATTTCAACGGTTTTCCCTAATGTCAGGCCAATAATTGTCGATACAATAGTATGTAGGGTCAAAGGAAGGACCTATGGCGCGAGGGAAAGGAGACCCGCCATGAGTCAGGTACCAACGTATTTCGAGGCTGATGTCCGACTGGATCGGAACTCCCCGGTTCCGCTCTACCATCAAATTGCTCAGCCCATTGAAGAATTAATCCTCTCAGGACAACTCACCCCTGGTACGCGCTTAGAAGACGAACTTTCCATGGCACGACGTCTCAACGTATCCCGCCCCACCGCGCGCCGAGCCCTGCAACAACTGGGCGACCATGGTCTGCTGGTGCGCCGCCGCGGTGTCGGAACTCAGGTGGCCCCAACCCGGGTGCATCGCCCGAACGTCCTCTCGACCATTTACGACCAGATGAAAACCGATGGACATAAGCCTTCTACCGAAGTCTTGTCTTATGGCACGTCCCCGGCCAGCCAGGAAGTCAGCGCGAAACTGGAGGTGGCTCCGGGCACTAACGTGACCACTATTCGCCGACTGCGCATGACTGACCGGCAGCCCGCCGGACTCATGTTTGACATGATTCGTTCTTCGATAGCTCCGGCTGCCACCGCCTTGGAGCGTGATTCTTTCGAAAATGTCCTAGCTGAACGCGGTGTCGTCGTGACGATGGCACGCCAAGCGGTGTCCGCCCGCAAGGCCAGCGCCCCGGAGGCTCAACTCCTGCGGATTCCTGCAGGATCAACCATGCTGAGCATTCAAAACATCTCTTATGACGAATCCGGCAAGATTGCCGCTTATGGTGAATACCTGTTCCGTGCAGACCGTTTTGCTCTCAAGAACACGCTCTTTGCGCACTAACTTCTTCGCCCCCTTCTTCGCTCTGGCATCAAACGATGCCAGAGTTGGGTTTTTATCGCTAAAGCGATACTTTCCGAAAGGTGAACGCACTATCACCCTGTAGACTGTCGAAGGGCCACTGCGCTAATCCTTCATCACTGTGAGTCAAAATTTGTCCGGTCAGGGCAGGTTTGATGCTAAAAACCTCATGCGTCTGGGAGGGGATTGAGTTGTCTTTGAGAACTGCGGAGCTGATTATCCATTTTTGAGTATTTCGACTTTCAGCGTTTTCCCACCCATCGGGCCAGCTCGCAGACATGTCAGCTGGTAGCTCCAGTGACGGTCGCGCCCCGGCTTGGGTAACCACGCCCAAATGCTTTTGCCCATATTTCAAGGTTAAGTTCTTTCCACAGGATGTATCCTCGAGGGTGCGGTATCCATCTGGCGTGCACTGGACTCGCCAAGGCCCCTTTCCCACAACGTTCAATTCAGGTATCTCATACAGACCGGGAGACACTGCGCTGTCCGCTATTGTGGGCACAGATAGGGAACTCATCCCGACGGTGCGCCAATCATGATTACGTTTCACGCCATATTTACCCAGCTCGGCCACCAGAATCAGGGAATCTTGAATTGCTTCCCAAACCTCATGCTCAGTGGCGCGAAAGGACTCATCAGGCCAGATTGAGACCCGCAAGCCCCGTTGTTTACGATCCCCACCATGCAGAACGTCTGATAGATATTGATTACCGATAAATGTGCGGGCATCCCAGTTACTTTCCCATAAGGCAGGGGCATCGACTCGATACGGTGGATGGGATCTGGACCAATACAGAACCTCGCTGTTATTAATGACATCGTGGCCTCGCTGTATAAAATCAGTTATACGCAGACCTTCATCTTTCCAGTATTCAATCAGAATGTCGTTATCTAAATGCACGACGGAAGTTTCGTGTATTCCATCGTTCCAAATTCGCAAACGTCTGCCACGCCCTTTCACAAATTGGTTAACTTCATTAACGAAAGAGTTAAAAACGTCGTATTCGCTTGCGCTTGTGCAGAAAGTTCGATGGGCATATTCCGCGAGGTACGGATAGTTAGCGAAAGAGTCGTGAATCATGTATTCATCCGCTCCCATATGCCACCAACGGCTGGGGAAGATCCGCAGGTATTCGTCAACTATCTGAAGATAAAAGTCGATTGCTTGTGGATTGGTAATATCTAGTCTTCCCTCCGGATCCACACTTCCGTCGAGACGTTTCAAGGCATATTGCGGATAGTTTTCTAACCAAATTCCCATATGTCCTGGAGCATTTACCTCGGGAACCACTTCAATCCCGAGACGTTGCGCTAATGCTAACACCTGCGATACTTGCGATGCGGTGTAATAATGCCATGTATTCGCAAGTTCCCAACACGGTGATTTGATCTTCAGTTCCCAAATTAGTGTGTTGAGTTCGAGTTGGTGCATACGTTCCAGCAAGGCTTCAATAAAATCTAAGGAAATCCCGATTTGTGAAGCGCACAAAGTTACTCCCCGTTCGGGGAACGCAAAAACTCCGTTATTCACATGACCTCTTTGAAATCCTGAATTGAAATACCCTCCAATGTCGTATCGAGAGGGGATAAAAATCAGCCTTTTACTGAACCGGCAGCGAGCCCTGACTGCCAGTACTTTTGCAGACCTAAGAACAGGATAATCAGCGGGATTACCCCGAACAGAGCACCCATCATTACGGCGCCCTTCTCTGGATTAAAGTAGCTCATCATTCCGTAAAGACCAAGAGTGACGGGTTTCAAGGTGTCCGTTGAAATCATCATCAAAGGCAGCAAGAAGTTATTCCAACAAGCCACAAAAATAAACAGGAAAATCGTCACCATCGCCGGAGCGAGGATACGCAGCACTATAGTAAAGAAAATACGCGCTTCTGAAGCCCCGTCAATTCGCGCCGCTTCGATTAATTCGGTAGGAACGGAGGTTTGAGAATAAACCCGTCCCAGAAATACCCCAAACGGAGACACACAGCACGGCACGATAATCGACGCCATCGTGTTAGAAATCCCTAAGTGCAAAAAGACAATGTACATGGGAACAGTCAACAGAGCCGCGGGCATCAGCAATCCTGCCATGATAATACCCGTAGACAGATTCTTGCCGGGGAAAGTAAACTTAGCCAAGGAATACCCTGCCATAACAGAAATAAGGGTACCGATGGCAGCTGCAGTTGTGGAATAAATCAAAGAATTCGCAACCCAACGCCAAAAGTTACCGCGAGTCCAACTCATTAACTTGTCGTAATTAACCCCTATGGCCTCTATGAGATTTTTACTCTCAGTATTCTCATCGTGCGCTGCAAACCACAATCCAAACGTGTTAGCAAGCTCAGCGTTAGTCTTTGTGGCTGAGATGATGACCCAATAGACCGGAAATATGAAATAGAGAAGCACCAGGAGTAGCATAAAGGTGGTAATCCCGCGAGAAATCATCGACGGAGCAATAGCCCGTGGCGGCACCCCTTCCTTGGACGGTATATAGTCAAACCCCTGGGGAGAATGCTCCGTCACCATATGTTCACGTTTAGATTTACTATTCTTAGTCATTGCCGCTAACCTTTCGATCCACAAAGAAGTATCCCACAGCCAATACACCAGCAATCAGAGCCATGACAATGGCCACCGCCGAGCCTGGACCGTCTCCGCTGGGAGTCAAAGTGCCCATAGTAGTGTTATATGCCATCATCATTGGCGTATAAGCCTTGCCCATCCAAGTTTGAGTCGAACTGATAACTGCTGGTTCATTGAACAGCTGTATGGTACCCACAATGGAGAGCAATACTGCCAACAACGCTGCGGGTCGCAGCAAGGGCATCTTAATTCGCGTCATGATTTGCAATCCGCTGGCTCCATCGATTCGAGCCGCCTCGGAAAGCTCGGGGGGAATAGCTTGCAGTGCTGCCAGAAAAATCAGCATGTTATATCCCGTATAGGTCCAGGTTGTCATATTTGCCATAGAGGCTAACACAACGTTGCCGCTCAGGAAGTTGATGTCGATACCCAGCGCAGCTAGACCCTTTACCAGGGGTGAAACCTCTGGATTGTACAGGTAAAGCCAAATCATTGCCGCGACTACACCGGGAATTGCGAAAGGCAGGAAATACCCCAAGCGATATATGGTGACATGCTTGACCAAGAATGAATCAAGCACCAGCGCTAAAACCAAAGCAGCAATAATCATTACTGGAACCTGGAAACACGTGTACAGAATCACCCGCCCAATTCCAAGCCAAAATTCGTGAGACGTAATGACGTATTGATAGTTTTCCAAGCCTACGAACGTGTTGGTGGATTCACCACCACCATATGCACCCCCACCGGTGGTTTTCAGCTGAAAGAAACTCGAATATATCGATACAAAAATGGGAACCAAGAACACGAGGACAAACAAGACCACGAAAGGAGCTAAGAAAGCCCACCCGGCACGGATTTGGGTCTTTGCCTGTGGGGAGGTCTTTCGTCTGTGCACCCCACCATTCCGAGGCTTATCCGACTCAGACGATTGTTCGTCTGACCTCAACAGCTGTGTTGATGTTGCGTTTTCAACTTGTTTTTCCATTCCGGTTCCCATCGTTTTGGCTCAGACACGAGTCATGGGTGCTCTCTGATACGTAGTACTCAGTGAACACCCATGACTCGAAATTTCTACACTGTTCCTTATTGAGGAAAAGCGCTACTTGTCAGAAACAGTCAAATTGAGATTGGTCAACGTAGCCTTGGCGGTATCCGCGTTCCAGGTAAAGATATCAGCCACTTTACCGGAGCCGTCCGCAGCCTTAGCAGCAACTTCAGCGTTTGCCTGTACTGCCGACCAACCAGGAATGTAGGTGAACGGCTTCATAGCACTGTTAGCTTTGGTCAGTTCCGCAAACACATCTTGACCTCCATAGAAGGCCGAAACCTTTTCAGGAGTAGTCATGGTGCCGTTGGCAGCAACCACCAAGCCCTGAGATACCAGCGCATCAATCTGTGTGTTGAACCAAGCATTGAACTTCATAGCTTCTGCCGGAGCAGCGCAACCCTTGATAACAGCCACACCGGAACCACCGTCCGGACCAGAAGCGGCAGCATCACCGAAAGCTGGCAGCTGAGCCACAGCCCACTTGCCTTCGTTGTCGGTGCCCGCCATATCATCAGCCAACAGCGGAGCTTCCCAAGCTGCCCCGATTGTGCCAATCAGGTTGCTGTTCAAAGCTGCCTTCCAAGATTCTGCATCCCAACGCTGTACCGTAGCGGTCGCCTTAGCGTCAAGCAGTTTCTGCCAGAAGTCAGCCACCTTAGCTGAACCGGCTCCAGCGGTATCGATCTTCCATGCATCGCCATCAATGGTGAACCATTGATCGCCAGCAGCTGCGCTCAACGCCGGAAGCATGTTGCCGGCCTCGTCAGTCTGGAAGTCAACAATAAACTTGCCCTTTTCGGCGGCTTTCTTTGCGGTCTCAACAAACTCGTCAGCCGTGGTCGGCACAGTCAAACCGAGTTCTTCAAAGGCAGCCTTGTTGTAAAAGTAAACCAGCGGACCGGTATCCTGAGGCAGACCAAAGTACTTGCCGTCGATGCTCATGGAATCCAGCGAACCGGCAGCAAACTGATCACGGTAGTTGCTAATTTCCCCGGAAACATCCTCTACCAGCTGCTTCACATAAACTTCAGCCAAATCTGCATAGCCAACCTGAGCCAAACACGGTGCCGTACCAGCTTTAACGTCAGTCTCCAGCTTCTTAATCAGCTCTTGAGCCTTGCCGTCAAACTTCACAGCTTCGACCTGAATATCTGGGTTATCTTTATTCCATTGGGCGACCACGTCATCGACCTTGGTCATGCCTTCCCCGTCTGGCAGACGGTGCAGATATTTAATCTTTACCGGTTCACCGGAAGCATCCGTGTTGCCCCCCTTTGCATCCCCTCCGGACGAGCACGCGGTGAGACCAGTCAGAGCTAGTGCACCAACACCCGCAAAAACCGCAGCGAAACGCAGTTTAGACGTTAATTGCATATTTAATCTACCTTCCTCGGTTATCTTGGAGCATGGTTAAGGTAACCACAGATTAATATAACCATAGTTTGTGCCCGCTTGGGTAGGGTTTCTGGAAAATTTAAACAGTTTCCCAGCGAGATGCTCGCGCCCCCAGAGTAACTTGGAGAGGATTTGCCCCCATCACCTTAACGGTTTGCTCAGTGTCAGAGTTGTTATACACGAAGACCTTGTGAACCTCAGGATAAAAGGCGACCTCTACCTCAGGCTTGTCAGCCAGGTAGTTCTCGGTAATTCGCTGTTCCCCATGACCAGCCCAATAAATCGCCCGATGCAACAATCGCGAGTTCACACTGTTATAGGGCAACCCCGCAAAGTAAACTGCTCTGCCCTGACCATATTCGTGAACACCCAAGTCAACTGAACCGTCTATAAACTGCAGGATTTCAGCACCGGTAGGAACGATACTTCCGACTCCGGGACCAATATCAAGTAAAGCTTGTTCTGGTCCAGGTTGAGGCTGAGGTTCCAGTTCAAGCACGTTAAACTCTTTCAAGCCTCGACCTCGGCTACGTTGATCCAAAGCGTCAAAGCCCTCGATGATGAAGTGAGTATCCGCTACGTTAACGTACCTGTCCGTAGACAGAGTCCACCCTACTTCCTGATCCACCCCCAGAACATCGCTCAACTGGAAGAACGTTCCACTTCCCGCCACGAAACACGCACTGGGCTGACCGACACCGATGAAACCGCCACCACCAGCAACAAACTCACGAATCCGAGCGGAAATTTCGGGTCTGGCCCAGTAATCGCCCCCCGAAAATGCTGTGTTTGCCTGACCGGCATTAATCACCACATCAACGTCATCGAGAGCTCCGCGCAACACATCGTCAAAGTTAATAAAACTCACAGCAAAGGGCAGTCCCGCCAGTGATTCCAACACGCCTTCATAGGCATAAGTTTGGAAATAGGGCTTGGCGTGCGCCACCATCGATGTCATCCACGAGCGCTTTTTACCCCAAGCGTTTAATACCGCGACTTTAATCGTGGACACCGCTGGCTTGGCTCCCCCACTCACCTCATGCAGTGAGCGGAATTCATCGGTTATTTCAGAGACTCGCTGAACAAACTTCGGGAATTTCACCGGCAGGGACAGGTAACCTCCATATCCCATTCTGTCCAAAGGATTACGCACAATAGCACGCCGAGCCTGTGACCAGCGCGCCTCTAGCTCGGGAACGGGGTCAGCTCCCTCGAAAAACACATCCGGGAAAAAGTAGGGCAGGAAACGTCCCTCGTGGTAGCGAACACCGGGAATATCCGAAATCATTCGGCAAGTCGCCGCCGAGCCAACCGAACCCACGACCGCGTCCAAACCTATGGAAGGAAAATCATCCCCGTAGGGTTCGGTTCCAATCCAATGATCTCCCAGAAACATCATGGCTTCCTTGCCGGCCTGGTGGGCTTTGTCCACCGTAATGCGCGCCCGCTCAGTGACGAATTCACCCAGGAATTCCATCCAATTGAGGAATTGCATGCGAGGCAGCCGGAAGGGCGAGTTGTAATAGCCCTGGTCAACAAAATCTTCGGGAGTTAGCTCATACCCGTATTTGGCTGCAAACTCAGCCAAGGCTGGCTTCGATACAGATCCGAGATAGCCAAACCAATCGACCATTTTTTCTTTTTCTCGATTGTTAAAGACCAAGGTGAACTGATAGAAAAAGGTCGTAAATCGCACCACATCCACATGGGGATGGTCTTTTAACCATTTATCCATGTGGGCTTGGGCATATTTCCAAGTTTCTGGGTTGCGGATATCGTAGGGCTGTTCGCGAATCCGCTGAGGATCGTCCTCCCAGTGATTCGTGATGTAGTTATACATTTGCACCGGATCCCAGTTTTGCCAAGCCAGGAAGTCTACCGTATAAACGTGCCCAACTGCAGGTTTTTCAATGCGCACCTGGGTGTCCGCTCCCTTTCCTGCCAAACTCCATTTTTCAGAAGGGAGGGTTTCCCCGGTGGTGCGATCAATCACCTGCCAGTAACGCTGGAGGTCAGCTTGAACATCCGGCTCAACCTGTTTATCCAGGTAACCATCCATGACAGAGATATGCAGCGGTTCATCGCCTAAAGCGGGGCAACGTTGACTCATCAGGAAAATTTGTGGCCTATCCTGGGGATGGGCATAAGCCCACTCATTGTCTCCGCGTCCCACGAAGTAGGTTTCGTACACCTTCGCCCCAAGTTCAGAAGTGATGGGGGGCAGCTTTGTTCCATCTGAGTTACGTACCGCGTCAGCTCCCCAAAGCTTGGCTATCTGGCGGATTTCATCATCCATTCCGTTCTCAATAGGCAGAGTCACACGACCGGACATGCGGCTTCCTTTCTGAATATGTCAGCTGGCTTGCACAGATTTTTTAAGGCTACACCCCGACACTGTTCTCTGGTCAGGTTTTCACGGATTACCGATTCAAAAGTTAAACCCCTCAGCGAAAAACGTTAGTAGGATTATCGTTAGAGTTAGCCTGATTTCATCGGGCTTTCAAAACCCTGAGAAAAGAATTGGAGCTGGACATGAGCGACTTCAAAGCCTCATTCCTCAACAAACTGGCTAAAAAAGCTGCTTTAAACCGGAAACGAATCGTGCTGCCAGAATCTGACGATGAGCGCATCTTAAAAGCTGCCGCACACATCCTCCAGAAGGGCATTGCTAACTTGGTTCTGCTGGGAGACCAGGACACCGTCCAGGCTAGAGCCTCCGCGCTCGGGTTGGATCTCTCCGCGGCCGAAATCGTCTCCCTCGACGATGCTGAAAAGCTGGCCCGCTACACCGCTAAACTGGTGGAGCTGCGCTCGCACAAGGGCATGGACGAAGCCAAGGCAAAGGAAACTTTGAAAGATATTTCTTTCTTTGGCACCATGATGATTGTCTGCGGCGACGCCGACGGAATGGTGTCTGGAGCGGCCCACACTACCGCCCACACCATTCGACCCGCACTGCAAGTCATTAAGACCCAGCCGGGAGTGAAATTGGTTTCGGGAGCTTTCCTCATGGTTTTCGATGACCACTGTGACGTGTATTCGGATTGCGCGGTCACGATTTCCCCGGACGCTGCGCAGCTGGCGGACATCGCGGTTGTTTCGGCCCAGACCGCAGCTCAGTTTGGCTTGGAACCGAAAGTTGCCATGTTGTCCTATTCCACGATTGACTCCGGCTCGGGTCCACTGGTTGACCTGGTCAGGGATGCCACCGCGAAAGCTCAGGCCGCCGCCCCGGAAGTAGCTATCGATGGTCCGCTCCAGTTCGATGCCGCGGTAGTCGAGTCAGTAGCTGCCAAAAAAGCTCCCCAATCCCCCGTTGCCGGACACGCAAACACGTTCATCTTTCCGGATCTCGATGCCGGAAACATCACCTACAAAGCAGTGCAGCGCACCAGCGGCGCGCTGGCGGTAGGACCCATCTTGCAAGGGCTAAACGCCCCGGTCAACGACTTGTCGCGCGGAGCCACCGTGGATGACATCATCAACACCATCATCATTACCGCTATCCAAGCCCAAGGTTAACCTCCCGAGGGAAGCAACCCCGCGACCGTCCTTGTGAAAAGAAGAAAGAACAATCACTATGCGCCATCAAACTATCTTTGTAATTAACTCCGGCTCTTCCTCACTGAAGTACCAGCTAATCGAACCTGTCAGCGGTGACGTCCTGGCCAAGGGCCAAGCGGAACGCATCGGCACTGACCGGGGGGAAGTTACCCACGAAGTCCATGCGGACAAGTTCAGCGAGGCTCTCCCTCTTCCGACCCACAAGGAAGCCTTGACCAGGATTATCGAGATGTTCGCGACCCACGGACCTGACTTACAGCACGTGGATTTATCCGGTTTTGGTCACCGTATCGTCCAGGGTGGCTGGCATTTCAAGGGACCGGCCATCGTGAATGATGATGTTCGCGCCAAGATTGAGGAACTGTGCGACTTGGCGCCGCTGCACAACCCCGCGCACCTCATTGGCATCGACACCGCTATGGAGCTGTGGCCTGACCTGCCACACGTGGCCGTTTTTGATACCGCCTACTTTACCGGCCTGCCCGAAAAAGCCCGTAGCTACGCCCTCAATAAGCAGGTAGCGCATGACTACCACATCCGCCGCTACGGTGCCCACGGGACTTCTCACGAATTCGTAGCCAACAAGGTCTGCGACTACCTGGGCGATGACACCGTGAAACAAATTACCCTGCATCTGGGAAATGGCGCGTCCGCCTGCGCGGAACTTGGCCGGCTACCGATGGACACCTCGATGGGGTTGACGCCCCTGGAAGGCTTGGTCATGGGCACCCGTACCGGCGACATCGACCCGGCTGTGGTGTTCCACCTGCTACGCAAAGGAATGAGCGTAGATGACATTGACACCCTGTTCAACAAGGAATCCGGTATGAAAGGCATGTGCGGAGACAACGATATGCGTGATGTCTGGAAACGCCGCGACGAGGGCGACTCCGACGCTCTGCTGGCTCTGCAGACTTATCAGCAGCGCTTGCTAAAGTACATTGGTGCCTACACTTTTGAGCTGGGCGGCTTGGACGTGCTGACTTTCACCGCCGGCATTGGTGAAAACGATGACCGCACCCGGCGGCGCTTGTGCGAAAAACTCGAGTTCATCGGGGTCAAGATTGACCGCGAACGTAACGAAAATCGTGACCGTTCCAAAGCCATCTGGCGCATCTCTAGCGATGATTCAAAAGTGCTGGTGCTGGTCGTACCCACCAACGAGGAGTTGGCGATTGCCCGCCAAGTCGTACGTCTGATTTAGCTTCTTTAGTTAAAATCGCTTAACTGTCAATATACTGAATAGCATGAGTGAGGTTGATAAGGTCGATAAGGAACGCGCGGCTCTGAGTGAACAGCTGGTTTACGAGTTCCACCGCCTGGTGTTTTCCGCCAACAATTTGATTGCCAATATCTCAGCCGACTTGGGAATGCACGGCAAGGACGGCGATGGTCTGTTGCTGATTTGGCGCTCCGAAATAGCCGGAAAGCCCCTGTCCCCCTCGGAACTCGCCGATGGTTTGCACATTACTCGCGCCGCCGCCAGCTATCTAGTGGACCGCTTGGTCAACCTGGGATACATCAGCAGGCAGACGGACCTGGAGGATCGCCGCCGGGCCGTGCTGCGCATCGCGGAATCTGGAGACATGCTGGGGCATAATTTTGTCGGTTCCGTGAACGAGGATTTCAGTGGCGTTTTTGCCAACCGTTCTAACGAGGAAATCAAGCAGTTCTCGGAAATGCTGGCGGAATTCATCGACCAGATTGATGATTCTCACCACACAAAAACCCCACAATCGGGTACCTCAGAGTCTCCAGACCCCCAGTGAAACCGACCTTTGTCGCCGTAACTATTGAAACGAGCTTAAAATTTGATTCAGTTTCTTAACTATCAATATAATTAATTTCATGACATTGACTAATACCCTCGATGAATCCGAGACTGCCGCAACACACAGCGAGGCGAAATCGCAAAATGGCAACGAAAATCCCCACGATTTAGCTTCGATTGAATACACCGCGCCAGAGCACTGGGGATTAATTCTGGCGCTGTACCTGGCAGGAATTTTCATGGGTGCCTTGGACATGGGCATCGTGAATCCGGCGCGTACCGTCATTCAAAACAGCTTGGGGGTCGACGACCAGGCAGGTGTCTGGGTCTTTACGATTTATACTCTGGCCTACGCCATCGCCATCCCCGTTATCGGCAAACTGGCCGACGTGTTGGGGCGCAAGCCAATATATGTGCTGGCTATCGCCCTGTTCGGGATCGGTTCACTGGGATGTGGACTCGCCCAAGACTTTCAATCTTTCGGCTTGCTGCTGGCCTCCCGCGTGGTGCAAGCCGTGGGCGGCGGCGGTATGATGCCGGTCGCCACCGCCGCGGCCGGTACCATCGCTCCTCCGGCAAAGCGAGGTATGGCTCTGGGCATGGTCGGCATGGTCTACGGCGTGGCCTCAGTTATCGGGGGTTCAGCCGGTTCACTGATTATGGATATTGCCGGTACCGACAACTGGCAATGGATTTTTTACATCAACGTGCCTATTGCCCTGGCCGTAGTAGTTTTGGGGGCGCTGTTCTTAGACCACGAACGCACCGAAGAGGGCCGCCGCTTAGACATACCTGGCACCGTCTTAATCGTGGTCACCATCACCGCCCTCTTGTGGATGTTCCAGCACTTGGATTTCACAGATATCAGCAATTCCTTCCAAGATGCCAACGTCCGTGTTTCCCTGCTGATTTTTGCGATTTCAGGCGTAGTGTTCTGGGTTACCGAGCATCGAGTCCACGACCCCTTAATCAACTTTGATTATTTCGCGAATATCCCGGTCGGGGTCACTTTGCTCCTCGGCATGGTGGCTGGCACCTTGATGATGACCGTCATGTTCATTCCCCAGTTTGCTGAAAACTCTATGCGCATGGCTACCGGCGATGGGGGGTATCCCACAATCATCATCGGTCTAGCTTCTGGACTTGGAGCACCAATATCTGGACGACTGACTGACCAGCGCGGCCCGCGAGCGGTACTTGGTCTGGGAGTCACTATTTGTGCTTTATCCGGTTTATTGCTGATTTTCTGGGCCTCTCCGCATCCTGGAATCATCTCCACTTCCGTATCCATCTTTTTTATGGGCTTCGGGCTGGGATTCCTGATGGGCGCACCCCTGACCTACCTGATTTTGCACCTGGTGCCCAGCCGTGACGCGAACACAGGTCAGGCAACTCTGTCTTTGACCCGGTCCTTGGCTACCACCCTAGCTCCGGCTATCATGGTCGGGCTACTCGCCACCGCTATGGGCGGCCTGTCCGGGAAGGTCATGGAAGTCATGCCAAAACCGGATATGTCCGCCATGTCCGCCGCTATGCCCGCAGCCCCCGGCGGAATGTCAACTGCTGGGGATCAAGACTCTGGCATGGGCCAAATGCTTTCCGGGAACACCGGCAATGGTTCTCAGCCCTCTGTCCCGTCCCAGGACACAATTGACCCCGGATTTTCCATGGCCAATGTACCTGGCGAGTTGATGAACCGCCTCAAGAGCGCGGACGTCACCAACATTGTGGAGCGGTCCAAGGAACTGGCAAACTACACGTTCGACGAGCAAGGCAACACCATGAAGGAACAGATGGGCTTTGTGCCGCCAGCCCTGGAGCAAGCTCGCCAGGATTACCTTAAGGACATCGATGCTCACGCGGACACTATCGAATCTACGTTCCAGCTGGAGCTCAATAAGGGATTTATCCGCTTGTTCTGGTTCTATACCATAGTGTCGCTGTTCGGCGTGCTTTTGCTGTTTGGGGTTCCTTCCAAAAAGACTCTCGACGCTCACATTATGAAGACCGCACAGTCCGCAGCGGAAAACTCAATCTAGAACTGCAAACCAGCCGGGCGCCCCGAATCCTCGGAGCGCCCGGTTTTTGGCTCGTCATACTCGCGGAATCCGGCTCAAATTCAGGAACTAATACAACTCAAGTGCAGGCGGCGCCCCAATTGCGTCCAGCCGTGCCCCCAAGGTTTCCTTAGCGTCGCCTTGGAAAATCAGCACCCGGTCCGGTTCGGTCTCAGCCCGGGCATACAGCGGGTTTTCCACCCCGGCATAGCCCGGTTTCAGATCGAAGTTAAAGATGGCCACGTGGGCGCAGTCCCCCACGTTCAGCACGGGCATCCCGTAGATTGGGGTTCCTTCAGCGGTATTGGCCGCCGGGTTCATCACATCGTTAGCCCCAACGACTACGGTCAAATCCGCGGTCGCGAAATCATCGTTGATGTCCTTCATTTCCCGCAGCTTTTCGTAGTCCACGTCAACTTCGGCCAGCAGTACATTCATGTGTCCGGGCATCCGGCCCGCCACCGGGTGAATTGCGAAGTCCACGTTCTTTCCGGCCTTTTCCAGGTAGTCCAACAGGCGTTTGACCTGGGCTTGGGCTTGAGACAGAGCCATGCCGTAGCCGGGCACCAGGATGACGCGCTGGGCATTCTCTACCCAGTCGGAGAAGGCAGCTTCAGGGTCTACGGCAGGCGCTGCAGGTGCAGGTGCGCTGGCAGAAGCGGTGTCGCTAGTGTCGGGCTTGCTCTCACCAGCCGATTCGTCCGGTTTTTCCGATTCAGCTTCAGTTGACGTTGTGGGAGTGTCGGCGGCAGCAGCGGTGCTGACGGAAGTCTTGCCCAGCAAAATATCCATGAGGTGGCGGTTCATCGCCCGGCACATGATCTGGGTCAACAGCAGACCGGAAGCCCCCACGATGGCTCCGATAGCCACCAACAGCAGATCAGAGATGGCCAAGCCGGCGATGGCTCCCGCCACCCCGGACAGGGAGTTCAGCAGGGAAATTGTGATGGGCATGTCGGCTCCGCCCACCCGCACCGCCAGCAGGTAGCCAAACAGGTTGGCGGCCACAATCTGGACGATGAGCAACACCGTTTGCGCCACACCCGGACTGCTGAACGGTGGAAAAACGTAAGCCAGAGCGGCACCCAGGCTGACGACCAGGCTCAGACCCACCCACACGGAGTGCGCGGGAAGCACCTTGGGGTGCTGATCCAGGATTTGATGCAGTTTACCTGCCGCAATCAGGGAGCCAAAGAAGGTAGCACCACCAACAGCAACCGCTAAACCAGCCGTGAACTGGGCAAAAGCATTGTTATCAGCATGCCCGGTCAAGGCTAGGGCTCCGGCGAGCATCGAGGCCATGCCGCCCAATCCGTTGAGCAGAGCCACGGTTTGCGGCATCCGAATCATCTTGGTCTTACGCCAGATGATGACCCCGAATAACGCCCCGACCAGCATCGCTATGTAAAGTTCGACAGCGCTGAGGATTCCGAAGTTCCACAGTGTCGCCACGATAGCCAAAGCCATCGCCAAAGCGCCCAGAAGGTTGCCGCGCACCGCCGTCTGCACCCTTGACAACATGTTTAATCCGACCAGTACCAGTATCACCAGCACTACCGAGACGGCATAGTAGAGGAGACTATTCGGGCCTTGCGCCCCCACCAGATTCAAGGTGTTATACATGACTACTCCCCCTCTCCAGCCTGAGTGCCCCCACCGGCGATGGGCTTGTGTTTCTTATCGAACATCCGCAGCATCCGGTCAGTGACCCCAAACCCGCCGACAATATTCACCATCGCCAGCGCGACCGCCAGCAAGCCCAGCGCTTTTGACCCCAGACTCACCGCTAACGCGGCCGCACTCAGACACCCCAGCACGGTCACGCCGGAAAAGGCGTTCATCCCGCTCATCAACGGGGTGTGCAAAAGGCTGGGAACATGGCTGATGATTTTATAGCCGACCAGGGTAAACACCACCAGCACGACCAATAACACGCCTTGGAAGGGAGTCATCGATTTTCTCCTTGGGTTACGGTTTTGTTAGGAATTTCATAAAAATATTGCCAAGCGGGGGTGGCGAATATATCCGCCACCGCCCCGAGGCATCGATTAGGGCGACCTCACCGTTGACCGGCCGACCGCTCCAATCGTCACAATCTCAGGTCTTTAGGCCAGGCCCATCGCCTCGCGCGCACCAACGTGAACGATTTCGCCGTCGATAGTCGTGAGGGTCTTGGCGATGATTTCATCGCTGCGATCCAGGACGATTTGGCCGTCCTTGACCAGGAAGTCCACGAAGTTGGCAATGTTCTTGGCGAACATGAAGGTCGAACTCTTCGGCAGCATACCGGGGATGTTCTTGATTCCCACCAGGGTGACGTGGTGCTTGACTTCCACCTTGCCCGGAGGCGTGATTTCGCAGTTGCCGCCTTGGTCAATGGAAATATCCACGATGACCGAACCGGGCTTCATGGATTTCACCATATCTTCGGTAATGAGTCGTGGAGCCAAATGGCCCGGCACCAGCGCCGAAGCAAAGATAATGTCCATGTCAGGAACTACCTTAGCCAGAGCGGCACGCTCTTTGACCAGCTCATCTTCCGGCAGGGCCTGGGCATAGCCGCCTTCACCAATAGCCTTCTCGGGGTCTACCCCAAGTTCGACCGGCTTGGCACCCAGGGAAGTAGCCTGTTCGGATGCCATCGGGCGAATGTCGGCAGCGTGCACCACGGCACCCAGACGCTTCGCGGTAGCCAGGGCTTGCAAACCGCCCACGCCTACCCCGACGACCAGCACCTTCAGCGGGTCAATCCGTCCGATAGCGCTGTGAATCAACGGCATAAAGGACGGCTGGTAGTTCGCCGCCAACAGGATGCCTTTATACCCGGCACACGTACTCATCGAAGTCAGGGCGTCCAAGTTTTGTGCCCGAGAAATACGCGGCACACCGTCCAAAGTCAGCGAAATAACACCCTGCGCCGCCATCTCCTTGACCATCTCGTGGTTGGGTGGAGCAGCCGGGTGAATAAACGTAATTAAGTATTGACCTTTATGCATCATCGAAACTTCGGAGCGACCCTTGGCCTCGTTGAACAGCGGTTCCTTGACTTTCAAAATCAGGTCCGCCCGCTGGTAGATTTCTTCCGGATCGCTAACCATCTCAGCTCCGGCCGAGACATACTCCGGATCGTGGAAGAAGGAACCTTCCCCAGCACCGGTTTCGACCAGGACGGTTAAGCCCTTCCCGACCATATCTGCCACCGTTTCCGGGGTAGCAGCCACGCGCTCTTCACCGCTCATAATTTCCTTGGGTACACCAATAATCATCGTAAAAAACCCTCCGCGAATACTTCGTTGTACACACAGCTCATGGGTTCATGAGTTGGACGATAAAAAGTGTATCGCATGGAAGTTGTTTTTATCCGTGTATTTAGCCCCATATTTAATCCAGGGGTGCATTCACGTTCTGGGGGCATTTTCACCACTAATCACCCGTATAGCGTTACAACCTGCACCTATAGAACGGGCGCCCCGAAGATTAACTCCCCCGAGGCGCCCGCCCTAGAAAACCGATGATGACTACTTCTTTGGCGGCACCTTCAAGGTGAGCACTACCTTGTCCAAGCCCTCGAAGAAATTGTTTCCCTTATCGTCCACCACGATGAAAGCCGGGAAGTCCTCGACTTCAATCTTCCACACAGCTTCCATGCCGAGCTCGGGGTACTCCAGCACCTCGACCTTCTTGATGGAATGGGCGGCCAGCTCCGCGGCGGGACCGCCGATAGAACCGAGGTAAAAACCACCGTGCTTGCGGCAGGCGTCGGTGACGACCTGGCCACGATTGCCCTTGGCCAGCATAATCATCGAGCCGCCGTGGGCTTGGAACAGATCCACATAGGGATCCATACGCGAAGCCGTGGTCGGCCCGAATGACCCGGAAGGCATTCCCTCGGGGGTTTTCGCTGGACCCGCGTAGTAAACCGGGTGGTCTTTGAAGTATTGGGGCAGGTCACCTTCCTGTTCCAGACGGTCGCGGAGTTTGGCATGAGCGATGTCACGAGCCACGATGAGGGTTCCGGTCAGGGAAAGTCGGGTCTTGATGGGGTACTTGGTGAGTTCAGCAAGGACGTCCTTCATCGGGCGGTTCAAGTCAATCTTAACCGCTTCGTCCCCGCCAAGTTCCGCGGTCGTGGGGTCGGGCATAAAACGTCCCGGATCGGTGTCCAGGGCTTCGATGAACACCCCATCCTTGTTAATCTTTGCTACGCACTGCCGGTCGGCTGAGCAGGAAACCGCGATAGCAACCGGCAGGGAAGCGCCGTGACGCGGCAGACGCACCACCCGCACGTCATGGCAGAAATACTTACCGCCGAACTGGGCGCCGATGCCCATGTGTCGGGTCAGTTCCAGGACTTCCGCTTCCATCTCGAGGTCGCGGAACCCTTGCGCCTGTTCGCCGCCGTGGGTGAGCAAGCCGTCCAGGTAGTGCGCCGAAGCGTACTTCGCGGTCTTGAGCGTGTATTCCGCGGAAGTGCCGCCGATGACGATTGCCAAGTGATAGGGCGGGCAGGCAGCCGTGCCGAGGGAACGAATCTTTTCCTCCAGGAACTGCATCATATGTTCAGGGTCAAGAATCGCCTTGGTCATCTGGTAGAGGTAGGACTTGTTGGCCGAGCCGCCACCCTTGGCCATAAACAGGAAACGGTACTCCGCTTCGTGTCCCGGGGCAGTCTCGGCATACAGCTCCACCTGCGCCGGAAGGTTGCACCCGGTGTTCTTTTCCTCGTACATAGAAAGGGGGCTGTTTTGGGAATACCGCAAGTTCAGCTTTGTGTAAGCGTTGTAAACCCCGCGGGACAGCGCTTCTTCATCCGGGCCGGGAGTCAACACGTGCTGACCGCGCTCACCCTTGATAATGGCGGTGCCCGTGTCCTGACACATGGGTAGAACCCCCGCTGCCGCGATGTTTGCGTTACGCAACAGGTCCATCGCTACGAATTTGTCGTTGCCCGACGCCTCCGGGTCGTCGAGAATCTTGCGCAACTGCTCCAGGTGAGCGGTACGCAGGTAGTGGGAAATGTCGTGGAACGCGGTCTCGGCCAGCAGGGTCAGCGCGTCTGGCGAAACTTTCAAAAATTTGGCGCCATCCGGCCCTTCGACTTCACTAACCCCCTCGCTGGTCAGTTTGCGGTATGTATAAGTGTCCTCACCGTGCGGCAGGATATCAGCATAGAAAAAATCGGCCACTTTTGCCCCTTTGCTTTGGTGTTTTTGTGCGTTTTGATTCTAACGCCCCGGCTTTGTCGCTCTCCCCTGTAAGGCTTTAAACCGGAGGATTCCAGCTCATCAGGCCTCAGAGCTATGTTTTGATTTTCGCAAGCCTGACTAAAGAAAAAACGTTCCCGCTCCGCGGCCTCGGAATAACTTGAGCCTCCACTTCGTTCCGGCTCAGTACCTCACTCGTCCTGCGTCGCTTTCCTTGGGTTGCATTTTCGACGATTCGGTACGTCCCCCAACCACGACAAGATTTGCGGAATTGCGAACAGCCAGCAATTATGCCAGTTTTACAACAAATAAAATAATTTTTTGCCACAAAACCTGTGGTAAAATCCGATTAAATGCCAAATAAATGGCTTTCAACGCACTCAAGGAGGGCAAGTATGGAACGCGACGCCATGCAGCAACTCGTGGCTTGGCGGAACACCCCAGCCCGAAAACCCCTGATTGTCCAGGGTGCCCGCCAGGTCGGTAAGACCTGGTTGATAAACGAGTTCGGACGCCTGTATTTCCGCGATGTCGCCTACTTTCACCTGCTCTATGACGAAACTGCCAGCAGCATTTTCAACGAACGACTCAATCCGGCGCGAATCATGGATGCGCTGAGCCTTCTGAGTGGCAAACGGGTTGGCACCCCGGACACCCTGATTTTTCTCGATGAAATCCAGGCCACCCCTCGGGCTTTGACTGCCCTGAAATTCTTTCAGGAAGAACACCCCGAGGTTCCGGTTATTGCCGCCGGTTCCCTGCTTGGTGTCTCGATGCATCAGGGCGTGTCCTGGCCGGTGGGTAAGGTTGATTACCTGAACATTCACCCGCTCACTTTCCGCGAATTCCTGCAAGCCTCGGGCGAGGGCCCGATGGTAGGCGCCCTGGACAGCGATGATTGGACGTTGATTTCCCCTCTACAAGCCATATTTATGGATTACCTGCGCCGGTATTTTTTTCTGGGCGGAATGCCCGAAGTCGTCCAAACCTTCCTGGACACCGGAGATTACATGGCGGCGCGCAACCTGCAGCTGAAGTTACTGCGCGATTACCGGGAGGATTTTTCCACCCACGCGGGCTCACACTTGGCTGAACGCATCCGACTGATTTGGGATTCTACCCCCGCCCAACTTGCCCGCGAGAACAAGAAATTCGTGTACTCTGCGGTGCGTACTGGGGCGCGCGCCCGCGGTTACGAGGAAGCCATCCAGTGGCTCACCGATGCCGGGCTGTTGCTGCGGATAAATCGCGTTAAGGCCGGAAAGCTGCCCTTGAGCGGATACACCGACCGTGATGCCTTCAAACTGTTCGTCTTTGACACCGGTTTACTCGGCGCCTTAAGCGGCTTGGACGGTGAAACCGTCTTGAAGGAAAACCGTCTTTTCACCGAGTTCAAGGGTGCCCTGCTGGAAAACTTCGTCTGCCAGGAGCTCGTTGCGACCGGCTGGGAGCCCCGCTATTGGTCAGCCGAAGCCTCCAGTGGCGAGGTTGATTTTGTCCTGCAACACGGCGGCAAAGTCATCCCGCTCGAGGTGAAATCCGCACCCAAGCAAAGAGCCCGTTCCCTGGGCGCGTTCATGAAACGCTACGAATTACCCCTCGGCGTGCGCGTTTCCCCTGCCGAATTCGGGCACGGCGAAAGCACCCTCAACTTGCCGCTTTACGGCCTGTCTCGCCTTGGTTCCACGCTCAACAAACCCGTTCAATAGTCAGGGTCGCAACTTTCGGATTGCCACCCGGGCTAAAATCGAACCATGACGGAATTATTTGCGGATTGGCGCCGGCCCACTTTTATAACCTCGGTGAATCCGGGGATGCTGGGCTATGAACGGCTCATCCGCGATATGCATCCGCGAGTCGAACTGGTCGAGATTCGTTTGGATGGGGCGTGGCTGTCCCGCGGATGTTTCCAAGGCACGAAACATGACTTTACCGAAGTCGCAAACCTCCTCCGGCAGGCTCGCGAACAGGTCAAACGCCCTATCTTGGCGACTTTCCGGACCGAGGGAGGACCCGTCTCTATTACCACGGAAGTTTATGAACGCCTCGTGGCGCAGGCCGCGAAGTGCGCCGACTGGGTGGATGTCGAGTCGAATTATCCTTTCATTAGCATGACTGCGGAACAAGCCGCCGCCGCGGCCGAGGATCCCCACGCGCAAGAGGACAATGAGAAACGGTTGGGGAGCCTGTTGCGTAACATTCACGCCAACGGTACGGGCGTCATCCTGTCCCGTCACTGTTGGGAGCCTTCCCCAAACAGCGAGAAGGAAGTCAGTGACCTGCTAATTTATCAGCTCAACTTGGGAGCGGACGTGTCTAAGGCAGCTTTTTCTCCGCGAACCCCCCAACAACTGGCAAATCTCCAGCAAGGCGGCAAGACCACTTTCCTGCTGACCCACAGACCCACGATTTTGATTGGGATGGGCGAACTGGGCCAGCCCACCCGTTTAGCGGGTCCACAGATGGGTAACTGGGGTACTTTTGTCACGGTGGGTGGTCCCCAGTCTGCGCCGGGGCAACTGCCCTTGGCACAACTAGAACTGCGCTATCCGGCGTCCGGTTTTTAGGTCGCAGTCCCGATAATCTTCCCTAACTTTGAGATATCCCGGCGCTTGTACGGACTATGGCGCAAGGTCGCAAATTGTGTGGATCTGCCCGCACGGGTACATAAAACAGGTCAGAATTCGGGGTTTAGTTCGCGCATTCGGTTTTCCAAATCAATGAGTTTGGCAAAAACTTCTGGCTTTTCCGGCGAGTTGGAGTCGAGACGGCGCAATTGGGCTTTCAGGCTGGCGATTTTGGCGTTCAGACCTTTGCGTTCCATGGATTCCACCGCGTTTTTCACCCAAGACTCCGCCGCGGACTGGGTTTCCTGGGCTGACTGATTCGTTTCATACAGGGGAGCCGGACGGGTCGCTAGGTTAGTCAACGCCCCCACTAAAACAGGGCCGGCCTGGGCTTTCACCGCCGCAGCCCACCGGTTCAGAGCCAGATTTCCCGGATTTGGTTCACCCGCTGCTTGGGCGGCCTCAGCTAGGCGCTGATATTCCTCGGCGCCTCCAATCGCGGCGATGACTTCAAAGATGGCGCGCAAAGTGGGTTGGGTGAAACTCTGCGGATCCAACGCGTCAAAAGCGGTCTGGGCAGCTAAACCCGGAAACTGCAAAGCTGCTATCAGCACATCACGTTCCACCCGCCAAATCGGATCGGTGTCCACCGCCGGGTCCAGCCGAGTTTGCGGAAAAATCTGGGTCGAGCCCGCCGCGGCACCACCGGCCAGGTTTGCGGGATTGACGCCGTTTCCACTACCTTGTGAAGCGTTGCCGGGTCCCCCCGGTCCCGAACGTGACGACCGGTCGGAGCTGGCGCCAGCGCGCTGCTGGGCACGAATCCGTTTCCAAGCCTCATTGACCGCGTACCAGGTGTCCCTGACATTAGCCCCCAACCAGCCGCTCAGTTGCTTCACGTATTCGGTTCGCAATGCCTTGTCGCGAATTTCCGCCACCACTGGGGCTGCCGCGCGCATAGCTTCGATGCGGGCTGCGGGGCTTTCCAAGTCATATTTAGAGATGATGGTTTTCAACACGAAATCAAATAGGGGTCGGCGACTCTCAATCAGGTCGCGAACCGCTCCGGGACCGCGCTGCATCCGCAAATCACAGGGATCCAAACCATCGTCAGCGACTGCCACAAAAGCCTGGGAGGCAAAGTCCTGATCAGTGCGGAAAGCCTTGAGAGCTGCGGCTTGCCCGGCGGCATCACCGTCAAAAGTGAAGATGACCTCTCCACCACGTGGAGGCAGGCCGCCAGGTAGCTTCAACGAGGAGGCGCTGTCCGCGGAAGTCCCAATGAACCGGCGAATCTGTTTCGCGTGTTCGTCTGTAAACGCGGTACCGCAGGTCGCGACCGCGGTGGTGATGCCGGACAAATGCGCCGCCATCACGTCGGTGTAGCCCTCGACTATGACGCAGCGCCGCTCTTTACCGATGTTCGGCCGCGCCAAATCCAGACCGTAGAGCACCGAAGATTTGTGATAAATCGGGGATTCTGGGGTGTTGATGTATTTCGGGACTTGCGGATCTGAATCGTCTAAACGCCGCCCGCCGAAACCCAGTATGGCTCCGGTCGCATCTTTGATAGGCCACATAACTCGATCCCGAAACACGTCATAGATGCCGCGTTGCCCCCGTTTACCCAGACCGACCGTCACGATTTCCTGATCGGTGAAGCCTTTCGAACGGAGGTAATCGGTGAGGTTGTTCCAGCCGGGTGGGGCGTAGCCCATGCCAAAACGGGCGGCGTCTTGGGACGTGAAAGCTCGCCCTTCGATGAAATTTCGCGCCGTCCCTGCCCCCGGCGACACGAGTTGGGATACAAAAAAGTCCTGCGCTACCTGGTTGCATTCCAACAGGCGCTGCCGTGTCCCCGGCTCCACGTGCTCTTTCGTGACGGCCGCGCCCTCTACGTAATGCATCGTGATTCCGGCTTTCGCGGCTAAAAACTCGACAGCTTCGGGGAAAGTCAGCCCCTCGATGCGCTGTACAAAGTCGATGGTGTCCCCGCCCTCACCGCAACCGAAGCAGTGCCACATATTGCGCACCGGCGTCACACTAAAAGACGCCGTTTTTTCGTCATGGAACGGGCACAAGCCCATCAGTGAACTGCCTTTACGCTGCAGGCTCACATAGTCGCTGACCACCGACTCAATGGGGATAGCTTCGCGTACCTTTTGCAGGTCATCAGGGTCGAACTTGGAAGCCATGCAATCATACTAGCCTAAGTTTTAGGTCAGACGGGTTGGGTAATCATCCCCACTAAACGGGCATGCCAGGCGGCTGCCGACAGGTCGGTCAAGCTCGCTACCTGGTCTATTACTGCCCGGAGGCGTCCGGCGTCTCGACCCAGATGATGCTCTTCCGCGCGCAGCCACTCGGCTCGATAAGGCTCCTGCAAGACCCGTTGCCCGGTGGCTTCCTGCTCCAGTAGTGCCCACACCAAGTCGGAGAGCATTTGTTGTTGCGTCAAGTGGTCATGAGTGGTTTCGCGGGGCGCCATGACGTAATACACGGCGATGCCTTTGAGCAACAGGATTTCCGCTTGGGTTTCGAGGGGGACGATTACGTCCGCGTCATAGCGAGCCAGAGGGCGTTCTCCGTATCGTTGGCAGGTAGCGTCGTGACAGGCTAACGCGAATCTCCCAATGAGCTGGGACGTCAGGTCTTTTAAAGCGGCTTGAGAACGGTAATCCGCCACCGGTTCGGTCAGCCAGAAAGGCATTTGACGCAGCCTTTCGTGGGCGGCCGCCAAATCGTCCGCACTGAACTTGCCCGGTCCGAAAGAACTCGCGTACCAACGCCTTGTGATGTCAACCACGTCAACAAAAGTTCTTTCGCTTTCCAGGTCTCCCAAGCTGGCTGACCCGAGGGCCACCGCGTCCTCGACATCGTGGACTGAGTAGCCAATGTCGTCAGCGAGGTCCATAACTTGAGCCTCGATGCAGCGGTGATTCTCGGGGGCGCCGGTGCGCAGCCACTGGAAAACGTCCCGGTCTTCGGCATAAACCCCAAACTTGGGGGAATCCGCACCATAGGGTCCCTCACCACGTAGCCAAGGGTATTTCGCGATGGCATCGAGAGTGGCGCGGGTCAGGTTCAACCCCACCCACTGACCTTGGGGACTGACGACTTTCGGCTCCAGGCGGGTCACCAGGCGCAACGTCTGGGCGTTACCCTCAAACCCGCCAATATCCTTGGCTAAATCATTGAGCACTCGCTCCCCGGAATGTCCGAAGGGCGGATGCCCTAAGTCGTGAGCCAGGCAAGCCGCATCGACCACGTCCGGGTCGCACCCCAGGCCCTTGCCAAGTTCGCGCCCTACCTGGGCGACTTCCAGGGAATGAGTCAGGCGCGTGCGCGAAAAATCATTGGCAATCGGCCCCAATACCTGAGTTTTTTCACCGAGCCGGCGTAGCGCGGAGGAATGGAGTATCCGCGCCCGGTCGCGCTCAAAATCGCTGCGTTGCCCGCGTTTATGCGTCTCGGTCACAAAGCGTTCATGCACGTCTGCCGGATATACCCCAATCTCATTCACACTTCCACCTTACCGACCCAATCCAGGTTTCACCATATAACACCTACATTTGTCGGTGTTCTTACAAAACCGTCTGATGCAAAGTGAGCATGGAGGTTTGTAAAATACCCCCATACAGAACAGGCTTCAAAACCCGGGTAAGGAGAATATGCCATGAAAACAAGAACTGTTTTTGACTCCCGTTCTGGTAATGGTCAAGGCGATATCCTGGCTCAGACATGGAATAAGGGCATATGGCTACCACCAGGACAGATTCAGGGTTTGATTACCGCCTATTGCCAAGGACCAACGTTATGCCCGAATTGGATTAATTCAGCCCGCCCAGCATAAGCGACAATCATGTTGGATTTTCTTGACATAGCCGATTTGCTTGGCTGGCATGATGTAGAAGTGATGGAATCCGTTGAAACCAGCGAGTTCCCTACTATTTACCCGGTGATGGATATCGCCAGGGATTCGGATTGGCCTTATGCTGATATGACTCGGCCTATTACCCGCGAAAGCCAGCTCAAGGAATACTTGGATTCCCGTCTGGAGCCCCTGCGGTCAAATTTTTCCTGGCGGGAGGCCTTTACCACGCTCAGCAACCTTGGGGTCTACACTTGGAAACTAAGACGTTATCTCCAGAACACTGATGCGATTAATTTTGACACCGTCACAGAAATCATGCGAGCGCACGTCGATAATTTCCTAAACCACAAGAATCAATCCGTGCGTCAGCCGAGTGGATTCGCCCTGCCAAAATATTGCAATGAATACGTTATTAGCGACCTTTTTCGAGGCGTTATTGGAATCCCCTTTGGATGGAGTGTAGTTTCCGCAGCGGTCGTAAACTCGCCAAATGTGGAGGTAGATGATTCTCTCGGTCGAGCCCATTATATATTCACGAAAAAACCAAGTTTTCAAGTAGATTGCCAAAAGCTACTGCAAGCTATTGAGGCCCGCGGAAAGGATTTATTTCCACCAGAAACAGCTAATGTGATTTCAGCGCATGATTTCACGGGAATTCCGTATCGGCGCGCCTGGGCAATGCAGCAACACGGCCAGTTGAATCAAGGCAACCTTATAGAGGAATTTGCTTCTAGACTAGCTGAGCTGCACTCACTGCACGAACAATAGACCCAGCTGACTAGGCGCCGTAAGGATCCGCCGCGTCTTCCCCCAAGTGAAGTATGCGCGCGGTTGCATCATCGATTTCGCGGGTGTCAAGCCAGCCTTCGGGCAGCTTGACGTGACGCTGGGCGCGAGAACGTCCATGTTTTCCGGTGGCAGCTTGCGGGTACGGCGTGTTCGGGTCCAGCGACTGCACAAGGTCGTGCAGGCGACTTTCCAGGTCATCTAACGTTTCGATGCGGGTCAGCTCCGCTCGAGTAGCTCCGCCCAGGTTGAAACCTCGCAAGTACCACCCCACGTGTTTGCGCATATCCCGCAGAGCCGCCGGTTCGTTGCCGAAATGTTCCACCAAGCCGCGGGCGTGAGCCAGGATAATCGCAGCAATTTCGCCCAAGGTCGGTCCCGCAGGAATCGGCTGGCCCCACAAAGCTGCCGTGATTTCACGAAAAATCCAGGGCCGGCCTTGTACAGCGCGGCCAATTTCGATGCCCGCACACCCGGTCTGCGCAAACATTTCCAGCGCGTCCTGGGCGGAAAACACATCACCGTTGCCCAACACGGGAATGTCCAACGCGTCGACCAGTTCGGCAATCCGCGACCAATCAGAGTGCCCGGAATAATACTGGTTCGTGGTGCGAGCGTGCAGCGTGAGCGCAGCTGCCCCTGCGTCCTGAGCGGCCCGCCCCGCGTCCAGCAACGTTTCGTGAGCCTCGTCAATCCCGACCCGGATTTTTACGGTGACCGGCACGTCCACGCTGCGTCCGGCCTCTCTTGACGCCCCTTGTGCCGCTCTCACCACCTGACCGATAAGGTCTCCAAAATACGCGGTTTTCCACGGCAGAGCCGCTCCCCCACCTTTGCGGGTAACCTTCGGAACCGGGCAACCGAAATTCAAATCAATAACATCAACTAGGTCCCGAATGATGAGTTCACGAGCCGCCCGGGCCAGGTCGGCCCCTACAACCCCGTAAAGCTGCAGCACTCGAACAGTTTGCCCCGGCCCGGATTGCGCCATAATCCACGAGCGCGCCGAGTCCATCAACAGTGCTTTCGCGGTAATCATCTCGTTGACAAACATTCCCTCGACGCCGCGAAGCGTCCCGGATGCCCCGCCCAGGCGGGACGCGGAAGCAAACTCCGGTGGCAGACCTTGACGGGAAAACTCCGCACACAAGTCGCGAAACGGCGCATTCGTCACCCCCGCCATCGGCGCTAACGCAATGGGTGTCGTGAACTCTACCTCACCAATCCGCAGAGGCGGGTATTTACACTGTGGACACTGTGGATGCTGTGGAGCCAAAAATGCCTCCGCCCGGTATTTCAGACGCGGAAAATCGCCGCATCACTAGCAAATCGGCAAGTAATCGCGCAGGTAGGCGACCAGGCTATCACGCCCGATACGCTCTTGGGTCATAGTGTCGCGTTCGCGAATCGTCACGGCCTGGTCCTCTAGGGAATCAAAGTCCACGGTGACGCAGTAGGGCGTGCCGATTTCGTCTTGACGGCGGTAGCGGCGCCCCACAGCCCCGGCATCGTCATATTCCACGTTCCAGTATTTGCGCAGTTCAGCGGCGATATTTTGGGCGATTTCAGGCAGCTCGTCCTTGCGAGACAGCGGCAGGACCGCCACCTTAACCGGGCTCAGGCGCGGGTCGAGGCGCAGCACGGTCCGCTTGTCCACCCCACCCTTGGTGTTCGGGGCTTCGTCCTCGGTGTAGGCCTCAATCAGGAAAGCCATCAGGGAGCGGGTCAAACCGGCGGATGGCTCGATAACGTAGGGAATCCAGCGCTTGTCGTTAGCCTGGTCGTAGTAATCGAGTTTTTGGCCGCTGGCGTCCATATGTACGCCCAGGTCATAGTCGGTACGATTGGCGATTCCCTCCAGCTCGCCCCACTTGGAGTTTTCAAAGCCGAAAGCGTACTCGATATCCACCGTGCGCTTGGAATAGTGCGACAGCTTTTCCTTCGGGTGTTCGTACAACCGCAGGTTTTCTGCCTTAATCCCCAGGTCGGTGTACCACTCAAAGCGGTGGTCAATCCAGTACTGGTGCCATTCTTCGTCGGTGCCGGGTTCCACAAAGAACTCCAGCTCCATCTGTTCAAACTCGCGGGTGCGGAAGATGAAGTTGCCCGGAGTGATTTCGTTGCGGAAAGACTTGCCAATCTGGCCGATACCAAAAGGCGGGCGCTTCCGGGCGGTCGTCATTACATTGGCAAAGTTGATAAAGATACCTTGGGCGGTTTCCGGGCGCAGGAAGTGCAGGCCGGATTCGTCGTCCACCGGGCCGAGGTAGGTTTTAAGCAGTCCCGAGAAGGCCCTAGGCTCCGTCCACTTCCCTTTGACGCCACAGTTCGGGCAGGAGACGTCATCCATGCTGACGTCATCAGGTTTCGCGATGTCGTGTTTCTCGGCATACTCTTCCTGTAGGTCGTCCTCACGCAAGCGCTTGTGGCAGTTGAGACATTCGATGAGCGGGTCGGTGAAAGCCTTGAGGTGGCCCGAGGCGTCCCACACTTTCGGCGGCAAAATCACCGAGGAGTCCAGGCCCACCACGTCCTCGCGGGAACGTACCATGTAGTTCCACCAGGCCTTTTTGATGTTTTCCTTCAGTTCTACGCCCAAGGGGCCGTAGTCCCACGCCGCGCGCGTCCCGCCATAGATGTCACCACATGGGTAAACAAAACCGCGGCGTTTCGCCAAAGAAATTACTGAATCCATCGTTGATGCCACTTGTGCTCCTTATTGGTGTCACTTTCTGCCGTCCCGCGCTTTTTCGAGTTTTCCAGCGGGAAGGTACCAGCCCTAGTTTAGCTGGCAAACCTCCGGGGACGAATTCGGTGCCGACTCCCGGCCCGAACCGCACTTGTGAATCCGAGAATATGGGAGCATTTCGGTTTAGATTACGAAAAAACACTCCCGGAAACCGCTGCACAAAATTTGGATTCCACTCTATAATTGCATTTGCCAGGTAAACACAAAACACACGATGAGGTGGGTTTATGAATCAAACTGCTATGGCTGCCGTCAATCTTAAGGCAGTTTTGCGTACACTCGAGAAGCTCCCGGAGCTCGACCCCAAGTCGAAACAGCTCTTGGAGCATGTCCCGCTGACCTTGCAATTCAAGGCAGCGAACGTCGGTTCTGTCCGGCTTAAGCTGGGCAACGGCAAAATTGAGTTCTTCCCCGGTGGAGGTCCAGCTGACATGAGCCTGGGTTTCCCCGTGCCGAACATGGTGAACAAGATGTTCGAAGGCAAGGGGATTCCCGTACCGCTGAAAGGCTTCACGAAACTGAAGTACTTGACAGGTACGTTCACCGAGATTACCGACCGGTTGTCCTACTACTTGCGGCCGACCCCGCAGCTGCTGCAGGACCCCGAGTTCGCGAGGATTAACTCCCTGCTGACTCTGCACGTGGCGGTCTATGGGATGGCTGAGATTGCCAACGAGGACCCCAAGGGCGTCCAGGTCACCAAGGGAATGTGCGACGGCACTATCGGATTAAAGATTGAAAACGGTCCGGCTTTGACCATGGTCATCAATGACCATCACGCCCGCATCGTCGACGGCGATGAGCCCAAGGCCGCGGGTCCTCACGGACGTCATGCCTTTATGGTCTTTTCCGATTTGGATACCACCGGTCAGGTCCTGCGCGGCGAGCTCGCATCCTATCCCGCTATCGGTCGAGAGCTGATTAAGCTGGGCGGATACGTTCCCCTGTTGGACAACATGAACAAGATCCTCGGCATGGTGCCGTTCTACTTGAGCTAGAAAACGCGCGTGAGGAAGGACAAAACAAAATGATGAAAACTTACGAACACACCAAGAGCCACGAATGGTACGAGCGCGCGGTTGAGGTTATCCCCGGCGGCGTCTATGGGCACTTGGGGCCGGCGGAAGGCTGTTTCATGCCTATCAGCGCCTACCCCCTGTTTGCCTCGAAAGCACAGGGCGCCTACTTCTGGGACGTGGACGGCAACAAGTACATCGACCTGATGTGCGCTTACGGCCCAATGATTCTGGGTTACAACGACCCCGACGTAGACAAGGCCGCAGCCGAACAGATTAAGACCCTGAACTGCGCGGTTCAGCCCGGCACCTTGATGGTCGAGCTGGCCGAGTTGATGGTCGACACGGTCGAGATGGCCGATTGGTCATTCTTTGCCAAGAACGGTGGCGACGCCACGAACTTCGCTTTGATGGTGGCGCGTGCCGCGACTGGGCGTGACAAGTTCATTGCCGTCAACGGCGGATACCACGGCGTGATCGGGTGGACCCAAGGCTGGGGTGCCCCGGGCGTGGGCAAGAAGGAAGTGGAAGACAAGCTGATGGTCAACTGGGGCGATACCGCGGCTGTCGAAGCATTGGTTTCCAAGTACAAGGGTGAAATAGCCGCCTTTATTGCTACCCCGTACCACCACCCCGTTTTCGAGGACAACGTGTTGCCTCCGGCGGGCTACTGGCAAAAGATCCGCTCGATCTGTGACCGCGAAGGCATCGTGTTGATTATCGACGACGTGCGTTGCGGCTGGCGTTTGGACGTGAAGGGTTCCGACTACCACTATGGCTTCAAGGCCGACCTGGAGTGCTTCTGCAAGGCCATTGGTAACGGGCACAACATCTCGGCCGTGACCGGTATCGAATCCCTGAAGGATCCCGCCGCTTCGGTGATGTGCACTGGTTCCTACTGGATGAGTGCCCCGCCGATGGCTGCGGCCATGGCCTGCATTAAGAAGATGCGCGAGATCGACGCCCCCAAGATTTGCCACGACAACGGCGTAAAGATCATTGACCGCTTAACCGAAGTGGCCAAGAAGAACGGATTCGACTACCGCTTCAGCGGCGAGCCGGCTCTGTTCTTCCACCAGATCAAGGGTCTGGAAGACAAAGAAGATCCGAACCTGTTGTTGCACCAGGCTTTCGTGGGTGAATGCGTGAAGCGTGGCGTGTTCATGACGAACCACCACAACCACTTCACGAACACCGCCTTGACCGACAAGGACATCGACTTTATCGGCGAAGTGGCCGACGAAGCCATGGGTGTCGTCAAGAACCGCTCCCGCGAGATTCTGTCGCAGGCTTAGAGGTGGGTTTTTCTGCTCGGGTCGGCTTGACCCAGAGCGGAACGAAGTGGAGCGGGTGGGTCAAAAGCCCTGAGCAAAAAACCCACCAGCCACACCACCTGAAAGCGCAAGATATCCGAAAACTTTCCCCAAAAACCTATTGAAGGAAGAAGAAAAAATGGCACTTAGTGCAGACGAACATAAGAAACTGGAAGAGACCGCGTTCCGGCTGCGGAAGCTGACCCTGGACACGGTTGTTTCTGCAGGTGGCGGTCACATTGGCGGCGCAATGTCCGCAATGGACTGCCTGACTGTCCTGTATCACCACGTCATGAACTTTAAGATGGACGATCCGACCCGCGACCGCTTCGTGTTGTCGAAGGGTCACATTGGTGTCGGCATGGCGCCGGTCTTGGCTGACCTGGGATGTTTCCCGAAGGATTGGTTGCCGACCTATTCGCATATCCAGTCCCACCTGGGCATGCACCTGGATGCCGGCAAGGTGCCCGGCCTGGACGCCTCCACCGGCTCGCTGGGTCACGGCTTGTCGCTGGCGGTTGGTATGGCCGCCGGGGCGCGTCAACTGGAGCAATCCTGGCGAACCTACTGCCTGATGGGCGACGGCGAATGCAACGAGGGCGCCATCTGGGAAGCCGCGATGAGTGCCGGCCAGTGGAAGCTGGACAACCTGTGCGGCATCGTCGACGTGAACCACGCCATGATTGACGGCATGACCGTCGACGTCATGGGCTTGGAGCCCTTCGAGGACAAGTGGCGCGCCTTCAACTGGGAAGTCATCAACGTCAAGGGCAGCTCGATCCCCGACCTGGTTGACGCCTTCGACAAGGCCAAGACCATCAAGGGCAAGCCGACCGTTTTGCTGATGGATACCGTCAAGGGCGAAGGCATCGACTTCATGGAAGGCGACTACACCTGGCACTACGGGTCAATCGACGACGAAAAGTACGCCAAGGCGTCTGAGTCATTGCAAAAACACTATGAGAAACGCCTGAGCGCGGTGAAAGGAGCGTAACCATGGCTGGAGGATTGACTTACACTTCGATTGACGCTGTCAACCTGACCACCGCTGAGGTCTATGGGCAAACCATGGTGGAGCTTGGTAAACAGGATCCGCGTATCGTCGGCTTGTCCGGCGACTTGGCGAAATCCACCAAGATCGCCCTGTTCCAAAAGGCTTTCCCGGAGCGTTTCTTTAATGCCGGCATCGCCGAACAAAACCTGTTTGGTGTGGCCGCTGGCTTGGCTAAGGCGGGCTTGATTCCCTTCGTGTCCACCTTCGCGGCCTTCGCTTCCATGCGTGCTTGCGAACAGGTACGTACAGATATCTGCTACCAGAACCTGAACGTGAAGATCATCGCCACCCACGCAGGTCTGTCCTTCGGCGCGGCGGGCACGACCCACCACGCCACTGAGGACATCGCGATTATGCGTTCCTTTGCGAACCTGGTGGTTATGTGTCCGGCCGACGGCCTTGAGGCCGCCTACTGTGTCCAGGCCGCCTACGAGCACGAAGGCCCGGTCTATCTGCGTCTGAACCGTGGTTTTGACCAGATCGTCTACCGCGACGAAATCCCGAACTTCGAGTTCGGCAAGGCGAACGTCCTGCGCGAAGGAACCGACTTGACCTTCATCGCCACCGGTTCCGGTGTGTGGCGCGCCTTGCAGGCCGCGGACATCCTGGCCAAGGAAGACGGCCTTTCGGTGAGGGTTTTGGACATTCACACCCTGAAGCCTATCGACGAGGAAGCCATCACCAAGGCCATCACCGAGACCCGGCGCATCATCACCGTCGAGGACCACAACACCATCGGTGGCCTGGGCACCGCGGTGGCTGATGTCGGCGCCACGACCCGCAAGGGCTACGTGCTGAAGAAGCTGGGCATCCCCGACGAATTCTCGGTTATCGGCCAGCCCGAAGATTTGTATTCCTACTACGGCTGGGACGAAAACGGCTGTGTCGAAGCCGCCCGCGAGGTCATGCACCTTGACTTCGAGGAGGACGACGACTGGGAAGACGAGTTCTAAGGTAGGCGCGCAATGACTGAAGAAACCAAGAAAAGCGCTGCCCCACCCAAGAAGGCGACCAAGTCGACGAAGGCGACCGGCGAGACTATTGACCCCGCCAAGGACGCCGCGGCCAAGGAAAAACCCAAGGCAAAGCCCTTCCCCATGGGACCCAGCGCCGCGATCGACGACGAGGTGCGCTACACGAACGTAGTGTTCCTCAACGCCGTCGTGCCGCTGTTGAAGCCGATCATCGCCGGGAAACCGGACTTGAGCGCGGCGTTCAAGGGCAAGCAGGGCGTGGTGCAGCTGTCGGCTTTGACCGAGGCCGGGACGTCGATTGACGGGCGACCAAAGCGCTACGCGACGCACCTGATTGTCCAGGGTGCTGACATCCAGCCGAAGCTGGGTGCACATCCGGCGCCGAACCTCGAGATCGAGTTCCCTTCCCCTGAAAAGTTCAACGACTTCTTCAAGGGCAAGATGAACTTGCCAAAGATTCGCGGCGCGCTGTCGAACCCGGGCTTGCTGGCGGCAACGGTGAAAGCCTTGCTGACCATGTCCAGCTTGCTGGGCGCGACCGAGGCTCCGAAGACCGAGGCGGATCGCAAGCTGTTGGCCAAGTGTATGTTCTACCTGTTGACCAGTGGCATCAGCCAGCTGAACAAAGCCGGGCATCCCGAGGTGCACAACTGGACCGACCCCTCGCCGGATCGCGTCTATGCTTACTCGGTGGATGGGCACCCTGAGCTGGGCGCATATATCCGCATCAAGGCCGGCAAGTCCAAGGCTTTCCGCGGCGAATACACACGGTCAGCGCCGTTCTTTACGATGCGCTTCGACTCGGTGTTGTCGGCCTTGGGGACCCTGTTGCAGACCGACGACATGTTGGAGGCCACCGCGGCTGGGCGCATGTCGATGGAAGGTTCGCCGGAATACGGTGCCGAATTGGGCGCCTTGATGATGAAGGTGGGCGATTATGCCAAGTAATGCGAAACCTGTGAAGCAAGTCAGCCTGAAGCGCCGCGCGTTCAAGAAGCTGTGCAAAGGTGCCACCAAGCTGGGTCTTTTGGCCGCGGCCGGGTATGGCGCTAAGGCCGGCGTCACGAACGCGATGGAGTACAAGGCGGTCGGCAAGGAAGAATGGGTCGAGCGCAAGCAACGCTCATTGCGGGCGATGACCGGCGGCGCCGGCATCAACTGGGGCCTGGGTCACACGGGCGTCACCGTGTCGAACTTCGAACGTTCGGTCGCCTGGTATGACCGCGTGTTCGGCATGAAGTTGATGAACTACATGGAGATCAGCGGTGATGACTTGAAGCCCGTGGAGCGCCTGTACCACGTCGAGGGTCTGAAGTTGGTCCGCCTGGGATTCATGTCGTCGCGGTCGGGCAACGTCCTGGAGCTCTTTGAGTTTGACCCGCCGCTGCCCGGATTCGATCAGCCCGGTTCGGACACCCCCGGCGGCGAGCGCGAAACCTGGAACCGTCCCGGTTATACGCACATCGCCTTCAACGTGTCCAATGTGAAGGGCTGGGTGAATCGCCTGCGCGCCGAGGGCGTGGAGTTCATGAACGAGCCCGTGCGCTCCAGCGGCGCCGATTGGGCGTTCTTCCGCGACCCGGACGGGAACCTGATCGAGGTCATTGACCTGCACGTAACCCGCCTGGCCTTGGGCAAGCTCGGTGTCCCGATTGGGACGATCATGAAGTACCTGATGTTCAAGAGCTTCTACCGTACGGATTGAACGCGGGTCGCCGCCAAAACTTAATACGCTTGTGGGCTGGGGTCCTCCCCCAGCCCACGTTTTTGAGACCACACAACAAATACGGAAAAGGCTTCTAGCCTGGCTGGTCTGCAGCACTGGGAACCGTTTTCGCCGCTGGAAGAATTACGACATCGACTGAAATGCAGCGATTCTATTAGTCCTTGCGCGATTTGATACCAAATTGATACCATAGGAATATGGCACTTACATTACGTCTTAGCGAAGCCGACGAAATCGCCCTTGAACAGCTCACTTCTTATGAGAAGGTGTCTCGACAAGAGGCGATTGTCCGGGCTATTCACGAGGCTGTCCAGACAAGAATCCATAATGAACGGGTTGACAAGGCATCAACTAAAGCCCGTGAACGTTACGCGGACGTTCTAGAGAGACTTAGCCATTGACTGAATTCTTGAATCTTCTAGACCTTCTCAAGCTCGTAGATGATCTAAACGTCGGACCGGTACGCGATTTAGGACTTCTCGAGTCGGCAGTCGCCCGCCCCCAAACCAAACTTTGGGGTAATGACGCTTACGACAATCTGGATCTGAAAGCTGCTGCCCTGCTGGAGTCTATTGTCCGCAACCATGCTTTGATTGACGGCAATAAACGCCTCGGGTGGCTCGCAACCGTGGTGTTCTTTGCAATCAACGACATCACCATTGAGGGCGATGACGATGATATATATAACACTGTCATAGACACGGCTCGCGGCACGATAAGCCTGGAGGATTTGTCAGCAAAGCTAACAAGCTGGCATCAAGACAATGGCAGCCAGAATGAAAAGTGTCCCAAACCCCTCCGTTAGCGATAGTAACGATTCCAATCCAGACTAGAAGATTGAAAATGGTCGCGGAAATCGTGACATCAAAACCCATCATGCATTTCCTGCGTTTCGCTAGTTTTCGCACTGCGTTTCACTAGTTTTACCGCGAACACGCCACCCTCCTAGAGGAGTACCACCGGCTCCTCGACCAGATCAGCGACCTCGACAACCGGCAAGCCGCCTACCACCACTACCGGGAAGAACTCGACATTGACCACATCGAATTCACCCCATACCTATGGCACACCCTCGTCGACCACGCCGAAGTGGGCACCGACAGCACCATCACCTTCACGTTCCGCGACGGTGCGAAACAAACACAGCCGCTCCCGGGTCAGAGCCGCAGCCATTCGCCTGTGCGTGATGCGGAGCATTGGATTAGGCCCTGCGGGCTGCCTTGGTAGATGAGGGTTCCGCCGTCTTCACCTGCTCCGGGGCCGATGTCAATGTTGTGGTCGGCCTGAGCGATGAGGTGCAGGTTGTGGTCGACGACGATCACCGTCAGACCGTCAGTGGTGAGCTCGTGCAGGAAGGCCGCCAGCTTGGCAACGTCGTGAGGATGCAGTCCGGTGGTGGGTTCGTCGAGGACGAGCACGCCGCCAGCATCTTGACGATGCTCCTTGAGGAATCGAACCAGCTTCACCCGTTGCAGCTCGCCACCAGACAGCGTGTCCAGCGTTTGTCCCAAGGTGACATAGCCCAGCCCAACGTTGCGCAGAAGCTCCGTCACCTGCAGCACCTTCGGTTGAGCAGCGAAAAGCTCGTCCACCTCATCCAAGCGGGCACCGAGAACGTCAGCAATCGAGCGTTGCTTCGAGCCGCTGGGAAGCGTGACAGACAGCGCGGTGTCGTTGAATTTCCGACCACCGCACTGCTCGCACACGGTTTCAACATCGTCCATGAAAGCCATGTCCACGCGAATCACGCCGCCCCCCTTGCACGCTGGGCAGGCTCCCTTACCGTTGGCGCTGAACCAGCTTGGGTTGAGTCCAGACACGGCGGCGAACACCCCGCGCACCGTATCCGCCAATTCGAGAGCCGTCAGCAGCGAGGAACGGCTGTTCGCAGCCAAAGGAGCCTGATCGATCATCGCCACCTCGGGATGTTGCTCAGCGAGCACCTCCACCAGCGAGCTCTTGCCCGAACCCGCGACGCCCGAGACCACGGTGAGCACACCCAGCGGGAAGTCAACCGAGACGTCACGTAGGTTGTGCAGCCGCGCATGTTCCACCCGGATGCTGCCATGCGGCGCTCGAGGAGCGTTGTTGAGCTGCACACCGATGCGGAGCGCACGACCCGTGGGAGTGTCTGCGGTCGCGAGTTGTTGCGGATTACCAGTGAACATGACCGTGCCGCCATTAGCTCCCGATCCGGGGCCGAGTTCGACCACAAAGTCGCAGGCCTTAAGGATCTGGGGGTTGTGCTCGACGACGATCACGCTGTTACCCTCGTCGCGCAGCCGCTGCAGCGACCGCAGGAGTCGATTGACGTCAGCCGGATGCAGCCCGCCGGAGGGTTCGTCCATGATGAACGTCGCATCGGTGATCGGTGCTCCCAACAGCTCTACGATCCGCAGCCGCTGTGCCTCGCCGCCCGACAGGGAATCGGTGCGACGATCCAACGATAGGTAGCCCAGTCCGATCTCTCGCAGATACTTGCACCGCTCTGCGATGCTCTGGCGTGGCCCGGCCACCGTTTCCTCGCGTACCCCATCAAGCCAGGAAGCAAACTTCTCGATGCTCAGTCCTTGGGCTTCGGCGATGTTGAGCCCGTGCAGACGGCTCTCCCTGGCGGCCTGGTTGATGCGCTGTCCACCACATTCACTGCACGCCACTCGGCGCACAATCCTGCGCAGTGCTTCGTCCTCCCGCTGGGTGGTTTTCGCTCCGGTCTTTTCCAGATAGGAGGCCCGCAGCCTCGGCACGACGCCGTCGAACTCGCCATGTTTCGGGTAGCCCGGCAGCGGATGTTCTAACTGGACGCCCTTGCCATACAGCAACAACTCCCGTTGACCGGCGGGCAACTGCTCCCACGGCACATCGACTGCACTGATCCCCGAGCACACCAGACGCTTCCACCGGTACGTGCCCGGCTCAAACGACGGGAACCTAATCGCGCCGTCATTCAGGCTCAAGTGCGGATCAACCAGTTCGGCAAGATTGACGTCATCGATGTACCCCAGACCGGCGCAACCCTGGCACATCCCGCTCGGGTCGTTAGCTGAATATGACGGCGAATATCCCGCCGACGGGCTGGCGGAGCGCGAAAACAACAAGCGCAGATACGGCGCGATTCCCGACGCCGTTGCCACCGACGAGCGCACATTCTTGCTGAACTTCTTCTGCCCAACGACAGCGGTAAACGTCAGACCTTCCAGCCGATCAACCTCGCCAAGGTCAAGGTTCCGCATTCTGGCCTGCACGAACGGCGGAAACAGCGAGGCCACCGCTTGCTGTGCTCCGGCCGCCAGCGTGGATACCAGCGACGACTTTCCCGACCCTGAAACCCCGGACACACCAATCAGCCGATGCTTGGGTAACTGCACCGATATGTTTCGCAGGTTATGCGTCCGCGCACCCGTGATTCTGATCGTGTCAGTAATGCCCATAAGCCTTCGAACGCTTAGACCCTTTCAAAGAAACTCATCTCAAGGAAACAATTATTTTTACCTCTACTGACCGCCGCTAGCGTATTCCCATCCGAGGAAGTGGGCGGTGTCCGGTTGAACCACTGACCCAGGTTTTGAACCACTCACGCCGCGACCGCTGCAAACGGCTCGGATTACCCTTTCACGGAGCCGGCCATCATGCCACCGACGAAGTACTTGCCCAGCGCGATGTAGACCAAGAGCGTCGGGACAGAGGCAATCAGGGCGCCCGCCATGGAACCACCGTAGTCAGCCATAATCGAGCCGTGCGCCAGCTCGTTCAGGGACAGGGTCACCGGACCGCGCTGGGAACCGCCGCCAAAGAACAGTGCGAACAGGAAGTCGTTCCACGCGGAAGTAAACTGCCAAATCAGCACCACCACGAAAGACGGAATGGAAATCGGCAACACCACATTAAAGTACGTGCGCAGCATTCCCGCCCCGTCGATACGCGCAGCCTCGATGAGGTCTCGGGGCACGCTCTCGTAATAGTTACGGAAAATTAGGGTCGTAATCGGGATGCCATAGATGATGTGCATCAAAATCAGGGTGTGAATCCCGAAACCAATCTGGGACGCTACCACCATGCGCATCATGGGAATCATGACGGCCTGGTAAGGAATGAACATCCCAAACAGAATCAGGGTGAACACCACGTTCGCTCCGGGGAACCGCCAGCGGGACAGGACGAAACCGTTAGCGGAACCGAGCATAGCCGAGATAATCGAGGACGGAATGACCATCATCAGCGAGCGCAACAGCCCGCCCTGCAGCTGATCCCAGGCTCGAGCCCAGTTATCGGTGTTCCATTCAGCAGGCAGATACCAAGTCCGGGATGGGTCGGCCTCCCCCGCACCCTTGAAAGACGTAATCAACAGCACGTACACCGGCATGAGGACCATGGCGAGGAAGAAAATCAGGAGCACGTAACGAATGACCTTGCCAACGCTGACCCCGCCACGATTCTTTCCTACCGAACCGTTGGAGTTGACCTTTTTTGTCGTAATCGCGGTCGCACCCGCGTCGATTGTAGCGGCGGAACTCATCGGTTGGCCTCCTTCGCATCGTGAATCAAGTAGGGCACCACCAGCAGCGCCACAATCACCAACAGAACCGTGCCGACCGCGGCCGCGTTCGAGTAATCCGAAATCGTCATGAAGTTATACATATCGATGGCCGGAACCTTGGTCTGATAGAAAGTCTGATCCGCGACCGCCATAATCAAGTCAAAGGACTTCAGCGACATATGCCCGATTATGATGACCGCGCTGAGTGCTACGGGTGCGAGCTGGGGGAAAATGATGTAGCGGTACAGCTGCCATTCGTTAGCGCCGTCCACACGCCCGGCCTCCCGCAAGTCGTCGGGAACCCCGCGGAATCCTGCCAGGAACAGGGCCATGACGTAGCCCGAGAGCTGCCACACGGCGGGAATCCCCACCGCCAGCACCCCGAAGGTGGGGTTGGCGATCCAGTCGTTTTGCAGTCCGCCCAGGCCAACCATCTGGAGCAAACGGTTCAAACCGGAGGCGTTCTCATCTTGAGCGGAGTTCAGCATCCAGCGCCACACCACGCCGGAGGCGATGAACGATACCGCCATCGGGAACAGGAAAACGGAACGGAAAATCCCTTCGCCTTTAATGGGTTTATCCAACAGCCATGCCCAGAGAAACCCAAAGAACAGCGTGCCCACCAGGAACATTACCGTGAACATCAGCAGGTTAATTAAGGAATGCTGGAAATCCTTGTCCGCAAATAACGCCGCAAAGTTTGCAAACCCCACAAAGTTAACCGGTTGCACCCCCGAAACTTGCGGCGCGGAGTGGTTGTCCTGCAGGGACGTTAAAAAGTTAGACCCTAACAAACCGTATACAAAAATGGCCACGAGGATGATTGATGGCGACACCAGTAACAGTCCGGGTCCCCACTGCTTAATCCCGTTCGAGCTGCGTGCTCGTTTGCGCTTCATCGGTGCCTTAGCCTTTTCAGGTGTCTTGACGGCGGCGTTGCCTGACATTTTTGTCCCCTAAATTATGGTCGATATGGTTGAGATTTTGGGGTTCGCATCGGTGTGCACCAGGTTCTCCGCTCGCCTCTGGCGACTGCACAAGGTCGGTTGATGCGCCCCAGTTCAGCCTTACGCCGGCGGGTTTTATGATTATGAAAAAACCCGCCGGCGTAAAGACTTGCCTGTTTGAGGGCTACTTCATAGCAGCCGCTGCAGCCAGCTCACTTTGGAGAGTCGCAACGTCCTTGCTGGAGTTGAACTTGCCCAGAGCGCTCTTCATCTTTTCGGTGGCCGCCAGGGGCAGAGCCGCACCGTGAGCGATAGAAGAAACGATGGTGTCCTTACCGAAGGATTCCATCGCGGAACGCTGGTAATCCGAGAACTTCGACAGTTCCTCGTCGGTCAGGTCGGAACGAGCCGGGATGGAACCCTTGACCGAGTTGAAAGCAATCTGGCCTTCCTTGGAGGAAATGGTATTCAACCAAGCCTTCGTGCCATCGGGGTGCTTCGCGCCCACCGGCAGAGTGAAGGAGTCAGCCAGGAAGTCGAACACGCCATCGGTGCCCGGAACCGGGAAGGTCACGTAGTCCTTATCCCATGCCTTCTTGGCGTTCTCCCAAGCCGGAGGCGCCCAGTCGCCCATCACGTTGTAGGCAGACTTGCCTTCGATGACCGGTTTCATGGCAGGTTCCCAGTCCTCTGAGAGCAGGGACGGATCGGCGTAGGTCAAAATCTTGGCGTAATCATCCAAAGCAGCCTTGACTTCCGGACCGGACCAATCGGTCTTGCCATTCATCAAGCCGTTGTAGGCATCGGTACCCAAGTCCGAAATCAAGACGGTTTCCAGCAATTGCAGCTGGGTCCAAGTAGCGCCAACCGTAATCGGGTACTGTACCCCGGCAGCCTTGAGCTTCTCCATGTCAGCAATCCAGCCCTTGATATCTTTCGGCGGAGCCTTGGGATCCAAGCCGGCCTTTTGCATGACCTCAACGTTGGCCCATACTACGTTTGCGCGGTGAATGTTAGAGGGGACAGAGTAAATCTTGCCATCCACAGTCAGGAGGTCTACCAGGTCAGCTGGGAAAGCATCGCGTAGCTTGAACTCGTCGTACAAGCCAGAAACATCCTCCAGGTATCCCGCGGCAATATCCGAGGAAAGCTCGGCACCAGCGTGAGCCTGATAGGTATCTGGCGGGTTCTTTGCCGCCAAGTCAGCCGCCAACTTTTGCTTTGCGTTGGTGCCGCCACCACCGGATTCGGACTGCTTAATCAGTTCCACATCCGGGTGCTGTTGCGCAAAGACTTCCTTTAAGGCATCGAAACCTTGTTTCTCCGAGCCTTGCTCCCACCAGGTCACCACGCCGACCTCAGAGGCACCCCCCGCAGCATCTGCGCCATCCTTGCCGGCATCAGAAGCCGAAGAGCAGGCTGTCATAGTTAGACCGAGGGCCAGAGCGCCCGCAGCCGCAATGAGCTTTCGCATTGAAACTCCAATCAGTTAACTTCATTGTCGTTATTCCCAGAGGGCATCTTCACCCGTCAGGGACAAGTAACATTGTCTCATATATTCCGTCAGGTCTTGAGGAAAAAGAGCCGCAACATTATGTTTTTACCTTCGGGGACCCACGCGACGGAGGTTTTTGGTCAATGTTGGTCAGCTCAAGGGCGTTCCCGCAGTGTGTCTAGGCAGCCCGCACCGGCCTAAAGCAACAGGGTGGCGCGCGTGCTGGAATGCAAGCGAGAACTCCCAGCTTTGGCAGCTGACAGTGCTTTCACGGTCCTCAGCGCCGAGCCGAACCAGCGTTTATTTGTTTTCAAAAGGGAGAATGCCACGCAAGATCTGATTGTGGCGGTCAATCCGGCGCACGCCACCGCCGAATATGATTTGGCACAAGCGCGCCCGGTGCGTTTTAGTATCGGTTCGGCTCGGGTGGTGGGAACCACGCTAAAGCTGGGACCCCAAAGTTTCGCGATTCTGTAACGCGACCCTTGTCCCCCGGCTTTCTGGGGCACCGTATTCTGAGTTGTGGTTAAACCAGTTTGGGAGCCAGAATCTGGCTCCCAAACTGAGAAATCTTGGCGACGATTTACATAATGCCCAGGGACTTCACGGTGTCGATTTCCTCGGCTGCCTTGTCAGCATTGAACTTAATCTTTGCCTTGGTCTTATCCGAGAGTTCGAGGCCTTCCACAACGGTCCATTCCTTACCGTCGGAGGTCACGGGGAAGCCGTAGGAAAGACCCTCGGGAACACCGTACTGGCCGGTTGAGGGGATAGCGGCGGTGATCCAGTCGCCCGCGGGAGTGCCGCAAGCCCAGGAATGCATATGATCGATAGCCGCGGCAGCCGCTGAGGCAGCGGAGGACTTGCCGCGAGCCTCAATGATGGCCGCACCACGCTTGGCCACGGTCGGAACGAAGTAATCGTCCAACCAAGCCTCATCGACCAGGCCGCACGCCGGCTTGCCGTCCACCTCACAGAAAGAGATGTCCGGGTACTGGTCAGCGGAGTGGTTGCCCCACACAATCATCTTTTTGATGGTGGACACCGGCACGCTGAGCTTTTCAGCCAGCTGGCTCATGGCTCGGTTGTGATCCAGGCGCATCATGGCGTTGAAACGCGAGGCGGGAACATCCGGGGCGGAGGCCGCGGCAATAACCGCGTTGGTGTTCGCCGGGTTACCCACCACCAAAATACGCACATCATCAGCGGCGTTATCGTTGATGGCCTTTCCTTGCGGACCGAAAATACCGCCGTTGGCGCTGATCAAATCCGCACGTTCCATGCCCTGCTTACGCGGCATCGAACCGACCAACAGGCCAAAGTTACAGCCCGAGAACGCCACGTTGGGGTCGTCGGTAATGTCGATACCATCCAACAGAGGGAAAGCGCAGTCATTCAGTTCCATGGCAGTGCCCTCGGCAGCCTTCAGAGCCGGGGTAATTTCCAACATTTTGATACGAACCGGCTGATCCGGGCCGAGCATTTCGCCGGAGGCGATACGGAATACCAGCGAGTATCCGATATTGCCAGCAGCACCGGTGACGGTAACATTTACAGGACTTTTAGCCATTGATTTAACTCCTTTGTATCGTGTTAAACGCTTCCACTCTGAGCGTCAGCATTCATTACTTTAGCGCAAAAAGCCACGCTGAGGGTAAACCGACCGCCTTGAAAAAACGCGGAATTTCACCTGCTTACTTGTGAGCGAAATAATATTCCAGCAGCCCCCGGGTCGAAGCGTCTGTCTGTGCCAAAGCCTCGGCGTCTCCGCTGATGGCCGGCCCCAGATCGATGGCCATTGCCTTGCCCAGCTCCACGCCCCACTGGTCGAAGGAGTCAATACCCCAGATTGTGCCTTCTACCAGCGTAATCATTTCGTACAGGGCGATGAGCTCCCCCAGCACTTTCGGGGTGAGAGCCGGCGCCATGATGGAAGTCGAGGGTCGGTCGCCGGGGAAAGTCCGGTGTGCCACCAGTTCTTCCTTCGTGCCTTCCGCCCGCACCTCATCGGGAGTTTTCCCAAAAGCCAGCGCCGCGCTCTGGGCAAAGAAGTTACCCAGGAACAGTTCGTGCTGACGTTTCCCGGTTTCGCTGTCAGTGAGGTCCCAAGTCGGGCGGGCAAAGGCAATAAAGTCGACTGGAATCAGCCGAGTTCCCTGGTGAATCAGCTGGTAAAAGGCGTGCTGGCCGTTCGTGCCGGGCTCTCCCCAGAATACTTCGCCAGTATCGTAGCTGACCAGGGTGCCGTCACGACGCACCCGTTTCCCGTTGGATTCCATCGTGAGCTGCTGCAGATAGGCGGGGAAACGATGCAGATACTGGGAATAGGGCAACACCGCGTGAGTCTGGGCGTGCAGGAAGTTGGAGTACCACACGTTCAGTAAGCCCATCAGTAGCGGCACGTTCGACGCCGGCGGGGTAGAGCGGAAATGCTCGTCGATGGCGCGGAAACCAGCCAAAAATTCCTCGAAGCCTTCCCGACCGATGGCCACCGCGAGAGACGTTCCCACCGCGGAATCCACGGAATAACGTCCGCCCACCCAGTTCCAAAAACCGAAGGCGTTGCGGGGGTCGATGCCGAAGTCCGCGACCTTGTCCAAGGCGGTGGACACCGCCACAAAGTGCTTGGAGATAGCGTCTTTCGCCGCCTCCTCGGTTTTGTCGATGACACCGCGTTCCTGCAGGCTACGCAGCAGCCAGGTGCGGGCAGCTTTCGCGTTAGTGATGGTTTCTAGGGTGGTGAAAGTCTTGGAAGCGATGATGAACAGGGTCGTTTCCGGATCCAGGTCACGGGTTTTTTCCGCAATGTCAGTGGGGTCAATGTTGGACACAAAACGGCATTCCAGGCCGGGCTTCACGAAAGGCCGCAACGCCTCGTATGCCATGTAAGGCCCCAGGTCAGAGCCGCCAATACCGATATTAACCACGGTCTGGATACGTTTGGAACTGACCCCAACCCAAGACCCGTCACGCACCGAGTCGGCGAAGTCGTAAATTCGCCCCAAGACCTCGTGTACCTGAGCGATAACATCCTTGCCGTCTACCACCAGCTGGGTTCCAGCGGGAGCCCGCAGCGCGGTGTGTAACACAGCCCGGTTTTCCGTGTTGTTGATGCGTTCGCCGTTGAACATGGCCTCGCTCAAGTCACGCACCCCGGCTTGGGCGGAAAGTTCCAATAGTTTTTCAAAAACGGCTCCGGTAATCAGGTTCTTTGACAAATCCACGTGCAAATCCGCGGCAGAGAATGAGAGGTTTTCTGCCCTGGCGGGGTCGGCCGCAAAGGCTTTGCGCAAATCCAGGTGGAAGCCTGCGGCCATTGCATTGAGGTCTTTCCACGCTGCTAGGGTTGTCGGGTCTTTCGTTTCCATTGAGTTATCCCTTCTGTTCAATAGTCTGCCCGGGACCGTTCCCGCGGCTCATTCCATTGCTGTTCTCACGTTTTGTGGTGGGTCATCCAAACCAAGAGCTGTAAGTTAGGACTTCGGACCGCTCATGTCAATGACCGGCAGAGGGAAGTCCTTGACCGGCGGATTTGAGCTGGCCATCACTTCAATCAGGGGCCGCAAGCCCATCCACCATTGGTTGATGGGACGGCGCTTTTCTGAATCAACTTGTTTCTCCATCTGAGAAATGTCGTGGTACGCCATCTGACCGTTTTCCTCACCGATATATTCAATGGCGCACTGCCCGGAATCCAGGGCGGCATCGAGGTGGCGCATAGTTTCCCACATCAGCCGCACCGCGAGAAGCCGGTCGAAGGGGGAGGGAGCCCCACCCTGCTGCAAATACCCCACCGCGTCAGTACGAACGTCAAAGCATCCCTGAGACTCCTGCTTGAACACTTTGGCCATGAACCGCATGTCATAGTGTCCCCCAGCCAGTTCGTTGCGAACCACGAGGGCGAGGCGACGGCCTTTTGCGAACGCGTCACGCATTTCGGTGGCATGTTTGCCCAGCGTCTCCAAGCTAATCGTTTCTTCCTCAAGGTAAACTCGCTCTGCCCCGGCGGCGATTCCGCTCATCAGCGCCAGGTAGCCGCAGTGGCGCCCCATAGTTTCGGTGATGAAACAACGTTTTGAGGCGGCAGCCGATTCTTTCATCAGGTCCATGGACCACACCGCATTGTTTAGTGCAGTGTCCGCTCCGATGGAGATTTCGGCTCCCGGAAGGTTGTTGTCGATGGATGCCGGGACAATGACCATCGGTATTTTCAGGGCCGGATAATGCTTCAGCTCCCCGCTGATAGCTTGGGCGGACAGATACGCGTTGTAGCCCCCAATCAGCACCATCGCGTCGATATGGTGGTTTTCAATCGAGCGGCCGATGGCATAGAACTGTTCTATCGTGGGTACCTCTCGTTTGGTTCCCAGTTCCGCGCCACCCCGGAAATCCCAGCCTTCCACGTCTTTCCACAGCAGTTTGCGAACCTTGCCGTCAATTAGCCCCTGCCAAGACCCCTCGATACCCAGGACTTCCAGGCCACGCTGCAGTCCGAAACGAACCGCAGCCCGAGCCGCCACGTTCATCCCCGGAGCCAGACCTCCCACGTGCATCACGGCAACTTTTTTCGCTTTGCGAGGCAAAGGTTTCAGCAGCGAGGGCGGGGTGGACAAGACCCGGAAAATCTCTACCATATCGGTGAAGGAAGTCCCCCGCGAGGCGATAGCCTGGTCATATTTTCCAGCCTTTATGAGCTCGTGAACATTCGAGGTCGCCGCCACGGTCTGGGTCAGGTCCAGCCGGGCAATCCGGTTGTAGCGCACCCCCATCACTTTGGCCGAATCCCCCGGCTTTGCCCCAATTACGTCCTGTACCGCGGCATACCCCAGCAGGGTGGGCATCCACCGGTCATATACCGAGGGTGTTCCCCCGCGTTGAATGTGTCCCAAGATGGTGACTCGAGCAGACTCTCCCGTGCGCTGTTCAATAGCCTCGGCGACATAGTTGGCGGTAATGGCCTGACCGTCCTGGTCCTTTGCCCCTTCCGCCACCACCACAATGGAATCGCGCCGCCCGTGCTTGCGCCCTTCGCTGAGCTTCGTACACATATCGTCTTCCCAGCCGGGTGCGGGGGGATTTTCGGGAATCAGTACATAATCGGAACCGCCCGCCACGGCGCTCATCAAAGCTAAATAGCCGCAGTTTCGTCCCATAACTTCCACCACGAAGGTGCGCTGGTGGGAGGCGGCGGTGGACGAAAGTTGATCCAGAGCCGCCAAGATGCGGTTCAAGGCCGAATCGGTGCCGATTGTCATGTCTGTGCCCGCCATGTCGTTGTCAATAGAACCGACGATGCCGACAATGCACAAGGACGGGTGGGCTTTGGCTGCGGCGGCGCTGAGGCGCTTTTCCTTCACCAACTGCTCCAATAGCTTCGGCCAGTCCTGGCGCAGTTCTTCCGTTCCTCGCAGCGACCCGTCGCCGCCGATGGAAATGAGCCGGTCAATACCGTTTTTAACCAGGTTCTCGCAGGCTTTCAGGCGCCCTTCCCAATCCCGAAACTCCGGGCAGCGCGCGGTGCCGATGATGGTACCGCCCTTGGAAATCGTATTGGACACGTCACTCCAGGTCAGTTCATGAATACAGGACCCGCCTTGAACCGCACCTAACCAGCCTTCACGTATCGCGAACGGCTTGGCTCCTAAAACTATGGCAGAACGCACCGCGGAACGCACCGCCGCGTTCATGCCCTGAGCGTCACCACCAGAAGTGAGAATGCCAATGCGTTTGCCCTGTTCCGGCTTTACTGCCTTCGGTTTCGCGTTAGATTTCCCGTTCTTTGCCGGTTTCGCAGACTCACCCATCGGTATCTCTCCCCTCGATTCTGTGCCGGCCATCCGGCCTGGTTTTATTCTCTCGAATTTTTCACCCTTTTGGGTGTTAAACGTGAACTTTCACGTCCCTAAGCTGAACGTAACCTGTCAAAGAATTGACGAAACAAACGAGCAAAGGACTAATCCATGTCTACTGAAAACTTCACGCCCGCTGGCCCTGGCGCGCCTCAGCCCGAAGTAAAAAAAACGCTGGCGTTTGTGGCGTTGGCACTGTGCATTGTGGCTTCCATCATTATGATTGCCGGTCACATCATTACCGGTCAACAAGTTGCAGCCACGACTGGTGGGGATATTAGTCAATTGGGTCTGGATGAATTGTCCAGCGCTATGGATGCCGCCACCAAGGCAGGCGATCAACTCTTAATCTACGTAGGGATTGCAGGTTTGCTGAACTTTGTCGCCTTCATCCTCAGTCTGATTGCTTTGATAAAGTCTCACCCCAAGACTCTGCCCCTCATCATCTTCATCGTGGTTATAGTTTTGCCCGCAATTGCTTTGGCTATTGGCAGAGCGGCACAAGCTAGCATTTTGCCTACCGTATAACGGCAAGATATAGATTGCTGGGGGCTCCGGATTCCTGATTCAGAGCCCCCATTGTCTGACAGACTGGTATACCCAGAGCAAAACCTGCCCGGAAGCCACTATTTTTGGGAATAATAGAACCATGAGTTTCGTACGTAAACCAGCAGTAGCAGGATCTTTTTACCCCCAGGATCCAGGTGAGCTGCGACAAACGGTTGACGACCTACTGAAAAAGGCCGCTTCCCTCATCACTAACGATGTTTCGCAAGACTCACAAGGCAGACCTCTGCGGCAACTGATGGCGGTGCAGGTTCCCCACGCCGGATACATCTATTCCGGTCTCATCGCCGCGGTCGGCTACCAGCTCGTCAGGACCTTGAGTCCCCGACGTGTCGTCATTGCCGGCCCCACACACCGTGTCGGATTTCGCGGTATCGCACTGAGTGAAGCTACCGCTTTCGCCACTCCCCTGGGGGAAGTTCCGGTGGACCAGGACGCCCAACAATACCTGGTGGAGCATAGTTCCGCCGCAGAGTTTTTCGAGCCCTCCCACGTGGAGGAACACGCCTTGGAAGTTCAGCTGCCCTTCCTGCAAACCGTTTTCCGCGACCTAGACTTCTCTATCGTGCCCCTAGCGGTTGGAGATTGCACCCCGGAGGAGGTTTGCGAAAGCCTGCAAACTCTGGTTTCAATTCCGGGAGAGAATCCTGACGATACCTTGATTGTCGTGTCCTCGGATCTGTCCCACTACCTGAGCTACGACGAGGCGCGCAAACTTGACACTACGACCTTGTCTCAAGTCATGTCGTTAGAGTACCCCCTCGATCCGCGTCAAGCCTGCGGTGCTTACGCTTGGTCCGGCCTGATTCGTTTGGCGCGCCGGCTGCAATGGCATCCGCAGCTACTGATGAACGCTAGCTCCGGGGACACCGCCGGAGGTAAATCGCGGGTTGTTGGTTATTCCTCCGTTGCTTTCTGGAAGTACAATCCGCCGGAGGATGAATTCGGCATCCCGGATTGTTATGGCTCACTGCTACCTCAGATGGCTCGTGAAATTTTGATTGATGCGTTCCGAGATGGCAATCGTATCGGCTCTATGAATACCATCAGCAAGTTCAGCGAGTCGGATCATGCTTTGCAGTTGCTGCTGCGTTCGGTCGGGGCTTCTTTCGTGACTTTGACAAAACACGGGCAGTTACGCGGATGTATCGGTTCGCTGGCTCCGCATCGAATGCTCAGTGAGGACATCTCCGCGAACACTTTGGCCGCTGCTTTTGAAGACCCGCGGTTCCCTCCTCTGCAAGCCTCGGAACTCGATCAGATTAAGATTGAGGTTTCACTCCTCACGGAACCTCAGGCTTTTGAACGTTTCGAGGGGGAGAGCAACGATTCCTATCTGTCCCGGCTGCGTCCCGGCATAGACGGAGTCATTTTGCGCCGCGGTTTCCACCGGGCGACTTTCCTGCCCCAGGTCTGGAGTGAGCTGCCCGATGTACACGACTTCATCTCGCAACTCATGTATAAAGCCGGGCTGGGCACAGAGGAATTCGGGCCGGAAATTAAACTCGAAACGTATCAGGTTCAAGCCTGGGGTGAATCCCCAGACGAACCCTCAACCAAATGAAACCTGGCATCACCCAGAAATGACGCTTCTGTGAGTCAGCCAGAATAGTTGCGTTACCTCTATACCTCCGGGGATTTCGGCTCCGACTGCGCTGTGGTTTTGTTGAGGTGGGTTTCCAGGGCGGTGCGGAGGGCTTCCATCTGGTTGTGTTGGTTTTGTTGCAACAGTTGTGTCCAGAAATTCGTTGACGCGTACGGATTCTTGGATTTATCCGCTCCCAGCATCTCATTCATAAAATTCAGTGACGCCATCGCCCCAGCCAACTGATCCACCTTAAGCAACGCCGCTTCCGACCCCTTCCGCTCAGCCAACCGATACATCATCCCCAGAGTCGACTTCTGATCTTCACTCAACGAAGTCACCACCCGAGCAACCCGACTCGAATACTTCGCAAACAACTCCAAACCATCCTGCTTAGAAACAGAACCCAGCCCGAAATCCTCACCCAAACCCGGCACCGAACCCTTACCCGAATCCGACACCGAACCAGGAACCGCACCAAACCGCACCCCCGCTTTATACGCCGGAGAACCCACCACAGGCTCAATATCCCGAGCCATCAACTCAGCCCGATCCCAAAGATCCACCCACTTCTGACGATAATCAAGCAATTTTTGCGCCTGAGCACTAGGCTGATCACTAACCGTAACCTCACCACGCGAACCACTCCGAGAATACGCATACACCAAACGCCGCACATCCTCAGCCTTACTAACCATGGCTTCCCCGCTTGAAAAACCCTTCAGGATATGCAAAAAAACGTTATCGAGATGCGACGTGTCCAACAGATTATCCTTCATCGCCGAAGACGACAACACCTCCGTAGCAATCTGCAACACACGCCGAGTAGCCTCATCATCCCCAGCAAACCTAGGCCTCTCATCAATGACTCCATTAGCAATATTATGGGCAGCCCTAATCAACGGATCTTGACTATGAAGACCCTCAGACTGATCCAGACTAAGTCCCTGAAGAAACTTGAACGTCTCAGGTTTAATACGCTGCGAACCAAAATCCGGATCTGAGGCATAACCACTGATAAAGTCGTTCATTTTATGACCGCAAGCAGCATACCCAACCATGCCACCAAAAGCCAAAGCAGAAAACCCACTACCACCCCGCACGTCAATGCCATGATCATGAGCATAAACATACAAATTAGCCATCAAGTTACGTTCCTCAGCCGTCAAACAACTCGAAGGATGATACCCCTCCGCAGAACTAAACCGACCAACATTATTCCAGTTAAACTTCTCAATAAACGGCATCTCAGTATGATCCACACCATCATCCAAACCAAAATGCCAATGCAACATCGCCGCCCAACCATTAAACCCGTCCTTAGCCGAAGTCGTCGCCAAAGCACCACCAACATGACGCTGCTCCAACGAACCAGCACCCCGAGTCGGATCAAAACCAGCCACCGAACTCACCGAACCACGCGCAGACTCAGACAACTGCACAGTATCCACCACCGGCTCACCCAAACCAGAAACAGACCCAGACCCAGTCCCCTTAACCGAACCCGCACCAGACACCCGACCCGGCACAGACGAAAAACCACCCAAACCAGAAACACTCAACGCATCCATGCTAAACAACCCCTATCACCGATAATAAACATACAAATCGTCATAACCAGGATCGTTAAACACCATCGACCCCAAAGGATCAGGGAAATTATGCTGCAAAGAAAACGTCCCATTCGCATACATCGTATTCGTAAACGCCCCACCAGTATAGTTACCATCAGCATCCACTAACATAAACGCCGAAGGCAACACCGACAATGCCCTAAGTTCTGGTTGAGATTCATAGTCACGCCAGTCCGTGCACGCCTGTGCCGTCGAAGCCCCAAACGGCATATAACACAACCGCAACCACTCCTCCGTAGGCACCGCATACTTAGGCGCCACATAATCAAACTTAGTAACCACATTCAAAGAATTCACACCCGAAGGAGTAAAAAACATACTGGTCGTACCCGGTTCAGTAGTGTAAATATTATTATGATGCTTATGCCCATGCCACGGACTAGCCGCCAAAGCCGGACTAGCCACCACCAAACTCAACAACAAAGCAAACAAACCCGCACCAACACGCCTCATGACCTTCATCAGAATCCTCCTCGAACAGAAAAGCCAACAACGTTACCGCAGATAATCCCGCGCTTACCCATACAATCGGTCAAAACAACCAAAACATGAGCATTCCCAGCACAATCACACAATTTGTACACAACAAAGAAACGAAACGACAGGCAGGGGCGCCGAGGAATTCGGGCCGGAAATTAAACTCGAAACGTATCAGGTTCAAGCCTGGGGCGAGGCCGAAGCCTGAGCGTCCGCGGCCATAGTCGGGCAGGAAAGCAGGAAACAACGGAGTTTTTCCACAACATCTTGGGGAAATTCGCCGCCCTCTGAGACTGCTTCATAAGCCAAACCGTCAATGACGGAAATTATTACATCGGGCAAACATGAGCATTCGGCGGCTTGCAGAATATCCGCGACATATTCGTCAAAGCGGGCGCGTCCCTCGCGGTTCTTTTCCACAATAGCCTGGTGTTCAGCCAGGACCAGTCCGTGCAACAGGTAGGTACGTATGTACTGAATGTCCGTGGTTTGCGGAAGCACCGCGGCGACCAAAACCTCGGGCAGCTGGTAGAGCAGTTCCTGGGGGGAAAGCTGCAGCGCTTCATCGCGGACTTTCCGAGCTCGGTCCACCCAAACCTCGACGTTCAGGCTCGCCGCCTCCATCAGCAAATCTTCACGAGTGGGGAAATGGTATTCAATCGTGGAATGAGGCAAGCCGGCTTTTTTCCCCAGAGCGCGATAGGTCAGGGCGCTGGGCGAGGAGCGGCGCAGCATCTGAGACGCCGCGGTCAATATCCTGGTCCTGGTATCTGGTTGTTTAGAATCACTGGCAATGCTCAAATTACTCAACTCCCTCTCCCCTTAGTAAGCTAGCGAAACAGATTTCGCGGTCGTTTAACCAGCCCCTACCTATTTTTGTTCCAAATTTTCAATTTTTGCAAGTAGCTCCGAGATCTCTGCGGATTCACTCTCGAGAGGATTCAGCAAGTCAATCTGGGGGCTAGGGGGGTCATCTAACCGCACGTAGGACCATCCGATTGAGGCACTCCGGTCAGCAAGGTCGCACGCTTCCACCACTTTTCCACGTAATAACGCTCTGGTATTGGCAGGAGGAATCGCCTTAGCCCGGGCAATGCAACTATCACTTACCAGCGGCTTCACACTTCCCGATTTCAAAAGCCTCTCACGCAGCCCATATTGCCTCGATAAATCGTGAAATGCTAACTCTACTCGCCGGGCTTTGGCCCCAGCAAAATTCGCCTCACCGGCGCTGACATGGGAAAGCAGCTGATATTTCAGAGACCAGTCGAGTTCACCACTCAAGGCCGTGAGATCCCCCTCGGTCAGGGCTGCTAGGCCGCGAGCGACCACGTCCCTCAAACCGAATTCGTCATCGCCCTCAGGAAACAGATTCACGCTTTCTCGCAACAGTTCCGGACAACTGACCTCAACCGGCCTGTCCCCCTGCCATGCGGACATCCGCGCATTCGGGTCGTAATTCCAGGTTTTCACGGCCGCGACCGGATCATCGAGGACGAAAAGATCCTCCTCCCTCGTGCCCTCCTCCAAGAGACGCAAAAATCGGTCGGCCAGGAAAGTCCGCAAAGCGACTGTCACCGGCAACATGGCTGAATCTGCGCAGGTCACGTGCAAGCGACGCCAGCGGGAGGAATCCGCGTGAGGTTCCTCTTTCGTGTTGATAAAAGCCTTGTTATGCGTGGGGTCAGCAGAGGCCGCCTCGGTAATATAGCGAGCCCGCGCACTAAAGCAATATTTCCCTTCCTCGTCTATACAGCCGCTTCCGCACAGGATTTGGCGAGCCGCCAGAAACGACACGAAAGCAGGCATCGAAATCGGGGCGTTCGCTCCGTATTGATAGTTTTCGTGGCAGCCAAAACTGTTTCCCCAAGAGTCAGCGTTTGTTTTCAAGACGTGAATCCGGATGCCGCGGTTCACCAAATTATTATTGGCAATATCGACTAAATCTTGAATAATCGCGTCCCCCGCCAGGTCTTGGGCCACAACGTCTGCGAGGTCAAGGCACTCGGGACCAGCATACTCGGGGTGCTCTCCAATATCGACATAGAGCCTCGCCCCGTTGGAGAGAAACCCGTGAGGAACCCGCACGGCTCGCTCCGTACTGGCAAAAATCTCTTTCACGGCCGCCTCTACGTCTAGCGGTGGTTCCTCCGAGCCGGAATCATCGGAGATGTAGACACTGGTCACACCATATTCGGTTTCGAGGCCACAGACCCTTCCGAGACGTGTCATTGTCCGCCTTGCTGCTTGAAGTTCTGGACAAAGCTCAAGGCGTTTACGTTTAAGACGTCCTCGATGTCTTCGATTAACGCATCGAGTTTGTCTTCGGAGATTTTATTCTGTGGAGCGAGTTCGACCTCTTCAACCGATTCGTTCTCACTGGCGGAGTGGCTTTCTTGAATCTGTTTCGCCATCATTTCCCTTTCTCAAATTGCTCTTTAAATCTTTCACTGGCGTAGTAGCCCTCGTCCCAAGAGTAATATTTCAAATCCGCAGGCAATTCTACTCCCAGGACTTGCAGGACTTCCGCGACGAGTTTACCCTGGTCCTCACTTTCGGAACCGAGCTTCGCCGCGCAAATCTCCACGGCTTTCTGGACTTCCTGGCGGGTGGGGTGGTATGGGTCGGGGAACTGGACCCGCACCAACTGTGGCTTGCCGATGTCAACCAAAACCGCCATCCAAGAAGCCGCCCAGAGCTGGTCGGGGAAACGCCGCAGCAGCTCAGCGCGCCCTCCGGCACGGGTTTCCGCCGGCGCCTCCCAGGAGGCCTGTTGGATTTCCTCCACGGCAAACAGTGGCTCAAAACCGCCCTTTTCCAGCGCGCGAGCCAGAGATAAACCCTCGTCAATCATGGAAAATCTCAGATCCAACAACGCCAATCTGGGGTCGTCCCAACCGCAGCTCAGTTGATCCCGCTTGCGATCCAAAAGCGCGAGTTTCGCACACCATTCCACGAGGGCAGTGGCTTCGCGCCAGCCTGCCTCGAGGGAGTTCAAGACCCGTTCCCAGTTCTCGATAACCCACTTGGTTTCACTGTCCGCCTGCTGAGATGCCCCAGAGCCAGCCTCAAAGCCAACTTCACGAATAAACTCCAGATATCCCTGCTGAATCTCGAGCGCAGTAGCTGCTCCCCCGGCCTTCAGAGGGCAAGCTTGTTGCAACGTGACGTCGCGGGAAAAGGCCTTGATTGCCGCTACCGAATCCGCCAGCGCCCACCTATCGGCGAGTTCACGAGCCCGTTCGGGGAGGTTCTCGGCCAGACTCAACAGCAGCGCGGCCGTCCCGGTGCGCAATGCGGTGGAATAGGGGAACATAGAGGAATCCGCAGTGATGACGTGGAACCGCCGATAGCGGCGAGTAGCGTGGGGCTCGTCGCGGGTGTTGACGATGGGGCGTTCCCGCGTCGTCATCAGGGAAACTTCGGTTTCGATGAAATCCGCGCGTTGAAAAATCTGGAAACCCGCGGTTTCACTGTTTTGGCCCAGCCCGAGACGTCCCGTGCCGCAAAAAATCGGGCGAGACACTAAGTACGGCATAAAGAGGTCCACCAAGAGCTGCCATTCCACGCTGCGCTCTACGAGGTAGTTTTCATGCGCGCCCCAAGCCGAGCCGTGCGCATCGGTGTTGTTCTTTAGGATTAGAGCCTTCGCCCCGGCCTCGTCAGGGGAAGTACTGTCACGCAGAGCCTGGGCCGCGCGGGTCATGATTTCATCTCCGGCACGGTCGTAGAGCGCTGTTTGGAGAGGCCCGAGACATTCCGGCGCGGAATACTCGGGGTGACCATGGTCGACGTAGAGCCTCGCTCCATTGGGAGCAATGGTGGAGTTGCCGCGGTAGTAGTGTTGACCGAACGCATCAACTTTCGTAACCCAGCGAGTTTTCACGCCGGTCAGGACGGCGCCGAGTTCCTCGTTCGTCCGGGCCTCGGGGGGCAAGTCGTGGTGTTCTTTGCCCTCGGCGTCGAGCTCCGGGTGTTCTCCCGAATAGTCGAAACGAGTGCCGGCTCCGGGGAGCATCCGCCAAGAGACGGCAGCACCTGCCGGATCGGGAACGTGATTCGTCGCCGGCACCCCCGGTGTTTTCGCTTCCTCCAGAGCCCAAGTGCGCCATAAGCGCTGGGCCAGAGCCTCCGCCTGTTGCGCGGCCTGGGTTTCAGAATCTGCCGCAACTGCCTCGGGAGAGGGACTAGCGGGGAAATCACTCAAGGCATATTCAGTTTCTATCGACATGATACGTTTCACGCTCAGCATATGTTTCCTCCTTCGCGCGGCCCCCCGCGGCGCTCTCAATCCTCTTGAATCGGGGTAATGTCCAAAATGGGGTCTAACCGTTTGGAACGCCCCACTATCCGAGCCCATTCTTCGGGGTCTGAAACTCCCGGCAGGTCTTGGTGAGCTGCAGTTTCATCCCGAATCGCGGCCAGCAGGTGTTCGAGACGAATCCCCGGCTCGCCGCGAAGCGCTTGTTGAACCGCCCGCGCCTTAGCTTTTTCGACAATCGAAGCCAGCATCGCTCCCGAAACCAGGTCAGAGAGATACCAGGTCTCTTCCTTGCCGGATTTACGCGTCACCCGCAGGATGGCTGTAGCCGCATCGCGAGTAAAGACCTTGTCGATGACCTCATCGCGCAAGGCAGCGGGGTTTACTCCCGGCGCATAGGGCAGGTCCTCACGCAGATATTTTCCGAGAATCTCGGTGCAAGCCGCCCTATTGGGCCGTGGGATGCGAATATGCATGTCGAGGCGTCCGGGCCGGACAATCGCCGGATCGATGAGGTCTTCGCGGTTGGAAGCGCCGACTATGACCACGTTACGCAGCTCCTCGACCCCATCAATCTCTGCCAGAAGTTGCGGAACGACGGTTGTTTCGACGTCGCTCGAGACACCCGTGCCGCGAGTCCTAAATAGGGCCTCCATCTCATCAAAAAAGACGATGACCGGAACCCCGTTCGCGGATTTTTCGCGGGCGCGGGAAAACACGGCACGCACGCGCCGCTCGGTTTCGCCCACGTACTTATCCAGCAGTTCGGGGCCTTTAATATTGAGGAAGTGGGCCTTCTTGCCGAGCATCTCGCTCAGCGAGGTGGCGATTGCCTTGGCAATCATGGTCTTCCCGACGCCCGGCGGGCCGTAGAGCAAAATGCCCTTGGGGGGTCGCAGCTGATAGCTTTCATAGAGTTCGGGGTGGGTCATTGGCAATTCGATGGTTTCCCGAATCAGCGTCAAGACAGATTCGAGTCCCCCGATTTGGTCCCAGTTCACGCCCGGATTGTCGTCAAGTTCCAGGCCCTCAATCTCAGGTCGCGCCAGATATTCCTGGGCAAACCCCGATTGCAAATCCACCAGCAGCGTGTCGCCGGGGCGAATCCGAGTACCGTGAAGCCGGTCGCTCAGACGTAGCAAACGAACACTATCGTTATTGACCGTGACGAGGATGCGGTCTGTATCCACGTGCTCCAAGACGACCGCGCTCACGCCGGTATCGGCGGCGGTTTCTTTCCCGATGCCAACCATTTTGTCGTTTAGCAAAATGGTGTCGCCGAGTTGGAGCCTCCCCCACGCAATCGTGTCGCCGATGGTGACGCGAAAGCGCCGTCCCATTACGGAAACATCCACGAGACGTTGTTCCGAATCGACGAGTTTCACGACAGTCCCGTGAGTAAGGGGCGGCTCCTGTAACCGTTGAATCTCTTTGCGCAGATTCTTCAACTCACTTTGAGCCTGTGCCAAAGCGGAGGCCAGCAACGTGTTCTGGTTTTCCAAGCGCTGCGGCTCGCTGGTCTGCCCGCTCGGATTGCTCGAAGCATGGCTATCCGACATGGTCACCTCCTAGTTGAACCAGTACATAATGACGAGACATCAGCGTCTCTCCTTAAACTCGGGAGATGAGGTCTCCCGGCAAGGAAACACCTCCGCCACGTGAAAGCGGATGGAGATGCCTCCTGGTCTCTGTTAAGTTTTAGGGGATTATTCCGTGTTCATCCGTAACTGTTTTGTCACGGGTTGCTTTCGCGGCTCGCAGCATCATCAAAATAACGATGCAGCAAAGCGGAATAGAGGCTACCCGTCACCTCAGCTCTTTATCCTTGTATTCCTTGGCAAAGACCATGCATACCAACGCGAAAAATGACACGCCAACCATATAGAAAGCTGGTGACAGGGGATTTCCAGTTGCCTTGATAATGAAAGTGGAAACCAGGCCGACTGTTCCGCCGAAAATGGCGTTAGCGAGGTTGAAGGACACCGCAAATCCGCTGTAGCGCACCTCCGTTGGGAAAGTTTCGGAAAGGAATGAAGACAACGTGCCATCGTTAAGAGTGAGCACGAAAGCTAAGACCAGCTCCACGATCAGAATCACCACGACTATCTTGGTGTTCAACAGCATATATCCGGGGATAATCAGCACGATGAAGCCAAGGCAGGCGGAGATGAGCAGTTTCTTTCGCCCGAAGTGATCCGAGAGTTTGCCTGCAAAGAAGATCATGGAAATATAGAGCACCAGTGTGGCGTTGGTGATCAGGTCTGCGGTAACTTTGTTGAGTTTCACGACGGTCTCAACGTACACCGGCAGGTATGTGAGCACCATGTAGAACCCGACCGCGTTTAGCGACGACACTCCGAAGGAGATCAGGGTTTGACGCCAGTACTTGGTGAAGAGCAAGCGCAGGGGTGATTTGCGTTTCTGCCCGGTCTCGTTGAGGTTTTTCACCATGTTGCGATAAATCTCGGAGTCTTCAAGTTTCAGCCACATTCTGAGCACCACTACGCCAAGAGGAAAGGCTAACAGGAAGGGGATTCTCCACCCAAACGATTGCATCATTTCCGCACTCAACGTCGCGTTCAAGACGGTGGCGAGGAAAGATCCCACCAGCAGTCCCGTTGCGGTTGAGGCGGGGACCAGAGAGCAATACAAGCCTCTCTTGTTCTTTGGCGCGTATTCTGCGATGAATACGGCGGCGCCCGCGTATTCTGCCGATGCCGAGAAACCTTGCAGCAGACGCAACAGTAGCAGCAGAATCGGGGCAGCGTAGCCAATTGCGTTAAAGCTGGGTATGAGCCCGATAGCACTGGTCGCGGCAGTCATCAACAGGATTGAGACTGTGAGTGACCATTTGCGTCCTTTTTTATCACCAAGGTATCCCCAGACGAAGGCGCCTATGGGCCGAGCCACGAACGACAGCGCGAATACTGCGTAAGTGGACATGAGCGTGACGGCGGGATCTCCTTCCGGGAAGAACACCACCGCGATTACCGTGGCTAGATAGGCATAGGAACCGTAGTCTAACCATTCCGCAAAGTTCCCCAGGAACGAGCACGTCAGCGCTCGTCGCACAATAACATCGTCAGTTTCCAGTTTCTCAGGTTGGTTGTTATTTGTCATGTTTGTCCCGAATCTGTTGCTGGAATACAGCCTAGTTCCGCTAGTATATTAAAAATTTCTCAATAGTTAGGATACGGTTGTTTCCACAACTTCTGTTGGTTGCTCCGCGCTATCTAAACGACTCTGTTTCCGGTTCTTCCGGCTCTGATGCAACATACTGATGCTCGGGTACATCCCACCTCCCACTACCAGTATTACGCCAAGAATCGTGTTGATATTCAGAGCCTCGCTGAAAACAAGCAAACCTACGAAAATAGCCACAACCACTTCCCAGTAGGCAATAATGCCGTAATCCGCAGCCGGCAGGTTTCGTCCCGCCACCAACAAGAAGCCCAACGCGATGGGTCCGCAGATAATCCACAGCAGCACCGCACCCACCCAGTTAAAGGGGGTCAGCTGCAAATCCAAAGACCAGCCGGGGACGTTACCAAGCGTTCCGATGAGGTGGAGCATCAGCGCCAAACTGCCGGCAGCAACTGTAGCGGCAATAAAGTTCCACACACCACGAGCGGTCGTGTCCGCATCTTTGCGGTAGCCGTTAAAGAACATTGATGAGCCATAGAAGATACCGGAAAGGAATCCGAACAGATTACCCAGTCCAGCGAGAGGGAATTCGGGGGTAGAAGCCGACAAGTTAAAATCAACGAAGAATCCACTGTCACCAAAGCCAATGAGCTGGTTACCAAACAACATCCCCAGGAACACCGCCACCAGACATACGTAGTGGACGATGCCCATCGGTTCTTTACGGAAGATCCGTGCCAACACAATGCAGACAACCGGGCCGATGTAGATGAGCAGCACCGCGTTGGCGACGGTGGTGAGCAAAGTCGAGGTTACGTAGCATCCCAGGGAAAGGCCAATCATGACCCCACCCATGATGATGGCTGGGGATATCTTTAGTTCTCTCCAGACCTTCACCTTTTTCGTCATCAGCATGAGGCAAACGAAAAAGATGATGCCCATAGCCATCCGTCCGGTTGCCATGAGAGCACCGACGCTATTGCCAGCGTTCAAGCCTTTAGTGCCATCGAACATATCTGTGCGCGTAGCCCACCGACTAAACAGCGGGACCAGGCCCATGCCTGTGGCAGAAATGAACATGGCGATAACGCCCCATTTGGTGTTCATTACATAATTATTTCCAGTGCTCATTGTCCTCACTACCTTTGCGAATTCTCGACCCGTAGCCCCTCTCCTTTGAGGGGCGCAAAAAATGCCTTGTTGTAGAAAAAGATTGAAATACGCTAAATAGCGTTTATAGTCCCGCTGGGGCTGCGAAAGAACTTTCCGCAGCCCCAGCATGAACTGTCATCGTGTTAATTCAGGATTGAAAACTAACTCGAGTTAGACGAGAGTCGGATCAGCAACCTGATTCGGGAAGTAATCCTCGCAGGTGCCTTCGCGGTAGACGTCTGCGGTCGAGCAGTGCAGGCCGCCGCCGAACGGGTAAGCATCGCGGAACGGAACCGGAATCACGTTCATGCCGAGCTTGTCCATTTGCTCGAGCTGGTGAACTTCGGAAGCCTCGACGATAACCGTCTTGTGGTCCAGAACCAAGCAGTTCATGGACAACCACACGGAGGAGTAGCACAGAGGCGGCGGAGTGGTGTGAGCCGGCTGCGCCGCATCGACAATCTGCCAATCGTTCGCTTCGAAGATCTTGCGCTGTTCTTCGGGCAGGCGGCGGTGCGGGTTGTTGATGATGAGGCCCGGACGCAGCGGCACGAAAGTCGCGTCGATGTGGATCGGGTAGGGGTCGCCGGGGAAGTTCACGGCGTGGACGCGCAAGTCGGGGTAGTAGCGCTTGAACCATTCCATAGCCTTGCGGTTGGTGGTCAAGCCATGCTGAATGAACAGATCCTTACCCAGACGCATCACGTCAGCAGCATCCCACAGGGGCTCAACTTCAGTGGTGACGAAGTCTTTAGCGGCGGTGCGCTCCAAGCGCTCCTCCAGAGAAATCTTCTCATCGTAGTAGTTGTGCTTGTAGGACTTATCGGTCAAACGAGGACGAGGAGCCTGGGTCCACTTGAACTCCGAATCTTCCTCGAAGTACTGGTTCATCAACGGCCAGTAAGCCAGGTACTCGAAGTAGCGGCAGCGGAAAGAGTTCGCGGCCGACATGATTTCGTTACCGATGGTCAGCAAGATGTCGCGAGGCGGCATACAGGTCATCATGGAATCGTTGCGGAAATCCGGAGTACCAATGGCCTGGTTCCACTGCAGCGGCGTAGGACGGTCGACGATAACACCGTGATCTTCCAGAATCTTCGCCAAGTTATCGAGCTGGGCATTGGCCTTCTCAACGGTTTCCAGCGGGCGCATACCCCACATACCGCGCATCTCGGAATCGACAGGAACCTTCTCAGAGGTCGCCGGTTCCTCCGGGGGAATCATAGAGTTGTCGGCGCGTCCGACAATCACTCGCTTCAAAGGATCAAAATCGTTCCAAGAACTGACGATTTTCGCCATATCAGTCTCCTTATAGTCTGATGCGCTACCTCGCACATCTGCTTGTTTATTGTTTCTGTGTTGTGCGGAGAACCGACCATCTTTGGTCTGTTCTCCGTGTCCATCCCGCGCTCCATTCACGGAATGCAAAGCCGGATTGCCAACTTTGGTATATTCCCCACTAGGCTCCAATGGGGGGTTCTGCAGGGGTGCCGAGGCATCTCTCCATCACCTGTTAGTACAAGTGTACAGCCTTTTGGTACGAATGTACAGGTTTTTTAGAACAATTCTTTTTATTTCCTAAAATACCTAATAAAAGGCGGTTTATGGGCGTAAAAATGTGGCACCCCGGATTCCGAGATGCCACATTCACCGGTTTATTTCACCGCGCTGGTTTTACCGCCCCTTCAAGAAGGCCTTGCCCAGCTGACGGTTCAGGAACGCTATGCAATCCAGTGGGATTTGCTTCGGGCACGCAGCCGCGCACTCGCCGATATTCTGGCAAGCGCCGAAGCCTTCCGCATCGTGCTGGTTCAACATCGCCACCACGCGCTCGTAGTTTTCGACCTTACCCTGCGGCAGCAAGCCCAGGTGAGTGACCTTGGCCGAAGTGAACAGCATAGCCGAACCATTCGGACAGGCCGCCACGCAAGCGCCACAGCCGATGCAAACGGCAGCCTCGAAGGCACGGTCCGCATTGGGCTTAGGAACCGGCACCGAGTGCGCCTCGGGGGCGGAACCCGTATTGACCGAGATATAACCACCGGCTTGAATAATGTGATCGAGCGCTTCACGGCTAACCACCAAATCGCGCAGAATCGGGAAAGCCCGCGAACGGTAGGGCTCTACCGTAATCGTGTCGCCATCCTTGAAGGTGCGCATGTGCAACTGGCAGGTGGTGGTGCGGTTCTTGTGCGGGCCGTGGGGCACGCCGTTGATGACGATACCGCACATCCCGCAGATACCCTCACGACAGTCCGAATCGAAGGCAACTGGTTCCTCACCTTGAGCGAATAGCTGCTCGTTGAGAATATCCAGCATTTCCAAGAAGGAAGCATCCGGGGAAATGTCCGTGAGATGATATTCATGGAGCGCGCCCTTGTCGGACGGACCCTTTTGACGCCAAACTCGTAATGTAATGTTCACTTGTAACTCCGTTGCTTCAGCTGGATATCTTTGTAAATGAGGTCCTCTTTGTGCAAGATTGGCGCAGCCCCTTCGGAGCCGCCATATTGCCAAGCTGCCACGTAAAGGAACTCGTCATCGTGACGCAGCGCTTCGCCTTCCTCCGTTTGGGATTCAGCACGGAAGTGACCACCACAGGATTCCTTGCGGTGCAGGGCATCAATACACATGAGCTCACCGAGTTCCAGGAAGTCCGCCACGCGGCAGGCCTTTTCCAGAGACTGGTTCAGTTCATCGGCGCGTCCGGGAATGCGCAAGTCCTTCCAGAACTCCTCACGTAGCTCACGAATCTCTGTGATAGCTTCACGCAAGCCCGCATCGGTACGTTCCATACCGCACTTTTCCCACATAATGTGGCCCAGGCGCTTGTGGAAAGAATCGACCGACTGAGTGCCTTGAATCGCCATCAAACGGTCCACCTTGCTGTTGACACGCTCCAGAGCTTCCTGAACGGCAGGATCATCCTGGCTCAACTTCGGCATAGCGCCGTGAGACAGGTAGTCCGAAATCGTGGCCGGCAACACGAAGTAGCCGTCAGACAAACCTTGCATCAAAGCGGAGGCGCCCAAGCGGTTCGCGCCGTGGTCCGAGAAGTTCGCTTCCCCAGCCACGTACAGGCCTTCGATGTTGCTCATCAGGTCGTAATCGACCCACAAGCCGCCCATCGTGTAGTGCACGGCGGGGTATATACGCATCGGCACTTCGTAAGGATTGTCTCCGGTGATGCGCTGGTACATATCGAAAAGGTTGCCGTACTTTTCCGAAACCTTATCCCGACCCATGCGCTCGATAGCCTCGCTGAAGTCCAGGTAGACGCCGCGAGCCACGCCGTTAATCTTCGGTCCGACGCCACGACCTTCGTCGCACATGTTCTTGGCCTGACGGGACGCAATATCACGGGGTACCAGGTTGCCGAAGGAGGGGTAGATACGCTCCAGGTAGTAGTCGCGATCTTCCTCGGGGATTTCACGAGGATCCTTGGTGCAGTCCTCCGCTTTCTTCGGTACCCAAATCCGACCGTCATTACGCAGGGACTCACTCATGAGCGTCAGCTTGGACTGGAAGTTGCCGTGCTGCGGAATGCAGGTCGGGTGGATTTGGGTGTAGCAGGGGTTAGCCATGTAAGCGCCGTGCTTGAAAGCCTTCCACGCCGCAGAAACGTTGCAACCCATCGCGTTGGTGGACAGGAAGAACACGTTACCGTAGCCACCGCTGGCCAAGACCACCGCATCAGCAATCCACGTTTCAACCTTGCCGGTAGTGAGGTCACGAGTCACGATACCGCGCGCCTTGCCATCCTTGATGATGAGATCCATCATCTCGTGACGCTCATGCGGTATGACCGTGCCGGCTTTAACCTGGCGGCTCAGAGCCTGGTAGGCGCCAATCAGCAGCTGCTGACCTGTCTGGCCACGCGCATAGAAGGTTCGCGCCACCTGCACGCCACCAAAGGAACGATTGTCCAATAAACCGCCGTATTCGCGGGCGAAAGGTACGCCTTGGGCGACGCATTGGTCAATGATGTTGGCAGAGACTTCCGCCAGACGGTAGACGTTATTTTCCCGGCTGCGGTAGTCGCCGCCCTTGACCGTGTCGTAGAACAAGCGGAAGACGGAGTCATTGTCGTTGCGGTAGCCCTTAGCGGCGTTGATACCGCCTTGGGCGGCAATCGAGTGGGCTCGGCGTGCCGTGTCTTGATAGAAAAACGCGTCAACGTGGTAGCCAAGCTCGCCTAGGGAGGCAGCCGCAGCGCCCCCGGCCAGACCGGTGCCGACCACAATGATGTGCAGCTTGCGTCGGTTAGTGGGGTTCACCAGACCGCCGCGGAACTTACGGGTAGACCAGCGCTCGGCGATAGGAACATCCATCGGCGCCCTAGTATCGGCGATTTTTTCGCCTTCGGTGTAGTAACCGTCAACCAGTTCAGTCATTATCTTTCCTTACCTTCCTTACGCCAGCATCGGCATCCCGGCGAGAATAGCCACCGGCGGAGCCAGGAACATTGCGAACACCAGCAGGCCAACCAGGCCAGAAATAATCTGAACTGCGTACTGGGTGTTGCGACGCAACCAGCCAATGGTTTGTAGTGCAGACCACACGCCGTGGGAAATGTGTAGGCACAGAGCCCCCACCGCGATGGCGTAAACCAGCACCATCCACCAATTCGAGAAAGTCGTAAACATCATGGCGTAGGGATTGCCTTCCATTACGGAAATAATCCCGGGACCAGCGGCGTCAACGACATTACCCGCCGGATCCAGAAAGACCTGGTGGGAAGCGTAGGCGGCCGCATCGCCGACCTTGACAAACTTCATGGTGAAGTTAGACAGGTGAAAAATCACAAACAGCAGCAGGATGATGCCGCCCCACCTGACCGTGCGTCCCGCGTAAGCCGTCGCTAGCGACTTTTTAACCATGTAGCGAGAACCACGCGCTAAGCTGGCTCGACGCCACAGAACGATCGCAGAAATAATGTGCACCAGGGCGAAAACTATCAGCAAAACCCTGAGAATCCACAACAGCCCTTCATAGGGCAGTATGGGCATGAGGAATGTGCGCAAATGCAGCGCATAATCGTTGTAAACGGTTGCCCCGAGGAACACCTTTAGGTTCCCGTAGGCATGCAAAATCAGGAACCCCACAAAAAACACGCCAGTGATTGCCATGGCTTGTTTGATGATAACGGTGGTCTTGATTGCTTTGTTATCTGTAGTAAGTGTTGTATTGGCCACGAAGTCGAGCCTATAAGATTTTCTGAGCGCGACTTGGCTGATTTGGATTAGGGGTTTCATTTTGCTTCCCCGGATAGGGGCTCGAACTGCGCATTTACCAGGTTGCTCAGGCCGAAAGTCCCTATTTATCCCGAGGTGTGGGCTCGCGCGTGTTCAACGGGGTCATAATTTTTACGAAACATTGGAGTTAGAAAAACATTTTCACCATGATTAGGCCGTTCTCGGTCGGTTCTCGAAACCAGAACGGCAACCGCGCCCACATCTGGAAACCTTGACTCCCATAGAGAGCTTGGGCTGCCGTGTTACTGGACCGGACCTCCAACACTGCTCCTGCATAGCCCTGGGCGCGTCCGCGGCGCAGGCCGTCTGTCAGCAGCTGCCTGGCGTAGCCTTTTCCCCGCCAAGCCGGTCGAGTCGCCAGTGAGAGAACCCGTATCAGACTGTCCCCCCGAGCCGTGGAACTAACCGCTTGGTTACGCTCAGCAGGAGGAAGGTCGCCGACAGGAATGCTCATTTCCCCAAAACCCCACACGGCCCATGCCACGAATTCCTCAGATTCGCTGAAACTCAATCGAAAGCTGATGTCTGGCTGCGCCAGCAGAGACGCCAAGGATTCCCGGTCCCACGCGTCAGATGCGAAGCACTCATGTTCGGCGTGTTCCAGGTCTGCCGCATCCTCAATCGAACCGTCGCGAATCATGGTTCACCAGCGATTTTCGCGCCAGCTATGGCTTTTGTTGAATATCCGGTCGGCGTAGATACTGCGGCTCGGTGCTCAGCAAGGCCAGTTCCCGTTGTGCCTCCGGGTCCCCGTCCGCCCCGTTCACCAGGGAGGTCGCAGCCCTCGCCAGGTCCGCAAACTTAACGTCTAGGGTCTGGCCCGTGACCTGGGTGGCAGCGTTGCCGACCAGGAAAACCCCGGCGTTGGCAAACCCCGCAAAGTCGCGGTCCCACCCTTGGGCGACTTCCTCCAGAAGGGAGGCGGAACCGACCCAGTCCGTGCCGCTTTGCGTCAAGCGACCGCCCGTCGAGTCGAGTTTGAACAGCCCAGCATAGACTTCATGGCGGCGGGCATCCATCAGGGACACTATCCAGCGCGGCGCCTGCTCCTCCGTCTGAGTGACAGAGTCAGGGTCGGACAGCACCGCTGCGCCAGCCTGCGCCTGGAGGAGCAGCTCATTCACCCCTACCACCGGGATATCCCAGGCAAAACCTAAGGTCCGAGCCGTGACCAAGCCAACCCGCAGCCCGGTAAATGGGGCAGGTCCTCGCGAAACCACAATTTTTTGCGGTCTGCCGCCTTCTTGAACCACGTCAGTAACCAGGGACGAAAGGGCCTCCACTTGGGCTTTTCCGTCAGGATTCACCTTCACCAGCACATCGCTGGGCTTCTCGGAATTCACCAGGGCAACCCCCGCCCCGGCACAGGTATCGATAAACAGGTAACTCACAGGGACAATCCTAATGCGCTTCGCCCTCAGAACCGTTCACCGCTAAAGTCGGGATAGCGGAAGTCGGGGCAGATGTCGGCACCATAATGAGTTCCGGGTCAGGCAGGGAGAGCACTTCGGCGACATCTTCCGTGCGGGATTGCCAACGGAAAGTCAGCCACACCACCAACAGCGCGACACCAACAATGGCGACAGCGAGGATGACCACCCACACCAAGGTGTTGTTGTTGGTTGGCAGGGTTTCCACAGTCGGCGTGGGGGTGGGACTGACAGTTCCCCACCAGGACTGCACCGCTTCTTGCACCTGCGCCAAAGTCACCTCTCCGACAACGCGGGCACGCGCCGCGTTAGATACCGGCAGCAAACGTTCCTCGTTCAAAATAAACCAGCCACGAACAATTGGGTCATAAACGGGACGGCTGGAACGGGCAGAATCCGGCGACGTTGCCAGCAAAGCATGAGCTAAATCAGGCAGCACATAGCTGGCGCCGGGAGCCTCCGACCGGACGGGCAGGTGAGAATTTTTCGGTTCCGGAACATACCCGCCCGCAACCAGCGAGTTATTGTCTCGCGAGTTCGAGGTGGGTTCAGGTACCCCCGCGGTAGCTTTCGGAGCCAAAGTCTCTACGTGCGCTGGCTGAGAAAGGGGATAAAGGTCTTTTTCGTCCGAGACATAGACCAATACCCCAAGATCTCGATTATCGATGCTCACCGGGGCGACCCACATGTCAATCGGTGTTACCGCACTGTCTGGATTGTAGGTGCCGCGCAGCATCCGAGCAGACCAAGTCACTACCTGGATCGGAGTTCCCACCTCAATCGGGGCTTCCGGGGAAACCTTTACACTATCCGGGAGGTATTCCCGCAAAGATTGCCCCAAAGCGGCGGCCTTGGTGTTAAACCAAACACGGACATCGTCAGGGAGGTCACTCTTGGCGCTTCGCGGCAGCTGTCCCACCGCACCTGGAACACTCCCGGTAACAACCTCGTCCGTGGTATCAGTCGGGTGAGTGGGCCCGGGGGCGGCTTGCCCAACACTGGGCGACGCGAAACTCATCACCGCCGCGCTCAGCAGGACGAGGACCCAGCCCAGAAAGGCCTTGCACCCGCGGCGCACCTGAAAAACTTTCGGCATCGGCTTTCCTATCAGCCTATTTACAAATCCGCCCCGGGCTGGCAAGTGTCTGGGGCAACACCGGATTTCACACTTGCATCTGCCTGCGCACGCAAAGCCTCCCACTGCTGCACCAAACCTGACAGATCCCAAGTCCCTTCCAGACTGCGAAAGACAACTTGACAGGTCGTATCGTCGGGCAGGTCCACGATAGTTCCCGTGATGGGGGCCTCGGCGTTTTCAGGCCGGCACAAGGACAGCTTCAGGCAGTGAGCACTGAGCCCCTCCACCTTACCGGTACCCCATTCGACCACCACCACCGCGGTCTCTAGCGCCGATTCCAAATCCAGAGTTTCCACATCGTCCCCACCCGTCAGACGATAGGCATCCACATGAACCAAGTTCGGCCCCGGCACCTCGGGGGATTTCGTGTGACTGCGGGCAATGATGAAGGTTGGAGAGGTAACCCGCTGGTTAACCCGCAAACCCGTGCCTAAGCCTTGGGTCAAAGTGGTTTTTCCAGCACCCAGCTCCCCTTCCAGAATCACCATATCGCCGGCCTGCAGAAATGGGGCTAGGGCTTGACCCAACAAACGGGTATCGTCAGCGGATTTCGTTTCGACTTCCAGCAAAAGGTTCCCCTCGCGGCTCATCGTTCCTCCTCAGTTATTCAACAGCCCCCGCGTTAGCTCTCAGAGCTCAGCGGTCTGGCTGGTCCTCAACATAAACCCGCGGCACGTTGGGGGAAATGCCGGTAATAACTTCATAGTTGATGGTATCGGTCCATTCCGCCCAGTCGTCGGCGGTCGGCAGCGGAGGAACTCCCGGAATGCCCCCGAACAAGCGGTCCTTGGCATCGCCAAAAATAATCGCCAGTTCTCCCGGCTCGACCGGGCACGCAACGGGATCCCCGGAATCGTCCACAGCCGAACCCAGGTCAACCACAATTTGATCCATCGGAATCCGCCCCACAATCGGGGCGCGCCGGCCTTTAATCCAGGTTTCACCGCGATTCTTTGCCAAGCGATGCAAGCCATCGGCGTATCCAATCGGCAGCAGCCCCAACCAGCGCGGTCCCGGCGCCACCCATTCCCCGCCGTAAGAAACCGCAGCGCCTTTCTCAACCTTTTTAACCTGGACCACGTTCGTTTCTAGTCGCATCACCGGATGCACCCCCAGCTGCCACGACGACGCGATTTCGGGATTCGGACTCAGCCCGTATCCCGAAATTCCCACCCTGACCAGGTCATAGTGGCTCTCGGGATACCAAATGATTCCCCCGGTAGCGGCGATGTGGCGCAATCTCGGGCGCAACCCCGCCTCTTGAGCAACCTCCCAAGACCGCTCAAAGGTACTCAGCTGCGACTTGGTGAAAGCCTCCGCAGCGGCCGTGTCTTCGTCCGCACGCGCCAAATGGGACCAGATAGCACTGACTTCAATGAGTCCGGCACGTTCCCGAGCCCGTGCCAGCTTGCACAGCACCGGAAAATCTTGATCAGTGGCTCCGGCTCGGCACAGTCCGGTATCGACTTTCAGATGTACCCGGCAGCGCAGCCCGACCGCGTCACAGGCGCGCGAAACCTGATCCAGCTGATCCAAGGTAGAGACAGAAATGTCGATTTCCGCTTTCACGACCTGTTGCAAATCCGTTTGCGGGGCATACAGCCAGGTCAGGATACGGGGTCGCGCCGCGGTGGGCAGACCCATCGCGGCGGTCTGATACAGACGCGAACGCATCATGGCCGAAGTGGGCGTGTCGACCAGATGGTCACGCGCGATGCCTTGCTTATCTAGGTATTTGCGCAGCTGGAAAGCCTCGCTGGCTTTGGCGACGCCCAACCATTCCGCACCGGCACCGAGTGCTGCCAGCGCCATGCGCTCGATACCGTGTCCGTAAGCATTAGCTTTCACGATTGCCATTTGTTGACAGTTCGGGGCAAAACGACGCATCTGGGCGAGATTTTCCTGATATGCACTGAGATTCACCACAGCACGTACCGGCCATTGGGGAACATCCACGTTGGTCATAATCTTCCTTTACAAAATTGTTTTCGCACTTCCTAGTTTGTCACGTTTAGGGGGACCGGGATAGTTTATAGCCCCGCCAAAGCCCGGGGAATCGCCTGGATAATGGCGGTGGCACGAGGGGTGGGCGCGGCTAAACGGCCCGCTTCGGCGTGCAGCCAAGCCGCGACAGCTGCCAGTTTCCCCAAATCCAAAGATTCTCCAGTGGTTTCGGTACGGGCATTCGCCGCGGCGAAAACATATCCCAGAATTCCCGCCAGCACGTCCCCGGAACCCGCCGTCGCCAAGTCTCGGGTGCCGTGAGTCAGGGAATAAACCTGACCTTCCGGATTGGCAATAGTGGTGGTGGGTCCTTTCAAAAGGACGGTGGCGTGCGTATCCGCAGCAAGCCGTGAGGCCCAGTCATAAGGGTTGGCCTCGATGGTTTCTCGGGTGGTTTCCCGACCGATTCGCGCGGCTAGTGCGGCTGCTTCCCCGGCGTGGGGAGTGAGTAGGCAGTTCGCATCGGATTGTATGTCTGTTCCGATGAGTCCCAATGCGCCAGCATCGAGAATCACCAATTCGCCGGGGTCACGGCGACGCCAAGCGTCTAGCATTTGTTCGCGATGCCGCGGCGAGCCGGCCACAAAACCGGGACCAATAATGCGGGCTTGGCACCGGCCTTCTCCCAATACAACTTCCGGGCAAGCCTGCAACACTACCGGCTGCACCGAGGGTTCACCGAGGTAACGCACAAAAGACTCCCCCGCATTCAAGGCGGCACTGGTAGCCAAAATTCCGGCACCGGGATAGCGCGCAGACCCCGCCATTATGCCCAAGACTCCGCGGGAATATTTGTGATCCGCGAAATCCGGCCAGGGCCACAGTTCGCATACGTCAGCGCGTTCAATCAGCCCCGCGCCGGGCTGCATCTCCTGGAGGGGAAGTCCGATATCTTGAACCTGCAGACGGCCTATCGTGAGCGCACCGGGACCGACCAACATTCCAGTTTTCGCCGCCCCCATCGTCACAGTCAGGTCAGCTGGCAGCAGTTCCTGATTCGGACCCAAATCAGCACCGCGGTACAAATCCAGGCCCGAGGGATGATCGCAGGCCACCACCAGGGGCACTGACCCCTCCGACCACTGGCCGAGCCACTCGCTGATGCCCCGGACCAGGGATAACGCGGGTTCTCGCAAGGGGGGACGGGCTCCAATACCGATAATCGCATCAATAATGGCAACCGGTTTCCACGCCTTTAGCGCGTGCAGAGCCTCCCCAACTGTCTCGGGCAACACACTGGGCCAAAACTCCACCCCGGCTTGCCGGGCGGCTCTCGCGCCGCGCTCGTGAATATGTTTCGAGGTCGGCAGGACCGCGACCGAATAGCCGCGCCGCCGCAGATACGCCGCCCCGTACAGGCCATCGCCTCCGTTGTTACCCGCTCCGACCAAAACCAAAATACGCCGGCGTCCCCGGGGAACCGATGACACAGTAATGTCTGCCCCAGCTCCGGACAAGGCTCGGTGCGTGTGATGAGCCAGCGCGTAGGCGGCTCGTCGCATCAGCGCGTCCGCGCCTTGCTCTCGGTCAGCCTGCGCGACCAGAGGTTTTTCCGTTTGTGCAATCAAATCCGGCGCATATCCCCAAATCACGATTTCAGCCTAGACGAAAATCGGCACTGAGTCAGAGACTTAGATTGCGCTTGCGGTTTTCAACCGGCAGGAAAACTAGGTAATCTTAAAGCCAGGAAATCCCGATGCCTCTAAAGCAGGGTCACTGTGTTCATGAAAGGTAGCCATGTCAAAAAAGGACAGCCTCCAGCTGTGGCTTCTTTCCACCCCAAAGCGCCTCGTCGCAGGGATGTTTCTCCTGGCCGGTGCGGGGATTGCCCTGGTGCTGGTGACGCTATTTATCGTCGCGCCACAAATTGCCGCTATGCCTAATCAGGATCCCTCTGAGACGAGTCGCTCTCAATCTGCCGAAAAGTTTTCATCCGCGCTTCTCGTGGAAGTCACCGGCCCTGATTTCCGCACCAACTCCACTTTGAGAATGGGTCAGGCAGAGTCAGAACCCGCAGAAAACCCCGATTCACCCTCGCAGACGGACACCACCGCGCAGAATTCAGAAACTCCCGATTTCCACTCGGCAGCGCTCAATCTCGAGGGTGTTCAAGACCTCAAGTATCCCAAATCGTTCAGCAATGTTTCCGAGGTATCTGTCCGACCCACCCCGAGCCACACTCTGAAACAGACCCCGACACCCAACCGTTCTACTGCGGCGAACCTTAAGAAAGACACCATCGAGTCTGGCGACCCGGTACAGTTCACCGGAATGCAGGCTTTCTTTAAGGATTTACAGAGCGGAAATTTCGGCGCTATGCAGCGCAGTTGCTGGCTGATTACCCCGGAAGTGTTTACCGACCGTTACACGACCCCGCCCGCCCAAAAGGCTCTGTTGCACGCCTTGTCGCAAACCCCGAAAGCTACCGATGAGGGCGTGTCTTGGACAGACTCCAGCGTGGAGGTGCGAGCCAGCTGGAGCCAGTTAGGTGCCCGGTATTCCTGCCCAGCGGCGATTTATGGCGGCAAAATGGATTCGGTCACCCCGGAGGACGTGTCTTACCTGCTGGCACGCATTATGGCTCGTTCCAGCTATCCATTCAATGGTGCCGACTCGGAAGAAAACTACCCGACCTTGTGCGAGAAATGGAGCCCTCCGCCAGGCATCACGAAATACACTCCAGAGGCAGCCCGGAAACTGCGCTATAACGAAGAGGGACGCCTGGACGACGACACTTTCAAGACTTTGCAGGATTTACGCTCCGAGTCCATTCACCTCTACGCAGTAAAAAACACCTACCCCATGTATATCCGAGCGGCACACTCGCAGTTAGAAGAACCTTCCGCGTTTTTTTTCCGCGACAAGGATGGCAGTTTGTGCTTGGGGTCGGTGGTCAAAAAGTCATGAGGGACACTTTCGGCGCTCCCACCACCGAGCTGATGGAGGAATTCCTGACGGATCCTCACGGCACGCAAGAGAAACTGCGTGATAGTCAGTACGGTTCGGCAATGCGAGAGATTATGGCCGCCCGTCCGCATCAGGTTTCCCCAGGTCTCGAGGAGACCGCCTCGCCTTTTGCCATGTTCACCCGGGAACAGTGGTCGGCTCTGTCGGATCAGACTCCTCTGCCGCTGACCCAGGCTGACGTGGAGCGTTTGCGCGCTTTGGGCGACCCTATCGACTTGGCTGAAGTAGACGCGATTTATCGTCCTTTGACCGCCCTGCTTCAGATTTATGCCGCTGGAACGACCAAGATTCGCTCCCGGCGCGCTGATTTCTTAGGTGAATCCGCGGTTCAGCACACTCCCTTTGTGATTGGGGTGGCCGGTTCGGTAGCTGTGGGAAAGTCCTCTCTGGCTCGGCTGTTGCGCGAGTTGATGAGCCGTTGGCCAGGCACTCCGCGGGTTGATTTGGTCACAACGGACGGATTTCTGTACCCCAATGCTGAGCTGGTGGCGCGCGGCATCATGAACCGTAAGGGTTTTCCTGAGTCGTATGACCGTCGTGGACTGTTGCGTTTTCTGGCAGCGGTAAAATCTGGGGCTCCTGAGGTAGCGGCCCCGGTATATTCGCACGTTACCTACGATATTGTGCCCGGTAAGTCCCAGATGGTTTGCGCCCCGGACGTCCTCATCTTGGAGGGGCTGAACGTGTTAGCCCCGCCTTCGATTGCCAGCGGGGGCAAAAATTCCTTGGCAGTGTCGGATTTCTTTGATTTCTCCATCTATTTGCATGCCCGTCCCGCGGACATCGAGCAGTGGTATCTGTCGCGTTTCCGTCAGTTACGAACGACCGCTTTCAAACAACCCGACTCTTTCTTCCGTGAGATTGCCGCCTGGACCGATGAACAGGCAGAATCTCATGCCCGCCAAATTTGGCGTGAAGTCAACCTTAGGAACCTCCAAGAAAACGTGGCTCCGACCCGTTCTCGTGCCACCCTCATCCTCGAGAAAGACCCTGACCATCGCGTGCACCGCCTGCACTTGCGAAAGATTTAGTCTCCGTCCCACTTCACCGGCCTCACCAGGACGTTCCGTTCACTCCTCCGATTCGCTACCGGTCGATTCTTCTGATGAATCGGGGCGTCCCGGCTGAAACCGCCGCTGTAACCGAGCGACCAACCGGTCCAGCAAGAGACTGAGGATTACTCCCCCGACCATTCCTACCAGGGTCGCTAAGAGCGGATTAATTGGCCCCAGGATACTCCCAGAAGCAAAACCGATAGACATTCCGTAGGACACCCAACAGATTACGGCAGCCAGGTCGGTGCGCATGAAGCGGCTGTGAGGAAAACCGGTCGCTCCGGCGCACATATTGACCGCCACTCGCCCGCCGGGCACAAAACGCGCCGCAAAGATGAAGGACGTACCACGCTTGTGCAAAAGTTTCGCGGTTCGTTCGAAAGCCTGTTCGCCCTTGCCGTTCCGCCACGATTTGATGCGCTGCACGTGAATACGTGTCCCCAGGAAGAAGGCGAAGGAATCACCCAAGGTCGCTCCGATGACGGCACACAGAAAAATGCCGGGTAGCGCAACCACGTGGCCGGGAGAGGCGAAATACCACGAAGTTAAGCCGATGACGATTGACTCGGCGGGCACCGGCGGGAAAAAAGCATCCGTGAAGCACAGACCCGCTAAAACCAGCAGGGCCAAAGGGGAACCGGCAAAGCTGTGAATCCATTCCGTGATGGTTTGCGAAATCGGCACCCAACCGCCATCCCCACCCGCTGTGAGCAGCAGAGCCGGGGCGGAAACCGCGTCAGGAAGCGCCGGGGTCAGCATATTGCCCGCGAGGCTCTATTCCACCGTGACCGACTTGGCCAGGTTACGCGGCTGGTCCACGTCGTATCCCAGGTGTCCCGCCATCCGCAAAGCCAACAGCTGCAACGGAATCACGTCCACTAGGGGACGCATCAAGGTGGGCGTGGGAGGCACTCGCCACACCACATCCGCAAACTCGTTCACGGAATCGTCCCCGTCTTCGGCCACCACCAGAGTCACGGCCCCGCGCGCCCGGACTTCTTCGATATTGGACACAACTTTGCGATGCAACTCGGGTCGACGCGGAGTGGGGACAATAATAACAACCGGCTGCCCGGACTCTACCAGGGCGATAGGGCCGTGTTTCAGTTCCCCAGCCGCGAAGCCTTCGGCGTGCAGATAGGCGATTTCTTTCAGTTTCAGCGCCCCTTCCAGCGCCACCGGGAAACCGACGTGACGCCCCAGGAAGATGACCGAATTGATGTCGTCAAGGCTAGCGCCTAAGTCAGTAGAGCCGGCATAACGGTCCAAGACAGTTTGCATCCGCGCCGGCATTTGACCAAGTTTTTCCAGGTAATCCGCGATTTCGTCGGCATATTTGTTGCCGCGGACCTGAGCCAGGTACAAACCTAGCAGGTAACACGCCGCAATCTGGGCCGTAAACGCCTTGGTGGAGGCCACCGCGATTTCCGGTCCGGCGTGGGTCAACAGTACCGCGTCGGCCTCGCGAGAAATCGTGGAGCCGGGCGTGTTCACGATGGCCAGAACCCGTGCCCCTTGTTCGCGGGCGTGACGGATGGCCATAATCGTGTCCATGGTTTCCCCGGACTGAGAAATCGCCACCACCAGGGTGCGCCGGCTCACCACCGGGTCCCGGTAACGAAACTCGTGTGCCAGTTCGACCTCACACGGAATCCGACACCAGTGTTCGATAGCGTAGCGGGCCACCTGCCCGGCATAGGAGGCCGTACCGCAGGCCACAATTATCACCGAAGTGATGGAACGGAACACTTCGGCTTCAATCCGCAGTTCGTCCAAGGTCAGTGCCTCGGCGGCATCCAGCCGTCCCGCGATGGTGTCCCCCACTGCCCGGGGCTGTTCCCGGATTTCCTTTTCCATAAAGGTGTCGAAGCCTTCTTTGGTGACGCGCTCGGTCGCGAAATCGACTTCAAAAGCCCGTTTGCGCTGGGCGGGATCCTGGGCGATAACTTCCAGACCTTGCGTGTGCAGGATTTCGCAACCCTGCTGGTCCATGACCAGCACTCCGGCCGGGGTCACGACCACCACTTCGTCCTGACCAATTTCCAGTGCCTGTTTCGTGCGCGCCGCGAAAGCCAACACGTCAGAACCGAGGAAATTCGTCCCTTGTGACAACCCCAGTACCAGCGGAGACGACCGCCGCGCCGCCACGATCACGCCTGGAGCGTCCGCGTGCTCCACTAACAGGGTGAACGAGCCTTCCAAATCTCTGGCGACCTTCAGCATCGCCTGCGCCAATCGGGTCGCCGCCGCCGCGCAGCTCAGGTTCGGATCCAGGCTGTGCAAGGGAATAGCACCGGGGGTAATCGACTGTTCACCGGCGCTTTCGGCGGAGTTCCCGCCCGGTTCGGCCAAGTAGGCGCGCTCCAGCAGGTGAGCGACCACCTCGGTATCGGTTTCGCTGACGCATTTGATGCCCAGAGTTTCCAGGTGGGCACGGTAAGGTTCCGCGTTTTCGATAATGCCGTTGTGTATCAGCGCCAGTTTCCCGTCATAAGACAGGTGGGGGTGGGCATTGTCACGAGTGACGCCCCCATGTGTCGCCCAACGGGTGTGCCCAATCGCGGTGGTAGCGTTGGGCAAAGGGCGCTTTTCTAAGGCTTTGCGCAGTTCGGAGAGTTTCCCAACTTCCTTTTCAACCTTAATTTCGGGACTCACGCTGGTCGCATCGACCACCGCTATTCCGGCTGAATCATAGCCGCGGTATTCCAGGCGAGACAGCCCCTCCAGGACAGTTTCCTCAGCAACCTTGGCGCTCTGAGACCCGACGGCACCGACAATTCCACACACATTTCCTCGCTTTCACGGCGCGGTTTTACAGCGCTAATAGTTCCTGCACCCGGTTGGCGAGGGTTTGCGCCTCCGCATCGGCCTGTTCCTGAGTTGCGGCTTCTACCATGACCCGCACCAGGGGTTCGGTGCCGGAAGAACGTAACAGAACCCGGCCCGTCTCCCCTAGGCGCGCTTCCGCCTGCGCAACATCCTGGGCCAAGCGCGGGTCGTCCACGCGGGTCTTGTCCACTCCGGGAACATTAATCAGGGTTTGGGGCAACTTTTGGATAGGCGACACGAGTTCGCTCAGCGGAGCTTGGTGAGAGGCCACAGTCGCCGCCACTTGCAAAGCGGTGAGGATACCGTCGCCGGTGGTGGCGTAACGGGCATTGATGACGTGACCGGACTGTTCCCCGCCCAGAATGTAGCCGTGAGCCCGCATTTCTTCCAGAACATAGCGGTCGCCTACCGCGGTGGTGGGGGTCTTGATTCCCGCCTGCTGCATCGCTAAACGGAGCCCGAGATTACTCATCACGGTCAGCACCAGGGTGTCCTCAGTCAATATTCCCGCCCTGTGCATATCCAAGGCCAGCATCCCCATGATTTGGTCGCCATCTACCAGGTTGCCGGCGCCGTCCACCGCCAGACAGCGATCGGCGTCCCCGTCGAATGCCACCCCGAAGTCTGCCCCAGCGGCTACCACCATGGATTTCAACTGCTTGGGGTGGGTCGAACCGCAGTTCAGGTTGATGTTGCGCCCATCGGGAGAGGCGTTAATCACCACGACGTCAGCGCCAGCTTCCCGTAGCGCCCGCGGACCGATTTCTGAAGCCGCCCCATTGGCGCAGTCCACCACGATTTTCAGCCCGTGCAAAGACACCGGAACTGTGTCTACCAGGTGATTGACATAGGCGTCGTCGGCGGCTTTACCGTTGGCCACCACGTCGCCAACCCCGGAACCGAGCGGCCGTTCCCAGTCCTGGCCCAGCATGGCTTGGACCCGGTCCTCCATCTCATCGGGCAGTTTGTAACCGCCGCGGGCAAAGAACTTGATGCCGTTGTCTTGCATAGGGTTGTGCGATGCGCTGATGACCACGCCCAACTCGATGTCTTGGGATTCTGTCAGATACGCCACCCCGGGAGTGGGAATGACCCCGACCCTGGTCACGTCCATGCCGGCGCTGGATAGTCCCGCCGCCAGGGCGTGATCCAGGAATTGTCCGGATACACGTGTGTCACGACCGATAATGGCTCGCGGCTTGGCGGGTTCCTCTGGGATCAGGCGAGGACGTTTAACCCCGGTGCGTGATTCCGTCATCGCCGATTCGCGCTGCTCCTTCAACAAATCTCTCACGATGGGCATCTGACCGGTGGCCATAATTCTTTCTTCCACCACCAGGCGAGCCGCAGCCACTCCCAAGTTCAAAGCCAGTTCCGCGGTGATGTCTTCGTTGGCAAGTCCGCGAACTCCGTCAGTACCGAATAAACGTTGGGTCATCTACTGCCTCCTGTTGAACCATAAAAACCTTTCCCATTATTCCACGCCTGCGCCCACCCGCCACACCACCGACCCGCGGTGGGACTCCGGCTCGAGATGATTGGGTCACTGAAAGTGTGGAAACCCGAAAAAACTGCGCGCCCCCGGGTACAATAGCGGATGCAATCATCAATTGCAATTACACGCTAATATGTATGAACTCGCATTCACTTATTCAAAGGAGAATAAATATGCATAAAAAGCGCATAGCCATAAGCTCTCTACTTGCTCTTGCACTGGGAATCGGAACTCCCACGGCTGCATTTGCTTGTACCGGGATTATTGTCGGACCCGAACTGACTACTGATGGAAGTTTCTACTTTGGTCGTACAGAGGATCTGGAGATTAACCATAATAAGGCATATGTTATTCACGAGGCCGGATATTTTCAGCCAGGACAAACTATAGAGGACGTTTCCTACGGAACTGATGCTGGCTATCAATTTACATTTACAAATCCTTCATATAGGTATAACGGAGTTAACGACACCACTCCCGAATACGGAATTTTTGATGAAGCTGGTTTTAACGAAAAAGGACTAATGGTCGATATGACCGTTTCTGCAAGCGCCAACGAAGCTGTTCTGGCCCAAGATCCACTCTTGGACGGGGAAGATGGTAACCGCGTTGGCCTGACAGAGGCTATCCTCCCCACGGTTGTTTTGGCCACTTGCGACACTCCAGAAAACGCGGTGAGATTTATTGCTGACGAACTGGCAACGAAAGGGGCAGCGGAAGGCAATGCCCTGGTAGTAGCCAGCAAGAGCGACCTGTGGTACATGGAGATTTACACCGGACACCAATTTCTGGCCATGCGCTACCCGAAAGACAAGTTCTCCGTTTTCCCCAATAGTTTCTGGATTAATGGCGTCACTTTGACCCCAGGGGAAACTACCAATAACTATGTTGTCTCCCAAGACGGCAATTACATCTTCTCGAAAGGTCTGTTCAGCACCGCTAGAGCGGCCGGAACTTTCAACGGGGACGAAGCTCGGAATTATATTGAGGCGCGGGAATCTTACGCTGATTCAGAGGTAGGTCCGCGTAACGCCTCTCGTTCTGCCTCAGGAATCAAGACTCTGAACCCCAGTGCCCAGGTTGACCCAAATGGAACCGCCTTCCCCTTCTTGCAAAGTGCCGAAAAAAAGAGCATCTCATTAGAAATGGTTATGGACGCTACGCGCAACCGTTTTGGCAATCTCGGAAATCTTCCGGGGAATGACACCGGTGAGAAAGGTTACTATCCTATCGGTAACCGTAATGTGATGGAGGCTCATGTTTTCCAAATTCCGACTACAGCGACGGATAGTTTCCCTGCCGTAGAATATTTAGCTCTGGGATCCACGCTCACCTCTCCGTACGTGCCGTACTATTTGGATCAGACTGCCGGTTTTTCCCCGGCAATGAATACGTCGAATGAGTACACTTCTAATTCGGTTTACTGGACCGCGATGGATATTTTGCACATGGTCGAGACGAATCGTTCTAAGTATCAACCCATAGTCAATGCCAAACTCTCGCCAGTTCAAAAAGAGATTCTGACTGCAACGAAATTGAGCGACGAGGGAGCGTCAGCGCGCACCGCGTGGAACACCAAAGCCGCTTCCAAGGCTTTTGCGGCTATGCAATCGGTACAAACTGAATTGCGGACTAAGCTGTTCCAAGACGGTTATACCTCCTCATCGGAGCGGGCGCGTAAAGCAGGCTTATCAGGAGGGGAATTCCGTCTCACAGTTCCGGCTGGAGTCACGGATACCGTCTGGAAGCTCAGTTTTGATTCCAAATCGAAAGCCCTTTCCATAGTTGACGCTTATGGGGAGCCTGTGGGAGTACCGGCCGGCGTACCTTTTGACATCACCATCAGGAAAGCCACTTACGAAAAGAATCCTGGTCTTACTCTGGACGGGCAACCTGTACAGGCGACTTTACAAGGTGACGTATATGTTTGGAAATACTCCACCACCGTAGGCCGCTACAGCGGTAAAAATCGCCAAGCCGTGGCAGCCAATCTGTCCAAGTCGTTCTTTACGAATGCTAAGACAGCCTTCATTGTGAATTCCCAATCTCCCAGCGATGCCATCAGTGCGGCGAATCTCTCACAGGGGCAAGCCCCGATTCTCTATACCCACGGAATCGGTCTTGACGAAGTGACTCAAACCGAACTCGCTCGATTGCACCCGCAGACAGTTGTCCTGGTCGGCGGAACCGGAGCGGTCAGCAATGCTGTGCAACAGACTGTGCGCACTCTGCTACCTTCGGCACGGGTGACGCGAATTGAAGGATCGAGTCGTTATGCAGTGAACGCGCAATCCGCAAATGAGTTTTCTCCGGATACAAACGCTATCGTGATTGCGCCGGGACAAAACAGTTTTGCCGCAGTAAACGCAGTGTCCTTCGCTAAGAATCTCAACGCTCCCGTATTCCTGGTTTCCAGCCAAGAAGTTCCGCGAGAAATATCTGAGCAAATCAAACGCCTGAATAAAGTGGAGCAGGTCGTCATCGTAGGAAACGAGACCGACGTGTCCACTGCGGTGCAATCGAAACTGGATGAATTGACAGGAGTGAAGTCCTCTCGGCTGACTTCTCAGAATCAATTCCAGGTCAGCGCCGCGCTGGCGGGGAATATCTCTGAGCCACGGCAAGCCATTGTGGCCAGCGGCGTAGACCCGGCCGATGCTTTGGTTGCTGCACCGCTCGCCCAGAGTCTCAATTTGCCGTTGGTACTTTCAAGGCCGGATCAACTTGACCCATCCGTGGTCCAGTACATCCAGGCGACGAAGTCCATCAAACAGGCGATTTTTGTCGGTGGTTCCGTTCCCCTCAGTCAGTCCCTTCGCGCACAGATGCAGGGGATTTTGAACTAGAGCACGGATTATCGAGGCGTTGTTATCACTGAGACAACGTCGCTCAATTATCCGCATAAACAAATAAATGCAGCCGGGGTCACCGTCTTGGTGTGGCCCCGGCTGCATTTTGCGAATAGTATTCCCAACCTATTTGTGTGACTAGCGATAATCGGGATTGTTGGAGTTCCACCAAAATCGCTCGCGACCAAATCACACCCGACACTTTGGTCACCTAAATGAATCCGAATTGAGTGGAACCCGGGTAATCCCGGGTTCCACTAAACTTTGTCGCAGGCAGCGATTAACGCTTCGAGTACTGCGGTGCCTTGCGAGCCTTCTTAAGACCAGCCTTCTTGCGTTCCACGGCGCGAGCGTCGCGGGTCAGGAAGCCGGCTTTCTTAAGCGCGGGACGGTTAGCGTCACGATCGATTTCGTTCAGCGCGCGGGACACGCCCAAGCGCAGCGCACCGGCCTGGCCGGAAATACCGCCGCCGTCAATGCGAGCCTTGACGTCGAAACGCCCCTGCAAGTCCAACAGCACGAAAGGTGCCATGACCAATTGCTGGTGCAACTTGTTCGGGAAGTAATCTTCCAGGGTACGACCGTTGATAGTCCAATTGCCGTTACCCGGAACCAAACGCACGCGGGCTACGGCTTCTTTACGGCGCCCCAGCCCCATGCCTTTGTCAATACGAGAATTCCCACGACCCGGTTCATCCTGAGCCGCCGGAGTCTCGGTGGTGTATTCGCTGGGGACATCCTCCAGCTCTTCGATTTCTGTAGTGGTCTTCGCCACGATACTCCTTGAGGTTTTGCGAACCGCGTTTATTGCGCGATTTGCGTGAGTTCAAAAACTTCCGGGTTCTGGCCGGCGTGCGGATGCTCCGGTCCGGCGTAAACCTTCAGCTTCGTCAATTGCTGTTTGGAGAGGCGGTTATGAGGCATCATTCCCTTAACTGCCTTCTCGATGATCTTTTCGGGTTGTTTTTCCCGCATTTCCTGGTAAGAGGTTGCCTTCAAGCCACCGGGGAAACCCGAGTGGTGGTAGGCAGTCTTTTCAGTCCATTTGTTGCCGGTCAACACGACCTTTTCCGCGTTGATAACGATGACATAGTCTCCGTTATCAAAGTTGGGAGCGAAGGTCGGCTTGTGCTTGCCGCGCAGCAAGGTAGCTACCTGGGAAGCCAAACGTCCCAGCACGATGCCATCAGCATCAACTACGTGCCACTTCGCGTCAGCGTCACCAGCCTTGGGTGAATAAGTACGCACTTCTCTAGCCTTCAATTCTTAATCGTCGTTCTCATCACTTTTGTGATGATGAAAGTTTGCGTGTGCCCCGGGATGACAGCGGTATGAGTGGGAATGGTCACCAACTCGAGGGCATACAACCGTTTAATTTTAGCGATTTCGCCCGCCCGGGTCAAAATCACGGCGTGCCTTATGTATTTTGAGCACAAGGACGGTGTGGTGCCTCACATAGTTTGAGCGCGAAAATATATTGTTGGTATGAGTGATGGAGTTGTTTCTATGGGTGCTCAAGTTGAGTTCACGAAGAGGATCGTGTTCACCGCCTAGAGGAGGACGTGATTGTAGAGAATGCTAGGTTGCGGCGGGCAGCAAACCGATCAGAAAGTGAAATCAGGGCGCAAAACCAGCCAACCACACCACAGTCGGAACCGGTGCGGTCAGTCCTGAAAGCAATACAGCCCGCCGCAAACCCGGGGAAGATTTAGCGAAAGACCTTAAAACTCGCGCCGAACAGCCCAAAGCAGAACGCGACCAAACCAAACGCCGCAAACAACACCGACACGGGCACGGCAGATAAGAACTACTTCTTCGAGGAGTGAATCTTTAAAATATAGAACGCCAAGGCTGCTAGCATAAACGCTGTTGTTGATGACGAAATCTGGGCGAGTACGAATGATGGCTCTTTTATTAGAGCAAAAATAGTCCCGATAATGCCTGTAACTACCGTAACGCAGGCAAGTACTACAATAAGTGTTCTTAGGGCACGCATTATTGTGACCAGCATGCTGGTAGTGCGTTTACAGGATTAAGAAATATTTGGATTCCTCTGCCCCATGAGTTACATAGACCGTAAACACCACCATAGGTAGCTAAGGCTCCCGCAATCGCGCCAGCAACCACAGGTCCTGCTCCGGTATAGGAGGTAATAGCTGCTGCTACTGCGGCCACACCTGCACCGCTATTGAGTGCGTTTGATACAGCGCTAGCATTGCAGCTATTCAAGAACACCGTAGGCCAAAAAGCTCTCCAGCCGTTTTTTCCTTTACAAGCGGACATGGCTTTTATCACTGCGGAGGTAGGTGAATCCGGATGCATTGTATCTGAGCTTGCCTGAAGGACAGAGGTATATTCGTCTAAAACTTTTTTATCAATCGAATCATCAGATACGGCGGCTGCATAATCGATAGTTCCATTCTTGAAATAAGGATCCAGTCTTTGCAGAGAATCGATGTCCTTGTGTATGGATTGGAATTCTTCTTCGGAAATACTGCTGATAACAGGTCTAGAATTTACCGTTACCAAGGGATCTATGGGTGTATCTGGATGCAAACTATCAGCATTTGCGGTACCAGAAACGACCATTGACAGCGCTATCGTGGTGACGGAAACTACAAGCAATCTCAAGGATTTCTTCGGAATCATGCTCTCAGTTTAAAACTGAGTGCGAACCCTAGTCAATAGCCCGGCGTACCTTATGTAATTTGAGCGCGAGGGCGGTGCGGTGCCTCACATAGTTTGAGCGCGAAAATAGGTTGTTGGCATGAGTGATGAAGTGGTTTCCAGAGGTTCCCTCGGCTACGCTCCCCACTCTGGTTACGCAACCCGTCCTGAAAACCTCCCAGAGGGTCTATTGCAAAGTTAACCCGTTTTTTCGTCTTCCCGTGCTACACGAGTTGCGCTACAATTAACCTATGACCAGCTTGACCATCAACGTTGACCCCAAAGTCTTGAAACGTGCCCGTATCAAGGCGATAGAAAACGACGAGTCCGTGAATCAGTATCTCGCCAGGAAACTCGAGGAATACGCCAACACCGACACCCAGGAATCGCATTGGAAGGAATTCCTCGACCTGGCTCGTGCCTCTACTGCCGGCAGCGGACCGGAAGGACGTACCTGGACTCGAGAGGATTTGTATCGTGAGCGCCTCGAACGTTTTTCTTGACACCAACATCTTGGTTTATTCATTCGACAGCCACAAACCCGCGAAACGCGAGCGTGCGCTTGCCGCCCTAGAACAGCTCCCCCACCGGGTACTGAGCACCCAGGTGCTACTGGAGCTATACAATGTCCTGACCCGCAAACTGAAAGACACTGCGGCCGGACAGATTGCTGATGAAATCATCGAGCATCTCAGCTTTCAAACCGTCATCTCCGCTGACGCGCGCCTGGTAAACCAAGCCGTTCAAATTGCTGGTCGTTTCCAACTCTCTATCTGGGACGCCATGATTGTTGCGGCCGCCAAACGCGGGGGCTGCAAAGAAATCTGGAGCGAGGACCTCAGTGAGGGCATGGTCTTTGACGGCGTCACCGTGGTCAATCCCCTTGAATAGCAGTGGAACCCCTTTGTGGGGTCCCACGAAATGGGTATCTGCACAGAGAGCACTCGAGCGGCGCCTCACTTGCACGTATCTGGCGAGCGCTCAGGATAGGGCAGCGCTGGACAGATTATTTTCAGGCGCCGCGTCCCCCGCAGGGCGAGTCTTGAGCTTGGACAAATCCCCGGTGAGCATAGTCACCTGCTTGGAGAGGGAATCCGCGTATTCGGAAAGGTCATTAACATCAGACTGAGCTTTGGTGACATTCGCGCAATAATTCTCCAGGTTCTCCAGGACGACACCCGAGTCATTTGCCGCGCTGGAAATTGCCTGCGCAAATTGTTTCTGCAGCTGCTCATCACGCAAACCGGACTGAGCAAAAATGTCTTGAGCGGTGTTCAAGTCGGATATGGCCTGCTTGATGGTCTCTGCAATCGGCTGGGGTTCCAGATTTTGGGTGGGATTATGGCTGGCAAATTCGTTTTGGAGGTAATCGGCTTGGCTCTGGCTGACCAGTTCGGAAACGGTACTGACCTGGTCTGAAATCAGTATTAAATCCTGGTAGCCGCGTACCTTCCCATAATAAATTTCGTCAGTTATAGCGGAACAAATCACGAACGAGGCTATGCCCAGGATTCCAACAATCCCCATCAGCAATACCTTTGTTAACACATTCAGGCGCAGCTGAGATTTCTTGTTCTTGCCTTGGCAGCTTTGCGATCTCGTCATGCTTCATTCACCCACTTGAACTGGGACAATGTCTTTTGGAGCGCTTCGAATTCCTGGGCGCTGAGCACCATGTCTTGGCTAGCTTCCTGCAATTCCTCAACAGTTTCTTCCGTCTTGGCTTCAATGCGGTACAGGTTGTCTGTAACTTGCGCGGAATCGTCTGACACTTCCGTCACGGTTTGCGCCATAGAGGAAATGGTTGCGGTTTGTTCTTCAATAGCTGCCGCCACGTTGGATTGATAGTCATTAATGTTTGAGATAATGCCGGTTATCTCAGTAATGGCCTCCATCGCCGCTTGAGTATCAGACTGAATCTTGGTGACGCTTTCAGACACTTCAACAGCGGCAGACTTGGTACCTAAAGCCAAATCTTTCGCCTCGGAGGCCACCACCGCGAAGCCTCTCCCAGATTCTCCGGCCCGAGAAGCCTCGATGGTAGTTTAGCGCCAAAAGGTTAGTTTGCTCCGCCACCATTTTGACAGTTTCAATGACCGAACTGATTGCTTCGGAAGCCTTATCCAGTTCACCCATGACATCATTAGCCTGCGCAGTCAAAGTGGTGGCCTGCGCAGCTGATTTCGCGGCTGTTGCGGCATTAGTTGAAATCTCGGTAACGGCACTACGCATCTGTTCGGTGGAAGTGGCTACATCGCCAATCTGGGTACTGACTTCCCTGGCATTACCAGCGACCGAAGCTACTGTGTCTTTAGCAGCACCCGCCAAAACCGAACTGGGAAAATCAGTCTTTTAGTTTGGAGTATTTAAACTTGTAGACCCCGTGCATGATGGTTCCATCCAGCCAACCTATCGGCTTGGATGAGGTAACCTTTGCCACCAGAGCCGCCAATGCGTTCTTACGCGCTACTGTGGCCACCGCCTGTGCTTCATCCAAATCAGCCCCCAGGAAATAGGTCGCTTTATGCCCGTAAATCATCGTCTTGCCAAACGTTTGACCGACTTTCAAGCCGACCAACTGGCTGAAGTCGTCCAGGTAGGCGGGTAAACCCGTCTGACTGAACTGCAAGAACAGCGGATCGTCCGTCGCGACCACCGCCCCGGCATCGTCTCGACGCATGAAAATGTGGATAATCTGAGGCGGCAAGCCAAAGCCATCGCGCTCAAAACACCGCACCCGCGCCGCGCCGTCCTTTTCCTTCCAGCCGGTCATCAGTTCAAACTGAGTACGACAGGCGGCTTCCACCTCTTTTGCCAAATCCACCAGTTCGTTCGCGTCTTGGCCGAACAGCACTGCCCCGTGACCTTGCATCAGAATCGCCCTGGACCCGGTCTCACGTAGTGTAGCCAACACGGCCTTATGCAGTTTCCCCGTGGAAGGTAACCCGTAAGCTGCCGTCGGCAGGGTCGTCGACCCGATACGTTCTGCCAGCTCAGCTGGGATTTCCACCGCAGCACCGCTCACGCTGAGAGCCGAGGCATAGGGCTGGTGAGTATGGATAATGAACTGGACCTCAGGCAATTCCCGATAGATTTCCGTGTGCAGCCCGCGTTCCCCACTCGGCTTCAAATCCCCGGACCACTTGCCCTCAAAATCGACCTCTACCAGTTCTTCCGGGGTCATCGTCTCGTAGCCCCGTCCTGAAGGCGTAATGAGATAACGGTCATCACCGCTACGTTGAGACAAGTTGCCCCAGGTACGAGCCACTAAGCCTTCTCTCAGCAGAAGGCGCGCGGTATCGATAATCACATTTCCGGTTTTATCGTCTTGCCCAGTATTCCCGGTCATTTTTTGTCCTTTCCTCGCTACTGCGGCTGCCCGCGCCTGTTTATTTATTGGTTGCCGGCTTCATCTCAACCTTTTGGAACACCCGCTCGAAACGGTTCAGCGCCTCGTCGATTAGCTCCGGGGTGTAGGCCGCGGAAGTGTACAGGCGCGAGCCGGCCAGAGTAATCAGCCCTTCGGCGGTGTAGGCCGCCCCCATGTATTCCATTTCTTTCTTACGTTTCGAAGTTTCGTTCAAGACGTGCGGAATCGTCCACGGTTTACTCCAATCAATAGAGAAGTGCATGGTTCCTACTGTCTCGAGGTGGCACACGGATCCTTCGTTCCAAGCCACGAAAGGCAGGTTGTACTGCTTAATGAGATCCCGCAGTCCATCGGTCAGGCGGTTGCCCATTTCTCCGGCGTATTCACAAGCATTCGTCTCAATAATGCGCTTAATCGTGTGGTAGCCCGCCACGCAGCTAATTGGGGTGGCTGCCATCGTGCCGCCAATCAACGCCTTGTGAACCTTGTCTCCCGTCTGAATCCCCGCCGCGAGGTACTTCATGTATTCGCGTTTGCCGCCCAGACCGCCCGCACCGGGATACCCTCCGGCGATGACCTTGCCAAACACCGTCAAATCGGAGTCAATCCCAAACAGCCCTGAAGCGCCCCGGTCAGAAATCCGGAAGGCGGTAACGACCTCGTCAAAAATCAACAACGCCCCGTAGCGTCGACAGAGCCGTTCCACACCCTTGAGGAAAGCCTGGTCGATTGGCCACGTCCCGGATTCCGGCCCGATGGGTTCAATCATGACCGCGGCAGTACCGCCGTGGAGCTTCTTCATGCGCAGTTTGCGCTCCAGGTCACCCAAGTCTCCGGGCATAAACTCGTCTACGTAACGGAACATGGTCCAAGGCACCCCGTGGGCTTGGGTGAACTTAGAACCCGGGATACGGATACCGTAACCAAGCTGATCAGACCAGCCGTGATAGGCCCCGCCCATCTTGAGGACGTGCTTCTTCTTGGTGGCCAGGCGGGCGACCCGGATTGCCGCCATGCACGCCTCTGTGCCCGAACCCAGCATTCGGAACATATCCACAGTCGGCACCCGTGAGGCGATGAGGTCCGCCAGTTTGTATTCGTACTCGTGGAACAGACCGGTAGACGGCCCCCCATCTTTCAACAGTTTGATGACTTCTTCGCGAACTTCCGGCGGGTTGGAGCCCAGCACGGTCGGACCGCCAGCCTGCAGGAAATCAAAGTACACGTTGCCGTCAATGTCAGTTAGTTCATGTCCGCTGGCTTTGGTGATGACCAGGGGGAAAGGATGGTTGAACGCGAGATTGTGCTGAACTCCACCGGGAATGCGATTCATTGCCGTTTCAATCATAGATTTCGAACCTGAACACTTCGCTTCGAAGTAATCTTGTTCGTAATTGCGCAAGGCTCCGGCACTAATGGAGTAAATTGGTTTCTTGATAAGGTCATCCAGTTGCTTGTTGATGGCGCGAGTGCTGGGTTGATTAATTCGCATTTGATTCTCTCCTCACTGAGCTGAAGTCATTGCCCCAATTGTATAACTCTTGAACGAAAGAAAACAGTATGTTGATACTTGCTTACGACGTCGGAACGTCAGGAGTGAAAACTTGTCTGTACCAGGCGGGGTCGGAGCTGACCCTGGTAAACTCCCGATTGGGGGCCTACGGCCTAACAATCCTGCCCAATGGGGGCGCGGAACAAGACCCGGACCAGTGGTGGGACGCCATCGTCAAAACCACTCGTGAACTTGCGCGCGAAAACCCGCAAGAAATGGCGGAGGTCCAAGCCATCAGTTTTTGCTCCCAGATGCAGGCTCTGGTGCTGGTGGATGAGTTTGGGCATCACCTGCGTCCCGCCATGAGCTATATGGACCAGCGCGCCGCGGAGCAAAAACGGCGCGGGCTGGAAACCGGCATGAAAATTTCGGGGATGAATGCCAAGAAGTTGTTGTCCAGCCTCTATCGGACCTCCGCAGTTTCCGCTTCCGTCAAGGACCCCATGTGGAAATACCTGTGGGTGCGCGACAACGAACCCGAGGTCTATGCCAAAGTCCACAAGTGGCTCGACGCCAAAGAATACCTCATTGCCCGCCTGACCGGGAATTTCGTCATGTCCGTAGATTCGGCGTTCGCCACTTTGCTCCTGGACGTACGCAGCAGTCGTCCCGCGTGGGCATCGCGTTTAGCCCGCTCTTTCGGGGTCAATCCGGATCACCTCGCGCCCATCGTCACGTCTGCTACCGCGGTCGGGAAGTTGCTTCCAGAAGTTGCTCAAGAGCTTGGCCTGCCGCAAACCACCACCGTTTATGCTGGTGGTGGGGACGCGTCACTAATTGGGGTTGGCGCTGGGGCCTGCGGGGTCAGTGACACCCACGTCTACTGGGGAACTTCAGGATGGGTCTCTACCGTCACCGATAAGCGCGCGGTTGATGTTAATTCCATGATTGCTACCGTTGACGGTGCCGATCCGGGCAAATACAACTACTTCGCCGAACTAGAAACGGCCGGAAAATGTTTCGAATGGGTTCGCAAACATTTGGCCGAGGACGAGATTGACGTCTATCTGTCTCATAAGGATCAAGCCGCGGACGTGGAAACGAAATACACCTCGCTTTACGAGTACTTGTCCGAAGTCATTGCGAAAGCTCCCGCTGGTAGCGGCGGTGTGATTTTTACCCCTTGGCTGCACGGAAACCGTTGCCCGTTCGAGGATGCCAATGCCCGGGCCATGTTTTTCAACATCTCCCTGGAAACCGGCAAAACTGAGATGCTGCGTTCCGTCATCGAAGGCGTATGTTTCCATCTGCGTTGGTTCTTGGAAACTGAAGGGAAGAAAGTTCAAACTTCCGAAGCGGTACGTTTCGTTGGTGGCGGCGCCCTCTCGCCAGTCACTTCCCAGATTCTGGCTGATGTGCTGGGTCGAACCGTAGAGACGGTAAGGGATCCACAAAACGTGGGGTCGGTCGGTGCTGCCCTAGTCGCCCTGGTGGGGGCACACGAAGTCGACAACCTGGTTCAGGCCGCCCAGAAACTCGTGAAAATCTCGGAACGTTACCTGCCTACCCCGGAACATCGCGCTGTCTACGACCGCCAATACGAAGTGTTCAAAGGCCTCTACCGCGCCAACCGCAAAGCCTTCAATCTGCTCAACAGTAACGACCAACCGAAATAACAAAGGATTACCACTATGACACAGACGGATTCTCCAACCCCACCGGAGCAGCCAGACAACTCCCCCGATGTCCCCTCGGGGGCAACGCCCTCTGGCGCTGAACAGACAGCCCCAGCCCCTCCCCCGAGCAACCCTGATGCGATTGTGGTCGGCCAGGCTTCAAAAGGCAAAGCCGCCCTCATTCAAGCCATCAAGTTTACTCTTCTGTCTATCACCGCCGCCGGGGTCGAGGTCGCCAGCTTCGCCCTGATGGTATGGATAAACTCCCTGACGGGGTGGTTCCCGTTCTGGGTGTCGCAATCGGTTTCCATCGCCCTGTCGGTTATCTATAACTTCACGGTCAACCGCCATTTCACTTTCAAGTCAGCGAATAACGTTCCCATCGCGATGCTCAAGGTCGCCTTGTTCTATGTGTTCTTTATCCCTCTGACGTCCTGGGGCGGACAAATTCTGTCCAATATGGGGTGGGCTGACTGGTTGCTGAAAGGCATCAGTTTGTTGCTGAACTTTGTCGGCGAGTTCTTGTGGTGGAAGTTCGTGGTGTTCCGCGGTTCGGAAAACACGAATTCTCTGGCGGTAAAGCAGGCCGAAAAGAGCCGGCAAAAAAGCGTATCCGCCGCGGAATAAGCCACCAGTGAACGATGCCTCACGGCTGGGGTAGGAATTTGCTCAGTCGTGTTTTGGCTGACAACCGCAGTCTCGCCGTGCCCGCGTGGTTTGTTGTCGAGCGAGCAGTTCCGCCGCGCTTTGGGGGTAATCAACCCCGGTGAGGGTCAATCCCAGGGCGGGAGCGACCGGAATGTCTGGGATGCGCGCTTTGGCGGCCAACGCTCCTGCCAGCCAGGCTGTGTCCCGTTTAGCACGTCCTACTTCAGTCAACGCGCCCACCAGGGAGCGCACCATAGAGTGACAAAAGGCATCGGCGCACACCCGGATTTCTATGATTCCCGGTTCGATTCGCAGTATCTCTAACTGTTGCAAGTTTCGGATCGTGGTGGCGCCCTCGCGCGGTTTACAGAAAGCCGCGAAGTCGTGTTCCCCCAACAGTACTGTGGCGCTCGCATTCATAGCAGCCGGGTCCAACGAGGTCGGATACCACCAACAGCAGTTGCGGGTCAACGGGTTGCGCGCTGCCACGTCATCAACAATGCGGTACGCGTAATGGCGCGCCAAAGCCGAAAACCTCGCATCGAAACTTTCCGGCACCACTCTCGCCGCGGTCACCACCAACGCATCCACGGCGTCCTGGGGATAAGCAGATGATGCATCCTCCACCGGGCTAGCCAGATTTCCGCTCAGCACCGCCCGCAATACCGCTCCCAGCCGCAGCGCCAAAGTTTCGGGGGAAACTGTGTGGTTTTCCGAATCCGGCACGGTGAAATGGGCCACTTGCCCGGTGGCATGAACCCCAGCATCGGTGCGTCCCGCCACCGTAAGTTCCACAGGTTGCCGAAAGATCACCGCCAGAGCGGATTGGAGGGCGCCCTGCACCGTAGGCAGTCCGGGCTGGACGGCCCAACCGTGAAACGGTGTCCCATCATAGCGAATATCCAGGCGTATGCGCATTACTTCCCCCTGAGCCCCACGACGCAGCCCGGTGGCGGTGTCATGCGGACTGAATCTGCGTTCACTCTAGGGCTGCTGGACATAATATCCATCCTCCCTGTTTCGCGACGAATTTGTGGCGCATCTGATAAAAAACCGGAGGGCTGGGTCCTGTGAACCCAGCCCTGCGGAAAATGAGTCGGCTTATTCGGCCTTTTCTTCGGGAGTTTCCTCCGCCTTAGCTTCAGCCTTTTCCTCTACAGGAGTTTCGGGCTTTTCCTCTGCGGCATCTTTCGCTTCAGATTCGGCCTTGGTTTCTTCCGGCTTAGCTTCTTCCGGCTTGGCAGCAGCCTTCTTCGGTGTGGCCGGCTTAGCTTTCTTCTTCTTTTCGACGCCTTCGAGCACCAAAGAGATTTCCGCCAGAGGAGCATTGTCGCCCTTGCGGTATCCCATCTTTACGATGCGAGTGCAACCACCCTCACGGTCTTTATCAATGGCCGGAGCGATTTCCTCGAACAACTTGGCGACCACGGCCTTGTTGTGCAGCTTGGACAGCACCTGACGGCGAGCGTGCAAATCACCGCGGCGAGCCTTGGTAATGAGCTTCTCAGCCAGCGGCTGAAGACGCTTGGCGCGAGCCTCGGTGGTCGTTACAGATTCATTTTCAAACAGGGCGCAAGCCAGGTTCGCGAGCATAATCCGCTCATGAGACGGACTACCACCCAAACGGGGGCCTTTCGTGGGCTTAGGCATAATTCTTGATTCTCCTTAAATCTTGTCTCAAAAGTTAGTTTTCATCACTGAACTGGGGCATGTCCGCGCCTTCGACAGCAGGCATCGGGGTGTCTTTCAAAGACATCCCCATCCCAGCCAGTTTTTCCTTGATTTCATCAATGGATTTCTGACCAAAGTTACGGATATCCAGCAAATCTGCCTGGGACCGAGCCACCAGGTCGCCTACCGTGTTAATGCCTTCACGAGTCAGGCAATTCAACGCCCGGGAGGTCAGATCCAAGTCCTCAACAGACATAGCCAAATCTTCAGCCAGAGCTGCATCGTTACCGGACGGCCCCAATTCGATGCCTTCGGCATCGTGGTTCAAGTCGCGAGCTAGCCCGAACAGTTCCACCAGGGTCTTGCCCGCGGAAGCCATCGCGTCACGCGGAAGAATGGCTTTCTTGGTTTCCACATCGACGACCAAACGATCGAAGTCAGTGCGCTGTTCCACACGAGTGGCCTCCACGCGGTAGGACACCTTAAGAACTGGAGAATAGATGGAATCCACGGGAATACGAGAAATCTCGGCTTCCGGGTCCTTGTTCTGAGACGCGGAAACGTAGCCGCGGCCGCGTTCCACTGTCAATTCGATTTCCAGCTTGCCGTCTTTGTTCAACGTGGCAATGTGCTGTTCCGGGTTGTGAATCACCACGCCAGCCGGAGGCATAATGTCACCCACGGTGACCTCGCCTTCCCCGGTCTTGCGCAGATACATCACCACGGGCTCATCATTATCCGAGGACAGGACGATTTCCTTGATGTTCAAAACAATCTGAGTCACGTCCTCTTTCACACCCGGCAGGGTCGTGAATTCGTGCAAAGCCCCCTCAATCTTGATAGAGGTCACTGCCGAACCCGGAATCGAGGACAGCAGGGTGCGACGCAGGGAATTTCCCAGAGTGTACCCGAAACCCGGTTCCAAAGGCTCTATCGTAAAACGAGAGCGCTGGTCATTTATAACTTCTTCAGTCAGCTTCGGTTGCGCTTGAATAAGCACTGTTGATTTCCTTTCCGGCATCCGCCACCACACCGGTTCAGGCTCCAAATCCTTGGCGAAGGGATTTGAGTATTTTAGGTTGTAAGTAATTTTCCAGAACCGCTTGAGCTGCCGTTTGTCCCTGGTGAGGTCCACCAGCGGCTAATCGGCCCGTACAAGCGCAATCAGACGCGGCGACGCTTCGGAGGGCGGCAGCCGTTGTGAGCCTGCGGAGTTACATCCTGGATGGAACCAACTTCCAGACCGGTAGCAGTCAGGGTACGAATCGCGGTTTCACGACCAGAACCCGGACCCTTGACGAAAACGTCAACCTTTTTCAGACCAAATTCCTGCGCGCGCCGAGCCGCGGCTTCAGCAGCCAACTGCGCTGCGAACGGCGTCGACTTACGCGAGCCCTTGAAACCGACCTGACCGGAGGACGACCAAGCAATAACAGCACCGGACGGATCCGTAATGGACACGATGGTGTTATTGAATGTGGATTTGATATAAGCATTGCCTTCGGTAACGTTCTTACGTTCCTTGCGGCGCGATTTAGTGGCTTGAGGCTTACCTGCCATGATTTATCCCCCTTACTTCGCTTTCTTCTTACCGGCAACGGTGCGCTTGGGTCCCTTGCGGGAACGCGCATTAGTCTTGGTGCGTTGGCCATGAACCGGCAAGCCTGCGCGGTGACGACGCCCTTGATAGCAGTTGATTTCAATCTTGCGGCGAATATCCGCAGCAACTTCACGGCGCAAATCACCCTCGACCTTGTAGTTGGCCTGAATGAAATCGCGCAAAGCAATCAATTCGTCTTCAGTAAGGTCCTTGACGCGCGTATCCGGGCTCACACCGGTCGCTTCCAAGGTTTCCTTCGCGCGGGTACGTCCAATCCCGTAAATATATGTTAAAGCGATTTCCATGCGCTTTTCGCGCGGCAAATCCACACCTACCAGGCGTGCCATGTATTTCTCCTGTTTTCTTATTCAGAGGCCGTCACCCTGCCTCCCACACTGTCAATAGCGCGGCCTCGGCCCCTGATACCGAGGGTTACGGCTCACGCAACACCTGAAACTCCAGGTGAAACGATTGGCCGCTGGCGGGTGCTTGACCCAAATCGGGTCGTGCGCCGGGAGCGACGCGCCGGGACTTAGCCCTGACGCTGCTTGTGACGCGGGTTTTCGCAAATCACCATCACGCGACCGTGCCGGCGAATCACCTTGCACTTGTCACAGATGGGTTTAACGCTGGGGTTAACCTTCATCATTTCCTCCGAGTTAGGCCATTTTACTTGTAGCGATACACTATACGGCCTCGAGTGAGGTCGTAAGGACTCAACTCGACTACCACACGATCCTCAGGCAGGATACGGATGTAATGCTGGCGCATCTTTCCTGAGATATGCGCCAAAACCACATGCTCATTGGCCAGTTGCACCCGGAACATCGCATTAGGCAAGGCCTCAACTACTGTACCTTCGACCTCGATGACTCCGTCTTTTTTCCCCATAGGGCTAACCAATCCTCCGAAAATGTCTTTTGGATCTTTAGAATCTGTCCTCAGGCAGGAACCCCCACCGTTAGACAGTCCAAAAGTTGATTCTAAACCTTTAATCCGCAAAACACCAAATCAGAGACTCTCCGCCAAGATGGCCAAAGCTGAGCCCAGACGAGGGAAAACTTGAGAATTACCCCGGTGGACTACTTGAGACCTTGACGGCGCAACCGCTGCCGAGTCGTTTCCAAGTTACCGGCCAAAGCCGCGGTCCGCAGCCGTGCCGCCCGCGCCTGACGTTGCGGATCACGAGCATTAATCATGGAGGTGCCAATTTGCCAGCCGGCATAAATTAGCAGCAGCTGGGCCACAAAAATCAGCACGAATGAGACTGCCGGAGGCGGAAGCAACGGGAACAGGAGCCCGAAGAAAGGAACCTTGTAACGAAACTCACCGCGAACCATATCCAGAGTGACTGTTTCATCACTGGCCTGCGCCTGGGGATTGTCAGACTTGACGCCGAACTGCATCTCGTCGCCGGAACCCATGACTTCGCTGACTCGCGCAATCTCGTATTTCACCGCTTCGGTCGGCTGATAAGCAATAACGTCACCCGGATTGAGCTGTTGGGCTCCCTGCTGGCGCAGCTTTTGGAACAGCAACACATCCGATTGGGAGAAAGTCGGATTCATAGAATCGTCAGGTATGGTCGTGGCGACGTAGCCTTGGGTGCGAGGAATCACGGTGGTCATGATGAAAGTCATGCCCACCAGAACCAGGATGACCCAGCCAATCATGAATAAGATTGCATTACGCAAAGGGTGCTGAGACTGCTTGTTCAGCAGCGAAACAATGCGGTTGGCCTGCGTGGTCATGTCTGGGCTCACCTCCCTGAGATTACTGCTATTTTACCTGTTATTGGCTACTGCTTGCGGTCCTTCGACGTTACTTCTTTGACCTCTTGGAGAAAAGCCGGGAAAAGAATCCCTGTTTGACTGGCTCGACCGCGGCTTCGGCATCTTCGTAACCAGCTGCGAACAGCTCTTCGTCAGCGCCTGGCACGCCCTCTGCACTTGCGGTCGGATCCCATTCGGGGTATCCCTCCTGCATAGCTTCTGGAATGTCGCCTTGTACCTGGGGAATCTCGAAGGATAGTTCCTCCTCATCACCTTCCGTTTCAGCCTGATTGGCTTGGGCCAGCATTTCCTCGGCGTTTTCACCCAGGTAAGGCAAGTCAGCAGCGGCCGGCTCAGTCCCTTCACTTTCCTCAGCGGTGTCCCCCTCGGTCAGCTCGTCTGACATGTCGACTGGCAGTTCGGCCGGAACTTCGGACTCTGAATCGGCAAAATCTCCCAAATCGATTTCTTCCTGATTGGCCCAATCTGAATCTTGGGAAGCATCCGGCTCCTCCATCCCAATGGCCTCACTACCAGGCAAAGCCGTTTCCTGCGAAGTTTGGACGTCCCCGGGCAATTCGGCGGGACTTTCGTCCGCGAGTTCAGCTGCCTCTGCCAGCTCGGCATCGGCGAATTCTTCCATCGGCCCATCAAGACTGGGTTCTTCCGGCGTCTCAATCTCAGCCGACTCGAGATCGAGTTCCAAATCGTCCAACTCGCCCAAATCCAGATCCACCAAGTCAACATCTGTTTCGGCGAAGGTTTCTTCCGTCTCGGCTGCCGGAGTCAGCATCTCCGGGAGTTCCTCAGGGATCTCCGTCTCAGGAATCTCAGCCGGTTCCGTTTCCTCAACCAGGGTTTCCTCCGTAAGTTCAGGGCTGACCTCATCCACCGGCTCCTCGGGGGCGGAATCTTGCAGAGTCAGCTCCGTCTCGATTTGGGGCTCATTAATCTCCGTTTCCTCCAGCAGTGCGGCTGCCGGTAGTTCCGCGGCGACTTCCGCGTCCTCGGGCAGAGCGGTTTGTTCAGGAGTGGCCTCAAGTTCAGTTTCAGAAGCCACCTCGGCCGGTGCCTCATCTGACGCGACCGCGGGCTGGTCGGGCTCTAACGGGAGGACTTCCTCAGGTTCCTCGGGGGTGACAGCCCAATGCGCCATCTCGCCTTCCACGTCACCTACGTAAAGTTCGTCATCGTTACCTTCGGACTCCAGCACGTCATCGTCGTAGACACGCTGACCGACCAAATCCTCTGCGGCGGAGAGTTCCGCGGCGAGAGTCTGTTCGGCCGATTCACCGTCCGCTGGCTCAACGGGAAACTCCTCAGGCAGCGCCTCGGGCAATTCCTCGGAAAGTTCGTCAGGCAATTGTTCCAGCAGGTCCTCAGGCTGTTGCTCAGATAATTCTTCGGGTAGTTCCTCAGGTAGCTGTTCAGGCAATTCTTCAGGAAGCTCGATTTCTTCAGCGTCAGTGGCCGCATGCTCTTCGGGCTCAGACCAAGGCTCGGCCTCGTCCTGTGCGCCTTCCGGCGCCTCGCTATCAGGCAGTTCTTGGTCAAGAGTGGGTGCAGCCGTTTCCGAGGTAGATTCGCCTGCCGCCATCGGCTCTCCGAACGGCGATAAGGTTTCTTCCGGCGCCTCGGTTTCAGCAACCGCATCCTCAGGAGCGTGAGCTAGAGGTACTCCGATTTCTGGAGCTAAAGGTTCTGCCGCGTCTGTCGGGGTTGCAGCTGTTTCTGACCAGGTCGTTTCACTGGACTGCCAGTCGGCTCCACGGTCAGAAGTTTCTGTCGGCAAGGTTTCAGGTTCAGGTTCGGCTGGCATCTCAGGAGTTGGAGCCGCGGCGGAAGACGCCCGCGCGGCTGCAATGATACTCAGACCGGGAATCTCTGCTGCGGCGGGATCATTAGCCAGCGGTAGTGGCCGGCGGGATCCCGTTTCGAGAGCCTCGATGGCGCAATCCGCAATGGCTTTCCAGTCAAAACCGGCCTTGGCAAGCTCGGAGGTTTCGACCTCGGGCAAGGGCGTGTTGGGAATGTCATGGTCACTGCGGGCGGAACGCACGTGGCTGGCTAGTTCATCCAACAGTTCCGGCACGCTGGGCAGCTGGGACGGCAAGGAAACCCCGTTTGTATAGATGTAACCAGGGTTATGTTTACGTACCTTGGCCCGCAAGCGTTCCACGTCCTCACGACCTTGAGCCGTCAACGTAGGGGGACGATACCCATCATCTTCGGGCATAAACGAGGAAAACCTTTGGGCTCCCATGTTGAAACGAGGGGGGGTTGCGGGGTTGCTGCTTTCAGCCACGTTGTATTCTCCTTGCCATTCACAGTGCCGGACGGCACAGCTCTAATTATTCTATATTAGGCACCCCTAGTGAAACCTAAATCTAACTGCAAAACTTGCCAATTAAAGAGGTTTATTGCCCAAAATGACCGTAATTCAACACTGACGAAAAGTAAACTTGGAAAAACCTCAACCGCGGGGCGCGATTGCCCGCGGTGAAAGCCCGAAGGGAGCCAACCCGGCGCGTCCTCCGTCTGGAGCTGTCAAAACCCACACTCCGCCGGGCAGAACCGCAACAGTGTGCTCAAAGTGGGCCGCTCTGGACCCATCCACGGTGACTGCCGTCCAACCATCGGATAGCTCTTTGGTTACAGAGCCTCCACGGGTCAACATCGGCTCGATGGCCAGCACCATCCCCGGTTTTATCTTTGGACCGCGGGCACGGGTGGAATAGTTCAACACATCGGGAGCCTGATGCATGGCGGTGCCGATACCGTGGCCCACGTACTCCTCCACGATGCTGGCCTCCCAGCCGTAGCGGAGCGTATCCTCCGCTACAACTCTCTCAACAGCATCGCCGATTTCGCCCAGATACTTGGCGTTTGCCAGGGCAGCTATCGCTGACCACAGGGCTCGTTCGGTCGTGGAAAGCAGCTGCAAATCATCGGGACGAGCATGTGTTTCACCACCGCAAATCATCGAAAATGCGGCATCACCGTGCCACTGGCGAGAAGCGTTGTCCACGATATAGGCGCCACAGTCAAAGCTCACTAAGTCGCCAAACTGCAACACCCGATTGCCTGGAATCCCGTGGACAACTTCCTCGTTAATCGAGACACAAACGGTGGCGGGAAAGCCGTCGTAGCCCAAAAAGTTAGGCTTTGCGCCCATACGTTTGATGACAGCGGCGCTAATCTGATCCAGTTCTCCGGTAGTGATTCCCGGCTCACAAGCCTCACGAAGAGCCTGGTGAATCGCGACTACCACCATTCCGGCGCGGCGCATTTTCAGAATTTGATTGGTGGACTTAATCTCAATGCGCCGGTCTTGGACTGACACCGAGCTAAATCCTTTCGATTTCTTCCATCACCGCAAGCAAGCGCTGGGCAATTTCAGAAATGGTGCCCTCCCCATCGACCTTGCGCAACACGCCTTCCTGCTCATAAAAATCCAGCAAGGGCTGCGTAGCTTCAAAGAAAACCTCCAGACGGTGGTCGATGACTTCGGGGGTGTCGTCGGTACGGCCTTCAATTTCGGCACGTTTCAATAGCCGCCGTTTTACCTCGGCAGCGCTGACATCCAGGTAAATCACCGCATCCACCCGTTCGTTGGTTTCAGCCAAGACGGCTTTGAGAACCTTAGCCTGGGGAATGGAGCGGGGATAGCCGTCCAGCAAAAAGCCGGCGGTGGCATCAGTCTGACTGATGCGCTCACAGACAATCCGGTCCGTGACCGAGTCGGGAACGAACTCACCCTTGTCAATATAGGACTCAATGAGTTTGCCCAGTTCAGTCTTTTCCGCCTTATGCTTACGGAAAATATCACCGGTTGAAATCCAAGGAATCTGAAAGTGTGTTGCAATCTCTTTGGCGTGGGTCCCTTTACCCGCGCCGGGAGGACCCATAATCACCAAATTTTTCGTCATGCCATAAATCCTTCGTAGTGGTGCTGATGCAGTTGAGCGTTGATGTCCTTCACCGTTTGCAGGCCAACGCCAACAATAATCAGAATTGTAGTACCACCGAAGGGCAATTGGGGCACGTTCATCGCGACCATCGCAATCTGGGGAACCAGAGCCACGATAGTCAAGTAAACCGCACCGGCCGTAGTGATTCGAGTCATCACGTAGTGCAGGTAGTCGGCCGTGGGACGTCCCGCACGCAGACCGGGGACGAAGCCGCCGTACTTCTTCATATTGTCCGCGACTTCCTCGGGGTTGAAAGTAATCGAGGTATAAAAGAACGCGAACGCAAAGGTCAGCAAGCCGTAAACGACCAGGTAGAACCAGGAGCTAGAACGGAAGTTCATGCTAATCCATTGAATCCACTTGGCATTTTGGTCACCGAACTGAGCCAGCATCATCGGCAGGGACAGAATTGAGGAAGCAAAGATGACCGGGATAACGCCGGACATATTAATCTTTAGCGGAATGTAGGTGGTGGTGCCGCCGTACATCCGGCGTCCCACCATGCGCTTGGCGTACTGCACGGGGATGCGACGCATGGACTGTTCCACATAGACCACAGCCAGGGTCACCAACAGAATCAGGGCAATAATCGCCAAGAACTTTTGGATACCGCCGTTACCGCCAGCAATAGCGAACAGCTTCTGCGGCAAGTTGGCGATGATAGAGGTGAAAATCAGGATGGACATACCGTTACCGACACCTTTTTCGGTAATCAGCTCGCCCATCCACATAATCAAGCCGGTAGCGGCCGTCATCACCAGAATCTGGAGGACGAAAATCCAAGCGGAATCCGAGGGGATAATCTTTTCATTAGAAGCCCGGCCGAAAAGTGTGCCGGTGCGCGCCGCGGTGATGATGGAAGTTGATTGCAGCACGCCCAAGGCAATAGTCAGGTAGCGCGTGTACTGGGTCAGTTTCGCTTGACCGGTCTGACCTTCCTTGTGAAGATCCTCAAAACGAGGAATGACTACACGCAGCAACTGGATAATAATCGAAGCCGTAATGTAAGGCATGATGCCCAAGGCAAAAACAGAGAGCTGCAGCAAAGCACCACCGGAGAACATGTTCACCAAGTCGAGCAGCGACCCGTTGTTCTGAACATCAGAGATGACCGCCTTTAACGCGGCATAGTCAACACCCGGCAGGGGGATAAACGAACCCCAGCGGAACAGAGCCATGATAAAGAAGGTGAACAACAGCTTCTTACGGAGATCAGGCGTTTTGAAAGCCTGAATAAAAGCGGTAAACAAGTGTCCTCCAAAGTTTTTCGGCACGTCAGTGAGCGTAGCCCACTTCCTAGCTAAACATGATACCGGTTCAACAGAAATTGGTGGAAACGGCGGGGTACCCTTTGTGTACCCCGCCGTAATCCTCAGCGTACGCGTGCGGTCAAGGACCCGCCTTGCGCCTCGACCTTGGTCTTAGCTGAGCTGGACCAAGCGTCTACAGTCAAGTCAAACTTGGCTGTCGCTTCACCGGTTCCCAGCACCTTGACCAGGGAATTCTTACGGACCAGACCCTTGTCAACCAAGTCGTCAACCGTCAAAGTGCCGCCCTTGGGAAACACTTTGGACAGGCGATCCAGGTTCACTACCTGGTACTCGACATGGAAAGGATTCTTAAAGCCGCGCAGTTTGGGCAGGCGCATATGCATCGGCATCTGACCGCCCTCAAAGCCCAAAGGCACTTGGTAACGTGCCTTGGTACCCTTGGTGCCGCGACCCGAAGTCTTACCCTTCGAACCTTCACCGCGGCCGACGCGAGTCTTGGCTTTGTTGGAGCCCGGAGCCGGACGTAAATCGTGCAGGTAAGTCACCTTAACGTCGTCACTGGCTGTGGCCTTTGTAGCGGTAGCTGCCGGCTTCTTGGTAGCGGCCGGAGCTTTCTTTGCCGCAGGTTTTTCCGCAGCGGTCTTTTCCTCTTCGCTCTCGCTCATCAGTCGACCTCCTCCACGCTTACTAGGTGGCGCACCTTATGCACCTGGCCGCGCACGGCCGGATTATCAGGGCGAACCACAGACTGACGAATTTTCTTTAGTCCCAGGGAAGCCACAGTAGCCCGCTGATCTCGCGAGGAACCAATCGTGGACTTCACCTGAGTGATTTTCAGGTTCTTAGCCATTACGCACTCACTCCTTCGGCAGCCAATTCAGCCTCGGCTTTAACCGCTTCGGCGCGCACCTGAGCTTCACCTTCGGCGCGAGCCCGCAACATGCCGGCAGGAGCCACGCGCTCCAGCGGCAAACCGCGGCGAGCCGCTACGGCTTCCGGCTGTTCGAGTTGCTTCAACGCATCCACGGTACCGCGCACGATGTTCAACGCATTGTCAGAGCCCAAAGACTTGGACAAAATGTCGCGGATTCCGGCGCATTCCATAACCGCACGCACCGGGCCGCCGGCAATTACACCGGTACCGGGGGAAGCCGGCTTGAGCAGTACTACGCCCGCAGCATCCTCACCGAGGACCTCGTGGACGATAGTGTGGCGAATCATCGGAACATGGAACATGGACTTCTTAGCCTCTTCCACGCCCTTAGCAATCGCTGCCGGAACTTCCTTAGCCTTGCCGTAACCAACACCGACGGTACCTTCCCCGTCGCCAACCACGACCAGAGCGCAGAAGGACATGTTACGACCGCCCTTCACCACCTTGGACACACGGTTGATGGTCACCACGCGTTCAATGTATTTGTCATCAGCGCTGCCGCCACGACGATTGTCACGGCGGTCATCGCGTTCACGGCGATTTCCGCGGCGCTCCCGGCGACCGCCACGATCCTGGGCATCATTAGCACCAAAGTCCGTGGTCTGGTCCACAGAGTCTGCGGTCTCGCCTGTAATCTGCTGTTCTTGTTCAGCCATTTTCTCAACTTTCCTTACAGACTCAGTCCGCCCTCGCGGGCACCTTCAGCCACAGCCGCAACGCGACCGTGATACATATTTCCACCGCGATCAAACACACACTGGGTAATCCCAGCGGCTTTGGCACGCTGTGCAATCAACTTGCCAACTTCGGTCGCCTTGGCCACCTTGTTGTCCTTAGCACCGCGCAAAGCGTCTTCCATGGTGGAAGCGCTGACAATGGTCTTGTGCTCGTAATCGTTGACAAGCTGGGCGACCATGTGCCGGTTAGAACGGGTCACGACCAAACGCGGCTTTTCCGCAGATCCGAACATGCTCTTGCGGACCCGCTGGTGGCGACGCAGACGCGACAGCCGCTTGCCTTTACCCTTTACAGAATAAGCCATGATTACTTACCTGCCTTTCCAACCTTGCGGCGAATATTTTCGCCCAGATAATGCACGCCTTTACCCTTGTAAGGCTCCGGCGGACGAATCTTGCGCAGATTCGAGGCGACCTCGCCGACCTGTTCCTTCGAGATACCCTCGACGGTGACCCGGTTGCCTTCCACCTTGAACGTGATGCCCTCGGGGGGCTCCACGTTGACGGGGTGCGAAAAACCGAGTTGGAACTCCAGGCCAGCGCCCTTTTGGTTGACACGATAACCAGTGCCCTGAATCTCCAGAACCTTGGAATATCCGTTGGTGACACCCTCAACCATGTTGGCGATGAGGGTACGAGTCAAACCGTGCAGAGAACGGGATTCGCGTTCATCATCAGGACGGCTCACGACCACGGTCGACCCATCAACCTTTGCGGTAATCGGGCTGGCCACGGACATGGTCAAGGTACCCTTGGGGCCCTTGACGGAAACGTCTTGTCCATTGATATTTACTTCCACACCGGCGGGAATTTCCACCGGAATCTTACCGATACGCGACATGTCAGCCTCCTTTACCAGATGTAGGCGATAACTTCTCCGCCTACACCCTTGTCGGCTGCCTCGCGGTCAGTGAGCATACCGGACGAGGACGAGATAATCGCCACGCCCAGGCCGCCCAGGACCTTCGGCAGTTTGGTGGACTTTGCATACACCCGCAAACCGGGCTTGGAGACGCGTTTCACACCGGAAATCGCGCGTTCACGTTTGGCGCCGTACTTTAGGTTAAGCGTCAAAGTTTTGCCGACTCGCGCTTCCTCGACTTCGTAGTCTTTGATGTAACCCTCAGTCTGAAGAATGTTCGCGATTGCGGCCTTCATTTTCGAGTACGGCATAGATACCGACTCGTGGTACGCCGAGCTGGCGTTGCGCAGACGTGTCAGCATGTCTGCTATGGGATCAGTCATTGTCATTGGGCTTGGGCCCTTTCTGAGGCGGTTTCGTAATCGACCTGCCCCCTAATGTGTTTACCAGGAAGACTTCTTAACGCCGGGGAGCTCGCCATTATGGGCCATCTCACGCAGGCAGATACGGCACAAGCCAAACTTGCGATACACCGAATGAGGGCGACCACAGCGCTGGCACCGAGTGTAGGCACGCACCGCAAACTTGGGTTTGCGCGCAGCCTTGTTCTTCAAAGCGGTTTTAGCCATTCTTAATCCTCCTTGAACGGGAAACCAAGGTACTTCAGAAGTGCCCGGCCTTCGTCATCAGTAGCAGCGGTGGTTACGACCGTGATGTCCATCCCCCGTACATGGTCGATGGAGTCCTGGTCAATCTCATGGAACACAGATTGCTCGGTCAAGCCGAAAGTGTAGTTTCCGTGACCGTCGAACTGCTTGGAGCTCAAACCACGGAAGTCGCGGATACGCGGCAAAGCCGTGGAAAGCAAGCGATCGAGGAACTCCCACATGCGGTCACCGCGCAGGGTGACATGAGCCCCAATCGGGGAACCTTCACGCAACTTGAACTGGGCGATGGACTTGCGAGCCTTGTCAACCACGGGCTTCTGGCCGGTGATGGTGGACAAGTCAGAGATAGCGCCTTCCATGAGCTTGTGGTCGTGCGCGGCGGCACCCACACCCATGTTCACGACAATCTTTTCCAGCCCGCCAACCTGGTTGACGTTCTGGTGCTTGAATTCCTTGAGCAGCTGGCCCTTGATTTCTTCGCGGTACTTGGTCTTAAGCCGCGGGGTGTATGTTTCCTCTGCCATTACAGATCCTTCCCGGTAGCTTTGGACACGCGAATCCGAACGGTCTTTTCTTTACCATCGCGATCGACGACCTCTTCGCGCATTCCCACCCGGGTACCCGCAATCTTCTTGGTCGTGTTGCCCAGCTTGGCCTTGGCGGCCGCGGGCTCATAGTACATCACGTTGGAAATATGAATGGAGGCCTCTTTCGTTTCGATGCCACCAGTCGGACCTTGGTGGGTCCGCCCCGCCTTGTTGTGGTGCTTCATCATCATGACGCCCTCGACCACCACGCGTTCACGCTTCCGGTCGATTTGCAGAATCCGGCCATGCTTGCCCTTGTCGCGGCCAGTTATCACCACGACTTCGTCGCCGACCTTTAACTTTGCTGCCATCAGATCACCTCCGGGGCGAGTGAAATAATGCGCATGAACTTCTTTTCACGAAGTTCACGCCCGACGGGCCCAAAAATACGGGTGCCGCGCGGCTCCTCATCGTTCTTGAGGATGACAGCGGCGTTCTCGTCGAAACGAATGTAGGAACCGTCCTTGCGGCGGGTTTCCTTCTTGGTGCGGACTACGACAGCCTTGACAACCTCACCCTTTTTCACGTTGCCGCCAGGGATAGCATCCTTGACGGTCGCGACAATGGTGTCGCCGATGCCTGCGTAGCGTCGCTTCGAGCCGCCCATCACACGGATACAAAGGATTTCCTTAGCCCCCGTGTTGTCGGCGACCTTCAGTCGCGACTCCTGCTGAATCATCTTTTCTCCTTCGTCTGGCCGGTTCTCAACAGAGCCTTGCCGAACCTATCTTGCGTTGCAAGGGCGCACAAATCTCACCTCAAACGGGCGGAATTGAAACCCCTGGCTGACACAGACACATTTGTGAGAGGTCTCAGCCAAAAGCAACCCTCCAAGTTTAGTATTTATTGGCGGGGGTGGCAAACCGCAGCCAAACCAGTATTCGCCCCGCCGAGAAAACCGCTAAGCTGAAATTGCGTTTGATAATCTCTTACAAGCTAATGCTCAATACGCCAAAAACTTCCCCTACCGTGGCCTACCCGGCGCTCCCGCGCATGGGTTGCTGATTGTGACTTGTATGGATTCCCGTCTTGATCCTCTCGAGATTTTTGGGCTAAAGGTTGGACAGGCCAAGGTTCTGCGCACTCCCGGTGGATTCCTGAAACCCAGCACATTGGCAGGAGCCATCTCAGCAGTTCATAAACTCAACGTGGACCGAATTATGGTGCTGGAACACACCAATTGCACCATGGCTTCTACTGACGAAGCAGGATTACGGGCAGCTATTGCCAAACAAGCTGGACAACCCGTTGGAGATTTGGTCTTTGGCGCAGATCCGAACCAAGACCGACATTTGCGTGATGACGTGGAGACTCTGCGCAACCACGCCCTGATTAAAGGGTTTGCCGAAGTGGGCGGGTTTATGTATGACGTAGAAACCGGACAAGTCACCCAGGTGTGTTAAACCCCAGCACGTTTAACTGATGCGTCACAATAGACTGCCTCACATCCCAGACTCTGCAACACTGGTCAGCCTTTGCGCGACTTGACGTTCCTGAAGCCCGCAACGATTAATGGGTAGCGAACCAAGGAATTTTCCTGATAAGTTGGGACACAGGTGTTGCTATTTATTCTTGAGGAGGAATTATGTCCAACCCTTATCAGCCCCAGCAAAGTAATCCTGGTCAAGTTCCCGGGCCGCAGCCCGGCCAGCCGATGGGTCAACCGATGGGCCAGCAGATGCCGGGTCAACCCATGCCCGGTCAATTCGCCCGCCCTTATGAGCATCCCCAGGAACAGACCGTAATGGTACTGGCTATTATCGGCATCTTCTTTTGGCTTTGCTCACCTATTGCCTGGTATCTGGGCAGCAAAGCGAAAAATGAGATGGTGGCTCAAAATATGGAACCTACTTCCAGACTAAGGACTTGGACCACGGTCGCTATGGTAATCACGATTTTGGGACTCATCGGTATCGGTATCACTATCATCTTGACAGTTGTGGGAGGACTGGCGTTCATGGGAGCAGTGGCTAGCGAATCGAGCGCGGGTCTCTTGCCGGCACTGAGCGCCATCTAAATCCGTCTCGATTCCATCACGAGCCTCCGATGGGCCTTACCTGCGGGTGAGGCCCATCATGGTTTTTAGCGCCCAAAAGGCACCATCTGTCGGACTCCCCCGTAAAGTCTCATCTACGTTGAGAAGACACCGATGTCTTCACGAGGAGACAGAACCGTAAAATAACTGTTTTCCCAGGCACTATGCCCGGGCAAACAGTTATTTAGTGCTCATTTTCCGAAAGGCACGCCGCAACGCAAAATCACATTCGCCCACGGAGTATCTTCCCCAGTTCTGACTACAAAAGCTGCTTGCGCTACCCGGCGCTTGAGTTCCTCATGTGGAATCGTGTCATGAGTCCCAGGAATCTCGGCAAACCAAGATTCCACCTCGGTGCCGATAGCCTCGGAGGCATAGCAGCACGCTTCTATTTCAAGCTCTGACAACAGAGCCTGGAGTACCGGTTGAAAACGAGGCAAACCGAACACCACACTCAAATCCACCACAGGAATATCCCGAGGAATCGGTAGGCCACAGTCCGCCAACACGAGAGTGTCTGTGTGTCCCAAACATGCGATTTGAGCGAGAAGATTGCGATTCAAAATGCCTTGTTTCTTCATCAGATTCCTTTCAAGGTTTTGGCTGTCTGCCAATAAGAAGATTGCGCGCCAGGGTATTTTACTGTTTCGGAAGCAAATCGCGTCGCAGCCAATGCGCTATCTTGGAGGGATTGACCCTCAGCTAATTTTGCCGCTAGCACTCCGGTGAACGCGTCACCTGCACCTACTGCATCCACAGCTTGAACGGGAATTGCGTCGATATGTGAAACAATAATGTCACCTTTCGACGTGTGTTCCCCCAACAGCGATCCTTGCGAACCGAGAGTCAGAACCACAGAGGGCACTCCCGCTTCCAGCAATGCTTTCGCGACATCAATGTCCTCAGCATTATTGAGATTCAATCCCAAGCAGCTTGCCGCTAGACGGGACTCGGACTCATTTACTACCAGCGGATTACTATGCAAAAGTAGCCATGGATTCACAGCTATCGCAGGTGCGAGATTCAAAACCACCCGCTTGCCGGATTCCACAAATCGTTTTGCAGCCTCCAGAATGCAGTCTTGCGGAATTTCTGCCTGCATCACCAGGATATCGGCTTGGTGCAATGCTGGGTTAATCCACTCGATTTCACCACTATTCATAGTTCCGTTTGCTCCGGGGACTACTATAATGAAGTTTTCGCCTTCCTGTTCAACGGTTACAACCGCCAGACCGGTGGGAGTGTCTACTTGACGCACTAAACTCAAGTCTACACCAGCTTTTTGTAGAAACTCCACCACCACCTGCGCATTGGCGTCCCTTCCAACCTGTCCAATCATCATCACGTGGTGCCCAGTCAGAGCGGCAGCAAGAGCTTGGTTCGCTCCCTTACCTCCGGCACTAACTCCGCCACCCCCACCTAAAAGGGTCTCTCCCGGCTGGGGGTGGCGAGCCACTGTCAGATTCAGGTCGGCGTTCAGAGACCCGAAAACAGCTATTGTCACTTGGCATACTCCGCAACATTTTCTTTGGTGACAGTCTTGACCTCTACCGGAACATTGGCATCGGCCTTCCCGCTTTCCAAGAACTTAATTGCTTGATCCACGGCGATTTTCCCCAGTTCTTTAGGTTGCTGAGCAATCGTTCCAAGCATGGTTCCATCCTGCACAGCCTGCAAGCCATCATTCGTGCCATCGAAGCCAAAGACGAATACATCTTTACCAGCCTTTTCCGCTAAGGCTTTCAAAGCTCCCAATGCCATCTCATCGTTGTGTGCAAAGATAGCCTTCACATTTGGATTAGCCTGCAGCAGGTTTGATGCCACGTCCAGCCCCTCGGCGCGGTCAAAGTTAGCGGTCTGGGAAGCAACTACCTTGATATTCGGGAAGGCCTTGATGCCTTCCTCGAAGCCCTGACCACGGTCACGAGTCGCGGAGGCACCCGGGACCCCCTGAAGCACAATGACGTCTCCTTTCTCGCCGATGGCCTTGGCAATCTGCTCCGCCGCAAGTTTGCCGCCGAGTACGTTATCCGAAGACACAAAAGAATCCAGTTTGCCGGTAGTGACGCCGCGATCAACTGCAATAACAGGAATTTTCGCACCATTCAACGCTTCAACAGAGGGTCCCGCCGCATCGGAATCCACAGGGTTAATAATTACCGCACTCACGCCCTTGCTGATGGCATTTTGTGCCTGGTTAGCCTGGGTGGCCGAGTCATCCTGAGCATCAGAAATCTCCAACGTGTAGCCCTTAGCTTCCGCTTCAGCCTTGGCGCCATCGCTCAGGTCGACAAAGAAGGGGTTGCTCAGAGTAGAAACTAGCAATACCAGGTTTTTCCCACCTGAGGCACTGCCGTTCTCCCCTGAGGAGGCTCCGTTATTGGCGGCATCGGTGCCGCCGCAAGCACTCAAGCCTAAGATTCCTAGAGCCAGAACGGCTCCGGATGCAAATATCTTGTGAAATTTTTTCATAATATGTTTACCTTTCTGGTTGTCTTGTTCCGGGATTTTCCTCGAAACATGTTGTTTATTTATTACAAAGTCTGAATGCGCAAAGGAGGCTTCTCTTCCCAGGGCAAGCCCTACTCTTGTGGTTTAGTGTGCAGATTCTTTGTTCTTCAAAGCATCAATCCCCACTGCTATGGCGATGACCAGTCCTATAACCACCTGTTGCCAGAAGGAAGGAACATTCATAATGTTGAGCCCGTTACGAATTACCGCCAGCAAGAGAGCCCCGACCAGAGTTCCGGAAACCTTACCTGAACCACCGGCCAGGGATGCGCCTCCAATCACAACCGCGGCAATAGCGTCAAGCTCATATCCCACACCGGCTTGAGCTCCAGCGGAATTAAGCCGACCAGCCATAACCATTCCTGCCACACCCGCATAGAGTCCGCACAACGCAAACACGGTTACCTGCACTTTTTTCACGGGAATGCCCGAAAGCCGAGCAGCCTCGATATTGCCGCCGACAGCATACATGGCACGTCCCATAGCGGTACGGTTGAGGATTAAAGCCGCCACGATTCCCGAGAGAGCAAACACGATAATCGGGACGGGAATCGGGCCTAGACTCCCACCTAGCAAATTCACTGCGGGTGGGGTAGGAATCGGTTTACCTTGGGAAATGACCAGCGTGAGTCCACGCGCTATGGACAGCATCGCTAGAGTAGCAATGAAAGACGGCAAACGAAAATATGCATTGCTAATCCCGTTTACTGCCCCGCACATGATCCCAGCTAACAATCCGACTAGCAAAGCCAGCCAGCTGGGGACACCTATAACAGTGAAAGCGTAAGCACCCACCATGGCTGACAGGGCCAACATGGAACCAACCGACAAGTCGATACCAGCTGCCACGATTACGAAAGTCATTCCAAACGCAAGAATGGCAGTGACGGCTGTCTGCACACCGATTTGGGTAATGTTATTGACCGAGAGGAACACCGGTGACGCTAGACTCAAAACGATGGCCAGAATTACCAAACCAACTAGGGCTCCATTGTTGGCAAGGAAGGTTTTGACCTTAACCAGTCCGCTAGACTGTTTCACTTCACGTTTAGTACTTGGTTTCGTTACTGTTTGCATATTGACCTTCTTTTCTAGATCTGTGACAACTCTGCGACATTGGAAACCGCCAGTGTCATGATTTCGTCTTGAGTGGTTTCTTTACCTGGGAGCTCCCCGGCAACTCGGCCTTCCGACATCACCAGAATCCGATCTGACATACCAAGTACCTCAGGCAATTCACTTGAAACCATCACCACCGCGCCACCATCGGACACGATTTGATTAATAAGTTCATAAATCTCGACTTTTGCGCCCACATCAACCCCGCGAGTCGGCTCATCTAGTAGTAGCACCTTCGATTCGGCCAACACCCACCGTCCAAAGACTAGTTTTTGTTGGTTTCCACCCGAAAGCTCTTTGACTTTCTGATCAATGCTCTCCATACGAACTCTCATCCGCTGGGACACTCCCTCAGCTTGTTTACGCAACATTCCTCGTTGCGCTATCCCCAAACGAGCACTGGGCATGAGTTTTGCATAGCCGAGGTTTTCGCAAGCCGTAGCACCCAAAACCAGGCCCTGAGCCTTTCGGTCTTCAGGAACCATGCCCAGACCTAGAGAAATCTTCTTAGCAATCTGGGAATTTGGCACTTCTTTTCCCTGAATTCGGATTAGTCCTGAGTCAAATGTGTCGGCTCCCGCGATGGCTCTCAAAACCTCAGTTCTTCCTGCACCAACCAGTCCGGCGATGCCCAGCACCTCCCCAGCGCGAACATTGAAACTGACATCGGAGAATTTCCCTGCTGAACTGAGATTTTTAACCTCTAGCATTATCTCTCCGGCTTTAACCTTGCGAGCAGGAAACTGCTCGTCAATAGAACGTCCCACCATGAGACGCACTAGCTCGGGCTCTGGAGTTTGCGCATCTACTTGCGCCACTAGTGTTCCATCCCGCAGCACCGACACCATGTCTCCGATTTCAGCCAGTTCGTTTAGATGATGAGAGATAAAAATCATCCCCACACCCTGTGACTTAAGTGAGCGCATCAGTTCGAACAAGACCTTTATCTCTTTTGTCGTCAAGGCAGCTGTAGGCTCATCAAGAATCAGTATTTTGGACTTCACTGAGAGAGCCTTGGCGATTTCCACCAGTTGCTGACCTGCTATCCCCAATTCACCCACGGGCTGTTTGAGGTTGAGCTTCATGCCTACCAAATCCAAAGCCTCTTGCGCTTGGCGATAAAGTTCTCGTTTATCTAGCACTCCGGCCTTAGTTGGGAGTCTACCCAGCAGAAGGTTCTCTGCCACACTCATCTTGGGGACGAGGTTGAGTTCCTGGTGAATTATCGAGATTCCGTGCGCCTCCGCGTTTTTAACGTTAGCTATTGTCACAGGTTTGCCATCCAGGAACAGCTGGCCCTTGTCTGCACCATATATTCCGGCAATGATTTTTATGAGGGTGGATTTCCCGGCGCCGTTCTCGCCCAACAACACATGTACTTTCCCTGGTTCTACACGCAGAGAAACGTCTTTTAACACCTCTACTGGCCCAAAAGACTTATAAATATGCTTTAGCTCCAACGTTGTCATCTGCGCTGCTCCTTACTTTGCCCGCGCCGTGGATTTGCGAAGTATGAGAGATGTTGGCAAGTGAAGGCTTTGCGCTTCTTCCCCCGAAATAAGTTTCTGCAACTCCTCAACGGCCAGAGAACTCATTTGCTCGATGTCCTGATTAATCGTGGTCAACGGCGGATTGAGATGCTCCATGATCGGCAAGTCGTCATAACCGATAATTGATAAATCCTGTGGTACATGGATTCGCTGTTTACCGAGGTAACTGAGTATCGGCCACAGGCGAGGAGTGTAGGCAATGATGGCTGCGCTGACATTGGCCTCCAGCAACTCTTTCATCAACGCAACTGAGTGTTCTTCACCTGTTGGCTTCGGATCAACCACAGTTTCCAGCCCTAGTTCAGCCCCAACCTCTTGAAAGGCTCGAAGACGCTGTTGAGTAGTTGAAGTATGTTCTGGACCCAATACCATCCCAATGCGTTTGTGTCCCAGCCCCTGCAGGTGAATCAGCGCCTCCCGAATTCCCGGGTAGGCATCTGAATCTACTGTAGGTACCTCGTAACCATCCATCGTGCGGTCAACAAACACAACAGGAACTCCCGCTCTTTGCACCTTTTTCAGAGCTGAGGAATGTCGGCTCTGAATAACCAGAATCATCCCATCCACTCGATGTTCCAAAGCTTGATGAAGAAATTGCTCCTGTTGCTCAAAGTTCTCTGAGGCGTTGCCGATAATCATGGCATACCCGGATTCTGCCAGGCTAGTTTGCAGTCCGTGGGCAAGGAGACCGAAATAGGGGTTGCGCACGTCCGAAACAAGTACTGCCACAACCCGATTCTGTTTTGAACGCAAAGAACGGGCTAGGCCATTAGGGGTGTAGTGCAGCTTTTTAATCGCCGTATACACCTGCAGTTTTGCCTTTTCAGAAGCCGATTTTCCCGAGAGAACGCGCGACACGGTAGCCACCGAAACTCCAGATTCCTCGGCTACATCTTTGATAGTCACGTTATCACGCATTGACTCTCCACTCCATTGTGTAAACGATTACATGTAAACGTTTACACAAATCCTGCCATACAAAAGTGTGCCCTGTCAAGCAAAACAGAAAAAGAAAATTTCCTCCCGGCCAGAACCCCTATTCAACTACATTTAACAGGGAAACTACTCGCGCTGGAACGTGAGGTCTGTATCCGTATGCTCCTCTAAACCTCCTAACAGGAAGAGGTAACAATGATGTTTTGGAAAACTTATATTCCCGCTTCTATAACCCCCAAAGCTGCGTGCAGCACTTCGGGGGTGGTCGCCAGGTTCAAACGGAAGGACTTTTCAAAGCCTTTGCCCAAGTCCGCACCATCGTTGACAATTAGGCCGCGATTCCGCAGGGTCTGGGCGGGGCAATCTCCGAGGATCCCATCAGTTTCCCACCATGACAAATAGGTCGCCTCAGGCAGGAACACCCGGAAGTGCTCACCGTGATTTGTCAGCCAGTTGCGGACAGTTTCCCGGTTTTCGACAATCTGCGCTTTTACTTCCCCCAGCCATTCGCGGCTGTCACGGAAAGCGCTGATGGCTGCCAGCATCCCCCACGGGGTCGCCCCGGAGGCAAAAACTTGCAGAGGGGTGCGTAAACGTTGCCGCAGCGATTCATCGGGAATAATCCATTGCGCACAGTGCAGACCGGGGATATTCCAGCCTTTTGAGGCAGCTGAAGCAGTCACGGTCCGGGAAGCTGCCAAATCAGAGAAAATGGCGAAAGGCTGGAGTTTTCCGTCCAAGACTAGCGGGGAATGAATCTCATCTGAGAACACTAAAACGTTCGGATAATGTTCCAAAATATCGCACAAGCCAGACATTTCGGCGGGGCTCACGCACTTGCCCACGGGGTTCCAGGGGTTGCACAACACCAGCATTCCCCCGGCCGGGGCCGAGCGGAAAACCTGCGAGATTCCCTCCAGGTTCAGCTGATATTGACCAGTTTGCGCATCATAGTTGGACACGACCTGGACGACTTCGTGGCCTTGGTCCTGGGGCATCGTCAAAAATGGCATATAGGCCGGGGTCGGCACCACTACCGGAGCCTGCGGGGGAAGAATACTCATCACCGCTTGCAGCACCGACAATACGTCCGAGGCCACACCAACCGCATCGGGCTCGATTTGCCAGCCAAATTCATCCGCATAGAACTCGCGCATCGCCTGGCACACCTGCTGGGATAGACCTACGGGAGGATAACCGGTAACGGTGTCATCGAGGGCGGACTGCAGGGTATCCCTCACGGCGGGCGCGATTCCAAAGTCCATTTCCGCGACCCACATTCCCAGGAATCCGGGGTGGATGCTCCACTTCAAGGAACGAGAATTTTTCAATTCAGACAAAGACGGTAACGCAATCACCCCTATATTCTAGAGGGAGATGCGCGCCAAAATGAGGCCAAGCGCCGCACCTTTCCACTGTCGGGATGAGCAACGACTAGGAAATAAGAACGGGCTCGGATACATAATGTATCCGAGCCGCGTCCTTTATCCAGATTGAAAGGTCTTAAAGACCTCAACCGAGTTTTAGTTGTGGAGAATTACTTGGCCTTTTCGGCAATCTCCACCAGGCGCCAGTGCTTCGTCTTGGACAGCGGGCGCGTTTCCATGATGACGACCAAGTCACCGATACCGGCGAGATTTTGCTCATCATGAACCGTAACCTTCTTGGTTTTGCGCATGACCTTGCCGTAAAGCGGGTGCTTCACGCGGTCTTCGAGCTGAACCACGATGGTTTTTTCCATACGATCGGACACCACGTAACCGCGGCGCACCTTACGGTGATTGCGTTCGGTCGTTTCGGTAGTCATAGTTTCGTCTGCCATTGATTACTCCTTAACGCTGGGCTCGGTACGAATGCCGAGTTCCCGCTCGCGGTAAATGGTGTAGATACGGGCGACATCGCGGCGAACCGCCTTAATGCGGCCGTGATCTTCGAGCTGACCGGTAGCTTGGGCGAAACGCAGGTTGAAAAGCTCCTGTTTCGCGTCCTTCAGCTTCATCGCGAGCTGCTCGTTGTCCATGGCATCCAAATCGTTAGGAGCCAGTCCTTTGGAACCTATCATGTTCATTCACCACCCTCTCGGGAAATAAAACGGGTCTTGATGGGCAGTTTGTGCTGGGCGCGAGACAGAGCTTCGCGAGCCAGTTCTTCACTAACACCGGCGATTTCAAACAGCACACGGCCAGGCTTCACCGGAGCCACCCACCATTCGGGGGAACCTTTACCAGAACCCATACGAGTTTCCGCGGGCTTCTTGGTCAGCGGACGATCCGGGAAGATGTTAATCCAGATCTTGCCACCACGCTTGACGTGACGAGTCACGGCAATACGAGCCGCTTCAATCTGACGGTTAGTCAGGTAAGCGCCCTCCAGGGCTTGGATACCGTAATCGCCGAAAGCGATTTCGGTGCCGCCCTTAGCGTAGCCACGCCGGCCCGGACGGTGCTGGCGACGCCACTTAGTACGACGAGGAATCAGCATTGCTTATGCCTCCGTTTCTGTGGTTGCCCCGGCGGCGACAGTCGCGGCTTCGGGGGTTTCGTTTACGTTTTCGTTGGCCGCGTTGTCAGCAGGACGGTCGGCACGAGAACGGCGGGTCCCCGCGTGACGGTCGTTGCGACGACCCGTACGGCCGGCCTGTTCAGCCTGCATCCGGTTCCAATCCCGTTCGGTCATGTCACCCTTGTAAATCCAGACCTTCACACCGATGCGCCCAAAAGTGGTCCGCGCTTCGTAAAAGCCATAATCGATGTTGGCACGCAGGGTGTGCAGCGGCACGCGACCTTCCCGGTAGAACTCGGAGCGTGACATTTCCGCACCGCCCAAACGACCAGAGCACTGCACGCGGATACCTTTGGCACCCGCACGCTGCGCGGACTGCATTCCCTTACGCATCGCGCGACGGAAAGACACACGGGCGCTGAGCTGTTCAGCAATGGACTGAGCGACCAGCTGGGCGTCCAAATCGGGGTTCTTAACCTCGCGAATGTTCAACTGCACCTGTTTGCCCGTCAGCTTTTCCAGCTGGGCGCGCAAGCGATCTGCTTCCGCGCCGCGGCGTCCGATGACGATACCGGGACGAGCCGTGTACAGGTCAACAGACACACGATCTCGGGTTCGTTCGATTTCGACCTTAGAAATACCGGCGCGTTCCAGCTTGTCCTGCATGAGACGACGAATCTCGACGTCTTCCTTCACGAAGTCGCGGTAACGCTGACCGGACTTCGTAGAGTCAGCAAACCAGCGGGAACGGTGTTCCGCGGTTACGCCCAGACGGAAACCAGTGGGATGTACTTTCTGACCCATTATTTACTCCGCTCCCTTCTCAGTGCTTTTCGCGGCGGTCTTTTTTGCCGCCGTGCTCTTCGTAGCCGTGGACTTGGTCGTGGACGACTTCGTGGTCGTAGACTTTGCGTCCGTAGTCTTGGTGGCAGTGGACTTCGTCGTTGTCGACTTAGTGGTCTTGGACTTCGCAGCCGTGGACTTAGTCGCGGCAGGCTTCTTGGCAGGAGCCTTCTTGTCCGTGGTCGTGGACTTCGCAGCCGATTCTTCCTGAGCCTCTACCGGCTTAGCTGCCTTTTTTGTGACAGCGGCCGCAGCAGCCTTCTTTGCGGCGGAAGCCGAAATCCGATCAGCTTCCGGACGGCGCTGGGACGGCAAGTACGGAGCGGCAAGTTCCTTCTTGTCTTCCGCGTCTCCCACCACAATGGTCAGGTGAGAAGTACGCTTCAAGATACGCGCCCCGCGCCCTCGTGCCCGAGCCCGGAAACGCTTCATCGTGGGTCCGTCATTGACGTAGGCCTCGATGACGTACATCTCATCGGAATCAAAAGACGTACCGGCGTTGCGAGCCGCCTGCTCGGCGTTAGCCAAGGCGGAAACCAGAGTCTTGCGAATCGGCAAGGCCGGCTTTTGCGGAGCAAACTTCAGCACGTCAAGCGCCTTGTTCGCTTCCATTCCGCGCACCTCATTCATGATGCGGCGAGCCTTTTGCGGAGTCACACGCACATAGCGGGTATGAGCAGTAGCTTTCATGTTCTATCCCTCCCCCGCTTTAGCGGCGACCTTTCTTGTCTTCCTTGTCGTGACCACGGAAGGTACGAGTCGGAGCAAATTCACCCAACTTGTGACCGACCATGGATTCGGTGATAAACACCGGCACGTGCTTGCGACCGTCGTGCACCGCGATGGTGTGACCCAGAAAATCCGGGGTAATCATCGAACGGCGCGACCAGGTCTTAATGACGTTCTTTGTGTTGGCCTCGTTTTGTGCGTCCACCTTCTTTTGCAGGTGAGCATCAACAAAGGGGCCTTTCTTCAAACTGCGTGGCATAAACAAACTCCCCTATCAGCGATTCTTGCCAGTCTTACGGCGACGGACAATGTACTGATTCGACGCCTTCTTCTTGCTACGAGTACGACCCTCGGGCTTGCCCCAGGGGCTCACCGGGTGACGGCCACCGGAAGTGCGGCCTTCGCCACCACCGTGCGGGTGGTCAACCGGGTTCATAACCACACCACGGACCTTCGGACGGCGTCCCAACCAACGGGAGCGACCGGCCTTGCCCAAGTCGATGTTGGCATGATCGGAGTTGCCGACTTCACCAATAGTGGCGCGGCAACGAGCATCCACGTTGCGGATTTCGCCAGACGGCATCCGCAGCTGAGCAAAGCGACCTTCCTTAGCCACCAGCTGGACAGAAACGCCAGCGGAGCGGGCAATCTTGGCCCCGCCGCCCGGACGCATCTCTACAGCGTGAATCGTGGTACCCAGCGGAATGTTCTTCAGCGGCAAGTTGTTGCCGGGCTTGATATCCGCGGTGGGGCCCTGTTCGATGGAATCGCCCTGCTTCAGCTTGGACGGAGCCAAGATGTAGCGCTTTTCGCCATCGGCGTAGTGCAGCAAAGCGATGCGCGCCGAACGGTTCGGATCATATTCGATATGAGCCACCTTGGCGGGAATACCATCCTTGTCGTGACGACGGAAATCAATCAGGCGATACTGGCGCTTGTGGCCGCCACCGCGACGACGAGAGGTAATCCGACCTTTGTTGTTGCGCCCACCGGTCTTGTGCAGCGGACGAACCAGGGACTTTTCCGGGTGATCACGCGTAATTTCCGCGAAATCTGACACGGAAGAACCACGACGGCCCGGAGTTGTTGGCTTGTACTTACGAATTCCCATGAGTTATCCCCCTTAGGCCTGCATCCCAAAGACGTCAATCGAGCCCTCTTTGAGGGTGACGATGGCGCGCTTGGTGTCGTTACGCTTGCCCCAGCCGGTGCGGGTGCGCACGCGCTTGCCCTCACGGTTCTGGGTATTGACGGAAGCAACCTTTACCTTAAAGATTTCTTCGATAGCGGACTTGATTTCGACCTTGTTTGCGTCGGGAGCCACCACGAAGGTGTACTGGCCGTGGTCAATCAAGTTGTAGGCTTTTTCGCTGACGACGGGCTTAATAATCACGTCGTGCGGGTTCTTAGTCTTTTCCAAGCTCACTTGTCTTCTCCTTTCCCAAGGAAGGAGTCCAACGCCGTAGCCGAGAACACCACATCGTCGTTAGCCAACACATCGTAGGTGTTCAGCTCGCCGACGAACAGAGCGTGGTGTTCGCTGAGGTTATTCACACTCAACGCCACGACGTCATCAACTTCCGGGGTCAACACAATCAGGGCGCGACGATCATCGACAACACCCTGCAAAGCTGCCTTCGCGGCCTTGGTGGACGGGGCTTCCTTGACACCGAAGTCGCTCAACACGTGGATACGCCCAGCGCGCGCCCGATCAGACAAAGCCTGGCGCAAAGCGGCAGCTTTCATCTTTTTCGGGGTGTTCTGGGAGTAGTCACGAGGCTGCGGACCGTGTACGGTACCGCCGCCAGCGAACTGCGGGGCGCGAATGGAGCCCTGACGAGCCCGGCCGGTACCCTTTTGGCGCCACGGCTTCTTGCCGCCGCCGGCGACGTCACCACGAGTCTTGGTGGAGTGGGTCCCTTGACGAGCGGCCGCCAACTGAGCGTTTACGACCTGGTGTACCAAGGGGTTGTTAAAGTCGAGGTCGAAAACCTCTCCGGGCAGCTCTACGGTGCCGGTTTTCTTGCCGACGCCATCAAAAATGTCTACGCTGCGGTTTTCAGTCATTGTTAGGCTCCCTTCACTGCAGAGCGGATCATGACGATGCCGCCTTTGGGGCCGGGAATCGCGCCGGTCAAAACGACCAGACCCTTTTCCGCGTCCACAGCCTGAACCTTCAAGTTCATGATGGTGCGACGGTTACCGCCCATGCGGCCAGCCATGTTCAAGCCTTTGAACACGCGGCCCGGGGTGGCGCAAGCGCCGATAGAGCCAGGCTTGCGGTGGTTGCGGTGTGCACCGTGAGAAGAGGACACGCCCTGGAAACCGTGACGCTTCATCACCCCGGCAAAGCCTTTGCCTTTGGTGTTTCCGGAAACGTCCACCAGGACTCCCGCGTCAAAAACATCTGCGCCCAGTTCCTGGCCGAGCTCGTAGGAGCTGGCGTCGTTGGTGCGAATTTCCGCGAGGTGACGGCGCGGCTCAACCCCGGCCTTGGCGAAGTGACCCGCCATCGGCTTGGTGACCTTGCGCTCGTCCATCTTGCCGAAGCCCAGCTGGACAGCGTCGTAGCCGTCGGTTTCATTGGTACGGATCTGGGTGACGACGTTCTTTTCGACCTGGACCACCGTCACGGGAATCAACTTGCCGTCTTCATCCCAGACCTGGGTCATGCCGAGCTTGCGCCCCAGTAATGCCTTAACAGAGGCCATGGTGTCGTTAGTCATCGTGGTCCTCCTTACAGCTTAATCTCAATATTCACGTCTGCCGGCAGTTCGAGACGCATCAGCGAATCAACTGCGGAAGGCGTGGGATCAATAATGTCAATCAGACGCTTGTGGGTGCGAACTTCAAATTGCTCCCGGCTGTCCTTATATTTGTGCGGCGACCGAATCACAACGTAAACGTTCTTTTCGGTCGGCAGGGGCACAGGTCCGACTACGGTAGCGCCAGCACTGGTTACCGTCTCGACAATTTTCTTTGCCGAGGAGTCAATGACCTCATGGTCATAAGACTTCAGCCGAATGCGGATTTTTTGTCCCGCCATGGGCTAACCTCTCTCTAACTGGTTCTTCACCGGTACACGCTTTCGGGTGTGTCGCATTTATAAACGCAACACAAGCGAAATCTCGCACCGTTGGATTTCCATTCCACCTGACTTTTGCCAGGCAAGTGCGCACTGGGAGGCGTGAACCCGCCTCAAGATACGCCGAGGAACTAGCTTACACTTATTGGCTCTCCCGTGGCAAATTCTGCGGTTGGTTCAAGCCCACAGCAAAAAACTGTTCACGAACAATGTTGCACGCTTTCGGCTATTTCTAACTTTAAATGCTGGTACAAACCCAAGCCGAGACGCCACTACGCCGGGAAATACCCAAAACGGCTGAACCGAGCGGCAGGCTCGGGACAAAAATTAGGACAGCATGGTCCGGTCAGATAGCGCCGCGCCTTTGAACTTGGCAAACTGGGCCAGCAGGTCGTCCACAGTCGCGTTTTCCTTGTCTTTCCCGCTCAGTTCCATAATGACCTCACCCTCATGCATCATGATGAGCCGGTTGCCCAGGTGCAGCGCTTGTTCCATGTTGTGGGTCACCATCAGGGTGGTCAGTCCGTGGCGCGCCACCAACTCTTGGGTCAAGCGGGTAATCAACTCGGCACGCGCCGGATCCAAAGCCGCCGTGTGTTCGTCCAACAGCAAAATCTTCGGCTGAGTGAAGACGGCCATCACCAGGGACAGCGCCTGACGTTGCCCGCCGGAGAGCAACCCCACACGAGCCGTCAAGCGATTTTCCAAGCCTTGTTCCAAAACCTTGAGCTCTTCGCGGAACTGCGCCTTGCGGGCTCGGGTCACCCCGAGGCCCAGCCCGTGGCCATGCGTGCGCGCCCAGGCAATCGCCAAGTTCTCTTCAATAGTCATGTGCGGGCAGGTTCCCGCCATCGGGTCTTGAAACACGCGTCCCACGTAACGCGCGACTTTGTAGTCAGGTTTGCGCGTCACATCGTGGCCGTCAATATGTATCTGTCCCAAGTCCGGGCGGTAGCGCCCCGAGACGATGTTCAGCAAGGTTGATTTGCCCGCTCCGTTGGAACCAATGACGGTCACAAAGTCGCCCTCGTCCAACTGCAGGGAGATGTCACGCAGAGCAATTTTTTCGTTAACGGTGTGACGGAAAAACGCCTTGGAAATATGCGAAAGTTCAAGCATGGTTCACAGCCCCTTCCGTCGGGTCCGTTTGGTGATATGTTTATCCGCCGGGCGGGTATCGCCGGAGTCAAGCTCCTCAGCGTCGGCCGTGTCCCAGGGCTGTACTCCGGAGAACTCCGCAATGGGATGGTTCTTTTGCCACGAGAGAAAGCCTTTCCACCGCGGGGCAATGAGGAACACCACCACAATGATGGCGCTCAACAGTTTCATGTCGTTGGGGTTGAATCCCGGAATCATCAAGGCTGCTTGAATAATGACGCGATACACTACCGAGCCGCCCACCACTGCCAACACTGCCATCCAAATGCGTCCGGTCGGGATGACCGCGGTGCCGATAATGACCGAAGCTAAACCGGCAATAATCAACCCGATACCCATAGAAATATCCGCAAAACCTTGATATTGAGCGATGAGGGAACCGGACAGCGCCACCAAGCCGTTGGACAGCGCCAAGCCGACCAGTTTGGCCAAGTCGGTGTTCACCCCTTGGGCACGCGCCATTTCTTCGTTATCGCCAGTGGCGCGTAAAGCCAAACCCAGATTGGTGGACAGGAACCACACGACTATCCCGCAGGCTACCAGCAGGACCACCAGCAAAATCGCTACGCTGACCCACGTCCCCACCAGATTTGCCTCTCGCAGTGGCGTAAACAGCGATTCTTCACGCCGAAACGGCAGGTTGGATTTGCCCATAATGCGCAGGTTCACCGAATACAAACCAATCTGGGTCAAGATTCCAGCCAGCAGGGGGTGAATTTTCCCCGCCGTATTCAGCAAACCGGTAATCAGCCCAGCAATCAGTCCCACCGCAAATCCTGCCAAGGTTCCCAGCCACGGGCTGCCACCGCCGAGGATAACGACCGCGCAAGCTGCCGCTCCGGTGGTAAAACTCGAATCAATCGTCAAATCGGCGAAATCGAGGATTCTGAATGTGAGGTACACCCCTAAGGCCATCAGCCCATAAATCAGGCCCAGCTCCACCGCACCAATCATATTTTTTCAAATCCTTACGTGTATTCCCAAGGCTCCCCGGTCACGTTTTCGGGTTGGCTCACCCACCCATTAAAACACGAGCCTGACACCCTGGCCAAAATAGGGCCGCGGGCACTCGCACCTTTCCAGCATCGCAAAAGCCCACCCCGCTTTTAGGCAGGATGGGCTTTTGTCTAAACACTTCGGTTACTTGACAACCTTGTCGGCTTTATCCAAAAGCTCAGCGGGAATCGGGTGTCCCTGCTTCTTGGCGGCCTCCGGGTTTATCACCAGTAACGGAGTTTTTTGGGCTTCCACCGGCATAGCTTTGGGTTTGGCCTCTCCCTTTAAGATCTTTACTGCCATTTCTCCGGTCTGATGACCCAGGGTCTTGTAATCCAGCCCGAGAGTCAAAGCCGCACCGTTATTGACCGAACTGGCCTCACCAGCCACCGTGAGGATGCCCTTTTCCTCCGCGACCTGCAGCACGGAATCCAACGCAGCTACCACGGTGTTATCGGTAGGAATGAAAATGGCATCGACTCCGGTCAGAGTCTGGGCGGCCTGCTGGACTTCGGCGGTGTTAGTGATGGTTTTTTCCACCACTTCCAGACCTTGCTTGTTAGCTTCAGCTTTCGCCAATTTGACTTGTACCTGCGAGTTTACCTCTCCAGAAGAGTAGATAATGCCAACCTTATGAGCATCGGGAATCACCTGTTTGACCAGGTCAATCTGTTTCGCCACCGGATTCATATCCGTAGTGCCGGTCACATTGTAACCCGGCGCCTCGTTAGATTCCACCAGCTCCGCTGCCACCGGATCCGTCACCGCCGTGAACAGTACCGGGGTATCGACCACGTTTTGGGCAATGGACTGAGCCATGGGGGTGGCGATAGCAAACACCAAATCGTAATCGCCCGCAGCGTACTTCGAGGCGATGGAGTTCACGTTGGTCTGGTCTCCTTGGGCATTGGAAGCGTCATAGGAGACTTCCAGGCCAGCTTCACTTAAAGCAGCTTTAAATCCAGCTACTGCCTCGTCCAAGGGCGGGAAACTGGCGTACTGAGCAATAGCGACTTTGTATTCGCCGTCATTACTAGCAGCACCTCCCTTGGCGGCGTCTGTAGAGGAGCAACCCGCCAGCGCCAAAGCGGACATACCGACAACTATTGAGGCAATTATTCTACGCATCAGGAAAATCCTTCGTTTTGGTGAATATTGAAACTCACCATAACGCTATTCACGTTTTGAAAAAAACTCGTCTCACATATCGAACTACAGGGTTAGCGAAAGGAATCCAACCGGAAAGCAAAAGATTACACCGGGCCGACAAATCGGTCTCGTATCCACCGGAAGACATTTCTGATCCCATCCGCGACCACGGTGTCGGTCACGTTACGCGACAGCCAGGAATATAACCCCATAAGCCAGAAAGTCAGGCGTTCCGTCCAGTTTCCGGAACGCCAGTCTTTCGGCACCCAGGAAATGGACTTCAAACGCGAGGCCGAAAATACCTGGGTGTATTGCAAAATTGCTTCCAGACCATGACGAATCCCCTGGCCGCTTTCGCTTTTGCCCTGAATCGGCGCTTTCCACGACATATCCATAGAGAAATACGTGTCGTTGACGCTGACTGTGGCAAACTGTGCATTGTTAATCAGGTTTCGCACGAAATCAATGTCGCGAGTAAAAACGGCGGCAGAGTCAATGACTCGTGACCCCGTTACCAGGCGCACCACGTTCGCGATGTCTTTGAACGATAGCAGCGCCACTACCGGTCCGTACACTTCCGTTTCCAGAAGGTCCAAATCAGGAGGCAAATCCGCCACGATGGTCGGCTCAAAAAAAGTCGGACTAATCTCGGGACGCGGATGGGATCCTGTCAGTACCCGGGCGCCGTTCTCAAGAGCCCGTTTCACAACTTTTTCACAATTCTTGACTCGGCCAGGGTACATCATGGAGCCCATAGTGGCGTTCCGATCCACGAACCGCCCTACCCGAATCTGCTCATGGGTATATTGGAGCATCATCTGTTCAAACGGTTCTCGCACTGATTCATGCACAAAAATAATCTCGACAGCTTTCGTGGATTGGCCGGCGTTCAGGAAAGCCGAACGGGCACAGGTTTTCGCCGCATCCCACAGTTTCGCGTCATCCATCACCAACGCAATGTTTTTAACCCCTCCAAAGCAAGAAATGGGCACCGAGTGGCGCGCACACTCCATCGAGATATTTTGACACATCCGGTTCGGTCCGATGGCTGAAACATAGTCGAGGGCCGGAATGAACTGCATCCCGAACTGTGAAGATTCCGAAACCACGATGCGCCACACGTCTGCGGGCATCCCGGCATCCACCAGCACCGCTTTCATCAACAGGGCTCCCAGAGTCGCCTGGGGAGTCACAAAATTGACCACTGCGTTACCGGCCATAATAGGGTTCAAGATATCGCAGACCATAGAAATTGGATTGTCCGCGGAAGTGAACATCCCTACTACCCCCATGGGGCGGTACCAGACCCGATAGGTGGACAGCGGTACCGCGCCCCCACCCCGGCGCGGTTTCCACAGATACCGCAAATGTCGCTTAATACCCCGTACCTGGGTAATCATGTAAAAATACTCTGAGGAAGCGTCCAGCCAGGATTTCCCGCTCAACAGCTGGTCGAGCCCAATAATCGGCTCGTAATAGCGCACGACTCGTCTCAAGAATCGGTGCAGAATGCGTGAACGCGTGTAAATGCTCTCTTGTGACCACTGTTCACTCACGGCATGAGCCCGAAACACGGATTGTTCTCCATCAGAGAAGGTGGAGCAATGCAGGGTTCCGAAGGGTTCCCAAGTCTGGACATTGTAAACCGGAGCATCAGCACCGCTCTGTCCACGACCGGCAATGAGCAGGGCTGTCATGAACTTGTCGTCGATACCCTTGGGGTATTCCATATCTCCTCCTTCCTGATTGTAATCTAATGGTTCGTTTCTCCAGTTTGTCCGAATCCGTTGTCACTCTGACGTAGCGAAACGAAAGCAGTTCTATACCGGGCCGTGAACCCGATTCTTAATGTGATGCCGCAGGTTGCGCCACGCATAAGCAATCACGGTATCCGTGAACAGAATCGAGGCAATCACCGCGGCGCGGCTAGAGAAAAAGCTCCACCGTTCCATCCGGTTTCCCGGCTGGAGGTCATTTGGAATCCAGGGATGACCTTCCTGCCTCGCCACGGATTGAACGCGGGAGTACTGCAGAATCGACTCCAACCCGTGACGGATGCCGGAGCCGGTACTCCTGATACCCTGAATCGGAGCTTGCCACGTCGAGTACAGACTCATGTAGGAGTCGTTTATGATTAGCGCTGCGCCGTTGGCCGCCTGGATGAAATCGCGCATCATGAACTCGGATTCAGTGAACATATAGATACAGTAACTGTGCCGAGACTTGCCCAAGAAGCGTGATACTTCCGTGAGGTCCTGGAATGGTTGCAGATAGATGAGGGGCCCGTGAAGCTCACTTGCACAGATTGCGGCGTCCTGCGGCACTCTGGCAAGGATGGTCGGTTCATAGAAGGACGGTCCCAGGTCCGGGGCGGTGCTGCCGCCTAGGACTAGCTCAGCTCCTCGTTGGATCGCGTCGTCCACCAGCTTCTGGATGGTTTGCGCCCGCTGCGGTGTCAGCATGGAACCCAAGGTGGTTTCAGCAGAGTCCAGAGAACCAATGGTGACCTGGTCTGACACAAAGTCTTTCAAGGCGAGTTTAAAGTAATCAAAAATTGATTCCTGCACCCAGATGACTTCGGCACTGTTTACGGTTTGTCCCGCGTGTTGGAAACCAGCGCGGGCCATCGCCCGGACTGCATGATCAAAACGGCAATCTTCACAAATCACGCCAACGTTAAGCACCTGCAGGAAACCCTTGAACGGAACTCGGTATTCCTGGCAAACTCTCGAAATCCGGCGCCCCAGCTTTTCCGAGCCTAAAACCGTGACCATATCCAGACCGGGAATGACGGCGCGCCCCGCTTTTGAAGTTGTGTCCGGAATAATCTTCAACAAACCGTACGGCATTCCCGCATCTACCAACATGGCGTGCATCAGTACAGCGCCCAAGGCCGCCTGGGGGGTCACGAAGTTTATGACTGCATTGCCCGCCGCAATCGCCTGTAGGACATCGTTGATTGAAGAAAGCGGCCAGTCTGGTGACGTGAACATTCCCACTACGCCCAAGGGGCGCTGGTAAACACGCCATCGCGAACCGGGTAGAGCTCCCCTACCAGCTCGGTATTTGCCCAGCCTACGGCTGTTATATTTGATGTTTTGCGCGGTGGACAAAACATCGAGGAGCTCTTCGTGGGCATCAATTAGTGATTTGCCGCTGAGCATTTGCGACAGGGCGACCATTTCGTTTTGATACTTCCACACTATCTGGGAAAATCGGGCCAAAACTTTGGCGCGCCCATAGGACCCCATTTCAGTCCAGACCACCTGTGCTGCCTGCACCGTCATCAAAGATTCCTGGGCGTCTTCGGGGGAAGCCGTAGCGACCCGGGTCAGCAACCGTCCGGATTCCACATCGACCACGTCTTTGCGGGGACCGTGCATCCAGGACAAAAATTCTGCCAAAGTGGCGAAAAAGCTGTCATCCAAGACGTCGGATTCCACCGGCGGCCTCCCTGGGGCTGAAAACGGGCATGTGTATCTTCAAGAATTATAGCTAAAAGCCACAGCTGCTTTTACAAAACGCGGGAGGGCAAGAACCGAAGCTCTTGCCCTCCCGGAAAGTTATTCGCTAACTGATGCGTTTTGTTGATTACTCAACGATCTTGGTCACCTTGCCGGAACCAACGGTACGGCCGCCTTCGCGGATAGCGAAGCCGAGGCCTTCTTCCATAGCGATAGGCTGAATCAACTCCACGCTGATTTCAGTGGTGTCACCAGGCATAACCATTTCGGTGCCTTCGGGCAGGTGGATAACACCGGTAACGTCGGTGGTGCGGAAGAAGAACTGCGGGCGGTAGCCATCGTAGAAGGACTTGTGACGTCCGCCTTCATCCTTCTTCAGGATGTAGACCTTGCCCTCGAACTTGGTGTGCGGGGTCACGGAACCAGGAATGCAGATAACCTGGCCGCGCTCGACATCTTCACGCTTGGTGCCGCGCAGCAGCAGACCACAGTTCTCGCCGGCGTAGGCCTCGTCCATGGACTTGTGGAACATCTCGATACCGGTAACGGTGGTTTTTTGCGTCGGACGAATGCCCACGATTTCGACTTCGGCGTTCAACGGCAGCTTGCCGCGCTCCACACGACCGGTCACCACGGTGCCGCGGCCGGTAATGGTGAAGACGTCTTCGATAGGCATCAAGAACGGCTTGTCCATGTCGCGCTCGGGCTCGGGGATGTAGGTATCGACAGCCTCGATCAGCTCTTCAACCTTCTTGGACCACTCAGCGTCGCCTTCCAAGGCTTTCAGAGCGGAGACGTGGATAATCGGGCAGTCGCGGTCGAAGCCCTGCTTCTCGAGGTCGTCACGGATTTCGTCCTCAACGATCTCCAGCATGTCTTCGTCCACATCCGGGGAGTCGCACTTGTTCAGAGCGACCAGGATGGAGGGCACGCCGACCTGCTTGGCCAACAGGATGTGCTCCTTGGTCTGAGCCATCGGGCCGTCGGTAGCAGCCACAACCAGGATAGCGCCGTCCATCTGAGCAGCGCCGGTAATCATGTTCTTGATGTAGTCGGCGTGGCCGGGGGCGTCCACGTGGGCGTAGTGACGGTTGGGGGTTTCGTATTCAACGTGAGACACGTTGATGGTGATGCCGCGCTGACGTTCCTCAGGAGCGTTATCCACCTGATCGAAGGGGGTGAACTTGTTCGCGGGCAAATCCGGATACTTGTCGGCCAACACCTTGGTGATGGCGGCGGTCAAAGTAGTCTTGCCGTGGTCAACGTGACCGATGGTGCCGACGTTAACGTGCGGCTTGTCGTGAGTGTAAGTGCCTTGTGCCACTTCTTTCTTTCCTCCTGGACTTTAGGTAGTTTTGCTCCGTAATAAATAAGCAGATGTCAGATTACCACTATCTTACGGATTTTCCTACCTGGGTTTTTCTTGATTTATCTTCTTGCGGATTTTGCGGGTTTTTCCTGGAGTATCCCCAGCGGCTTTCGGGACGCGCCCGGCTACGCGCCGGGGACACTACCAAAAAGGAAAAGAACCCTTATGCACCACGGTTGTTGGCGATGATTTCTTCGGAAATCGAACGCGGAACCTCGGCGTAGGAATCGAACTGCATGGTGAACACCGCGCGACCCTGGGTCTTGGAACGCAGGTCGCCGATGTAGCCAAACATTTCTGACAACGGTACCTTGGCGCGAATAACTTTCACGCCCTGGCCGTCGTTCATGGAGGCAATGTTGCCGCGGCGGGAATTCAGGTCGCCGATGACGTCGCCCATGTATTCCTCGGGGGTGCGGACTTCCACATCCATGATGGGTTCCAAGATGACGGGGTTCGCCTTCTTGGCGCCTTCCTTGAAAACCATGTTGCCGGCAATCTTGAAAGCCATTTCCGATGAGTCGACTTCGTGGTAAGCGCCGTCCTCCAACGTCGCCTTCACGTCCACCATCGGGTAGCCGGCCAAAACGCCGGATTCCATAGCTTCCTGGATGCCCGCGTCAACGGAAGGAATGTATTCGCGCGGGACGCGTCCCCCGGTGACCTTGTCTTCGAAAGCGTAGGTCTTGCCTTCGCCCCGTTCTTCCTCACTCAACGGTTCGAACGTGACCAACACCTTCGCGAACTGGCCGGAACCACCGGTCTGCTTCTTGTGGGTGTATTCGACCTTCTCGACCTTCTTCTTGATGGTCTCGCGGTAAGCCACCATGGGCTTGCCGACGTTAGCTTCCACCTTGAACTCGCGCTTCATTCGGTCCACGATGATGTCCAAGTGCAACTCGCCCATACCGCCGATAACGGTCTGGCCGGTTTCCTCGTCCAAACGCACGGTAAAGGTCGGGTCTTCTTCGGCCAGCTTCTGGATGGCGATACCCATCTTTTCCTGGTCGGCCTTTGACTTCGGTTCCACCGCCACGTGAATCACGGGTTCGGGGAAGCTCATGGATTCCAGCACAATCGGCTTGTCAATGGCGCACAACGTGTCGCCAGTAGTGGTTTCCTTCAAGCCGATGAAGGCGTAGATGTGACCAGCGTGCGCAACTTCCACCGGGTTTTCGTGGTTGGAGTGCATCTGGAACAGCTTGCCCACGCGCTCTTTCTTTCCCTTAGTGGAGTTGTAAAGCTGGGTGCCTTGTTCGGCCTTCCCGGAGTACACTCGCACGTAGGTCAGCTTGCCGTAGAACGGGTGCACGGCCACTTTGAAAGCCAAAGCGGCAAACGGCTCGTTCTCGTCAGGCTTGCGGGATTCGGTTTCGCCCTCTTCCTCGTGACCGGGACGGAAACCGCGAACCTCCTCCACGTCCAACGGGCAGGGCAGGTAGTCGATAACCCCATCCAAGCAGGGCTGCACGCCCTTGTTCTTAAAGGCGGAGCCACCATAGACCGGGTAAATCTCGGAACGGACGGTACGCGCCCGGATTCCTTGCTTAATCTGGTCAACGCTCAGTTCACCGTTCTCAAGGTAGGCTTCCATCAGCTCATCGCTGGCCTCGGCAGCCTCTTCGGTAGCGGTCTCCAGGTATTTGGCGGCCTTGTCCTGGTATTCCGCGGGAATGTCTTTGTATTCAACAACGGCGCCCTTGGTATCGTTACCGTCGGCGTCTTTCTCAGGGAAGTACACGGCTTGCTGACGCAAAACGTCAACGACGCCGACAAAGTCGGATTCCGCACCCATCGGGAAAGTCATCACTACCGGACGAGCCCCCAAGCGGTCAATGATGGTCTGGACCGAAAAGTCGAAGTCCGCGCCCAGCTTGTCCATCTTGTTGATGAAGCAGATACGCGGCACGTTGTACTTGTCAGCCTGGCGCCACACGGTTTCGGACTGCGGTTCCACGCCTTCCTTACCGTCAAACACCGCTACCGCTCCGTCAAGGACGCGCAGGGAACGTTCCACCTCAACGGTGAAGTCCACGTGTCCGGGAGTGTCGATGATATTGATTTGATTGTTGTTCCAAAAACAGGTCGTAGCCGCGGAGGTAATGGTGATACCGCGTTCTTGTTCCTGTTCCATCCAGTCCATAGTTGAAGCGCCATCGTGCGTTTCACCGATTTTGTAGTTGATACCGGTGTAGAACAGGATGCGTTCCGTCGTGGTCGTCTTACCAGCATCGATGTGTGCCATGATGCCAATGTTGCGGACCTTTTTAAGGTCAGTTAGCACGTCAAGTGCCACGGGCGTGTCCCTTCGTTAGTGTTTGTTATTTCTTAGTATTTCTAGTAAGTCACTCGGTGCGGGTTTGAATCCGGAACTTACAGGAGCGACTGCCCGGCGACTACCAGCGGTAGTGGGCAAAGGCGCGGTTAGCTTCAGCCATCTTGTGAACGTCCTCACGGCGCTTCACCGCGGCACCCAACCCGTTGGAAGCATCCAAGATTTCGTTCATGAGACGTTCTGTCATGGTCTTTTCACGACGCTGACGGGAGAAATCCACCAGCCAACGCAACGCCAGAGTGGTCGCGCGAGAGGCTTTGACTTCCACCGGAACCTGGTAAGTTGCCCCACCGACGCGACGGGAACGAACCTCCAGATGCGGGCGAATGTTTTCCATGGCGCGCTTGAGTACCACGATGGGGTCCTGCTCGGTCTTGTGAGCTACGCCTTCCAGCGCGCCATAGACGATGCTTTGAGCCACGGACTTTTTACCGTCCAACAGGACGCGATTAACGAGCTGGGTAACCAGCGGAGAGTTGTACACCGGGTCTGCAATGAGTAGGCGCTTAGGCGCCGGTCCTTTACGAGGCATTCTTACTTCTTCTCCTTCTTCGCACCGTACTTGGAACGACCCTGTTTACGGTCGCGCACACCTTGGGTGTCAAGAGCGCCGCGCACGATGTGGTAGCGCACACCCGGAAGGTCCTTCACACGGCCACCACGTACCATTACGATAGAGTGCTCCTGGAGGTTGTGACCCTCGCCCGGAATGTAAGCATTCACCTCTTTCTGGTTGGTCAAACGTACACGTGCCACCTTACGCATTGCCGAATTAGGCTTTTTAGGGGTAGTGGTG
>NZ_JAXFNY010000002.1:0-71979 GCF_034180645.1 Mobiluncus sp. | reverse complement strand
AGCCAGAAAAACCTGACAAACACGGTCCTCATCAAATCAGAAAACCGCAAAAACACAAACAAAAGCACCCAAAAAAGGGCACCAAAAAACGCGTAAACAAAAAACAAAACGCTATCGAGATCAAAACCAACAAACCCACTCACCGATCCATCCCAGTTTTCACCGAGATTTCAACAATCGGGGCGTTGCTCACCGCAAAAGTGCGCAACAGATAAAACTATACACGTCACTTTCGGAGAATGCAAATCTGAGTCCCTATTCACACATCCCGGGCGTGTCGGAAAATAACATACCATATATGTTGGCGCAGATAGAGCCACTTGGATTGCAGCACCGGCTACACCAAGAATGTTGGCACGCAGGACAGACAGTCATTAAACAGCTGCGGCCCCGCCGGATACGACGGGACCGCAACCAAATCTACATAGAGTAGGGTCTCGGTCTAGCAGGCCAAAATCCTAAACTAAAGGACTACTTCACAGAGTTAACCGCTTCCAGCTTTGTGGGCTCGTCCTTGTAAACTTCCGCAGCGTTGTCCTTCGTTGCCACCACCGGAGGCAACAGGAAGGCCGGGACAACCTTCTTAGTGTTGTCGTACTGCTTGTCATCCACAGCCATGCCGTTAAGGTCCTTCACGTCCTTTTCGCCCTTCAAGAGCTTCTGAGCCAAAGCCACAACGCTTTCTACCAACGGCTTGGTCGGCTTGGAAATGGTGGAGTACTGCTTGCCCTGCATGATCCACTTGAGAGACTCAATCTCAGAGTCCTGACCGGTCACGACCGGGAGGGTCTTGCCAGCCTGTTCGCAAGAGGACAGGACAGCGCGAGCCAGCGTGTCATTCGGGGAGAGGATACCGTCCGGAACCTTGTCGCCGGGATAATTTTGGGCCAGAATAGCATCCATACGGCTCTGGGCGTTCTTGGGATCCCATCCCTGTGTAGCTGCCTGAGCTTGAGTGTTCTGTCCTGAGCCAATTGTCACCTTGCCAGCATCAATCTGGGGCTGCAACACAGACATGGCTCCATCAAAGAACTTCGCTGAGTTCGAGTCATCGTTAGAACCCGCTACCACTTCGATGGTCCACGGGCCGCCAGGTTTCTTGGCTTCCAAGCCTTTCAGCAAAGCCTCGCCCTGCTTCACGCCCACGCCAAAGTTATCGTAAGCAACGTAGTAGTCGACGTTCTCAGTTGCCATCAACAGGCGGTCGTAAGCAATGACGGGTACGCCAGCATCAGCAGCCTTCTGCACCTGATTACCTAAGGAGGTGCCGTCAATAGCGCCAATGATTAGAGCCTTCGCTCCATTGGTGAGCATCGTATCAATCTGGTTTTGCTGTTCAGAAACACCATTGTTCGCGAATTGAACCGAGCACTTCAGGCCCTCGCTCTTGCACAGGTCGTTGAAGTACTTCTCGGCTTCTACCCAGTTCTCAGAGGTCTTTTGAGGCATAGAGATGCCCAAATCCAGACCAGTCGAGCTGCTTGCCCCGGCGTCGTCTCCGGACTTATCAGCGTTGCCGGCATTGCCTGCACAGCCTGACAGTGCGAACGCCAATGCGCCAGCGGCGCCAAGAACGGCGATTCTCTTGATTATTTGCATGGCTACCTCACTTTTGTGTCGAGTCCTGGTGCCCCAGGTTTGGGCAGTTGCCCAAGTTCTTTGTGACTAATTAGGCCTTCGCTTCCTGCTCAGGCGATTCTTTTTTCGAGTCATTTTCAGGCACAAGCACCGTGTCGGACGATGCTTGGTTACGTTTGCGAGTGGCACTGAATAGGCCAATAATCGAAGGTTTGCCCTGTTTCTTGGACAGTACGTCAAAGGCTACAGCAAGAAGCAGCACCAGACCTTTAATCATCTGAGTCCAGTCTGTGCCCACGCCAAGCAGCTGCAAACCGTTGTTCAGGAAAGCCATCACCAAAGCACCCACCATGGTGCCGCCCAAAGTACCAATACCGCCCCAGACTGAAGCGCCACCGATAAATACGGAGGCGATGGCATCAAGCTCCCATAAGTTGCCATCAAACGGTGTAGATGCTCCGGAACGTCCCACGAAGCACACCGCCGCGATAGCTGCCAGGACCGAGGAGTTGAACATTACAAAGAAGTTCACTTTCCTCACCGAGATACCGGTTAATGCCGCGGCCACGCGGTTACCGCCTACGGCGTAGATGCCTCGCCCAAGAGGAGTGTTGCGAGACAGGAAGTTGTAGAACAGGAACAGCAAAATCACGATGATGCCAGAGATAGGCAGGGAAGTCCCCGGTCGTCCAGTCGCAAAAATCCATCCAAACAGCAGGATAATAATGCAAGTAAAGACCACCTGAACCACAAAAATCCAGCTAGCGGGCAGTTCTGCTCCAGCCTTCGCCAGACGGACACGCTTGCGGGTGCGCATGAACACCATCAGGAGAGCGGCAATCATGGCTAAGATGATGGTTTCCGAGTTAATTATCCAATTACCTATGGCTATAGGCGGCAACCAATTCATATAGCCGGCACCGATGAATTTCACCTGATCCGGAACAGGAATCGACAGGGACTTGCCAATAAACTGGTTCATCCCGCGGAACAACAACATACCGCCCAAGGTCACAACGAAGGCGGGAACCCCCACGATGGCAACCCAGAATCCATGCCAGCTACCGATAATCACACCCACAATCAGCGCGACACCGATGCCAAGCCACCAAGGCAACCCCGCTCCGGATTGCTCAGACGTGACCTTCGCCAGCACAATGCCAATTACGGCCGCCACCGAACCAACTGACAGGTCGATGTGTCCAGCGATAATCACCAGCACCATGCCCATCGCCAGAATCAGCACGTAGGTGTTTCCAGAAAGGACGTTTTGCAAGTTTTGAGCAGAAAGAACGGTACCACCCGTCAGGAACTGGAATAAAAGAATTTCCAGAATCAAGACGATAACCATAGCCAATTGGCGCAGGTTGCCGCCTAGTAGTTGTTTCAATGCTGGCATTGGTAATTATCCTCCCTGTTAGGCGGCAGCACTGCCGGATTTAGAAGTTGTGGGATTCATGAGACGCATGAGCGACTCTTGGTCGGCATCTTTCGTATCGAATACACCGGTGACTTTTCCTTCAAAAATCGTATAGATACGGTCTGTAATGCCCAGTAGCTCCGGAAGTTCGGAAGAAATCACGATGACACCGATTCCAGCGGCAGCAAGTTTGCCGATGAGCGTGTAAATCTCAAATTTGGCGCCCACATCAATCCCACGTGTCGGCTCATCCAAAATCAATACCTTCGGGTCGGTGTACATCCATTTAGCAAGCACGACCTTTTGCATATTTCCACCGGAAAGTGACGATATGAGGTTATCGATTGAAGGGCTCTTGATACGCAAGTTCTGGCGATACTCCTCAGCCGTCTGACGGACTGTGTGCCAATCAATCGCGAGGGTGTTGCCGGTAGCTTTCTTTAGTTTCGCAGAGATAACTTCACCTTTGATGTCATCCAGAAGGTTTAGCCCCTGCACCTTTCGGTCCTCCGGAAGATAGGCCAGTCCGGCTTCAATAGCGGCTGGAACCGACCTCATAAAGATTTCTTTACCTTCCATGAACGTTTGACCAGACTCAAAAATTCCATAGGAATGGCCAAAAACTGAACGTGCCAGCTCGGTACGCCCCGAACCCATCAACCCCGCCAGGCCCACGACTTCTCCACTGCGTACCTGGATATTCGAGTTTTTACAGATGAGCCGCTCGGTATTGACCGGGTGATACACTCTCCAGTCTCTGATCTCAAACAGCACTTCGCCAATATGCGGATCACGGTCGGGGAAACGATTGTCCAGAGGCCGACCCACCATGGAGTGAATGATGCGGTCCTCGTCGACGTTGCCGTCTTTAACTTCCATAGTCTCAATCGTTTTTCCGTCACGTATCACGGTAATCGCGTCAGAAATAGCAGCGATTTCATTGAGTTTGTGAGAAATCATAATCTGGCTGATACCGCTTTGACGCTGCTGGCGCATCAGGTCCAACAAATGGGCCGATTCTTCCTCGTTCAGTGCGGAAGTCGGCTCATCAAGGATCAATAGTTTCACGTTCTTGGACAGAGCCTTGGCTATCTCCACCAGCTGCTGCTTGCCCACCCCAATCTCTTTGATGGGGGTATCCGGGTCATCGTCTAGACCCACTTCCCGAAGTAATTCCACGGCGCGTTTTCTAGTCTGGAACCAATCTATGCCTACGCCCTGCTTAATTTCGTTGCCCAAGAAAATATTTTCGGCAATTGAGAGTTCAGGAATCAGTGCGAGTTCCTGGTGGATGATACCAATCCCGGCTGCTTCCGACTCTCGGATGTTCTTAAAACGGCGAACCTCGCCTTGGTAGACGATGTCCCCCTGATAGGTTCCATGGGGCCATACTCCAGACAGCACTTTCATCAGGGTAGATTTACCGGCACCGTTTTCACCGCACAGGGAGTGGATAGTGCACTGTTTGACCTGGAAATTGACATCATCAAGCGCTTTGACACCGGGGAATTCCTTGGTGATATGGCGCATCTCTAAAATGTTGCCTACATCCTTAGATTCGTTCACTTCTGCTCCTAGACTTCACTGTCTGGCCAATTACACCGAGTTCTTGCGTAAATACGTTCAAAAGCCGAACGAAAGTCTACCAATTTGTGTAATCGGTATCAATTCTCAGATATCTTTGATATTTCAAGTATTTCTGAGCCTATTTCATGCGGATTTTGAATGTTTCAACGCCGCGGCAAACCCCGGTTGCGCCGGCAGGTTAACCAAGAACATTGCTTGTCCCGCATGGTAAATGTCCGCTTTTCCAACCCAGGTGACGCAGGCGGGCTGATTATTCACATCAAGTTCATGGGACCATTGTCCTGGATGTTGAATGAATTTGTCTTGCGCGTAAACACAAAACTTGTCAGCCCACTGCTGGGCCAACTGCGGAAGTTGGGAATCTGAACTGAAGCGAGCGGCGAGCTTAGAAATCATCAGGCTTACCCCGATAGCTTCGCAAATGACCCAGTGCATCCGTTGGGAGGAAACCGGGCGGCCCTCGAAGTCTGTCGTGTAGGGAATCCCATCGGCGCCATCGCTACCCCACGCCGCCAGCGCGGTACGGTAAAGTCCCGCTGCGGCCTCGTGAACCCAATCCAAATTCAAATCTAACCCAGCAGCCTCGGCTGCGGCCTGGAGCTGCAAGATCAGACGTGCCCACTCAAAACCGTGACCCGGCGTGGCTCCCCACGGACGGAAAGGGTCATTCGGCTTATCGCGGTTGTAATCAGGGTCTATACGCCAGTTACTGGTGTAATGTTCGGGAATTCTCCAGTCGTATTTCCTCGCTGACTCATTAATAATTTTTGTGGCAATGGACGCACCCCGCCGCAGGTATTCGGTGTCTGCAGTCGCATCGAAAGCTGCCAGGCACGACTCCAAAGTGTGCATATTTGCGTTCGCACCGCGGTAGTCTTCCAGCTCTGTCCAGTCCCTAGCGTAAGATTCTCGGGCTCTCCCCGCTGATTCGTCCCACCAGTAAGCATCCTGGATGCGCCTGGCTTCGTCCAGCAGTTCGCGCGCCCCGGGAATTTCCGCGACAGTGGCTGAGCTGGCCGCAATAATCACGAACGCATGAGCATAGGCTTCCTTACGGGGTCCATTCTCAAGATTGGGGCGAGGCTGCCCCGATGCATCAAGTTCCGTGTCAATCCACGAAAACCAGCCACCATATTCCCGGTCCACAAAGTATTCCCGCAGTGCGTGAATCCCGTGCGCGGCCAGTTCGCGGGATTGTTCGGGATGGATTCCCGCCAGGGCAAACAGCGAAAACATATGTGTCATTCGGCAGTTAATCCACAGTTGAGCTCCCATTTCGGGCATGACCGCACCTTCAGGCCCAAGATAACCAAATCCGGCAGGAACCTTTGATTTCATGCCGAATTCACACAACGCTGGAAGCTCGCGGGCAGCCAAAGAACGCAAATCAAGAAATTCACACATAGCCAGAATTCTAATGGAGCAACACTGGCCTCACAGAGTTACCGATTGTCCAAAAATAGCCAAACCCTTAAATGCAGCTGTGTGCGCGAACCAGCGTCTGTTCGCACACACAGATTTATGAATTTATGGGGGAAATCTAAGCAGCGCGGTTATAGGTGAGGCACTCGCCTGTCTTTCCGCCAACTTTGACGGCAGGCGCCTGGCACTCCAGGTGCTCATTGAAGCTGCAGTCGGATTTCTGGCAAGCCCCGACCGCGGCTTGTTTTCCGAGGCCTCCGACCTGAGGCAAGGCAATAAAGGTGGAGCAGCCCTTGGTGCCCATGGTCATCGCGGTGGCTTGGCAGCCGTCGTGGTTGTAAGAGCAATCGGATACTGCACAATCACTAACTACCGGTTGAGTACTCATGGTTTCTTTCCTTTCGGGATAAGTAACAGATATGAATAAATATTAATTACAACTGTCAACTATTTTGTCTCGATTGTAAACCCTCACCTTAACAACTGGCGTTTCCGCAGTTCAGAACCTTGCAATAATAACGAAACGTATTAATTAATTATATTAGAAAGGCTATATAGAGATTTTTAAATAACGATGACAATTCTAATTCGAGCTGATTAAGCAAAATAGATGTAACCTAAAGATGGATTAAACTACCCTTCCCCGCTCCGAAGGTCAAAATCTCCACACCCAGCGCCAACAGGCATCGATTCATTATATGAGACAAATCTGCTCGAATACTGGACACTACTGTACTTGCGGTGAAAAACTGCGTACCTTTATCTTGTGACCGGTCCAAGCTCGGACCAAATCGGTTTCAGTATGGAATTGCGAAAACTTTGGAGGAAGAGATGAATAAGTACCGCGATTTTGACAACTATCTGAAGGAATACCCTGATGAAAAGGGATACTTCGGCAAATACGGTGGCAACTATCTGCAGGACCCGGAGCTGGTCAAAGCCTTTGACGAGTACGCGGAAGCCTATAACACCATTGCCCAATCCGCCCAGTTCATTGCCGAGCTGCGCCGTATCCGTAAAGATTTCCAGGGCAGGCCCACCCCGGTCTATCACTGCCAGCGTCTGAGCCAGAAACTGGGGCGCACCCAAATCTACCTCAAGCGCGAGGACCTGAACCATACCGGGGCGCACAAGCTCAATCACTGCATGGGCGAAGGCCTATTGGCTAAATACATGGGGAAAAAGAAGCTCATCGCGGAAACCGGAGCGGGTCAGCACGGCGTGGCCCTAGCCACCGCCGCCGCCTACTTCGGCCTGGAATGCGATATCTACATGGGTGAGGTCGACATCGCCAAGCAGGCTCCGAACGTGGCGCGCATGAAGGTACTGGGCGCACGCGTCGTCCCCGTCAGCTTCGGACTTAAGACCCTGAAAGAGGCCGTGGACGCCGCCTTCATGGCTTACTCCGAGGAATATCACGATGCCATCTATTGCATCGGCACTGCCGCCGGCCCCCACCCCTTCCCGGTCATGGTCAGGGATTTCCAGGAGGTCGTTGGCGTGGAGGCTCGTGCCCAGTTTATGGAGCAGACTGGACACCTGCCGGACAAAGTGATGGCCTGCGTAGGGGGCGGTTCCAACGCGATTGGGATGTTTGTGCCGTTCCTGGCTGACCCGGTCGAGATTTTTGGGGTCGAACCACAAGGGCGGGGCACGGCTTTGGGCGATCACGCGGCCTCCATTACCTATGGCGGCGAAGGCGTAATGCACGGATTCAACTCGATTATGCTCGCGGACGAAAAAGGCAATCCCGCGCCGGTCTATTCCAACGCCTCCGGACTGGACTACCCCTCGGTTGGCCCGGAGCACTCCCTGCTGCACGACATGGAGCGCGTCAACTACGTAACCATTCGAGACGAGGAGGCTATTGAAGCCCTGTTCATGCTTTCCCGCTGGGAAGGCATCATTCCTGCCATCGAAAGTTCCCACGCCCTGGCTTATGCCATCAAGGAAGCCCGCAAAGGCAAGACGGGATCAATCCTGGTGAACCTGTCAGGCCGCGGGGATAAGGACCTCGACTACGTGATTGAGCATTACGGCACCGGCGAGGACTACGTCAAATAGACCCAAAAGGTAAGTTCTAAAAAATGTTTTGTTCCCGGACCAAACGGTCCGGGAACAAAACATTTAAGCCGGAAATCAGACCGGTTTACAACCCAAGTTCGGCCATAATCAGGGACTTTACCGTCCCCGCATCGGCTTGACCGCGGGTGGCTTTCATAACCGGGCCCATCAGCGCACCAATAGCCGCCATCTTGCCGCCTTTAATCTTTTCAACGACATCCGGGTTGTCCGCAATCGCCTGCTTGACGGCAGTTTCCAAAGCGCCCGTGTCAGAAACGACCTCCAAGCCGCGCGCTTTCACGACCTCTCCAGGATTACCTTCTCCGGCAAGAACGCCAGCGATAACCTGTTTCGCCAACTTGTCGTTAATCTTGCCGTCCTCGACGAGGCTTTGCAGCTCAGCCACCTGGGCAGGAGTAATCGGCATTTCCTCCAGGTCTTTTTCCTCGCCCTTGGCCAAACGCGCAATTTCGCCCATCCACCACTTGCGAGCCCCGCCCGCATCGGTTCCGGCTGAAACCGTTTCCTCAATAAGGTCCACCGCTCCGGCGTTGACGATATCGCGCATTTCGATGTCGGTGAATCCCCACACGCCCTGCAGACGCTTGCGCCTCACGGCAGGAAGCTCAGGCAGACTCTGGCGGATTTCCTCCACCCATTCCCGGCTCGGCGCCACAGGCACCAAATCCGGTTCGGGGAAGTAACGATAATCCTCGGCATCGGATTTCTCACGGCCTGAAGAAGTCGTCCCGTCCGCAGCGTGGTAGTGGCGGGTTTCCTGGACGATTTTGCCGCCCTCGGCAAGGATTGCCGCCTGGCGACGCATTTCGTAACGCACGGTTTTCTCGATGCCTCTAAAGGAGTTCACGTTCTTGGTTTCCGTGCGGGTCCCCATCGGATCCTCCGGTTTATTGCGCAAGGACACGTTCACGTCAGCGCGGACATTGCCGCGCTCCATGCGGGCTTCACTAACCCCGATAGCCCGGAAAATATCCCGCAAGGTGCGCACATAAGCGGCGGCAACCTCGGGGGCGCGATCCCCGGTCCCGATGATGGGTTTGGTGACGATTTCTACCAGTGGCACTCCGGCACGGTTGTAATCCACCAGGGAGTGGTCCGCGCCTTGGATACGGCCGTCCTCTCCGCCAATATGCGTGTTCTTGCCGGCGTCTTCCTCCATGTGGGCACGCTCGATTTCCACCCGGTACACGGTACCGTCCTCCAACTCGACATCGAGCCAGCCGTCGTAACAGATTGGCTCATCATACTGGGAGGTTTGGAAAGCCTTGGTCAGGTCGGGATAAAAATAGTTTTTCCGCGCAAACCGGCAGTATTCTGCGATTTGGCAGTTCAGTGCCAAACCAATCCGAATCGCGTATTCCACGGCTCGCTTATTGACTACCGGCAGGCAGCCGGGCAAACCCAGGGAAACCGGGGTGATGTACGTGTTTGGGTCGCCCCCGAAAGCATTGGGAGCCGCGTCGAACATCTTGGTTTTCGTGCCCAGTTCAACGTGAACCTCCAACCCCAAAACAGGATCGAAACGTTCGGTAGCCTTGTCATAACTCATCAACTTGTCGCTCATTTCGCACCCTCCTTCCATGCCGCGGCCGGACAGGGCGGCATCGGTTCACTCGACTTTGCCAGTTGGGCTTCCATGCGGGCTGCCACCTCATACATGGTGACGTCTCCACGGGTGGGAGCGAGAATCTGTACCCCTACGGGCAGACCGTCTTCCGCGGCCACTCCGGCAGGAATTGAAATACCGGGAATCCCAGCCAAGTTGGCGGGAATAGTCGCCACATCGTTGAGGTACATACTCATCGGATCGTCGAGTTTGTCGCCAAACTTGAAAGCGGTGGTCGGGGCGGTGGGTGTGAGCAGCACATCACACTGTTCAAAGGCCGCCGCGAGGTCACGCTGCAGCAGGGTTCGTACCTTTTGCGCCGAACCGTAGTAAGCATCATAGTAGCCTGCTGACAAAACGTGAGTACCCAAAATAATGCGGCGCTTTACTTCATCTCCAAAGCCCGCCTCACGAGTCGCCGCCATCATACGTTCCGTGGTGACCTCACCGTCCTGTGGCAACACCCGCAGGCCGTAACGTACCCCATCGAAACGAGCTAGGTTAGACGACACTTCCGCCGGCATAATCAGGTAATAGGCCGCCAAAGCGTACTCAAAAGAGGGGCAATCCACTTCGACTACGTTCGCCCCCGCCTTTTGCAGACGCTCCACAGCCTGTTGGAAACGCTGCAACACTCCAGCCTGGTAGCCTTCGCCTTGCAGCTGCTTGACGACCCCGACACGCAGACCGGTCGCATCTGTGCCAATGTCGGCCAATGCTCCGGTAATATCCGGTACCGGTTCGTCCAAAGACGTGGAATCCAGCGGATCGTGTCCCCCAATAATCATCTGCAGCGCCGCCGCGTCGCGCACGTCACGAGTGACCGGGCCAATCTGGTCCAGGGAGGAACCCATCGCAATCAAACCGTAGCGGGACACTGCCCCATAGGTCGGTTTCGCACCCACGGTACCGGTGACAGCCCCGGGCTGGCGGATAGAACCGCCCGTGTCCGATCCCAGCGCCCACGGCACCATGAAAGCTCCCACCGCGGCCGCCGAACCACCGCCTGATCCGCCCGGAATCCGCTCCAAATCCCACGGGTTGCGGGTCGGGCCGAAAGCCGAGTGCTCGGTAGACGATCCCATGGCGAACTCGTCCATGTTGGTTTTTCCCAGGATAGGCAGTCCCGCTTCCTGGAGTTTTAGCACGATGGTGGCGTCATAGGGCGGCAGCCAACCTTCCAGGATTTTTGAAGCGCAGGTGGTGGGCTTGCCCCGCTGCACCATGTTGTCTTTAATCGCAATCGGCACGCCCGCAAAAGGGTGCAGTTTCTTGCCGGCGGCACGGTCCGCGTCTACCTGTTTAGCGGTTTGCAGCGCCCCGTCCACGTCGACGAAGAGGAAAGCGTGAATGTCCTTATCGAGGTGTTCAATCCGGTCGGCAAACACTCGCACCAGTTCCTCACTGGTGACTTCTTTCGCCGCCAGTTTCGCGGCCAAATCGTGGGCTGACAGTAGGTAAAGTTCTGTGTTACTCATAAGTTACTCCTCCCCGATAATCTTGGGCACGCCGAACATCCCGCGGTCTGGTTGCGGGGCGGCCTGAAGTACCTCATCGTGGTCGAGGCATTGACCCACCTCGTCCTCACGCCACACGTTAGTGAGCGGAATTGGGTGCGAAGTCGCCGGAATGTCCGGTTTCGCTACCTCGTTGACTTTCGCTACCGCCTGGGTAATCACATCCAGTTCAGCGGCGAATTTGTGGATTTCTTCCTCGGTCAGCGCAATTCGGGCCAAGCCAGCGACGCGCCTCACTTCATCAGCATCAATAGTCGACATATTACTGAGTCTAGCGAAAAACGCAGCGCGGTGCTTAACCCTATTTGCTTAGGGTTGTTCCATCATTTCCAGTTCCGCCGGGTCAAAGAAACTAATGTGCACATGGTCAAAGTGATCTTGAGTAACATTGGTGGCCAGTTCCGGTTCTTTCATCAGTTCGCCTTCAAACCATGAAGCCTGATAAATCGTGTTCCGGAAGATGATGTATTTGACGTGCAGTAGCTCCCCGTTGGCTGTGAAATACGACACGATTCGGTTCCCGTAATCTATGGCGGCTTGACTTGACCAGGGACCAGCCCCGGCAATAGGCAAATCTATGGCCAATCCGCGAGGATGCTCCCCCGAATCTGTATTTGGATTGCCGCGCTTGCCGGAAATCCACTGGAACCCGCCAATGTCTCTAGACACGCAGCGTAACCCGACTAGAGCAACGTGTTGCAGCCCTTGAGACTCCCATTCCGGTTTAGTAACGGGACAATTCTCCGGTTCGCTGATGGTGGGGCGAAGACGCCAGGGAATCCAGTTTCCTTGTAGAGCAGAGATAATTTCCTGTTCCACCGAGGCAGCTACTGCCCCTTCGCCTCCAAAAATATAAACAGTACTATTAGCACTGTTTCCCAGAAGCATTCCTCCGGCAGCTTCGGCGAGAGTTTGACTGTTGGTCAGCAAGATAGAGGCAAAAGGCACCGAACCTGCCACTATAGCATCTGCGAAATTGTCTCCCCTGGCTACAATGACTCTGGTCCGAGCGGGAGCTTCGCCCTTGTTTGCCCCCGAAACGCCGTAGCCAAAGGCGGAAAGCATGGGCTGCCAAACTCTTGAAGACTGCGCATAGCCGGAAATCGCTGCGGCCGTTTCATAGCGATTTGCTCCATCCAGAGAAAAAGCAGCCGGATAATGCAAATTCCTGCCCCCAAGCTGAACAACTTGAGTACCTTGAGCAACGCAACTATCGACGTATTGGCGTTGGTTTGCGGTTAATCCTGAGGATTCGGAAACCAATAACAGCGGATTGGACAGTGCTCCGGCTGCAACTGCGTCGGGAGAACCTTGTCCATCCGCGCCAAATGCGCCGGCGAGATAAATCTCTGTAGGACACTTTCCCTGTGCGGAACGCTTGGCGATTTCTAAGGAGGTTTCCTGACGATTGTCCCCTTGGATTCGCGCAGTCGATGCTCCTGCAGCTGCTTGCGCAAATTCCTGCAGCACGGCGTCCGGGACGGCGCCTTGTCCCCCGAGCGCGATGACCTGGGAAGGATGCTTGGAACGCAGATACTCGAGGGAGACATCATTGCCTATTCCATCGGGACGAGCCAACAAAATAGGACCCTCGTCTAAAGAACCAGCAGCTAGAGCATCAGCAGCCACATCATATCGAGCCACAAAAACTACATTTGGACTAGGCCAAAAATGCTGGGCTACCTCGGCTGCAGTTTCAATCCTTGAGTTGCCAGCAATCCGTGTTAACTCGAGATTTGTTTCAGCATAACTCGTCGATGGCTGCGCAACGGACGTCAATGCTAGACCAAACGTTAAAACAACGGCTATCGAGACCGCGGTTCTACAGGGGGTGAGACGCACGTGGAGCATAACTTTATCCTCATCAATACACGCTAACAAATGATTTGTCCCCCATGATAACTGTTCTCCTTTCTGTTTTTGTTGGGTTTATCCTCTAAACTTCTAGTGTGGAAGGAACGTTGGCATGAGGAAACAAACGAAAAACCCAATGCAAGAAATTCTTAAACAAAGCAATGTCAAGCCCCGCGGCGAGGCATTCCGTCGACTCGCCCGTTTCTTTACCCGACTTTCTGAACTGGCGGTAAAGACCCCTCAGGAACTGCCCAAAGTGTTGGCACGATTTTTTGGTGGGTTCCTGCTGTTTGAGCTCATTGCCGGGGCGATAACAGTCGTTATCGATACTCTGAGAACCTGGCGTCAGTCCACTGTCAAGCCTTTTCCGATCACTCAACTGCCCGAAATCAGTTTCGCCGAGGACAAGATGCAGGTCTACACCTCGGGGATTGAGGTATACACCGCGATGCTGCAAGCCATCCGTTCGGCGCAATCTCACGTCTTCTTTGAGACTTTCATCTGGAAGAATGACGAAATCGGGCATTTGTTCAAAGAGGCTTTGATTGACGCCGCCAAGCGCGGGGTCGAGGTCTTCATTATTTGGGATGCTTTCGGCAACATCAATGTTCCCTCCGCCATGACTCGCTTCCCTCACCTACGTAACCTGCACGTTCTGCGTTTCGGGCTGTTTCGTTCGTTCTTTCTCTCGCTGCGTTCCACCGGGCGCGACCACCGCAAACTCCTCACCGTTGACAACAAGGTTGGGTTTATTGGTGGGTACAATATCGGTTCACTCTATGCGACTCAGTGGCGCGATACCCACCTGCGTGTGACCAGCCCGTCAGTGTGGGAGCTGACCGACGCTTTCACCGATTTTTGGAATGCTCATAAAACCCGGCATCTGCCTAGGCTGCCCCAATTTAAGCCCCGCCAGTGGATTCCTGAAATCGAAGTGGCTCGCAACGAACCGAACCGTCTGCTATTCCCTGTCCGCGGCCTGTATATCAAAGCGTTGAACAAGGCTCGAAAGCGGTTTTGGATTACTCAGGCTTACTTCATTCCGGATCGGGATATTTTGGACGAACTCATTGCGGCAGCGTGGCGCGGGGTGGATATTAAAGTGCTGATGCCGGAAACCTCCAACCATATTGCGGCCGACTGGGTGGCTCGCTCATACTATTCCCCAATGTTGGAGGCCGGGGTGGAAATCTGGCTCTACCAGGAGGCTATGGTCCATGCCAAGACCGCTACCGCCGACGGCTGCTGGACCACAATAGGGACCGCGAACATCGACCGTCTGTCTATGACCGGCAACTATGAAATTAATATGGAGATTTTTTCCACCGACCTGGCCGACCAGATGGAACAAGTGTTCCTCAACGACTTGACCAACGCTCGGCAACTCACCCTGGAGCAGTGGGAGGAACGACCCGTCGTTAATCGGGTCATTGAGCGTCTGTTGCGCCCGCTCGGCTCGGTTTTGTAGAGCTGGATATTCAGGGGTTTCGCCCACACGTCAGGAATCCGCCGGTGGCTACCCGCGGCTTGCACTGCGCTCAGAACCATGCTGCCCACGTCTCGACCCGGGCTGCCGCCAATCGCAGGACTGGCTCAGGTTCGCGACAAGCCCTTTTCTAGCAGGGCGTTGAAGTCAGCAGATTCGATGACGGGAATGCCCAGCGCCTGGGCTTTCGCCAGTTTTGACCCCGCGCCTGCACCGGCCACGACCAGGTCAGTTTTTTTTGATACCGAACCAGTCGCTTTCCCTCCGCGGGCTTCTACCGCTAACTGGGCGGATTCACGAGTGTAGCCGGGGACGTTTCCGGTGATGACTACGGTCAGGCCGGCCAGGGTTGGTGCTAATTCCCCAGCCAGAGAGGTTCCGCTCGCCGTTTCAGCTTGGCTGACTGCCCCGACTCCCGCGGCTTCCCAAGCATCAACGATTTCTTGATGCCACGGGACTGTGAACCAGTCGTGAATAGAGGCGGCAATGACCTCGCCTACTCCCTCGACTTCACCGAGCTGTTCCACGCTAGCGGCTCGGATAGCAGACATCGTGGCAAACTGTCGGGCTATGGTCCGAGCCGCGACCGGGCCCAGATGCCGAATGGATAGGGCCACCAAAACCCGCCACAGTTCTTTTGACTTCGCAGCTTGTAGCTGCTCAAAGAACGTCTGGACGACTTTCCCAGCCACGGGAGGCCCGAAGCGCTGTCCGGTAGCTTCCTGAGCGGCTTTCGGCAATGGTTTTGGTTTCGCCCAAAAGAACCGAACCTGTTGCCAATCCCGACCGTCAGTGCCCGGAATCTCGCGCCACACCATCACGTCGCGTAAATCCTCAGGCTGCAAAGCAAACAAACCCGCTTCTGAAGTCAGGACCGGGGACTGAACAGGCGGCAAGAGATCCTCGATAGCTTCCAGGCCGAGTTCCTGACCAGGCCGAACAGCGACAATGGTTCCGTCCTCCAGCTCACAGCGACCCCCAGCCGCGAGGGCAGCAGCCACATCGGCGCGCCCGAACTCCGGCTGGGTTAGCGCTAGAGCGCCTTCCTCACCCAAGCCCTCAATGTCCAAGGCGTTGCGTGAGCCTACGTGAATGAGCCTCTCGGTGATCTGTGCCGGGCATCCCGACTGATTGGGACAACGTAAGTCAATGTCACCTTCCTTTTGCGCTCCGAGCCTAGTCCCGCAGGAGGGGCAGGTATCGGGCATCACCCATTGGGGCAAACCAGCTGGCCGGAGGGACATTACCGGCCCTAAAATTTCGGGAATGATGTCCCCTGCTTTGCGCAACACGACGGTGTCGCCGGGCCGTACGTCTTTCCGGGCGACTTCTTTGGCGTTGTGCAGCGTGGCGCGCGAAACGTAGGAGCCGTCAACCAAGACCCGCTCCATCACCCCGAAAGGTGTGACTCGTCCGGTGCGTCCCACCTGCACCTCGATACCCAGCAAACGGGTGTGGACCTCTTCGGGAGGAAACTTGTAGGCACACGCCCAACGTGGCGCCCGCGCCGTAGACCCCAGGGCGTCCCGTTGTGCAAAGCTGTCAACTTTCAGCACTACGCCGTCAATCTGGTGGGCAAAATCGTGACGATGCGCCGTCATCTGGTCTAAAACCGAGTGAACCTCGGAGAGGGAGCGCATTCCCGCCAGAGGTAACCCCAAGCTGGCGGGGGTTTCCCGCACGGAATGCAAACCCCACGATTCCAATAACTCATAAAAGTCCTCTTGGGTCCCCAGCTGCGCTACCGCTTCGGGGCTAGCCCAACGTACTTCCCCAACCCCATGGGCTAAAAACGCGAGGGGACGCTTTGCCGCCTGGGCGGGGTCTTTTTGTTTCAAAGATCCGGTGGCCGCGTTGCGCGGATTAGCAAACGGTTTTTCTCCGTCCCGTTCGCGGGCCGCATTCATAGCGTCAAAATCCACCAACGGCAGGTATACTTCGCCGCGAATTTCCACCAGTTCCGGCACTATTTCACCATCGAGCAGTACCGGCACGGTCGCGATGGTTTTCACGTTTTCAGTCACGTCCTCGCCGGTAAATCCATCCCCGCGCGTAGCCCCAACCTCGAGCGTCCCGTGAAGGTAGGTCAAACTCATGGCCAACCCATCTACCTTGACCTCGGCAGAAACCGAGAAATCCTGACCTTCCAGGCTTTTTTCCACCCGCGCCCACCAGGCGTCAACCTCCGCGTAAGAGAAAACGTCATCGATAGACCCCATCTGTTGCAGGTGGCGATGCGGGGGGAACCCCTCCGAGCTAGCCGTTTGCCCGCTACCCCCGACTGTTTGCGTTGGCGAGTCCGGGGTCACCAGGCCGGGGTAGGCCGCCTCCAACAGCTGCAGTTGTACGAACAGGGCGTCATAGTCCGCATCGCTCAGCCGGGTCACGCCGGTTTCAGGAGTTTCGTCGTAGTAGTCCGTGCGCGCCGCCTCGATTTGGTCCACCAGGTCAGCATGTTGGGCTAAAGCAGACTCAGGGATAGAGGTTTTTTTCTTCACGATTCCATCTTAAGGCCAGCCGGAGACGAAAAATCCGCAGTTTCGCCCCGGTGCTGTTTGCACAGAATTTGTCGCTGTGTCGCCCGAAATTAACCGGGGCTTCCTTCCTGAGACCCCCCGCGAACCCTTCCGTCGCTATACTTGGATACGAAACTGATTCTGATGGTTAGGAGACGAAATGGAAGCCAGTATTTTTGTGGCCGATGGTGTCGAGGAATGTGAAGCCCTGCTGGTCGTGGACTTGCTGCGGCGCGGAGGCATCGAGATACAAACGGTGGCGGTCAACGATGCCGCCGGTGATGATGAAAAGGCGCGAACCATCGTGAGTTCCCACCGGGTTCCCCTGACTTGCGATGTTCACATCAACAACTTTGCTCCTAGCAGCGAACAAGTCCTGATTATTCCCGGTGGCAAGCTCGGGGTAAATAATCTCAAGGCATCAGCCAAACTATCCCAGATTCTGCGTTCTCACCAGGGGAATCTGGCGGCGGTGTGCGCCGGGCCGACCGTGTTGGGGGCGCTGGGCTTGCTCGATGGGCACAGAGCAACTGTTTATCCCGGTTTCCAAGACGGCCTGGGGAACGCCGACTATTCCGATACCGGCTTGATTCGTGATGGCCGGATTATCACCGCGCGGGCGCTGGGCTCCTCCATCGACTTTGCTTTGGCTATTATTTCTCTGCTGCGTGATGAGGCTCAGGCGCAACAGGTCGCTGCCCAGATTTGCTACCAAACTCACTGATTTTCCTGGTTTAGGTTCCTTCGGTTACTGTCCTGGTTCTCTGGGATAGAGTTGCTCTTTGAACAGGTTTTGCACAACTTTTTGAGGGTTATCAACAAGTCCTCACCCAAGGTTATCCACAACCTGTGGATAACCGTTTGCGAAAATCGGTTGCGGTCCCTAACTTGAGGGTATGGAACATTTTTTGCAACCAAGGGCGGCTCTGACATCTCCGTTGCTCTGGGTCGTTGTCAAAGGACCCGATTCAGGCCAAGCATTGCCAGCGATTCCAGGGATTTTTGGCAGACTGAGCGGACTGAGCGACCCGCAAGTCTCGCGTCAAAATCTGCACCTGGAGCCGTCGAAAAAAACTTTGCGCGCTTTGCCGTTCCCCGGTTCCGCACCTGTGTACAAAATGTGGAAAACGTTACCCTGGACCCATCGGATACGTCGGGCATGCCGCCTCAAGCCCGGTGCGCGCCTAAAACTTGGGGCCACCATCTTGCGCCTAAGCCACCGTCCGCCTGACCTTCGTCTGACTCCTCCCCCGGCGCCGCGACAGTTTGCGGGACGCACCGCTTTGTTTATGTTCCTGCCGCTGCTGCTCATGTTGGGTTTGGGGGCTTTCCTGGGGTGGCGCCTGCTGGTGATTCTGGGCATTGCCGGCGCAATTGCCCTGGTGGTGTTCATCCGACGGGCGCTGGCAGTACCGAATCCGGAAAAACTGTGGCTTGCCTCTGCCACCCCGCTGACGATGCCCTCGCAAAAGGTCACCGCGATTCGGGTGTTTTCGGGTCGGAAACTGCGCCGGCGTGTCCTGCAGATTCAACCGGGAGAAACGCTGTGTTTCACAGGAGCAAAAGGCGCAGATCAAGCCCGGTGGGTCATCGCCCAGGCCATCCTGTTTGGTCAGGCTCGGCTCAGCGAAAAGAATCCCAACCCGTGGCGCGGAATCAAACCTCGCGAAGAACCGGGCCAGGCCTCACCGCAAACCCTGGTGATTCGCGTGTTCGACCCCGGCGAGACCCCGCATTTGGAGACGGACGAAGTCGGGATGACCATCACCGCCGATACCCCTCCGCCGTGGGCGCAACGTATCCTCAACCCGTCCCCACGCCGCCGCGTTATTACGGCCGCCTGGTTCGGCTCTCTCCTGGAGGCCTTGGGGGACAATCCGCAGCGCCTTAGCTTGACCGCCATACCCCCCGCCGAAAGCCTGCCCGACTTGGTTGATGTCAGCCAGTGGTGGCAAATCAGTCCCGAAGCTATCGCCCAAAGCTGGCAGACACCTCCCCCAGGCTTGTGCGCTCAGCTCGGGGTGAGCACCGCAGATAGTCCGTGGCTGGTTGATTTGGTGAAAGAAGGACCTCACGCCCTGGTGGCGGGCACGACCGGGGCCGGGAAATCGGAGCTGCTGACCACGTGGTTGATGGCACTGGCTTTGCACTATTCTCCCCGCGATTTACGGTTTATTTTGCTTGATTACAAGGGTGGGGCGGCATTCGAGGCGCTGGGAGCGCTGCCCCACACTCACGGCGTATTGACGGACTTGACGCCGCAACTCACCTCTCGTGCTCTAGCGTCCCTGGAGGCATTCCTGAAGCAGCGCGAGACGGTTCTGTCCCAGGTTAAAGCCCGCGACCTGGAGCATTATCACCAGCTCACGGGACAACGGCTACCTAGAGTCCTCATCGTGGTGGATGAATTTCGCGCCCTAGCCACGGATCATCCCGAAACTTTGGAAAACCTGATTCGCCTGGCTACGCACGGACGTTCGCTGGGACTGCATCTGATTTTGGCTACGCAAAAGCCCGGTGGGGTGGTTAACGGCCAGATTCTGGCTAATACCAACCTACGGATAGCTCTGCGGGTTCGTTCTCCCCAAGACTCGACCGAGATACTCAGCGATACGCGGGCGGCGAGCCTCCCGCCCATTCCGGGGCGTCTGTTTTGGGAGGGGCTCACCTCCGGCGTGGCACAAGCCGCCTGGTGCGGAAAAGCCGACTGGGTACGCCACTGTGTGAATCAGATTCGCCAAGCCTGGGAGCAAGGCTGCGACAATGCACCCCTACCGGAAATCTGGTGTCCCGATTTGCCCTTGGCCCCGCCGTGTCCCCCCGGCAGTTTTGCCCTGCTGGACTTTCCCCACCAGGCTCGCCAAAGCTGGCGTTTGCCCCAAACGAGCTTGGGGCTTTTCGGCAATCCCGGCAGCGGACGGACTACCGCCCTAGCCACCCTAATCACGACGTGGCTGGGGCAAAATCGCTCGGTGATAGTCATCACCCCCAATCCGTCGGCCTTCTGGAACCGGTGGAGCAGACTGAGCGAACCGTTGGCCTCCCCGCTCCAACGCATTCTCACCGTATTCTCCCCGAAAGACTTGTGGAAACTCGATCAATTCATATCCTTAGCGGCTGACCGTGGTTTAGAAGGGGCCGCGGTGGCTATTGACCGCGCGGATTTACTGGCAGACGAGCTGGAACGGCTCTATCCGGGCCAAGGGGTCAAGCGCCTGGAAACGTTGCTGAGCGAAAATGGGGCGGGGGGCTATTTGCTGGCTTTCACGGCTCCGTTGAGCGCTGGGCATACGGCTTGGGGGGCCTTGGCTGGGGAAAAGTTTGTGTTGTGCCCACGCGATACGGTGGATTTGCATTCTGCCGGCATTGAATCCAACGGAGTGCGCGGGCGCCTGAGCGAGGCTTTGCCTGCCGTAGTTACGCCCGGCCGCGGGGTGTGGCAAATCGGCAACACGTGTGCCACCGCCCAAATCGGTCTGCCCAACTGTGAGGGTTTAGTTGAAATGGCTGGCATCATGCCTGGTACGGGCTCTCCTAACGGCAAACCGACGACCCCGAGCGGCGAGGCAATTGTCTTAACAGATCTGCCGAAAGTGTTTTCCCATCGAGAAATGCCCCGCTCCGCTCAGCAAGTTACGTTAGGCTGGTCCTCATCGCGCCGTGATTGGCTGAGCCTTTCGCCCGCGCGGCGTCACTGGGTAGTGGACGACCTCACCGAGATGCGTCCCCTGGTGGCTCAATTGAAACGGGAATATCGCCGTCTCGGCTATCAGGTGATTGAGGCAGAAGATTTTGAACTTGAACACATTGACCGGGATACCTTTGTCATTGTCTCCAATTCTGAACATAACACCCCTAACCTGAATATTTTACGGGAGCGTATTGAGAGTAGCCTGAAGTTTGACCTAACATTCCTAGAATTGCGTTCACCTGGGCTTATGCCGGGAAATTTAACCCTCTCATTACCAAATTTTACCAATCGGAAAGTGACGCTAACCCATTTAGGAAACACCATCGAAGCCAGACACCGGGCGGCAAATTACCTCGATATCGAGATGGATTTCGTCCGAAAAATCCAGGTTATTGGCGAATTTCCAGCGATTTATCAGACGGGCTCCGAGGTGGGCGCGCTACTCCCTCCAAGTGCTAATGTGACACATATCACCTGATTTTTGAAAAATTCTTCATTTACATCTCTTGAAAATGCGCTGGAATGATGTCACCCTTGTTAAGTCGAATTTATTCCACGCAAAAGTTTTACAAATCCCTAACCGAATCTTTTGCACCGAACTCTAAGGAGCAATTATGGACTGGCGTGATCAAGCAGCTTGCTTAACCGTAGATCCTGAACTTTTCTTTCCCGTGGGGAACACCGGCCCGGCATTGGCTCAGATTGAAGAAGCTAAGGCCGTGTGCGCGACCTGCCAGGTTGTGGACGTTTGCCTGAAGTGGGCTCTGGACAATAACCAAGATGCCGGCGTCTGGGGCGGCACCAGCGAGGATGAGCGCCGTTCTTTGAAGCGTCGCAATGCCCGCAATGCCCGTGCGCGCCGCGCTTCGAGCCTCTAAGTTACACGCCTCTGGGGGCGTCAAACCCGGGAAAGACCCCGCTGGTGGTGAGCGCATTAAGTGGCTCACCACCACGGTTTTTTTACTAGCCCAGCAGGCTACCGGAAGCTGCCGACTTACAGCTTGGTAGCGGTGAGGCGCACAATCGTACCGCTCGCGGGAGGCTCTCGGTTTTCCCACTGCACCGTCCCGACCAGTTCGGTTTTGACCAAAGTCTGGACAATCTGAGTGCCCAAGCCTGAACCGACCGATTTGCCGGTGAGGCCGTGTCCGTCGTCGGTCACCGTCACCACCAAAGTCTCGTTGTGGTAGTCCTGGTGGGCCTCGACCTCTACCACCCCGCCACGACCTTCTAAACCGTGTTCGATTGCGTTGGTCACCAGCTCGGTAAGCACCAACCCGAGGGCAGAGGCCGAGTCCGCTCCCAGCGTCCCAAAGCTGCCCAAGAAACGCGTCTCCACGAAGTGGTCGGAGGACGCCGCGGTCGCCACCAAAGCCAGTAGTTTACGGAACATGTCGTCAAAAGACACGGTCTCATCAACTGTATGTGACAGCGCCTCGTGCACCATCGCAATAATCGAAATTCGCCGTTCCGCCTGAGACAATTCCTCTTGAACCACCGCGTTATCTGAACGGCGAGCTTGCAGGCGCAACAGAGCACTGACCGTTTGGAGGTTGTTTTTCACCCGGTGATGCACTTCGCGAATGGTGGCATCTTTGCTCAACAGTTCCTTTTCACGATGGCGTTTTTCGGTCACATCACGGCACAGCAGCAGGGCTCCAATCCGTTCCCCTTCCTCGACCAGCGGTAGCGAACGAATGGTCAAATCCACTCCGCGCACGTCAATCTCGGCCATAGCCGAGGATCTTCCCCGAAGCACCGTTGACAAATCCTCATCGATGACGGCGCCTTTTTCCAACAGCGGCAAGATGGAGTCGCTAAGTTTCGTACCATGGAGCTGGTTGTGAAAACCAAGCCGTTTAAAAGCAGAAATCCCGTTCGGTGAACAATGTTCTACCAGCCCCTCATTATCCAGCATCAAGGCCCCATCGGCCACCCGGGGATTGCCGTGCTTACCGGTAGTCGGAGTGACCTCGAAAGGAAAGTCTCCGGCCGCCACCATCTTCCACAGTGTCCGGGAAACCGCTTTAAACCAACCCTCGCCACCAATCTCGCCGACCTGGAAAGCCAGGTTGGTTTCAATCGCCAGGACTCCAATGTTTCGTCCCGCAAAAGGCACGGGCACCAGCACCTCGGATACCGTGTTCATACCCGTCCAACGGCGTACGGGGTTCTCGATAATCTCGCCTTTTAACTGGGCCTGTTCCAGCAAGGGCAGACGAGTGGCAGGCAAGTTCAGCCCAATCACGTCATCGAGGTGAACCGTAGGTCCGGTGGCTGGACGGCAGTGAGCCGCGCAAGACATGCCGTCATAACGGTTCGGCAGCCACAGCAACAAATCGGCTTGGGACAGGTCAGAGATGATTTGCCAATCCGACACCAAACGATACAGCTGTTCTACAGCATCTTCGGTCAATACCTGGAATGGGGGTTCCCCCAGGGAGCGTTTAAACGTCGACACCTTCTCAGGTTATGCGTTGGGCTGTGTTTTGAGCAACCTGCATTTAGAATATAAGGGTAATTGATGCTTCAGGAGAGACCCGACATGAAATTCACCCAGACCCTGGCTTATCCCGGATCTCGCGCCCAAGTCACCGCGATGTTAAAAAACCCGGAATACTATAAAAAACGCTGGGCGGATTTGGATGATCACGCCCAAGTTGATTTGAGCCTGGTCGATAACCGTATCCGGGTATCTTCCACCGTGTCCATTTCTACTGAATACCTGGACCAACTGGCCAACAAGCTCAATACCGGGCTGAACCTAAAAGTGGTGGAAGTCTGGGATTTGAATCAGTCCGGGTGGGTTGAGAACGGCACTATGAGCGGCTCGATGGCGGGTGTCCCCGTAAAGTTTTCGACCACTATGGTGGCGAAATCTGAGCCAACTCCGCAGTCCGGCACCGAGATTACGCTGGAGGGCGAAGTTACCTGCGCGATTCCTTTTTTTGCGGCGGGCGTAGAGCGAGCCGTGGTAAAGACCATTGAAAACGCCTTCGCCAAAGAGACCGTCAAGGCGGACGAATTTTTGCTGTAGGGGTCCCTGATACAGTGGTTTTATACCGCCTTCAGCGTGTTTAAGAAGGGAAGATATGACCATCACCGACCACCAATACGAGGACTTATTAGCCGACATTATGTCCCACGGCGTGGAAAAACCCGACCGTACCGGCACGGGAACCCGCTCGATTTTCGGGCGCCAGCTGCGCTATGACCTCTCGCAAGGATTCCCCGCCATCACGACCAAGAGTCTGTACTGGCACGGCGTGGTCGGCGAACTGCTGTGGTTCTTACAGGGGGGGACGAACAACCGCTGGCTTAAGGAGAACAACATCCATATCTGGGACGAGTGGGCAGACGACTCGGGGGATTTGGGACCGATCTACGGTCATCAGTGGCGTGCCTGGCCCACCGCGGCCGGCCCGGTGGATCAGGTGAGAAACCTGCTCGATACCCTGAAAAACGACCCCTCTTCCCGACGAATGCTGGTGTCGGCCTGGAACGTTTCGGAGTTGGATCAGATGGCTCTGGCTCCCTGCCACGCTTTCTTTCAATGCTGGGTCGGGCAAGGCCGGCTCTCCCTGCAGATTTACCAGCGTTCGGCGGATATGTTCCTGGGGGTGCCTTTCAACATCGCCTCCTACGCTTTGCTGACCCATATGCTGGCTCAACAGTCTGATTTACAGGTCGGCGAACTCGTGTGGACCGGCGGAGACTGCCACATCTATGCCAACCACGTGGACCAGGTCACTCAACAGCTGTCCCGCGATCCTTTCCCCTTCCCCACTTTGGAACTGGATAGAGCCGACTCCATTGACGGCTACACTTTTGACATGATTCGTCTGGCGAATTATCAACACCACCCCAAGATTTCCGCTCCCGTAGCGGTCTGACATGAGAGGCAGCATGGTCGGCTTGAATACTGGCGCAAATAAACCGGTACACAATCCCTACGGATGGACTCCGCCAGTCTCTCCTGACCCGACCCCCATCCCGGAGGGCTCACCGACTGAATCCCGCGCCGGACACGGTATCGGTGTCCTCGGGATGATTTGGGCTGAGGACAAGGCAAAAGTGTTGGGTGCTGGCGGCAAAATGCTGTGGCACGTCCCCGCGGACTTCAAGCATTTCAAAGACACCACTATGGGTAATCCAGTGATTATGGGACGCGCCTCGTTCCTCTCCCTGGGACAGGCGCTGCCCGGTCGACGCAATATCGTCCTCACCGGGTCTCGTGAGTTCACCGCCCCTGATGTCGAGGTAGCCCACAGCCTCAACGAAGCGTTGGAACTGTGCGCCAACACCCCCCAGGTGTGGATTACCGGCGGAGCGAAAGTGTATCGCGAAGTCATGGAGCTGGGACTGGCGGATTTACTGGTAGTCACCCAGCTGGACATGACCGCGATGGTGCCTCCAATGAGCACGGTGGCTTATGCCCCGGTCATCGATCCGGTTCGCTGGCAACTGGATCTGACCCGTTCGGACGAAAACTGGCGCCCGAAATCTGGGGACGCTGCCTGGCGGGTACGCTACTACATCCCCCGCTAAACGTTCCGGCCCTGCAAAGGACGACGGGTTCGGTCACACCGAGAGTTACGACACGATTCCGAACCCATCGCGAAGAGGGAAATGCGTCCCTAGAGATGCAGTCGCCGCATAGCTTTCAGGGCGAATTTTAAGACCGTGACATATTGTTCCTGGCTCAATCCCATAACCGGAGCGATAGGTACCGCGCGGTTTTGCACGGCAATCGTACGCGATTCCATGTATTTATGGATGCCCTCGATACCGTGGCGACGCCCCAGACCAGAATCTTTCCAGCCACCCATAGGAGCATCGGTGGAACCCCAGGCGGCGGTGAACCCCTCGTTGACATTGACCGTGCCCGCCTCAATCCGACGCGCCACCGCCACAGCGTGAGCCGGCTTGCCCCAAACCGAGGCGTTCAAGCCGTAATTCGTGTCATTGGCCAGGGCTATGGCCTGTTCATCGGTATGGAAACGATACAGAGAAACCACGGGACCAAACGTCTCATGGTCGTACAGGGTCATTCCCTCCTCGACACCTTCCAGAAGGGTGGGCGCATAAGCGGTGTAGCTAATTTCGGGCAGTGCATGGCCGCCGGCCAGAGCTACCGCGCCCTTGCTCAGAGCGTCCTGAACTTGGGTATCAATCGTTTCGAGCTGGTGGTCGGAAACTAGAACCCCCATATCGGCCTCCCAATCAAAGGAAACCTCAACCTTCATATCGTTGATACGTTTGATGAGCTTAGCTTTGAACTCGTCATAAATCGAGTCTTGGACATAGAGACGTTCAATGGAAACACAAAGCTGACCAGTATTGGCGTAGGCAGACCGCACCAGGCCTCGCACCGCGTCGTCAACCCTTGCGTCCTCCAGCACTATCATCGGGTTCTTGCCGCCCAGTTCAGCCGAAACCCCAATCAGGTTTTCGCCCGATTGCTTGGCAATAATCCGTCCCGTAGCGGTGGAACCGGTAAACATCATGTAGTCGACTTGCTTAATGAGCGGGGTTCCTAGCTCGGAGCCACGTCCGGGCACCATAATGAACAAATCAGGATCCAACCCGGCCTCGACCATCAGGGCTTTGCCGACCACCACCGACAGCGGAGTGTTGGAATCCGGCTTGGTCACAATGGCATTACCAGCAGCCAAAGCCGCGATAGCGTCCGTAATCCCCATCGACAGCGGGTAGTTCCACGGCGCAATTACCCCCACAACTCCCTTGGGCTCATACATTACGAAAGTGCGCGTCACACCAGGAAACGCCCCGCGGCGGCGCTCATCGCGAACCGCGTGAGAGAGAGTGCGCGCATAGTAGCGGCAGTTCAGGGCAATATCCTGAATCTCGTCATAGGCGTGGTAGCGGGACTTGCCGGTTTCCCACTGAATCACGTCGAGAATCTCGTCCATGTGCTGCCACAGCAGGTCATGAAGTTTGTACAGAAACCGTGCCCGAGTGGTGGCAGGAGCCTTGCCCCAGCGCCGCCCCGCGTTGCGGGCGCGCACGATGGCCTGGTCCAAGTCTGCCAGAGTGGCCTGGGGGACTCCGAAAGCATCTATGCCGGTAAACGGAGACCTGACCGCCCGCAACGGACGACCTTCCGGCAACCCCACCACCCGTTCTAGATTTGGCACCAAGCTACGGAAAGAAGCCTCACAGCGCTGATGCATCTGACGAGCTTGGGCTTCGGCTTGGGCAGAAGGATAAATCGTCGTAGTTTCCGTATCGGACATCGCAGTCTCCTTAGACAGTTCAGTATCACACCATTGGGATATACATCCATCTTAGGACAGAATACCCATCTACGAAAGGTGAACGCGGTTTAGGAAAAAAACCGTCATTGCCTTCATTCCGTAACGGCTACGCCGAGCTGCCGTTTGCCTTTCCGGAACAAGACAACCCCGCCCGGCAGCACATCTGCGGCGGTAACGACCCGACTTTCGTCCTCAACCTTTTCGTTATTCAGGTATGCACCCCCGGAGGCGACAGTACGTTTTGCCGCCCCAATGCCCTTTTCCAACCCCGAGTCCACCAACAGATGCAAAATATTGGTTTCTCCCAGCACGGCCTGAGTCCGCGGCAGGTCCGCAGTAGCCGCTACCAGGGTTTTCCCGTCTACCTCGCGCAGGTCGCCGCGACCGAACAGCGCTGTCGAAGCGGCTTTCACCCGCTCGGTTTGATCCGCCCCGTGCACCAGGGTGGTCACGGCTTCAGCCAAAGTTCGTTGGGCAGCGCGCTTCCCCGGGTTTTGCTTCGTTTCGGTTTCCAATGCTTCGATTTCCTCGCGGCTCAGGAAAGTAAAGACTTTCAGCAAGTTGACTACGTCGGCGTCCTCAGTGTTCAACCAGAACTGGTAGAACGCGTAGGGACTGAACATTTCCGGATCGAGCCAAATCGCCCCGCCTTCGGATTTGCCGAACTTGGTGCCGTCTGATTTCGTAATCAGAGGCGTCGTCATCACGTGGACATCTTTGCCTTCAACCTTACGAATCAGGTCCATGCCCCCGACCAGATTGCCCCACTGGTCGTTGCCCCCGGTTTCCAAGGTGACGCCGTATTTGCGGTACAGCTGCAGGTAATCATTGGCTTGCAGGATTTGGTAAGAAAATTCTGTAAAAGAAATGCCTTCTTCGCTCTTGAGTCGCCGCGCCACGGCGTCCTTGGACAGCATGGTACCCATCCGGAAGTTCTTGCCCAGGTCGCGCAGCAAATCAATCGCGGACAAGGGCGCGGTCCACTCCAGGTTGTTGACCATTCGCGCCGGATTATCGCCCTCGAAATCGAGGAAACGCTCGATTTGGTGCTGCAGACGGTCCGCCCAGCCCGCCACCGTTTCCTTGTCCTGCAACTGGCGTTCCGAAGTCATGCGCGGGTCGCCAATCAAACCGGTCGCTCCCCCGACCAGCGCGATGGGATGGTGTCCTGCCAGCTGCAAATGGCGCATCATGATGAGCTGTACTAGGTGCCCGTGATGCAGGGAGGCCGCGGTCGGGTCAAAGCCGCAATAGAACGTGAGCGGACCTTCGTTCAAAGCCCGGCGCAACGCGTCCAAATCGGTGTGTTGCTTAATCAGGCCCCGCCAAGTCAGTTCGTCAATCAGATCGCTCACGTTTACTTCCTTCAATAGTTCGTTGTCATCGCGTTTTCACGCCCCTCTATGCTACCGGGTTTGCCGCGCGCATACGAAAAGGCCGAATGCTTCCGTGGCGGTAGCGACTCCGTGCGAGAGGGGATGCAGTTGGCCCCAGGAACACCGCGGTTCCTGGGGCCAACTTGTTTTCAGATTAATCTCCGTGTTCCCACGAAGTCGGGTCACTAGAAATGTTGCGTCCCTGCGCGATAGCTTCTTTCGTCCAAATATCGGTGGGAAGCTCACCGGGAAGGAACGCATTGTCAGTGGAACAGAACTGAATTTCGTCCTCGCTCTTAGTTTCCAGTTGGTGCTGGTAATCCTTGAGGGCGCCCAGAGCCCACTTGAACAGCAGGGTACAAGCCACCAAGTTCATGATGGCCATCAACGCCGCGGTCCAGTCGCCCAAGTTCCACACCATTTCCAAGGAAAGCACTGAGCCCAGGAACACCGCGATGATGGAAATCGCCTTGACAATCCACGCGTTGTTTTCGATGCCCAGCAGGTATTTGATGTTGCCTTCGGAATAGCTAAAGTTACCCAGCAAAGTCGAGTAAACGAACATAAAGATGACGATGAGGATAATCGGCTTAGTCCAGGGACCCAACGCGGCCAGGGAATCAACCGTGAGGGCCGCGCCGTCAGAAGGCTGTTCAGCCGCGTTCGGATCGTAGACCCCTCCGAGCAGCACGATGAAAGCGGTAGCGCTGCAGACCAAAATGGTGTCCACGAATACACCTAGGGACTGAATCATTCCCTGCTTAACCGGGTGGGACACAGTGGCGGTCGCAGCCGCGTTCGGGGCGGAACCCATACCGGCTTCATTTGAGAACAAGCCGCGCTTCGTGCCGTTCATCAGAGCCGCAAAGAGCCCGCCTAAAGTACCACCTGCTACCGAGTTCGCACCGAAAGCGCCTTGGAAAATCATGGCGAAAACTGTACCGAGTTGTCCGATATTCTCGATAATGACAATCAGTGCCAAAGTCATGTAAATGACTGCCATCAGCGGAGCCAGATATTCAGCGATACGCGCTACCGAACGAATCCCGGCAATAAAGAAAGGCGCGGTGATGGCTACCAGCAACAGTCCGGTGGCGTAGGTAGGCATCCCGAAGTTTGCCTTTGCTAAGCTAGCCAGGGTATTGGCCTGAATCAGCTGGAAGGTGAAAGCGTAGGTGAAAATGAGCAAAACCGCAAAGACGGAGCCCCAGGCACGCGAGCCGAGACCGCGTTCGATATAGAAAGCCGGGCCGCCGCGGAAGGTTCCGTCGGGATTGCGGACCTTGAACATCTGGGCCAAGGTCGCCTCGATGAAAGCGCTCGCCATACCGACCAGAGCCACAATCCACATCCAAAAGATGGAGCCGGCACCGCCCAGGGTAATCGCGATAGCTACCCCGGCGATGTTGCCGGTGCCGACACGGTCAGCCAAGCCCACCGCGAAAGCCTGGAAAGAGCTGATGCCTCCATGGGAGCCTTTCCGGGAACCCATCACGGTCTTCCACATTTTAGAAAACATGGTGAACTGGACGGCACCGGTGCGAATTGTCGCGTAGATTCCGAAACCGAGCAGTACCACAATCAGCACATAGCCAATGCTCATGCCATAGACGGTACCGAGGGCATTGGCCACAAGTTGATTAAATTTTTCGAAAGGTGAAAGTTCCTCGGGCTTCACCGGGACTATTGCTGGAAACGGCAGCATTTTTTCTCCTAACTGGATACTGGCGGATACTTGCGAATCGGGTGATGCGAAGCAATTGAAATCCGGTTGTTGGCATTAATCATGATGGCGCACCATTCGAGAGCAGCCACCTGAGCTTCGGTAAAGAATGTCTGCGCGTGCTCCCCCACGCTGGAGTTGCGCACTCCTTCAGGGAGCCTGGTTAAGTGCTCAGTCAACTCCAGTGCGGCCTTTTCCTGAGGTGTGAACAATTCCGTGTCTTCCCTCCAACTGGGCAACACATCAATCTGCAGTTGAGATACACCGGCTTGTAGCGCACGCGGCACATGTACAGAAAGGCAAGTCCCACATCTATTCATCTGACTGGCACGTAGGCAAACGAGTTCAATCAGGCTAGCCGGTAGACCGACCTGCTCGTAAACGGGCTTAAGCCTGCGAGTCACTTCCTCCATGGCAGCAGCGACTTCGGGAAAGGCTTTATCCAAGTACGGTACTCTCCTAGCGGCTGTTTCTGTCATTGCGTCTGTTCCTTTCCGTAAACCCACCCAGACCGGGTCTTTTAGGCTTCACTTCGGGAAGAATCGTTGATTTCTGAAGCTGGTGTTGACTCGGACTCGCCGGATTTCTTCATCACCCAGCGGTAGCTGACAGCCAACAGACCCACAAAAACAATCACTCCCACGACTTTGGCAGCGGGGGCAAAAGAATCCGGGACGATTCCTAGGGCATCAGCGTTACTGGTAGCTCCGATGATGCCGGCGTTGAGAATCCCAAACAGTGAATCACCCACAATCATGCCGGTAGCCAGCAGCACCCCGAGACGCTTGGACTGTTCCGCCTTTTCTTGGCGCAACGCCCAACGGTTGTAAATCCAGCCCACCAGGGCGCCCAGCGAGATGACCAGGGTGGTCGTGATGTTGAGGTACATGCCCATGCCGACAGCGAGCGGAGCCAGGTTGAAACGGCTGACGCGCCCCATGATTTCATCAACTATGACGATAACGACACCAATCAAAGCCCCCAGACCGAACAACTGCCAGTTCATGTCCCCGCCAAAAATTCCCTTGGCGATGGTGGACAGCAGGGTCGCTTGCGGGGCTTGCAGAGCGGTTGTCTCATCCACGCCCTCCATCCCGGAGAAGCCAAAGCTGGTCATCAACAGCTGTAGGACCGGAGGAATCACCAGGGAGCCAAATATAACCCCGATGATGAGCGCTACCTGCTGTTTCCACGGGGTTGCTCCGACCAACTGGCCGGTTTTCAGGTCTTGCAGGTTGTCATTCGAGATGGTGGCGATGCCAAAGACGATAGCGGTCGTAAACAGCGCGTAGGCGGTCAGTTCGGTGGGGTGAGTCTGGCTGGTGTTGCCGGTCACCAACAGAATCAGCAGCGAAGCCGCAATAATCACGATGATGCCCACGCCGGAGATAGGAGAGTTCGAGGCCCCAATCAGACCCGCCATATAGCCACAGATACTGGCAATCAGTAAGCCCAGAACCAGCACAAACAGAATGCTGAGGATGATGAGCGCCACCAGATGGTGCGAGATGGGCGAATCTCGGAGGAAGTTCCACAGCAGCAAACCAATGGGAATCATGGACAGCAAAGTAATGGCAGCCACGTACTTGAAAGGAATGTCCTGTTCCGTCAAGGGAACTTGGTTTCCGGTTTCACGCAGTTTAGAGGATTTCAAGGAATCAGCGATACCGCGCAATATGGGGCCAATAATCTTTAGCAGGGTCCATACTGCAGCCACAGCCATAGCTCCAGCACCAATCATCCGTACATCGTGGGCGAAAACCGTGCTGACCATATCACCGAGATCCTGACCGGCGACCTGGCCCTGGGTCAGAATCGGCAGCAGAATGCCATAGGAAAGTAGCAAACCGACCAGCATCGCGATGCCAACCGCGGGACCGACCAGGTGTCCTACCCCCATCAAGGCCAGAGACAACGAACCGCCAATCATGGTGCCTCCGGCGCCAATCCTAAAGTTCACGCTCAAGGACCCCGCGGCGGCTTTTAACGCCGTGAGCAGCGCCATTCCTGCGGACGCCAAACCGCCCCAGATAATCACCAGCAAGCCGCGATGATTTTCCTCGGCGGAACCGTTTTCATCCCCCACTTTCAACACTTCTGCGGCCGCTACCCCCTCCGGATAGGGCAAATCCGAGCCGGTCACCAAAGCGCGACGCAGCGGAATCGAATACATCACACCGAGAATGCCGCCGACCATGCACACGGCTGTGGTCTCCCAGTAGGGGAAGCCGGACCAGTATCCCACCATGACCAGGCCGGGAACCACAAAAATGATGGCCGAAAGCGTCCCGGCCGCTGAAGCGATGGTCTGGACGATATTGTTTTCCACGACCGTGTGATTATGGAAGTAACGCAGGATAGCCATGGAAATCACGGCAGCCGGAATGGAAGTGGCAAAAGTTAGGCCGACTTTCAACCCGAGGTAAGCGTTAGCGGCGGTGAAAATCAGGGTGATTAATCCGCCGACAACAATGGCTCGGAAAGTTAACTCGCGGTAAGGATGAGCGGACTTGGCTCCGGCATTATTTGTCGCAGCGGCCGCAGGCTGGTTGGACAAGGATTTCTCGCCTTCTCTATACAAATAGTTTCAATTGTTGCCGCCCCGGTAAGGCAAACAGCTTTTTACACGGGTTCTAAACTATCACTATCCTGACCTGACACACCAATACCCCAGCTTGACCGGGCAAAAGAAAACCCATATTTTCGCGCCACACCGCCGCAGCTCCCTTGTGAGCCCGAACCTCAAAACCGGGTGAGCCCACGCCACGTCCGAAGATACCCGAGAGGCACGAGAGCAATGACGCGCCGTTCAGTCCTGGGTGATGCCGTAATGCCGCGCAATCGCTGTCAGAATCGGATAATCAGCGGGGAGCCAAGGCAAACTCTCGGAATGTTTGAGGTCGACCCATCGCAGGGCCAGATGCGCCGCTCCGACCTGTGCCGAGCTGTGCGGAGCGAGGGCGCACAGGTACACGAACATCTGAAATCCTCCGTGAGCGGGCCAGGTTTCCTCCAATCGCTGCCCAACTATAATTTCCGCTGATAGTTCCTCGCGCAGCTCTCGACGCAGAGCCTGTTCAGGAGTTTCTCCGGGTTCAGTTTTGCCGCCGGGAAACTCATAGAAACCCCGCCACTGTTCGGGATAAGAGCGCTGCGCCCCCAGCACCTGCGTTGGTTGGCTGAGGTCATCCACAATCGCCGCTGCGACCACTATCGGCTGAAACACGCTTTCGAGTCTAATAACTCTGTAGCCGAGAGAGAAACCCCGCCCAGGACAATCCCGGTGCACGGTGTCACACTAGGATTATGGATTTTGGCTTTCAAAACGATTCCGGGACCGCCCTGACCGATATTCACCCCGTACTCAAAACCTCTCTCACCGGGCCGTGGCCCCTCCCCCACGAGGTTCTTTACGTAGCGATGGGATGTTTTTGGGGAGTGGAACGCATTTTTTGGAGCCAGCCCGGGGTCATCAACACGGCGGTAGGCTATCTGGGAGGTCACTGGCCGCACCCCACTTATGAAGATGTCTGTACAGGTCAAACTGGGCACGCCGAAACTACCCGCATAGTCTACGACCCCACCCGCACGAGCGCGGGAGACCTGCTGAAAGTGTTTTGGGAAAACCACGACCCCACTCAGGGCGAGCGGCAAGGTAACGATCGAGGCAGTCAGTACCGCTCGATGATTGTTTACACTACTGCGCAACAGCGCCAGCTAGCCGAGCAATCCCGGCAATCCTTCGGGAAAACCCTTGCCCAAGCCGGTCGAGGGCCGATTACAACCGAGATTCTCAGCCAGGCCGCAGCCGGCGAGTTTTGGCTCGCGGAGCCATATCATCAGGCGTACCTGTTTCACCACCCCCACGGCTATTGCAATCACGGATTCAAAGGCTTTGTTTGCGAGACTCCGCGGCTGACGAACTAGACGGCACTCGCGTTCCAGTCCCGGCACGCCGGATTTTAGGCAACAAAAAAGCGGACATCTTCGTCCGCTTGCGTCGTTGCTGTTTTTTTGGTTTCCGTCCCCCTTAACGGTCAGCCAAAATTTCATGCGCCATATTCACTCGATAGGCTTTCGCCATCACAGTGTCTGCGCACATCTGGGGCGCCTCGCCGGAAATAACCTTCCCGCTGGTGAAAGTTTTTGGGGCGGTCTTTAGCCAGTTCAATATGCTACTCATAACCGTTGCACCTCCTTTACTATCGTTCTGTCCTCGTCTCGGTGAGCCTGAGCCCACCTCTCGAATCCGGTCATCACAGATGTCCGCTCGATGTCTTTATTATACCTCGATTTATATTTTATGTACACTAAAGATTAGTTTGTCTACACAACATGAACGGTAAGCGGGGTGCCGCTGGCCTCTCCCCGGGCGGCACTGCACCACCCCTTCGCGCCGCGTTAGCGCTGGAACGCTTGTAACTTCTGGCGGGCCGCGGCAATCTGTTCAGCTACACGCTCCGGAGCGGTGCCACCCACCCCCCGGCGAGCCCGAACCGAACCGGCAGCGGTCAGGACGTCTCGAACCTCAGGGGTCAGCAACGGGTCGACCCCCGCGAAATCAGCATCGCTGAGGTCCTCCAACCCAACGCCTCGTCCTTCTGCCAACGCGACACAGGCTCCCGACACCTCGTGCGCTTGACGGAACGGCATACCGCGTTTCACCAGCCATTCAGCCACATCGGTAGCCAAGGAGAAACCGGCAATAGACAGCGTTTCCAGGCGCTCATAGTGCAGGGTCATGGTGTCCACCATTCCGGTCACCGCCGGCAACAGGACTTCCAGGGTGTCGATAGCGTCAAACACCGGCTCTTTGTCCTCCTGCAGGTCCCGGTCGTAAGCCAGCGGCAAACCTTTCATCGTGGCCAGCAATCCCGTCAAGTCGCCTAGCAGACGTCCCGCTTTGCCACGAGCCAGTTCAGCCACATCCGGGTTCTTCTTTTGCGGCATGATGCTGGACCCGGTCGAATAGGAATCATCCAAAGTGACGTAGCCGAACTCGGCGGTGTCCCAGATAATAACTTCCTCCGCTAATCGCGACATATCCACCGCCACCTGGGTGAGGACATAGAGAAACTCCACCACCCCGTCTCGTGAAGCCGTAGCGTCAATAGAGTTCGGACACACCTGGGAAAAACCCAGCTCACGGGCGACCAGTTCCGGGTCGAGCCCCAACGTATTGCCTGCCAAGGCTCCGCCCCCATACGGGGAGGCGTCATTGCGCTTTTCCCAGTCCCGCAAACGCTCCAAGTTACGCAGCTGGGGCCAAAAGTGAGCCATCAGCTGGTGCGCCACCAAAACGGGCTGGGCATGCTGCATATGCGTGCGACCGGGCATGATACGGGTTCCGGCACGGTCGGCCTGGGACAAAATTGCCTGGCAAAGTGCCGTTATCAGCCCTTGCAGGTGGGCGGCGGCGTCGCGCAGGTACATCCGCACCAGGGTGGCAATCTGGTCGTTGCGGGAGCGTCCCGCCCGCAGTTTTCCGCCCAGTTCCGACCCGGCGTAGTTCTCTTGCAGCAATCCTCGTTCCAGGGCGGTATGAACGTCCTCGTCATCGGGGGAAAAAGTGAAAGTTCCCTCAGCCACGTCCGCCCGCAGACGGCGCAGGGCAGCGCTCAAGTCGGCGTATTCCGACTCAGTCAGCAGCCCCGCCGCCCGCAGCGCCTGCGCATGAGCCAAAGAGCCCTGTAAGTCGTAATCTGCTAAACGCCAATCAAACTGGGTGGACACCGACAGCGCCGCCAACGCTTGGTCAGGTCCGCCCTGAAATCTGCCGCCCCACAGGGCCAACTTTTCACTCATGTGTACTCCTTTTCTCTCAACGCCACAGTACCACCGGCAGCCAAACCGATTGGCTCGGCTGCCGGGGAACTGTGGCGAGGCTGCGGCCCGGAAAACTGGGACGCTGTGCTGACATTTAGAGGTGCGAGGCCTGCAGCGTGATGCCCTTGCCGTACCTTACGTCACGCGCCGCGGCCAGCTTGGACTGCAATCCGTACAGTTCAATGAAACCACGCGCCGCGTCCTGGTTAAAAGAATCCCCGGAATCGTAGGTCGCCAGTTTGAAATCGTAGAGGGAAGCCTCGGAACGGCGTCCGTTGACCACCGCCCGCCCGGCGTGCATGACCATCCGAATATCGCCGGACACGTATTCTTGCGTGTGCGCCACAAACGCGTCCAAGGATTTCTTGAGAGGCGAATTCCATTGGGCTTCGTAAACCAAATCTGACCATGCCGGCTCCACCATCTGACGCTTGTAACGCAGCTGCATCCGCTCCAGGGTCACGGCTTCCAGGGCTTGATGGGCAGTAATCAGGGCCATCGCGCCGGGAGCTTCATAGATTTCGTGCGATTTAATCCCAATCAGACGATCCTCCACCACATCAATACGCCCAATCCCCTGGGCACCGGCACGCCGGTTCATCTCTTGAATGACCTGCAGCGGAGTCATTTTTACCCCATCAATAGCCACGGGAATGCCCTTTTCAAAAGTAATGATTACTTCATCAGGGATTCCCGCGAATGCCGGATCATCGGTGTAGTTGTACACATCTTTGGTGGGGGCGTTCCACAGGTCCTCTAAGAAGCCGGTTTCAATGGCCCTGCCCCACAAGTTTTGATCAATCGAGAAGGGGTTGTGTTTCGTCGCTTCGATGGGCAGGTGATGTTCCTCCGCGTAGGCAATCGACACATCGCGTTGCAGGGACAAATCACGAATCGGCGACACGCATTTCAAGTCCGGCGCCAGCGAGGTAAATGACACCTCGAAACGAACCTGATCATTGCCCTTTCCGGTGCAGCCGTGAGCCATGGTAGTGGCACCGAACTGTTTGGCAGCCATCACCAGGTGTTTGGCGATGAGCGGGCGGGACAGCGCCGAGACCAGGGGATATTGGCCTTGGTACAGGCCGTTGGTTTGCAGAGAGGGCATACAGTATTCGGTGGCGAACTCGTCTTTGGCGTCAGCGATGTAGGCTTCCACTGCCCCGCAGTCCAGCGCGCGCTGGCGAATCACATCCATATCCTCGCCGCCTTGGCCCACATCCACCGACACCGCAATCGTGTCCACACCGAGCTTGTCTTTCATCCAGCCGATAGCCACCGAAGTGTCCAAACCGCCGGAATAAGCCAGCACTACCCGTTCAGTCATTGTTTTCTCTCTTTCTCATTTTCAAAAAATAGGTCTAAAAATTGTGTTCTTGAGGTTTTAAATCTGGGGAAATAATATGTAGGTCTAGCGCTTGGCCAGGCCTCGCAGCTTATCGCGCAGTTCTTTGGCGGATTCCACGCTGTCGCAGATGACCAAAATAGTATTGTCGCCTGCCAGGCAGCCCAACACGTGTTCCAGGTTTTCCTTGTCAATGACCGACGCCAGGGTGCCGGCTGTGGCTGGCGGAGTGCGCAACACCACCTGATTCATGGCCTGAGTCGCCTGAATCAAAAGCGGGGCGCACCAGCGTTCCAACGTTCCCGGCAGCTGCAACGGCATATCTGCGGCAGTGCGCACGCCGCCCAAAACGTAGCGTAGCTCCCCTTTCTCATCGCGCACTTTGGTAGCCGCTAACTCTTCGAGGTCGCGCGAAAGCGTCGCTTGTGTGACCGAGAATCCGGCGTTTTCCAGCAGAATTTGCAAAGCCCCTTGAGAGCGCACCACGTTATCCGCCAACAGCCGGGAAATAGCACTGTGGCGAGCAATTTTGGATTGCACTACCAGGTTTTCAGACACGAGGGACTCCGAGTCGTATTTCTTCGTCTGCCTGGCGCTGCACCCGGTCCAAGATTTCCGGTAGCGCTTGGGTAAACATGCGGGTCTGAGACGGGTTGATGATAAGCGGCGGAGCCAGACGAATGGTGAACGTGTCCGGGGCGTTGACGATGAATCCGGCTTTGAACAGTTCATCTGCCAGCGGTTTGGCCAGAGGATTGCGCAACCCGATTCCCAGCAGCAAGCCCCGTCCCCGAACTTCACTGATGAGGGGGTGTTCCAGCTCGAGAATCTCGCGTTTACAGATTTCCCCTACGTTTTGTACGTTAGACAGCAAGCCTTCCTCTTCAACCGTGTTAATCATCGCCAGCACGGAGGCTCCCGCCAGCGGATTTCCCGCAAAAGTTGAACCGTGCATCCCCGGCTTTAACACGCTTGCCGCCTCAGCGTTAAGAGCCACGCAAGCCCCGACCGGGAACCCGGCGCCCAGCCCTTTTGCCAACGTCACCACGTCCGGAACGATTCCCGCCGTATGGTGAGCCATCCAGGTTCCTGTCCGCCCCATGCCGGTTTGCACTTCATCCAAAACCAGCAGGGCGCCGGCACGAGCCGTCACTTCGCGCGCGACCTTGAGGAAGTCATCAGAAATCGGACGCACCCCGGCTTCGCCTTGAATCGGCTCGATGAACAGAGCCGCGATGGACTCTCCCCGCTCCCCGTCAAAGGCACGCTCCAAGGCAGCGATGTTGTAAGGCAGGAAATCAACTTCGGCGGGCATCGGCAGGAAAGGATCGCGGAAAACCGATTTGTAGGTCAGTGACAGTGCCCCCATGGTACGGCCGTGGAAAGAGTTTTCCAGCGCGAGGAATCTGCTGCGAGCAGCTCCTCCGCGCGCCCGCGCCAACTTGAACGCCGCCTCCAGCGCTTCGGTACCGGAGTTGGTAAAGAACACGCGAGACCCCTGCGGAGCTCCCCCGGGCTCAATGATGGACAAAATCCGCTCAGCGGCCTCAATCTGAGGCTGGGTCGCAAAATAGTTGCTGACGTGGCCTAACGTTTCGACCTGTTCATGTAAAGCGGTGACGATATTCGGGTGTCCGTGCCCCAGGGCGTTGACCGCGATACCACCCAACAAGTCGAGGTATTGATGGCCGTCCTCGTCCCAGACAAAGCAGCCCGCCCCGCGAGTCAGCACGGTCTTCGGCGTCCCAAAAGTATTCATTATCGAGTTTTCGTAGCGCGTAATCCACTCTTTGACGTCCATTTTCGCTTCTTTCACTAGGCTGGTTCAGAGGTATAGGACAAGGCTCAGCGGAACTGTATCGTGGGCAGGGGCTCGCCGTCATGAGGGCGCGTCGGACGGAGATTATCGGGGATGACTTCGGTACCGGTTCCTTGGTCAGTCACGATTTCGAGGAGCATGGAGTGAGCCAGTCGGCCGTCGATGATAGTCGCTCGGGACACGCCGCCCTGCACGGCATCAAGACAGGCCTGCATTTTCGGCACCATTCCCGATTTCAAAGTCGGCAACATGCGCGCCAATTCGCTGACGGTCAAGTATCTGATGAGGGAAGCCGGGTCGTCAATATTCCGGTAAAGTCCCTCGACATCGGTGAGGATAATGAGCTTGCGTGCCTTTAAACCGATAGCCAAGGCCGCCGCGACCGCATCAGCGTTAACGTTCAGCACGACGTTAGGGTCGTCAACGGAAGGCGCGATAGAGGAAATGACCGGAATGTTGCCCCGTTCCAGCATATCCACGACAGCGCGGGGGTGAACATTGACGATGTCCCCGACCAGTCCCAGGTCGCTGTCCGGGGGGCATTGGCGTTTACGCGCCCCAAACAGGCCAGCGTCCTCACCGGTGAGACCAATTGCCAGAGATTCTTCCACGTTCAGCAAGCCCACGAGATCACGCTGAACCTTGCCGGTGAGGACCATGCGCACGACCTCCATGACTTCCGGGGTCGTCACCCGGTAGCCGTTGATGAAAGGCGCCTCTAAGCCCAGACGATCCAGCATTTCCGTAATCTGCGGCCCCCCGCCGTGTACCACGACCGTCCGCAAACCGACCTGGTGCAGGAACTGAATGTCAGCGGCGAATGCGCGACGCAAATCCTCGTTGACCATCGCGTTGCCGCCGTATTTGATGACGACAGTAGCGCCGCGGTAGCTGCGCAGCCACGGCATGGCCTCCAGCAGCACTTCGGTCTTTTGTATCGGCGTAATCATCGCGTTCCTTCCAATGTTCAGTCCTGGACCGTGTTTCCGGCCGGGTAATACCCCTCTAGGGTTGGTTACGTGGTGTAATCCCCGTTGATATGCACATATTCGTGGGTCAAGTCACTGGTCCACAGGTGGGCCTCTTCCTGACCGGCGTGCAGCTCGACCAGGATGTGGCACTCTCGCGGGCTCATGTCAGCCAGGTAGGGGTCCTCACCGATTCCCCCGTTTTTACAAACTTTCACACCGTTGATGGAAACATCCACACGAGCCGGGTCGAAAGGCAAGACATCTTCGGGAACTGTGCCCAGCTGGGACAGAATGCGCCCCCAGTTCGGGTCATTGCCGTACACGGCGGTTTTCACCAGGTTGGACCGCGAAATCGTTCGGGCGGCTTCCAAAGCGCCCGCTTCGCTGGCCGCCCCGGTCACCCTAATTTCGATATCGTGATGAGCTCCCTCGGCGTCTCCCAGTAACTGTAGGGCTAGGCTTTTACAGACTTGCAGAAGGCCGGCGGCGAACTCGTCCGGGTCAGGCTTGATCCCGGAAGCGCCGGATGCCAGCAGCAGCACGGTGTCATTGGTGGACATACAGCCGTCCGAGTCGAGGCGGTTGAACGTTTTTTCAACTGTGTCGGACAGTATCGTCTGTAGGGTGGCACCGTCCCAAACCGCGTCGGTGGTGATGACCGCAATCATGGTCGCCAGGGCGGGAGCCAGCATTCCGGCGCCTTTCGCCATACCGCCGATTTTCCACCCGGAAGGGCTTTCGTGGGTGGCTGTTTTCGACTTCGTGTCGGTGGTGAGGATAGCTTCGGCCGCCTCGTCGCCTCCGTCCTCACGCAGTTGGGTAGCGACTTTGTCGATGCCAGCGGTCATTTTCGGCATATCTAAAGCGCGTCCGATGATTCCGGTGGAGCACACCAAACATTCATTTTCAGACACACCGAGAACCCGACCCAGATGCGCTGCCATCGCTGCAGCGTCCCGATTCCCCTGTTCACCGGTGCAGGCGTTGGCGACTGCCGAGTTGATGACTACGGCTTGAGCCTGGCCGCCCGCAACGACTTTCCGGTCCCAGCCCACCGGGGCGGCAAACACACGATTGGAAGTAAACACTCCCGCCACGGTAGAATCTGGGCCCAGATTCCGCACGATGGCCATATCCGGGTGCAGTTTGCCGCGCAGGCCCACATGGGCACCGGCGGCTTTGAAACCACGGGGATAAGTAACGCTCACTGCCTACCTCCTGTTTTTCACACTTACAGGTAATAAATATACGCCAATATGAATAGTTTTACAAAACCGTACTGAAATCCGTAAAAACAGGTTGGCTCGAATCCATGAGAATCCGAGCCAACCTGTTCGCAGTTTACGCAGGATTAGAGAACCCAGGCACCATTTTGATCGAACTGGAAGTTGTCACCCTGATATGAACCCAGTTTGACCAAACTAATGATGAAGTCAACCAGAGTCCAAATTCCAACACAACCGAGGGTGAGAATCATCAGGATACCAAGACCGACTTGACCACGCAGGAAACGGTGTACACCCAGGTTTCCGAAAAAGAAACACATCAACACGTAGAGAATCTTGCTGACTTCGCGATATTGTCCCGGAGCACCGGCATTGACGCCGTAGGGCATCTGCTGGTACTGCTGGGGTTGGGACTGCGGTTGTTGAGGCTGTTGAGGTTGAGGCTGCACGCCGTATTGAGGATTGGACATAAGTAACACGCCTTTGCTCTAAATTTAGTCCGGTAGCGACACAGGCTGAACGGACGCTCGATGAAATCATAGCAGGCGCAGCGCAATCGATTGGGTATTTTGCGTGGTTCGGAACTCCCAGCGGAAAATCCGCGACGCCTAATCTGGTCTAGGGCGCCATCGAAACGGTAGGAACCCCGGTCAGCTCCGGGAAGCCCAAGGCCAAGTTCATGCCCTGAATGGCTCCTGCCGCGGTGCCCTTGCCCAAATTATCGATAGCGCATTGCGCCACAACTTTACCAGCACGTTCATCCACCGCCACTTGGATGGCCGCTTTGGCGCAGCCGCTCACCATCGACACGGTGGGCCAACTGCCCTCGGGAAGGAATTCCAATAGGGGTTCGTTGTCGCAAACTTCGTGATAGACGCGGCGTAGTTCGCTCGGGTCTCCAGTCCCAACCAAGGGCGCGGTAACGGTAGCGAGAATGCCGCGATTCATGGGAACCAATACGGGAGTGAAGCTGAGCTTGACTTCGCTGGCGCCGGCGACTCGGAAGTTCTGTGCGATTTCGGGGATATGCCGGTGTACGCCAGCCATAGCATAGCCTTGGGCGTTGCCGAATGCCGCCACGGCCATCAAGTGAGATTTCATGGCTTTGCCAGCCCCGGAATAGCCCACCGCGAGGTTCGCCACGATGTCAGACGTATCCACCAGTCCTGCCCACACCGCCGGCAGCAGCGCCAGAGTCACAGCGGTCACGTTGCACCCCGGTACCGCAATCTCCGAAGCCTGACGCAATGCGGCACGCTGTATCTGTGCCACACTTTCGTTGGCGTGCAACAGCTCCGGCAGCGAATACACCCAAGGTTCTTCGGGGTCCGAATGGTAGTAGTCCCGCCACGCGGCCGGGTCAGTCAAACGATGATCCGCCCCACAGTCAATGAGCAGGGACTTCACCCCGGCATCGCGCAAAGCGCGCGTCACCTGGCCCGAAGCGCCGTGCGGCAGCCCCAAGAAAATGACATCGTGTCCCGCCAGATTCTCTACATCTGTGGGCTGCAGCACTCGCTGGGCCAGAGGGAACAGATGTGGGTGATGCTTTCCTAACGGCTCGCCGGCCGAGGACGCCGCCGTCAGGGCCCCAATCTCCACCTGGGGATGATTCAACAGCAATCGCAGCAGCTCACCGCCGGCAGAACCGGAGGCTCCCGCCACCGCGACTTTGACCTTTTTACCTGAAATCTCTGCCATACCACCAACTATACATGTTTATTCATAGAGTTGCATATTTATGCCAAGAGGTTCGGGGGCTAGGAGTGAGATGACCGAAAAACCGCCCCCACGGGCTAGTGCCCAGCGAGTTTTGCACCCAAAGATTCCAGCCGATAGTGCCGCCAAACTTTCCCGCGATTACCGAGGATATCTGCTTCGTAGCGAGACAATATTCCGTTGCCTTCGTGGTGCAACACATAAGGTAAACCCTGGGCGTTGCGCCTATCTGAGATAACCGCCACGTGTTCTTTCCACACCACGATGTCTCCGGGCTGCCAAGACGCCACGTCCGTAGTGTCGGTGGTGAGGCTCTGGGCGTGACGGTCGAAATAGACGATGAGATTGCGCACTCGACGGTAATCAATGTCTGGATTGGCGGTCTCGCCCTCAGGAGCCGTGGCGGCATAAGCCTGCGGGTCAGCCCGCCGATCCGCGTCAACTAGGTCGCGCAAGTCCATTCCTGCCGCTTTGGCGGCGTACCACACCACATCGGTGCACACCCCGGTGCCATCGTTTGGTATCCCGCCGGGATAAACTTTGGAACCGTCATATTTCGGCGCGGTAGCAAGGTAAGCCACGGCACCGTCCAGCATCTGCCCCCCTACCGGCCCCGGATGATTCAGATTCTGGCCTCTCCAAGCGTCATTCAGGCGCCACGAACCTTTCGCGTTCCCATTCCACAACAGGAACGCGGCACCGCCCACCAGCGCTAGGGCCAAAACCAGAATCCCTCCGATGAAGAAACGCTTGCGACCTCGTGGACTCCGATTAACCACGCTCACTCCTTAAGTTGCGCCGCCAACTACGTCAGCAGCGTTTGATTGACCCGGGGCGTCTAGCGCAGGGTTGCCTGGCAGGTTTTCTCGACTTTCTTGATGATGCGGTTGCGAGTTTCCTTGATCTCCTGAGGGCTCAGCGTATGGTCATCGGCACGCAACCGCAACGCAAACGCCAAGGATTTCCGGCCCTCCCCCAGCTGTTCCACGTTCTCGAACACATCGAACAAGCGCAGTTCCTCAACCAGCCCTTCCCCGGCCTTGGCAATCGCGTTATAGACCTTCAGCGCGGGAACGTCTTGCTTCACGACAAATGCCAAGTCTTCTTTGGCGGCCGGGAAAGTCGAGACGGGACGCAGCTGGAATGCATCCTTGGGGCGGGCCCTTTCAATCGCGTCCAAATCCAGTTCAAATGCACAAGTCCGGGGCGGCAGGCCGAAGTTTTGGCACACCTTGGGGTGCAGTTCGCCGGCGTATCCCAGCACCTTCCCGCCGGTGAGCGCACCTACACGAATTTGCGCGATCCGTCCGGGGTGGAAAGGCGCGGCGACCGTGGCTTGTCCCCCGGCACCCAAGGCTTCGGGACGCACCGCCAAACCTTGCGAAACCGCTACGCGAATCGCCAACTCTATGGCATCCGCCCAGTCCCAAGCACGCGCCGCATCGTGAGGGCTGGCTTCTATAGCGTTTCCTGCCAGCACCGCCGCCACGTGCCAGGGTTGCTTCGGAACTCCCGCTCGCAGCGCCTGCATAACCTCGTCGCTGGGCTTTTCCTCCACTCCGGGAATCGGCGTCGGAACGACTCCCTGCGCACTAACAACCTGGTCCAACTCAAAAATCGCCACCCGCGGATTGCCGCGAGACACATTGCGCGAAGCCGTGTTCAGCAAGGTATCCAGCAGAGAACTGCGCAGTGCGGGGGCATCATCAGCCAGCGGGTTGGCCAGCTTGACGGTGTCGCGGCGCGGGTCGTCTGCCGGCAACCCCATCAAATCGTGTTCATTGCCCAAGAAGGGGTAAGTCATAACTTCGGTCAAACCCGCTTCAGCCAACGTGTCGCTGACCTCCCGACGGGTTCGCAGCGGTGCCGGGTTGCCAATCTTGGCGGGTCCGACCGGCACCACGGAAGGAATCTTGTCGTAGCCGTCCAGTCGGGCAATTTCTTCAACGAGGTGGGCGGGGCCGCCAGCTAGGTCGGGACGCCACGAGGGGGGCACGACCGCGAACGCATCATCACCGGACTTGGTGACGTCACAGCCGATAGCACGCAAGAGTTCCTCCACCCGCTCGGGCGCGTAGTCCACCCCGATGAGTTGAGTTGCGGCCGCAAAAGGCAAGGTCACGGTTGCTTGGGGCGTGACGTTGTTGACGTCGGTGACCCCCGCGTCAATGGTGCCACCGCCGTATTCCACCAGTAGCTCGGCCGCGTACTGGGCCGCCACCGGCGGAAGTTCGGGGTCGGAACCGCGCTCGAAACGCTTTGAAGCCTCCGAGGGTAGCTTGTGACGGCGCGCCGAACGAGCCACGGACACCGCGTCGAAATGCGCCGCTTCCAGCAGGACGTTCGTGGAGGCTTCGGTCATCTCCGTTTCCGCGCCACCCATAACTCCAGCGATGCCAAGTACACGCGCGCCGTGACCGCCCTGGCAATCAGTAATCAACAGATCCTCCGCGTCCAAGGTGCGTTCTACGTCGTCCAAGGTAGTGTGCTGTTCGCCCTGACGGGCTCGGCGCACCACGATGGGGCCGGTCACTTTGTCCAGGTCATAAGCGTGCATGGGCTGGCCCAGGTCCAACATGACGTAGTTCGTCACGTCGACCGGCAAGGATATGGAACGCATTCCCGCCGATTCCAGCCGCGCCACCATCCACTGCGGCGTAGGCGCGCTCGGATTCAGTCCGCGTACTATCCGCGCCACAAACCGGTCGCACCCCACATGGCCGCGAATCGGGGCCGCGTCCTCGATTTCGATAGGGAAGCCGGAATCATTGGCTGCGGGCAAGCCGTTTTTCAGGTTTTCAGCCAAGCCCCAGTCGGTAAACTTTGCGCCCGTGGAGTGGCTGTATTCACGGCCCACTCCGCGCATCGAGAAACAGTAGCCGCGGTCGGGGGTGATGTTGATTTCCAGCAGTTCCTGGTTCAATCCCAAGATGGGCAGCATATCGGTTCCGGGGGCGGGAATTTCCACGCCGCGCTCGCCCAGGTATTCCTCCAAAACGATGATGCCATCGAATTCCTCGCCTAATCCCAGCTCACGAGCTGAACAAATCATGCCGTCCGAAATATGTCCGTAAGTTTTCCGGGTGGCGATGGCGAAATCGCCGGGCAGTACGGCTCCCGGCAGGGAAACCACCACGTGGTCGCCCTCTTTGAAGTTGTGTGCCCCGCAAATGATGGAGCGGCTGGGAATGTCGGAGGGTTCCTTGCCGGTGCCGGGAGCATCGTTGAATTCCTCACCCACGTCTACCCGGCAGTAGTTGACGGTTTTACCGTTGGAGGCCGTTTCGGGAACCATCGAAGCCACCCGGCCGCACACCAGTGGACCCGTCACCCCCGAAGTGTGGATTGTCTCCTCTTCCAGACCGACCTTTACCAGGTCTTTTGCGAGTTGGGACGCGCTGGTGTCCGCGGGAACTTCCGTCCACCGCCGCAACCATTCAATCGAAACAAAAGCCATTTTTAGCGCCCCTTTCCATTCACGCCGAACTGATCTGAGAACCTCACGTCGCCTTCTACGATGTCGTGCATATCCTCTATGCCGTGGCGCAGCATCAGCGTGCGCTCAATGCCCATTCCGAAGGCAAACCCTTGATAAACCTCTGTGTCGACCCCGCAGGCACGCAGCACATTCGGATTGACCATGCCGCAACCACCCCACTCAATCCAGCCGGGGCCACCTTTCTTTTGTGGGAACCACAGGTCCACCTCCGCGGAAGGCTCAGTGAAGGGAAAGAACGATGGTCTGAAGCGGGTTTTTGCCTCCGGGCCGAACATGGCGCGGGCAAAGTGATCCAAGGTCCCTTTCAAATCCGCCATCGTTAGACCCTTATCCACCGCCAAGCCCTCCACCTGGTTAAACACCGGAGAGTGGGTGGGGTCCAGTTCATCAGCACGAAACACTTTGCCGGGGATAGCCACGTAAATCGGCAACTCGCGGGTCGTCAACAGACGCGCCTGCACCGGAGAGGTGTGCGTGCGCAGCACCAGGTTGGCCGGGTTTTCCGCGCTGCCACCCACGGAAGTGGAATCGACATAGAGAGTGTCTTGCATCTGACGTGCCGGGTGATCGGCGTCGAAGTTCAACGCATCAAAGTTGAACCACTCGTGTTCCACCTGAGGGCCGGCCGCAATGTCCCACCCGAGAGACACGAAAAAGTCCGCGACTTCCTCTTCCAGCACCATCAGCGGGTGGCGCGATCCCAGCGGGTGACGCGAGGACAACACGCTCACGTCCACGGTTTCCGCCTCCAAAGCTGCCTCTTGCGCGGCCTCCTGCAGTTCAATCTGTTTGGCGTCCAGAGCCGCCCGGACCCGCCCTTGGGCAGCCCCCAAGTTCTGACCCGCGGTGGCTTTATCCTGAGGATCGAGTTTCCCGATAAGTTTCTTTGCTAGGGTCAAAGGCGCTTTGTCTCCGTTGTAACGGGAACGCACCGCTTTCAGCGATTCCACATCGGCTGCCGCCGCGATGTCCTGTAAAGCCGCGGAAACTTCCCGCTCCAAACCCTCTGTATCCAGCGGACTCAACACGTTTTCGCTCATTTTTCCTCGATTTCCTTGACTCCGAGCCAACTCAAAACCTTTTCAACTTTAGTCGAAATGCCAGCCCTCCCGGTAATCAAGGCTCTTCAATACCGCCGCTTGTTACTCAGCAATCTTCGGAGCCGCCAAAATGAACTCTGCTGGAGAGGAAAACAAGCTCCAAGCACACCAAAAGGCGACCTGATGCAACAAATGAGTTGCTGTTGATACCCATATATTGTGGCAAATCCTCGCGTTTCGGGTGGCAAATCCTCGCGCAACACCGATTTTTCCCTTATAATATAAGGCATGTTGCGCGTTACAGAGGAACTGCCTCGACACGGGGGTTCGGTTGCCAGAGACATTCTGAAATATGCTCCGCTTCTAGTCGTGCAGGGAGCTCGTCAAGTTGGTAAATCCACCTTGATGCGCCAAGCCTTGCCTCCTGATGACACCGTATTTGTAACTCTGGATAACCCAGAAACTCTGCTGTTTGCTAAAAACGACCCGCGTGGTTTCGTGGAACAGGCTCCACAAAAAATTCTGGCTATAGATGAGGCACAGCGCGCCCCGGAACTGGCACTTGCCCTTAAGGCCTCCATTGATGAGGACCGGCGCCCAGGGCGCTTTGCTATCACCGGCTCGACAGATTTGTTAAAGACTCCAGAGATTTCAGATTCTTTAGCCGGTCGAGCTGAGTCGCTAACCGTTTACCCTCTTAGCCAGGGTGAAATCGAAAAACGCCTTGAACCCGAGGATTGGGTGGAATGGATTATCCGCGATTGTGCGGGAGGATTCACCCCAGCGGCCGAGACACGGGACAACTCAGAGACAATAACCACCCCGCAGACAGCTGAAGAAATACGTCAGATTGTGCTGGCTGGCGGTTATCCCGAACCATTGAAACGGCCTGATCCGCAAGCGAATCGCTGGTTTCGCAGTTATATTGAACGACTCGCCACTCATGATGCCAAAGAACTTGCCGGTGCCAGCACCTATCCCCTGCATTTGGAAAACCTGTTGCGGGTTTTGGCATCTCGCGGCGCTTCCGAACTGGTTAAGGCCAAAATTGCCAGGTCTTTGGGGATTTCTGAGACAGCTCTCGGTGATTATCTGCAACTGGCTGAAAGCATGTATCTGATAAATATCCTGCCGTCATGGGGTATGGGATTTTCGGGTCGGGCGGTGCGTCGGCCCAAGATTTCAGTGGCAGATTGCGGCATGGCGAGTTTCTTCTCCGGTCTGACACCGCAAAAGGCGCGACAGAGTGGAGGATTCGAACTCTTCGGCAGCACCTTGGAGGCTTTTGTACTGGCGGAACTACAAAAACAGAACACCTGGCGAGAGGAGCCCTATCGTCTGTTCCATCTGCGGGAGCGGAACACCGAAGTGAATATAGTTATCGAACTGGCAGACGGCAGAGTCATATTAGTCGAGGTAAAGAGCGCTGTTAACGTAGACGATCGAGCCACGAGACACCTTGAAACCCTGATGGGACGGCTGGGGACACGTGCCGTGGCAGGAACTGTACTGTACTTGGGAAAGGAACACCTATCCATGAATCTCGCCGCCGGGCGGATAGTGATTACGCCAATCCCAACACTTTGGCGCCACGCTAAGTTATCAGCTCCGGCTCGAAAATCTATCTAACACGGCCTCACACCAGCAAAATTACCTGATTCTCGACCGTATCAGCTCTCGAAAACCAGGCTCCCCGGCGACAACCGTGATGGCTTGCGGAACGACTTGGAAAACCCAGTGCCGCGCCGCCGCTTCGGGGTCGCCGTCCATCTCCCACACCGCCGGCTTGTGCAGCAAGACTTCAAAGCGCTTGCCGCTGAAATATTCCAGCGTGCTGCGCCGCCCCAGCCTCAAAACTACGTTCTTAACCACGCGCCACCAGCCGCCGACCCCCTGCGGAGCCCCAATCAGCAAATCTAGGGAACCGTCAAAGGGAGTGGCGTCGGGAAACAGCTGGATTCCACCGGTCAGCTCAGAGGTGTTGCCGACCATGAAAATAATCACGTTGCGCTTCAGAACCTGCTTGCCGTCAATGCGGAACCGACACCGATACACCGAGTTGTTGACCTGCTTGAAAAAGGACATGACGTATGCCACGGGACCGACCACCTTTTTCAGCCCCTCATCCACGTGATGCATGACTTCGGCATCTATCCCAATCCCTGCCATACCCGTGAAATACCAAGGTTTGCGGGAAGTCTCGTTATGCACCTTCACGATGTCCATCGAGACTTTTTGCCCCGTGAACGCCAGTTCCATGGCGGCTTTCATATCCAAAGGCACGTTGAGGTTTCGCGCCAACAGATTCGTGGTCCCCGCCGGCAATACCGCCACCGGAATCTCGCTGTGACGCATCTCGGTGCTGACCACACGCACGGTGCCGTCCCCACCCGCGGCAATGACCAGGTCGGGTTGCATCTCTCGAGCCTGCGCAGCCATCGCGAAACCGGGGTCATCAACGCTGGTAGTGAGGTATTCCACAGCGAAATCGTGCTTTTGAGCCGCCGCATTCAAACCGGCTGTAAACTCGTCCTCGTCCCCGACTTTCGCGGGGTTATAAATGACTATCGCCCGATGCAACTTCGGCTCCTCATCTGGTCTGGAACTTCTCGCCAGTTCAGGCATCATCACGCGAGAACGAATTGTGCATATTGAGGCTGGCGTCAAACAGGACCTTATCCAGCAGGTCGTCCGTTTCCCGCTTCAACAGGTCAGCAATCTCGGCATTAGCGGCCTCCAGCAGTTCGTAAACGCGGGAATCTTCCATGTTATTTGCCGCGTCCTCACCCAGCTCAACCACCGCCCGGTCAGTACGCGCCACAATCTGCAAAGCCTCCGCCACGACCTTTTGCTGATAACGCTCCACGTGCGGAATCGTCTGATGATAGTGGGCGTCCACCAGGGCGGCAATAATCCGATTGGCCCAATAGTGATGTTCGGTGGTGACCCGCTGGGTCGTCGCTTCCAGGTACTCCGGGGTGTGCCGCACGTTGGCATAGAATGGTACCAGGGCGTTGAACGGCATGGCCCCGTAGGCTATCCAGTTCAGTCCGGTGGTGGTGGCGGGTTTTTCCGGGCGAATCTGGAGGGCAGCCACGAAATTGGTACGGTTGATGCCAATCGGGCGATACATACCGCGCTGGTCAGCGCCGCCTATCAAAGCTTGTTCCGCCCTCGCGTAGGGGTTAAACGGGGTGCCTTGATAGTGGTAAGACTGGGTGTATTTCACGTCCTCCATAGTGATGAGCCGTTCTGGAATCAGGCACCAATCCAAGTCGTCTGAATCCGGGCGGGAATCCCCGTGGAAACCAAACCGAGACACGTCCGTGGGGTTGAGGAACCGCTGCAACGCCCACACTCGTGGCGTGTTGTAGGTGTGATCCGAATCCGTTCGCGACCCGAAAGCCAGGCGAGGATTGAAACGCTGAGCCGGCTGGCCGTCAGTTTGCGCGGTATCCAGGTGGTTGTCAGCCACGAATTCCCGCAAATCCGGCGAGCACAGATAATCGCGCCCCTCCCCCAGGGCATCGTCAAAATCAAAGTCGTCCAAACTGAACTGGTTAGCGATGACGGCATAGCATTCCTCCGGAAGGCGCCGTGCCAGCCAGTGATGCCCCCCTACTGTCTCGAGCCACCAGACGTCGTCGTTATCGGCGAAACCAATGCCGTTCATCTCGTAAGTGCCGTACTGCTGCAGCAACTCCCCCAAACGTAGCACGCCTTCACGAGCCGTCTTAATGTAGGGCAGCACCAACACCACCATGTCTTCTTCACCGATACCGCCGGGCTGTTCCGGCACAAAACCGTCCTGACCCTCCTCACCTTGGGCTTCGCGCAGTTCAACCAGCGGGTCGGCGCCCAGCACGCGCTCGTTCGAGGTCAGCGTCTCGGTGGCGGTCATCGAGACGCGAGCCGAGTTGATTCCCGCGCCTGCCCACAGGCCTTTGTGGGTGTCAGCATCGGGGAAACGGGTGTAGCGCAAACCGGTTTCCGGCAGGGGGATTTCAACATGGGACAGGACCGAACGGTAGGTTTTTGGCAAATCCTCGGGCGCGATGACCTCAAATCGTTTCGCTTCAAAAGACCCGTGTCCCGAGTCGTCGGTCCGAGCCATAATCGTCGACCCGTCCGCCGAAGCCTTTTTCCCAACCAAAATCGTCGTGCAACCCATGTGTTTTCGCCTTTCTCATATTTGCTGGCGACTGTACCCAGTCTGTCAATATCCTAAAACGGTTAGGCATCTGATGCTGAGGGAAATCCTACCTGAGGAACTATTGTTCCCGGCAAAGTCATAGGATGTATATGAACAGACTCAAGGAGTGACTATGATCAAAGACAATCCAGAGATTGGCCCCAAACCCGGAAAGCAGTTTCGTGTCCAGCACGTCCAGCAGTGCTTTGCCGCCGGGCGGCCGCTGACGATGCTGACCGCCTACGATGCGATTACCGCGCGGATTATTGATTCGGCCGGGATTGACATGATTTTGGTCGGCGATTCTTACGGAACCACTATGTTGGGAATGTCCTCCACTGTCGGGGTGACCTTAGACGATATGGTTCGCGCCACCTCCGCGGTCGCGGCGGGGGCTTCACGAGCGTTAATCGTGGGAGATATGCCTTTTGGGTCTTACGAGTCCAGTCCCGCCCAAGCCGTGGATACTGCGGTCGCGCTGGTGCGCGCCGGGGCTGCCGCGGTGAAACTGGAGGGGGGACGTCGCATCCTGCCCCAGGTCAAAGCCATCGTGGATGCGGGTATCAACGTGATGGGACATCTCGGTTTCACCCCACAATCTGAAAACCACTTGGGCGGCAAACGTATGCAGGGGCGCGCCGATGCTGCTCCGGCCTTGATAGAGGACGCGCTGGCCTTGCAAGAGGCAGGGGTGTTCTCGATTGTTTTTGAGATGGTTCCCGCCGCGACCACTCGCGCCGCCATTGACAAGCTCAATGTTCCCATCATCGGTATCGGCGCTGGCCCGGACGCTGCCGGGCAGGTCCTGGTGTGGACTGACATGGCGGGAATGCAAGACTGGAAGCCCTCATTTGCTCAGGTGTTCGGTCAGGTGGGGGCGGAACTGAAGCACGCTGCCCAAAGCTACCGTGACGCCGTGGTGAACCGGACTTTCCCCGCCACGGAAAACTACCATGAAAACTAGGCCGTCCCCGAGAGGCGACCTGAGAACTTTTGAATCGAAAGAATGACTACCGTGTTACACAAGAAAACTCGAACTGACGAACTAGCCCGCCGCGCGCCCTTGGGAAACCTGAAACCGGGACGCATTTCCGCCACCTTGCCAGTCCCCTCCCACATTGACCGCCCGGAATACATGTTCCATGACGGCCCGGAACGGGTTACGGCCTCCGATGTTAAGAACGAGGAAACGATTGAAAAAATCCGCCAAGCCGGACGTATCGCGGCCGATGCCATCGTGGAAACCGCCAAGTACATCGCTCCCGGCGTGACCACCGATACTTTGGACCGCGTGGCGCACGAGTTTATTTGCGATCACGGCGCCTACCCGTCTTGCTTGGGCTATATGGGATTTCGTAAATCTATCTGTACCTCGGTCAATGAATGCATCTGCCACGGAATCCCGGACGACCGACCACTGGAGGAAGGCGACATCATCAACCTGGACATCACCGCTTACAAGGACGGGGTTCACGGCGATACGTGTGCCATGTTCCCGGTCGGGACGATTGACCCCGAGTCCCAGCAGCTCATTGACTGCACCAAAGAAGCCATGATGCGCGCCATTAAGGTCTGCAAACCGGGACGTTCCATCAACGTTATCGGGCGGATTATCGAGTCCTATGCCAGCCGTTTTGAATACGGAGTGGTGCAGGATTTCACGGGTCACGGTGTCGGCGAGGCTTTCCACAGCGGTCTGGTTATTCCGCACTACGATTCCCCCCGGTATGACACGGTTATGGAAGAGGGCATGGTTTTCACCATTGAACCGATGCTGACTATGGGCTCAATTGCTTGGGAACAGTGGCGGGACGGCTGGACCGTAGTGACCCGCGACCGGGGACGCACCGCCCAGTTCGAACACACCCTCGTGGTGCGCGAGGACGGCGGAGAGATTCTCACCTGGCCCAGCAACCACCAGGATTGATAGTTTTTCTTTAGTTGGCAGGCTTGATTGGCAGTTGTCGGTGTCTCACTGGGACGGGGCTGAAATTTGGTGAAATCACGGGATTTGCCATAGAGTAATTTCCAAGTTCATCCCCACGCGAAAGGGACTTTTGTGGCAACTGGATTCGGGATTGATGTTGGCGGCTCCGGTATTAAAGGCGCTTATGTAGACTTGGAAACTGGCGATTTCATTGGCGATCGTCTGAGAATTAAAACTCCCGCACACTCGACCCCCCAGGCCGTGGCGGAAGTGTGCCGTAAAATCATTGAGGAAAAGGACGTTCCCGAAGACATGCCGTTGGGCCTGACGATTCCGGCTCCGGTTAAGAATGATTTGGTCCCGTTTATCGCTAATCTCGACCAGGGGTGGGCTGGCATTGACGTCCGCGTCCTGCTGCGCAAGCACACCGGTCACATGGTCAAGTGTGTGAATGACGCTGATGCCGCAGGTTACGCAGAAGTCCGTTACGGGGCGGCGCGCGATGTGCCCGGCTTGGTCATCGTCACCACCCTGGGTACCGGAATTGGCACCGCGCTCATTTATAACGGGATTCTGGTTCCTAACAGCGAGCTGGGACACATTGAGATTGATGGTAAAGACGCGGAGAGCCGCGCTTCCTCCGGGGTGAAGTCATCCAAGAAACTGTCCTTTAAGCAGTGGTCCAAACGTCTGCAAAAATACTATTCTCAGCTCGAGATGCTGTTCAGCCCGGACTTGTTCGTGGTTGGCGGCGGCGTGTCCCGCCAGCACAACAAGTTCCTGCCCCTGCTGGACCTGAAAACCCCGATTATCCCCGCTCAACTGCGTAACCAAGCTGGTATCGCGGGGGCTGCCGCGCTGGCGGCTGGGGTGTAAACCGAACTAACTGCCTTTTCGCTCCGGGATGCTGCGGCATCCCGGAGCGTTTTGCATTGGGCATAGCCGACGAACCCGAAACTGCCATTGCCCGGCGAGGCTGCCGCCCCCGCTTGTGCCCCCCGCGTTGCGAACCGGCTGATTTGAGCGGAAAAGCCGGGCATAAGCCGGATTCTGTAACGCGCTTTGTTACCGCCGCGCGCCGGTAGCCATTTCTCTGGAAGGCCGGTTACCCGACCTCTCTAGCAAGTAGTCGGGGAATTTTTTTGAGGAGGCGAGGGTTGACAAGGAGACCAATCTGTGATATGAAGAACCATCGATGAGTATCGAGGAGGAATCATGAAATCAATGATCTTTTCTATATCTACTTTGACTCTAATGGCCTTGCTTTGCACAGGAACGAGTATAGCTTCAGGTGCAACCAATGACTCAGATAAAATCAATACTAATGACAGTAGTCAAAGTATTGGAATGATAGATCAACTACCTGTAACTGAGGATTACAGCCTGGATTCTGTAATGACAGAGCAGGAGTCGCATTCATTCCTAAATAAGTTAAATCTCGCAGTAGCAGGTGGGACAATGAGCTTAGAAGAGGCTCAGCGGGAAGCCTTGAAAGAAAGCTTAGTATTTCATAGTCATCCTCTAAGAGCTAATCCTGATTTCCCTAATTCTGAGACTCTATCAAATACGCCTTATGTAAGTCAGGGGCAAAATGGAAAATATTGCGGCCCCGCAAGTGGAACAATGATAGCACGCCAATGGGGCAAACCCATTTCGATTGGAACCATGGCTGATTATATGCAAACCGATAAATACCAAGTGACGGACTGGAGCAGGGGGCAATTCGTAAGTGGATTAAATCTCGCTTTGGGAAAGAGCTTTTATTCGCAACATAATAGTCCTAGCGCTATTTCGATAACTACTGCATTTCAAACAACGGTTGGACACTATAAGCATCCTATCGCAGCCGACACCGTAGAATTCAAAGGCGGCATAACTTATAACAACCACGCACAGCCTACGAACAATCCTCGTGGTCACTGGATAGTAGGCTACGGCTATCGCAATAATGGAAGTTCAGGATTCTGGTACGATCCGGGAGCAGCATATCTCAATAGTCATGGCTCTAATGGCGTTAACACATCGTTTATTGCAAACAGTAATTTTATGCATCAATTTTTACAAAGCAACTGTATCGTTTTTTAAAGAATGATAAACTATGCTTACAAAACAAACTGCAGTACTTATTTTAGTAGGCTATTTGCTGTTGTCACTGACGGGTTGTGCATCTACGAGTGCTGTGACCACGGCACCTAAAACCGGTACAGACCAAGCAGAAAATGAAATTCTTTCTAAGGATAAGGCGACAAATATCCTCAGTGAAGGCACTTATTTTTTTGACCAGCGTCTTAATTACACACCCGATTCCAATGCAATACAAGATGCATACGAACTCATGGATAGTAACGGTGTATTCCCCTGTTACCGTAAAGCCCAAGAAACTTCTCCATTTACCAATAACGAACCCAACGGCGAATTTTGGTGGTGCCAAGCTACAGAGAGAGGATTAAAGCAATTATCCCAAATACCATTCCCACCAAACGTTCCACCAAAAGGTCAACAGATTTCATACATTTCCAGGCTTGGTAACCAGCTTCTATTCATTATTTCAGGAGCTTATGATGAAACTGCTGAAAGCAACTGGCAACTCGCCTTTTTTGATGGTCAAACCACCCGAACCATTGTGTCAAGCAAAGACTACACTGGTAAACCAATCAGGATGGCAGCGGAGCCCTGGCACATCGGACTGTGCGATGGCAAAGCCTATTGGGCCACCTTTGATATGCTGCAAGCAGACAACAGTCCAAAGAACTCTGCGTACATCTATACAACTCCAGTCAACAGCAAATCCAGTCCTCAAATTATTGCGAAAAATGTTACGTCCTTTAAGCTTAGTAAACAATGCGATTTAGCAATATACTACCAGCAAGATACGGCAAAAAATTCTCGGACCTCACCTAAAATTGACCTTTTTCACGGAAAATCAAAAATCGAATCTATTATTTTACATAGCAACATTAGCAACCTCTACGGTTTTGCTCATGATTACTTTATATATCGGTCCACTGAGACAAGTTCACAAAATGATTTAATTATAGAGAACCTACTAAATCATCACAAAATCACTTTTCGAGGTACGCCTTGCAAGAACATTCCAAATATAAACGAAGTTGGCACAAGTTACTTCTATTTTACCTGCGCAGACTCTAATTACTCTTCAGTTGATACATTTTTATATGACCTACACTCTAACAATTATTTTATTGTGCCAGATTCCTATGCTGGTTTTGCTTCGACCAACAGTGAGAAGTGTATGAATACAAGCGATTGTTTTTTGGTGTCTTGGAGCAAAACTGATTATGTTATACCAATCGCAGAACATCGGAAAAAGAAATTGTTTTCGATAACCCAAAGCTACGCCTACTGGTCACCAGATTTACATAACCGTCTCTGATTATTTCCCCATACTCCGTGCGTCGCGTCGTACCCGGTCAAGTGCTCCTGAATCAAGGAGCGGAAAAGCCGGGCATAAGCCGGATTCTGTAACGCGCATTGTTACCGCCGCGCGCCGGTAGCCATTTCTCTGGAAGGCCGGTTACCCGACCTCTCTAGCAGCCTACCCGCAGGCTTTGAACGGGCCGCCCAGCCTGCTGCTTGGCCTTGCTCCGGGTGGGGTTTACCCTGCCACGACTGTCGCCAGCCGCGCGGTGAGCTCTTACCTCACCTTTTCACCCTTACCCCGCCGTGTACAAAGCCCGGTGGGGCGGTTTCGCTTTCTGTGGCACTGTCCCGCGGGTCACCCCGGGTGGCCGTTAGCCATCACCCTGCCCTGTGGAGTCCGGACTTTCCTCGGGCTCATCGAATGACTCGCCCGCGGCTACCTGCCCGGCTTTTCCGCCCGATTATTGTACTACTTACGCACCAAAATGACTTCGTGGTCCTCGCTGACGATGACATCGTCGGGAGCCGCGATGTTTAAACGCGAGATTTCCGCCATCGAAAATTCCAAATCCATCCCGACCGACTGGTTCCCGCTGACCGCTACTACCCCGATTCCCCCGGTCGCCCGCTTGCAAGTTTCGTATTCCCGCAGCAAGTCGGCGGGTAGGATGGCGGCCAGTTCGTCTCGCTGGCTTTGCTGACCGGTCAGTTCCTGCTGCAGTTCGCCGGCAGCGCTGCCCGCTTCGGCTTGTGCTTCGTCGAACTCAACAGCCAGTTCCGCGCGGCGGTTTTCCACCTGCTTCACTTTTTCACTAGCGCGTTCCAGCGCGTCCAACGCGTCCAGGGCACTGTCTTCCAGTTCGCCCTGACGCGTCGCCAACTGAGCGAGTTCGGCTTGAATACGTTCCATCTCTTTGGGGCTCAACTGACCTGAGTCCAAGCGTTCGCGTTGAGTTTTCGCCCGTTCTTGAACTTTGCTGACTTCCCCTTCGGCTTGCTTCAAAGCCCGGTTCAAGTCGTTGCGGGCGGAAGTCGCCAAAGCCAGCTTGGTGCGCAGCTCGTCTTGCTCAGCTTTGATTTGTTCCAGACGCGCCGCGGCCGGAATGCTGGCCAGAGAGTGTTTCAACCCGGCAATCTTCCGATCTAGGACCTGCAGGTCCAAAAGTTTTTCTTGGTCTTCGGGCGCAGCTTTCATTGACTTCTTCCTTGCAGATTATCGGGGTCTTTTCCTAAATCGTAGCTTGATTTCAGGTATTAGTTTATCGAACCGTAGCCGGCATCGTCCGGCTCGGTCTCATCGTTGGTAACGGTGGGGATATAGGCGTCCCAGGGCTCGGAAATGACCGTGCTGATTTTCGTTTCCAGGGGTTTCCCGATTTCTCCGGCCCACAGGTTCAACGCTGTTTCTAAGCGGGGCAGCCACATCCATTCACTGGCCCAATGCGACGGCATGATAAGGGCGGGAGCCCCGTCCATCTCCAGGAAATCTAGCGCCGGGTGGTGACGCAAATCGGCTGTCACGAACACATCCGCGCCGGCGTCTAAGGCTGCGGGCAGCAGGGATTGACCCGACCCGCCACTGACCGCCACCGACTTGACTGGACGGTCAGCCTCCCCCGCCACCAGTAAACCTGCTGGTGAATCTGGCAATAGGTTCGCCAGACGGCTGGCGACCTCACCCACCGTGGTGGGCGTGACCGGGCCGACTCGTCCGATGCCCAAGGACGTATCGGCGGGAGCGGGCTGCAGCGGCCGCCAGGTCTGCGGGTCGAGTCCCGCTGCTTGGGCCAGAGCTTCCGCCACCCCATCGCGTGCCGAGTCTGCGTTGGTGTGGGCGTTAAACAGGGCAGCCCCGCCACGAATCAGGCGATGAACCACCCGACCTTTGGCAGTATCAGTAGACACAAAGGAAGTGCCGCGCAGGAACAGGGGATGGTGCGTAATGACCAGCTGCGCCCCCCACTCGAGGGCCTCGTCCACGACTGGCTCGACCGGATCCACCGCTAGCAGAATCCGCGTCACCGAGTCGCCCCGATCCCCGCAAATCAGCCCGACCCGGTCCCAATCTTCCTGCAGCTCGGGCGCAAAACGCGCGTCCATCCACTCACAAATTTCGCCTACGGTCAATCCGGTATTTTGCATACTCTCATCCTAGCGAACTTCGATTTGCTCCTGTTTGGTAACCTAGAACTGTGGTCGATTATTCCCCGATGAAATTCCTGCAAGCAGCCGCTTTACGCCACCCTGGACGCACTTCGATGATTTGGATCGCCCAGGGAGTCAGCGCCGAAACCATCGCTAAACCCAGTTTTGCCCCGCCGACTTGGACCGTGGCCCAGGCACTAACGCACACCACCAGGCTGGCAGCCCAGTTTCGATCCTGGGGCGTTGCGCCCGGCGAGCGCGTGGTCGTGATTGGGAAAAACTCCCCCTGGCATCTGCTGACTTTCGTGGCCGCCGCGGCCATTCCGGCGATTACAGTGCCGTTGGATCAAAACCTCCCAGCCCCGGAGTTGACAAAAATCCTGGCGCATTGCGAACCGAAAATCATTATTTGCGATTCCGCCCAGCACGAAAAACTGGCGGGCTGCGGCCCCACCTCTAACCCTCGCCCCCGCCTGGTGACGTACTCTGACCTGGAGGATTGCCTAGAGCCGCGCGACGACTCGACCCCACCCGTAACGTTGGCGCTCGCGGCCACCAAAATGCTGGACGGCCTTCCCGAATGCGGGGAGGACGTGCCCGGCGCGATTATCTATACCTCCGGCACCGCCGCTCACCCGAAAGGCACGCTGCTGACGTACAAAAACCTGTGGTGGGGCTGCACGAATTTCCGCGAAGTGTTTGAATATTCTCCGGCCACCGTCGAGGCGGTCACAGCTCCCCTGTCACATATTGGCGGGTTCAACGGCACGACGACGGACATTTTTTCCCACGGCGGCACCGTCGTCATTTTTGAGAAGTTCGATTCGGCCGCTGTCCTCGCCGCTATCGAGAAGTATCATGTCCAGATGATGTTCGCGGTGCCGACCATGTACCGGATGCTGGTGCGCGAAGTCCGGCAGGCGGCACAATCCGGACGGCCGATAGACACGTCTCGGTTCACAAAAGCCCTGGTGGGCGGCGCGCCGTGGGATGAACAGCTGGCCGCTGACATGATTGGCTTGGGGTGGAACCCCATCAACATTTGGGGCATGACCGAGCAAAGCGCTTCGGGAGCCGCCCTGACTACGGACGTCATGGCGGGGCGCGAACTGGCGGTAGGCCGGGCATTTCCGCATACTGAGCTGCGTATCGTTGACGGAGCGGGAAAACCGGTCGAACCTGGGGTGATTGGCCAGCTGGAATGCCGCGGCCCCAGCGTGACGCGGGAATACTTCCGTAATCCGGAACTGAACGCCGCCCTGATTGACCCGCAAACGGGCTGGTTACGGACCGGGGACTTGGGATTTTTTGATGCTGACGGTTTCCTTCACCTGGTGGGACGCCTGACCGACACGATTAACTCCGGCGGGGAAAAGGTGTTCTCCCAGCGGGTCGCCGCGGTGCTCTCGCGTCATCCGGGGGTGTCAGAAGCGCGGGTCGTCGGGGTTCCCGACCCGACTTGGGGTGAAATCGTGGCCGCGGTGGTGGTGCAAACCCCAGACACGCCCGAAAACGCGGAACCACTCAGCTTGGAACAACTCCAAGACTTCGCCCGCCCTCACCTGACGAAAGCGGAACTCCCCCGAGCCTTGCGCCTCGTGAGCCGCATCCCGCTAAACTCAAATGGAAAACCTGACCGGCAAGGGCTTTTGGCGCTGTTCCAATAACTCCCGAAACACCCCCCCACGCACTCAGGCGCGCGATTACCGCTGTTTTTCCCGCTCCACGACCGCTTCGGCTTCCTGACGAGCCGGGGGACGGTCCTGTTCCAGATGAGCGAACTGGGGCGGAATGAAACGCTCGTAGTGCCGCATCGCCTGGGCCCACAGCTTGCCGGCACGATACGAAGAGCGCACCAACGGCCCCGACATACACGCGGCGAACCCCATACCCAACGCCAGCTCCTTGAGCTGCACAAACTCTTCAGGCTTGACCCAGCGCACCACCGGCAGGTATCGCTCAGAGGGGCGCAAGTATTGGGTCAGGGTTAAGATATCTACCCCCGCGTTCAGCATATCGCGCATGGTCGCTTCGACTTCCTCGGGTTCTTCGCCCAGCCCCAGCATCAGGTTCGACTTCGTGATTAGCCCGAACTGTTTGGCTTGGGTGATGACGTCCAGGGAGCGCGCGTAGGTGAACGCGGGACGCACCGTGTGCATCAGGCGCGCCACCGTTTCCAAGTTGTGGCCAAAAACTTGGGGAACGCTCGCAAAGACTTCCTCCAGGGCGGCGGATTTGCCTTGAAAATCATCGACCAGCAGTTCCACTCCGGTTTCGGGGCAGAGCGCGCGAATCTGGCGTACCGACTCGGCGTAGAGCCACGACGCCCCGTTTTCCAGGTCGTCGCGAGACACCCCGGTGACCGTCACATACTTCAGCCCCAGATGCTTGACCGTTTCCGCGAGGCGACGCGGCTCGTCACGGTCGTAACCCTCCGGCTTGCCCGAAGCCACATCACAAAACCCGCACCGGCGGGTACACACGGCCCCACCAATCAGGAAAGTCGCCTCCCGGTCTTCCCAACATTCAAAAATGTTGGGGCATCCCGCTTCGGCGCAAACCGTGTGCAGCCCCGCCCCCTGCATGAGGGAACGCATTTCCTGGTATTCCGGCCCGGCTTTTGCCACCACGCGCAGCCAGCGCGGATGGTCCTCACGAGGTTGGCGTGCGTTGGCCACTTCCAGGCGCAACGGTTTACGGTGCTGCGCGGACTCCAGCGTGGACATAGTGTCTCTCTCTCAGTCGGTTTGGGGACATTCTTTCTTCATTTTACTCACGTTTCCCTCCGGCCTCACCACCGTTCCCGCGACAGTACACACGCGACAAAACAATCCGGGAACCTCACCACGCGGTGAAGTTCCCGGAAAGTCTGTTGGCCCGGTCGGGCTAGCGCGCCACAAACACCGGATTGTCGGCGAATGCCTCGTCAGCAGCGGTGTTGGCGGCGATGTAACCAAAGACCAGCGCGGCCCCGATGGAGGTGCCTCCGGCCGTGTAGGTGTGGCCGATGACCGACTTGGTCGTGTTGCCGGCCGCCAGCAAGCCGGGGATTGTGCTGCCGTCGGGGCGGGTCACACGAGCCTTCGGGTCGATGACCAAACCACCGGAAGTCCCGATGTCGCCCGGGTACACCTGAGTCGCATAGAACGGGCCCTTTTCCACACGACCCAGCGAGGCGTTGGGCTTGTGGTAGCGGTTGCCATAGAAGCGATCGTGTTCGTTTTCGCCACGGTGGAAGTCCAAGTCAACGCCGGCATCGGCGAAGTCGTTGAAACGGTCAATGGTGGCTTTCAACGCATCGGCCGGCACTTCGATGGCTTCAGCCAAAGCGGCGATCGTGTCGCGTCGCACCAGGGCGCCGGAATCGTAGTATTCCTCGGGCAGCTCCAGCTTTGGCAGGTGGCCGTATGCAAAGAAGTATTTGTCGCGGAACTGTTGGTCAAATATCAACCACGCGGGCATGTTTTCCGCGTCGCCCTCACCCTTGCCGAAGATGCCGCCGTAAAGCCCCTGGCCAGCAGTGCAGTACGGTAGGGCTTCGTTCATGAAGCGCTTGCCTTTGCCGTTGACTATGAGCGTATGCGGCAGCGAGCGGTCGGGGACGATGAAGCGTTCTTCGTCCTCGATGACGATCGGCTGGAAGGTGTCGGTGCGCGGCAGCGAAATGACCGGGGACCAGATGGCGTCGGCCATATTGTCGATGGCCGCGCCGTGGTTCAGGCCGATTTCGATGCCGTCGCCGGTGTTGCCCTCGACGCCGACCGTCCAGGTGCCGGTGATCGGGTGACGCTGGTACTTTTGGCGCATTTCTTCGTTGCGTTCAAAACCGCCGCAAGCCAAGATGACGCCATGTTTGGCCTTGATGTCGAAGGTTTCGCCGGCGTGTTCCAGGGTCACACCGTTCGCGCGGTCACCGTCGAAGGTGATGTCTTTCAGGGCGGTTTCGAGCTTCACTTCCACCCCGGCGCGCAGCGCGGAGTACATGATCGCGCCGGTCAGGCCCGCCCCCATCGTCAGCGGGCGACGTCCCTTAGCCCAGTGGACCAGGTTGCGCCACGCCAGCTTCATGCCGCGCACCCACGGACGCGGGTCGGTCATCGCCAACAGCAAATCTGCGGAATCGTACGAGTTCAAGTCCATTGGAATCATCGGCTTAAAGTACGCCTTGACGTGCGATTTCTCCCAGGGGCCCAGCAGGCGCGAATCGAAGGCACCGGCCTCGACGCCGCGGCCGGTTTTCGCCGCACCGGGGGCATCGAGCCAATAGTCGGGGTAGCCTTCCATCCGCCTAAACTCCAGGTAGGGGCACGAAGCGGTGAGGAAGTCCATGCACTTCTTGCCTTCCTCCAGGAATGTGTCAATCATTTCGTCGCTGGTGCAGTCCCCCACCGTTGCTTTCATGTATTGGCGGCCCAGGTCGGTAGAATCCGAACCCCCGAGTCTGGCGAAAACATTGTTTCCGGGTACCCACACCATGCCGGCGGATTTGGAGGTCGAACCTCCCCACTGGTCGCTTTTTTCGACCATCAATACTTTCAGACCACGCCTCGCGGCGGTAAGAGAAGCGGACAGGCCGGCAGCTCCAGAACCAACGACGACAACGTCATAGGTATCTTTGCTGGGACGTCCAAAGGGTTTACGAGCTGAAGACTTCTTTGTGTTCATAAGCTAAATGCTAGACTACTTCGACGGCTCGCGTCAGGGTCTTCGGTCCCTAAATTGTTGAAAACGGAGCCAGCAGGGGGGTGAGTTTCTCCGTGAGCTGGTCCACCAGTACTTTTGCGGCGGTGTCGAAGTCCGTTTCGATACCCTCCTCGAACAGGGAGGTGACCCCGGCATCGTTGAGTCCACAAGGAATAATGCCCGTGAACGCGCGGTTGAAATCCGGGTGAATGTTGAGCGCCAGCCCGTGCAGGGTCGCGTTTTGCACGACTTTCAAGCCGATGGCGCACAGTTTGCGGTCGCGTCCCATCCCCCGCTCGGCGGCGGTGCGCCCCGCGGCGTCACGGTAGCGCAGCCACACTCCCGCACGACCCTTCACGATTTCAACGTCCAAGCCCCAAGTGCCGCGAACCGCGTCGATGACCGCGCCTTCCACCGCGCGAATGTAGGCAATCAAGTCCACCGGCTCGTGCAGCCTCACCACCGGATAGACCACCAGCTGGCCCGGCCCGTGCCAAGTGAGCGACCCGGCCCGGTCGGTGCGAATGACCGGCAAGTCTTTGTTGATGAGGTCACTGTCGTGGGTGTTACGCCCGGCGGTATAGGTCGGTTCGAACTGTCCCAAGATGAGGGTGTGGTCAAGTTCTCCGTCCCGCACCCGCGCCCAAGTGTCTCGCTGAATCCGGTCCGCTTCCTGGTAAGACACCAGCCCTCTGGGCAGCAAATTTTCCACTCGCACGGGGTTTACTCTACCGCATCGAGCGGGTTCGAGCGCGAATAGGACAAACCGGGCAAGGTTTTTCCCACAATCTGGCGGGGAATTACAAGCAAAAATGTTCGGAAAGGACACGGTTAACAATCAACGATAGTCCGCTTTCTCCTGATAACTCTGATATCCAGAGTATCCAGGCTACCTGCCACCGGGCAACAAAGTTTACGGAGACTATCTAGACTTACAAACCGTGCGCTCTCATCCAGAGCTATTTACGGTTGACGATGCCTATTAAATAAAATAATTAGCCATATTTTGTATGGTTTCTATGCAATGCCTTGTCGCAGCCGATTAAGCACGTCAGCAGCGGATGCATCGTCTGCAGTAAACCGCACATGACCCGGTTCACAAATCGCCAACGTATCCCGAACAACCTTTTGCTCCGACAAGGTCAGGGGACGTTCAAAGTGTTCCTGAAAGATATCCACCGCATCCGCGCAGGCGGCACCGTCATAGAGAATTCCCCCGCTGCGATTCGTAACCGTGAAACTGTCAATCATCGGCTCACCGCTAAACGTGGCGTTCACAATCTTGCCAACGTTTTGCACCAGGCTATCCACGGTCACGTCGTGCGCGGTAGGCGGTGTCCACCGAGCCGGAAACCCCCGCAGCATATCCCGATAGAAACGCTCCGCGATACCCTCCAACGAAACCAAGGGAGGAACCGCAAGCACCACAGCGTGAGTTTGACGCCCCAACTCTTTGGCGCGGCGCGCAGTGTCGAGAACAGTTGCGGCATTGCGCCACGTGCCCTCAACGAGAAACGAAATCCGGTTCGCTTCTGCATATTCCACACACATCCCGACCCACGCGCCGGACGCAGGGGCGGTGGCGTGGGGCATCTTCAAAGGCTCGTGGGTAATGAGAGATACTCGTAATCTGGGTGGTGGCGGCGAAAGTCATCACCGATGATTTCAGCAACAGTGTCAGGGGGATACTGCGCCAGGGCATAATTCTTGCCTTGGGTTTTCCCAGACCCCAGCTGACCACCCAGAAAAATCGTCGCCGGGTTTTCAACAGATTCAATTTTCCTGAATACATCAGGTTTAACTAACAGTTCCCATAACGCTTGCAATTCATCTGGCGTCATCACATAGCTACTAACAATTCGGAAGAATCAAGTTCCACACGGCGTGCGTGCCATTTTTTAATCATGGCAATTTGTGCGTCGCGGTCATGAGCGCCGACCCGCGAGCGTTCCTCATCTAACTCAAATCGTTCTTGCTCGTAGCGGTCAGCTAAAGCATGGTTACCTTCTTTGAGAGCCGCAACCTGCCGGGACGAAAGCCAACCTCCCAGCATGGTTCCCGGCTTCATAGAACACGTCATAGAGAACCGAATCGGAATAGTCCTCATATTCATTGCTTACCATCGCCACGTCCCTTCCCTTTACCGACATTTTACCAGCCCCCTCTGGCTTTGTCGCCGGTGCGGTACCCCTGACGTATATTGAGCAAAACAGCATTTCCCCCGGCGCCGCCCCTCACGGGTTCGAGTCCCTCTGGACCGTAAATTGTTTTGTGAGGATGGGGATAAACCCCATCCTCACAAAAACCTGGTGGACCCAGAGGGACTCGAACCCCCGACATCCACGGTGTAAACGTGGCGCTCTAGCCAACTGAGCTATAGGTCCTAAAGGTTTGCGCGAAACGCAAACACAAGACTATTGAGAATAACATTTGCCACGGCAAGTTGCGAACCGGCCGGCCCGAATCACTCCGCAAAAATCACGTCTCCACCAAAAGCTGGAGCCCCAATGGGAACACCAACTCCTGAAGGCCAACAAATATCGTCGGTGTCTGCAGCTACCACGACCCTCCTGCCGTCGTACTTCTGCCACTGAGACGACCTGTCCTCTTCATTTCCAATACCTGTGTAAGAATACAGGTCAAGGATGTCTGTCTCTATCGTATCGGTCTCACCGCTACCATCACCAAGAATGCCCAATACACCCTGTTTCTGATCCAACAACACCACCACATAGCGTTCATGGCTGAAATCTGTCCCGGGCGGCACGGGATTAGGTTCCGGCATTCCTTGCATCTGCAGCACCTCCTTGTGACCCATAATCCGCAGGGTACCTTCAAGCACCTGCTTGCCTTGGGCTCTGGCCGCTGCAATAGCCTTGGCTTTCTGATCCGCAGACTTACCCCCTGCGGGTTGCTTAGCCCCTGCAGCACCGGCTGGCCCCGCCAGCTTCTGCAAGGCGGAACGGTCCGAGACATCCAACCACTGCAGTTCGGCTCCATCCCCGTCCAAAACTGGAGTGGACTCACCAAACGTGAAGTCACAATTATCGCTCTCTACCAGTTCGGAGCCTTGCAACACCATACGATTGCAGTACCACTGGGGATTCGAGGCGCTGCCAAGGACTTGAATAATCCCATTCCCAGCTTTACTCCCCATAATGAAGGCCCGCGTTCCTCCACCCAAGGCAACCCCATCCAGGAGGACCTTCGACGGCGCTATAAACGGATTTCCCGACCCGTCCGCGGAGAAAACTTGCACATTGAGCAGGCCATAACCATCATCAGCACCGAATAACAGTTCAGGAATACCGTCCCCATTCATCTCAGTCAGGGCGTATTTATACGCTCCACTTGAATTATCCCTCTCTAACGCAGTCAGATACTTGGTGGGGGCATCAAGTATTTCGGTGTACTGCGCAAAGGCCGTTTGAAGTTTCTGAGCATGTGAATGCTTCTGGACTGTCGCGGTCTTTCCTGCGGCCGAGGATGTCCCGGCAGCCTCCTCACCGCCGGCGGAACCCTTCCCGAGCAGCGCCACCAACAAAATAATCCCAGCAACCACTAACAGTGCCAACGCAACTATGATGCCAATCAACGGTACATTACGGCTCTTTGCGACCGCATCCGCCTCTGGACGTGGGGGCGGTGTGGGGCTGGATTCGGACCGAATCGATGCGGGCGGCATCGGGTCAGACATAACTTCCTGCTTTCTGCATGACGGTATGTTGAGATTAGCATCACCAAAACACCCTCCGTTACAGTCGGGAAGGCGATTTTCCGCGGCCTTGGAATCTGGCCCACGCTAGGCCACGGTTTTCACCAGGACCGAGCCTTCATCCGTGAATCCCAACCGTTTGAAGTAGCCCACATCACTGGTGGTATCGGGGGCGATTTCAACTTCGGTGGCTGCAATTCCCGCGAACAATTCCCGGTCGGAATACACATGCTTGCCGGGGGTCAGGTCACGGAACCGTTCAGTCACAAAATCCAAGACAATGCGGCAGCGGCCCTCCGCGGCGGCTTGTAGTGCTAGAACCCCCACGATTTCCTCCTGATAGAGCACCAGGAAAACACTGGCACCGCCCAAGGACTCCGCTGAAAACTGCGGATAGGCTCGGAGGATGTCTTGGTGATTACGCTCCACGAAACGCTGCACCACCGGGGCCTCACCCGAGGTACCCACTACTTCATAGACCCGCTCACTCTCGCTATCGCAACGATACAAGCGCCACAGCCAGTACACGTTAATCAGCACGATGGCGCCGTTCATCACCATATAAGGCCAGATACCAAAATACGCGTTATAGACCGTGGCAATCAGTGAGCCCGTCAGGTTCAAAATCCGAAACTTGCGCACACTGGGAATCATTAAAGACACCACTACCAAGATGGATCCGACCCACCCGATTATTTCCCATACCGGCATATATACATTCTCCTGATTAGTACACGAAATGAAGCATTCCATCGTACTCGGCTTTATCCGGCGTTGTGTAGGTTTTCACGTGACAAAAAATCTCTGGGACGCAAAACCGGTTTCCCGCTGAAACTTCGCAGTATCCTAACCGTGATGGTCAAAGTATCCGCCCGCAGGCAATTTCCCCAGTACGGCGAAGCATTCTTCCGTATTCCGGCCCTCGTGCTCACCTCCGCGGATTCGGTGCACCCGCATCGCTTGCTGGCATTCTTTGATGCCCGGCCCGACTTTCATGACCTTCCCGGCCTCATCTCTGTGCTGACCTGCTCTAGTGATGACTTGGGGATTTCCTGGACACCCTATGTTCCGTTGATTTTAGCCCGTGACGGGTGGGGTTTTGGCGATGCTTGCCCGGTGGCCCTGCATGACGGAGGGGTTCTTTGCGGTTACGCTGCAAGTCAGGGAATGAGTTTTTGGGATGATGCCGCTGCAGGAAGTAATTGGAAACTTTACGTCTGTTGGAGCGAGGACACAGAAACCTGGTCTCACCGAGACATCACCGCGCAGCTGTGGACTGAGGAGACTGGGAATCTCTTCTTTGCATCCGGAAATGGCATTCAGCTCACAACTGGCTCGCACCGGGGAAGGATTCTTCTGCCGATGGTGGAACGTCGGGTAAACTCCCCAGACATCAAAGCCCTCATCGTGTTTTCTGATGACGGCGGAGCCACCTGGCAACGTGGCGGGACCTTGCTTGGCGGGGACGAAAGCAAGCTGTTGGAACTTCCCCACGGAGATATTTTGATGAGCTCCCGCGCTTATCCCCAACGCCTGTGGGCGCTCTCAACCGATGGTGGGCAAACTTTGACAATGCGGACCTTGCAGGTAAAGGACCCCGGTTGCAATGCAGGATTAGCCATGTATCACGGAACACTGGTCCTCACCAGCCTCGACCCGCCCGAGGAGTCTCGGGAGGTACATCCCGACCTGGATCTGGACCCGTCTCGCGGAAAGAGCCACGACCAATTGCAAGACTGGTTTTCTCGCAGAAACTTGGTTGTCCGACTGGGAACCCTCCCGGAGCCACCCACGAGCCCTCTCGACCCCGCTGAGATTAGCTGGGGTGAACCCCACGTCATTGACTCGGGTCCCGCCGCCTACTCCGTGTGCGTCACGCTAGGCGACCGGATTGCCGTGATGTGGGAGACCGGTCAACAGAGCGGGGGTTCGCGCTCCCCCTACGGATCTATTGCCTTCACCACTCTCAAATAGGCTCTATCGCCGGGAAATCACAACCGCGCCTCGGTTCGGCTCACGCCTAGAATCATCGTAAAAGATAGGTCATTTCACCCAGCATGGATGCGACTGACATGGATATACTTGCTGTTTGTGTCTCATTCTCACTCGATTTCTCGGATTTCTCGGACTCAAGAGGCTTCGACGACTTCGCCAGCCTCGCGCCTGGCGATGGTGGTTGCCCTGGGCTTGATTACAATCTTGACCTTGGCAGGGGCGGTTTGGCTCTGGCCCGATTGGCATCATCTGCAGGAAGTCCGCCAGATGAACTTCAGTTTCGCGACCGCTCCGGGAGTTTCCTACGAACGCGCCACCATCGTGAAACTCGAGCCGAAGTGTCGAGACACCGACATCGCCCCTTCTGACGTACAAGGGCACCTGGACGACTGTGTTCGCCTGACGGTACGCCTGACCAGCGGACCGGATTCCAACCGGGTTGCCACCCTAGAAGCGGTCGGACCCGGCGCACATTCGGACCTGGCTCCCGGCGACACAATCCAAGTTATGCGCTCACCAGGAGAAAAACCCGGCACTGCCACCTACACCTTCACCGGCGTCCCCCACGACCTGCCGATTATCCTCTTTACCGTCCTGTTCGCCGTGGTAGTTCTGGCTGTCGCCCGCGTCAAAGGAGCGCTCTCGCTGGTGGGACTAGCTTTCGCGACCGTGGTGATTGTGTACTTCATGCTGCCTTCCCTGGCCAGCGGTCGGCCCGGCATCTGGGTCGGAGTGGTCGGATCGTGTGCCATCATGCTCATCGTCATTCACGTCGCCCACGGCATATCTATGCGGACCGCATCCGCCCTACTGGGCACCGTGTGCGGTTTGGGGCTTTCGGCCTTGCTGGGCGCCATCGCGGTGAAAAGCGCGCACATTTCGGGTTACATCGATGAAACCTCCTTTGACTTGTCCGCTGCCATTCCGCACCTCAACATGAGCCAGCTGTTCGTCGCTGCCACCATCTTGGCGGGGCTGGGGGTGCTGAATGACGTGACCATCACCCAAGCCTCGGCTGTGTGGGAACTGAGATTGGCCGCCCCGACCTATACCCGCCGCGAAATCTATCAAAGCGCTATGCGTATCGGCCGGGACCACATCGCTTCGACGATTTACACCATTGTTTTTGCCTACACCGGCGCGGCGCTCTCTACGGTGATGCTCATCGTTTTGTTCTTTGAACGTTCACTCAGCGACCTCTTCACGACGGAAGCCCTCGCCGCCCAAGCCTTGCAAATATTGGCTTCCGGCTCCGCCCTCATCGCCAGCGTCCCCATCACCACCGCTATCGCCACCCTGGCGGTACGCAAGCCCACCGGGCCGAGCGAACCTGACCGACCTTGTGCACCCGACCCGCCACTTGCCTAAGCTGCAGATACTCTCAAACGCACACCCAACGCTTGCAGGACTTTATTAATGGTTTCAAAAGACGGCGTCGCATCTGCGGTCAAGGATTTGTACAGTGAGGTTCGACTCACCCCAGCGTTGGCTGCAACCGCGGTCATGCCCATAGCCTTGGCAACATCGCCAATAGCAGCCTGCAACATGGCAGTATCTCCGTCCTCCAAAGCTGCATCCAAGTAGCCCGCAATCGATTCAGGGCTATCAAGGTATTCAGTCACGTCCCAGTCATTTATTGTCATATCTCTCCCCTTTCTTGGAGCCTAGCGAAAATTGCCTCAGCTTTCTCAATATCGCGCCTTTGTGAGGACTTGTCCCCTTCCGAAGACTAGAAGCACCACAGTACGCTCAAGCTTCGCATAATAGACTCGGTATCCAGGTCCATAATGGATACGTAACTCACTAATGCCGTCCCCCAGATATCTGGTGTCTCCCACGATTTCGTTCTTGACTTCCCAACGTCTCAAGGCAAATGCAATCCGACCTAGACCAACGTGGTCATGCAGCGTCTTTAGCCCCTTGTCGAACTCTCTTGCACGCTTGATTCTCACACTCTAAGCGTATCCGAATGGATACACTTAGTCGAGGGGATTGACCCATTTGGGCGAGAAGTACTTCAGCCGGTGACTGTAAATCGCGATTAAATCGGGGTTGCTGGTCTATATAACCACCTACCCCGATTTAATCCCCGATTTCTCACACCGCCACCCGGTAACGCCCGACACGCCCGACAGCGGGCACAAAACCCCGTTTCCAAGTGAACTGCTCCCCATCAGGGTTAAAGGACAAATTGTGTGTCTGGGGGGTTAGTCCCAGGTGTTGTTGTAGGGGGTGGTGTGGTGGAGTTCGTTCCAGATGATTCCGTCGCCCCATCCGGGGAGGCTTCGCCTGGTGATGTGCTGGTTTTCTTGGTTTAGGTAGTATTCCTCGAGTTGCGCGTCTGTGGGCATTATTCT
>NZ_JAXFNY010000015.1:0-136832 GCF_034180645.1 Mobiluncus sp. | reverse complement strand
TGGAGTCCACGCGAACCGAAGGGAAGAAGGTCGTGGCGGCGTGCCCCTACATTCGCTCATATATTCAGAAGCACAAGTGGGACGGCGAATTCCGCCCAGCAGCCCCGGCAGATATCATGTACGTGCAAGAGAATCTCTGAGAATCCAGGCTAAGAACCACACACGCCGCTTAGCCGGCAAGCACGGAATTCGTCAGCATGCCGATTCCACTGACCTCGCACGATACTTCTTGCCCGGCGTCAATCTTCACTCCTGGTTCATAGGCTCCGCAAATGATGACGTCGCCAGGAAGCAACGTGAACAAACGTGACGCGTATGCGACGAGTTCGGCAGGGGTGAAGTGTGACTCTGCTAGCGCATGATCGGTGACCACAGCGCCGTCAATCATCAATCGAACTCGCTGCGCGTCGAAATCGAGGCGGGTATCGATCACCGGACCCAAAGGGCACGCCGTGTTGAAACCTTTTGCCTGTGCCTCTGGTGCACCGCCGTTCGCAGCAGACACATTCGTGACGTCGTTGGCAACCGTATAACCGAACACAACGTCGTCTACACGCTCCACAGGAACGTCCTTTGCCATACGTGAAATGACGACGGCGAGTTCAGCTTCCGCTGCTACGTGCGTACTGCTCGCGGGCAAGACGATCGACGAGCCCGGACCTGTAACCGATGTATTAGGTTTAAGGAAAGTGAACAGCCCTTCCAGATCCTGCACGCCTGGATCCACAATCCCACCGAACCCGATCACCTTCGAACGGGGAATCATCGGGGTCACAAGCTTCGCATCTTCTCGGCGGAGCACCTGACCAGTGTATTCATAGCCTGCATACATCGGGTCACCTGCAAGCACATGGTAAGTTTGTGTGTCGTCGTCGATCGTGGCAAAACGAGGACCTTCAGGAAGAGAGAGCCGTGCGATTTTCATGTTCTCATCATTATATCGCCGACTGTTATCTAGCACCGTATGCACCCATCCACATAGCCCCGCATCGCCCAAGACCACAATAGAGACAATGGAGACCGTAATAGAGACAATCGCGACATCAGGGAAGCGATCGTCATTTTTGCGCGTTAGACACCGGTGGTGGAGGTTGCACGACCTTACCACTCGCACTGACCGCGATAGCCACTGCCAGGGTAAGAACCACCGCGACCCTACGCGAACGGAACTAGCGCGATAACCGCGAACTACCGCAGGGATAGGCGAGATATGATGCTGAGGGAAAGACTATACGTGAGGACACAGAAATGAAGAGAAAAGGCAGGGATCGATGGTCGCCTATACACGATGAACGCCGAACCGTCTTGTTTGGATTAATGCTCGCCAACGCACTGATCGCGATGGACTCCACGATTCTCGCAACTGCCGTGCCCTCGATTGTATCGGATCTAGGTGGCTACACGCGCTTCCCGTGGCTTTTTTCTATCTATCTTCTCGCCCAGGCCGTTACCGTGCCCGTGTATGGCAAGCTCGCGGATATGTATGGGCGTAAGCCAATCCTCGTATTCGGCATCGGCGCATTTATGGTGTCATCCCTCATCGCAGGGTTCGCCCCGAACATGCTCGTGCTGATTATTGCCCGCGCCCTTCAAGGGATTGGCGCTGGAGCAATCGGACCGATGGCGATGACGATCCTCGGCGATATCTACACGCTCGAACAGCGAGGCCAAGCCCAAGGCTATATGGCATCCGTGTGGGCGATCTCATCAGTTCTTGGTCCGACACTAGGCGGATTCTTCGCTGAGATCGGCACGTGGCGCTGGATATTCTTCATCAATATCCCCTTGAGCCTGCTCGCCGGAATAATGGTGATGACCAAATACTCCGACTCTCAGAAACATACGACGCACCGCGTTGACTATCTTGGCGGAGCAGCGCTGACCTTTGGTTTGACGGCGCTCATCCTCGCACTCCTTGAAGGAGGCAACGGCTGGGAGTGGATATCATGGCAGACAATCACACTGGTTACACTTGGTGTCATCAGCCTCGCTTCTCTTGCCGTTATTGAGCCACAGTCTCAAGAGCCGATTATCGAGTTTTCCCTCTTGACGAAGCGACTCATTATCGCCACATCAATCACCATGATGGCTATTGGCGGGCTGACGGTGGGTGTCACAAGTTTTGCTCCTACGTATCTCCAAGTAGGTGCAGGAGTTACGCCCATCATCGCTGGTCTCGCAGTCGCTGCTATGACGCTCGGCTGGCCAATTGCCGGAGGCAACTCCGCGAAACTCTACTTAAGAGCCGGTTTTTGGGTGACGATTCGAGCAGGTGCTACCGTAGCACTCATCGGTTCGATCCTCTTGGCTGTAACCGCGCCATGGCCGAGTCCATGGATCATAGCTCCGGTAGTTTTCGTGATTGGAATCGGTCTTGGTTTGTCAACAGCGCCATCAACGATCGTCGCCCAAGACTCTGTGGGTTGGGAACAACGAGGTCAAGTGACGGCGATCAACACCTTCATGCGCTCAGCCGGCAGCGCGATTGGCGTGGCCGTCTTCGGCGCCATTTCCAACACCGTACTCGCCCAGCACGGCGCTAATCTCGCACCTGAGAGCATCGTTCCCGCCACTCAAGCTGTGTTCATCGCAGTCGCCATTGGAACAGTGTTCATGCTAGGCGGAGCACTTCTTCTTCCCCACGATAAACCGCGTGGAATCTCACGTACTGCTGAGCAGGGCTAAAGCAAAGCGGGCACAGCAGCTACATGAGCTCGAGCAAAGCTAGCTAGCACTAGGGCGGCTCGAGCTGAGAGCTAGCACTGTGGCGGGCTCGCGTTAAACTAGTTACACCGAATCTACCCGGCGCGCAGGCGAACTGTCAGAACGCCCACATATCTAGACACCGCCGTCTAGACATCGTCGTCTCCACAGCTCGGCACTGCCGCCAGCACGTACAGAAAGGAGAATTCCTATGGCATTGATCAACATCGCAGAGTTTATCGCCGACGTCCCCACTGATCTCTTCATTAACGGTGAATTCGTCGCTTCTAGTTCAGGTAAGCGTTTCGAGGTAATCAATCCAGCAACAGGCCGCGTGTTGACGACTGTCGCTGACGCCACGCCCGAAGACGGCGCCCGCGCGCTCAACCTTGCAGCGAGCGCGCAAGCCACATGGGCAGCTACAGCTCCACGTGAACGCTCTGCGATTCTGCGCCGCGCCTTTGAACTCGCGAACGGTAAATACCGCTCAACGCTGGCAACCCTGATGACGCTTGAAATGGGCAAACCACTCACGCAGTCAGATGCAGAAGTTACCTATGGAGCTGAATTTCTCAGATGGTTCGCAGATGAAGCTGTGCGGATTCGTGGCGATTATTTCCGCCTCCCCGAAGGTCACCTCCAAGCCGTGGTGGTTCGCCGGCCAGTTGGGCCTTGCCTGCTAATTACGCCTTGGAACTTCCCTCTCGCCATGGCAACACGCAAAGTCGGTCCAGCTTTCGCTGCAGGAAATGTTGCCATCTTGAAACCCTCTGAAGACACCCCACTCACATCGTTACTCTTTGCCAAGATCATGAAAGAGGCAGGGGTGCCAGACGGCGTCTTCGCAGTACTGCCCACATCCAGTTCGCCCGAACTCACAGGCCCGATGATTCAAGATCCCCGCCTACGTAAACTCTCCTTCACAGGCTCTACCCGCGTCGGCAAAGTTCTGCTCCATGAAGCAGCTGATCATGTGTTACGCACATCCATGGAACTCGGTGGCAACGCGCCATTCATCGTGTTTGACGACGCTGACGTCGATCTCGCGGTCGAATGCGCGGTGACAACGAAACTGCGTAATATGGGCGAAGCGTGCAACGCTGCAGATCATTTCTTCGTTCATGATTCCGTCTACGATGAATTCACAACCAAGTTCTCCCAGGCGCTATCGACGCAAGTTATCGGCGATGGTCTCGATGACGGCGTTGACGTTGGACCTCTCGTCTCCAGCAAGCAGCTGGCATCCGTTACCGCGCTTCTCGACGACGCGCAACAGCGCGGAGCGAAAGTTCTCACTGGAGGCACACGACCTGAGCATGACGGGTTCTTCTTGGAACCGACAGTCATTGCTGATGTTCCTATTGATTCCGACATCATCGTGAAAGAGATCTTTGGTCCCGTTGCTCCCGTCGTCCGATTCACGAACGAAAAAGAACTCATTTCAATTATTAATAGTGACTCCGTGGGGCTGGCTGGTTATTTCCATACGAAAGACATGTCGCGCGTGCTGCGCCTCGCCGAACAACTGGAGATTGGAATGCTCGGAGTTAACACCGCAACTATTTCGAATGCGGCGGCACCATTTGGCGGCATGAAACAATCTGGGATGGGGCGCGAAGGCGGGAAAGAAGGAATCGAGGCGTACCTCGAAACCGTATACGTTGGTCTTCCCGTGCCTGATTTTGAACCGTTTTTGTAACCCAGGTCGTTTTGCTAACCCCAGGAAGCTACCCAGGGAACCTGAGGAAGCGACATTTGAACCCAAGATGAGGCAATAGACACATGCTTGTTGTGATAGTCGGTTTGCTTGCGATGACGGTTCTGTGCGTCACCCTTGGCGAGAAACTCGGATTGCCCTATCCGATTCTTATGCTTCTCGGCGCGTTCGCGCTCTCGTTCATACCTGGCGTGAGCGTGCCGCGAATCGACCCCGATCTCATTTTGCCGCTCTTCTTACCACCCCTGCTGTTCGCCACAGCACGCAATACAAGCTGGTCGGTTTTCCGAAAACGGTGGGGACTCCTGCTGTCTTTAGCTGTTGGGCTCACGATCGTTACGGCGTTCGGCGCCGCATTCGTCGCGTGGTGGCTTGTGCCTGGCATGACGTTCCCGCTTGCTCTGCTCATTGGCGCGGCGATCGCCCCTACCGATCCCGTTGCGGTTGAAGCGGTCACTGGTTCGGCTCGAATGCCCCGACAACTGATGTCTTTGCTAGAGGTCGAAGGTTTGTTCAACGACGCCATCGCCATCGTGTTATTTCAAACGGCGCTCAGCGCAGTATTGGCAAACCAAGAACACATTAGCCCGATGATACTCTTGGAGTTCCCGGTGGCAGCAATAATCTCGGTGTTGATAGGGCTAGGCATCGGATTCCTCTATCGCGTCGCCGATCGTATTGTTCGAACCACGGCCGCTCAAGTTGCGATTAGCATCGTGGCTCCGTTCGCCGCATACATGATCGCAGACTACATCAGCGTTTCAGGTGTGATTGCCGTCGTCGTTACAGCTCTAGAGACGAACCGACACGACCGCCCTGAGAATAGCTCCGTGCGAATTGCGCGCACTAATTTTCTGGGAAGTCGCAAACCTTCTCGTCAACGGCATTGCATTCGGTCTGATCGGCCTGCAGATCCGGGAAGTCTTCGCCGCTGAAACCGCAGTGCTGACCTTCGTCCTCCCCACCGCCGCAGTATGCCTTTCGCTGTTCGTCATTCGCTATGGGCTCGTTTCTCGTGCGCACCTACCTCAAGCACGCCTCACACGGACTTGCTGGAGCAGCCATCATCGGCACCGGACACTGGCCAGGTGCCCTCGGATAAGCGGGATTAGGACTAGCTGGTCTGTTAGCCGCAGTGGCTCCGCAAGCGCCTGGCACTTTGTTAAACAATCTAGCTTTCGGACCATATAACCGCCCGTTTGAACGACGAACAGAGTTCGATTGGTTGTCGCGAGATACCAGCAATGTGGATCGTTATCTGTCTGATCCTCTGTGCGGGTTCACTCCAAGTAATGCATTCTTCTCCCATCTCCTCCACGGTCTGCACGCAGTGAATCAGCCTGACGCATTCAACCTCGATCCTGCCGTTGGGCTCTATATCGCTTCAGGTGCAGTTGACCCTGTAGGCGGGGCGAAAGCAGTAGGGCTCGTGAGTCACGCATATCAGGAATCGGGCGTGAGAGACGTCGAAACCCACGTCTGCCCGAACGATCGTCACGAAATCTTCAACGAAACGGATAAAGACGTTGTCTGGCAAGACTTCGCACGCTGGCTCAACCGCATCTGTGAAGCCTAGCAACGCGAACCCGTATCAGGTTGCGGAAATTCGCGTCAGACGAATGCCTGGGCGTAGACCACTCGGGAACCGCTGCCGATCGGGCGAACGCCGGGTGTTGCCATAATGCGCCCCGCTGCTGATTATGAGTAAAGCCCTTAGTCATAATAAAGGCGGTGTTTGCTGCGTGAGATCAGGTCTAGAGTCTTAAATCTGTCGTTACTTCTTACCACCTGACGTAAGCCCCGTGCGGAACTCGACCACGTCGCCGTCGGCCATCACGTAATCTTTGCCCTCCTGGCGGACTTTGCCCAGCTCACGAGCCTTATGAATGTCGCCGATTTCCACCAGTTCATCGTAAGAAATCACGTCGGCCTTAATGAATCCGCGTTCAAAATCGGTGTGTATCACGCCGGCCGCCTGCGGGGCGGTGTCGCCCTGATGAATGGTCCAGGCGCGAGATTCTTTCACCCCGGCAGTCAGGAACGTTTGCAGTCCCAACGTGTCAAAGCCGACGCGCGCCAGTTTGTCCAGGCCAGATTCTTCGATTCCGGCGTCTGCCAGCATCTCGTGGGCATCCTCGGCATCAAGTTCCACCAGCTCCGCTTCAAAAGCCCCGTCCAGGAAAATCGCTTCGGCCGGGGCGACCAGTGCAGCTAGTTCAGCCTGTTTAGCCTTGTCCGCCAAACCGTCGGAGTCCATATTAAAAACGTAAATAAAAGGTTTAGAAGTCATGAGTTGGAAAGTTTTGACGATGCCGCGATCCAGGTTTCCCGATGCGATTTCTTTGGAGAGGACCGTACCAGCGTTGAGGTATTCCTCGCATTTTTCCGCTTCCGCCAGCACTTCTTTCGGGGTTTTCTTGCCGCTTACTTCTTTGCGTAGGCGGGGAATCGTGTTCTCGAGAGTCTGCAGGTCGGCCAGAATCAGCTCGGTAGAAATCGTCTCGATATCAGAGGCGGGGTCAATTTTGCCCTCGACGTGAACCACGTCAGGGTCGGTGAAAGCCCGGGTGACTTGGCAAATCGCGTCGGCTTCGCGGATGTTAGCCAGGAATTTGTTACCCAAGCCTTCGCCCTGAGAAGCGCCCTTGACGATGCCGGCGATGTCTACAAATGACACGGTAGCGGGCACGATCTTTTCCGAGTGGAACATATTTGAAAGGACTTGTAGCCGCGGGTCGGGTAGCGGAACCACGCCGACATTGGGGTCAATAGTGGCGAAAGGATAGTTCGCTGCTAGCACGTTCGCCCGAGTTAGGGCGTTGAAAATAGTGGATTTGCCGACATTGGGGAGTCCCGCGATACCGATAGTTAAAGCCATGCTTCAATCTTAGTGGTTTTCCAATCGCCCTTAAACCGGTTAAACCCGGGCGTTAATCCTATTTAAACGCTTCGGTGTGCCATATATGGCACACCGAAGCGAATTAATAGGTTTTATTGCGGGTTATCCGAGAAATTTAGGGGCTGTTTGTTACCGGGTTTCGGGGTGTTCGCTCGGGGCGCTCGCGAGAGGCGGAAGGGGGGAGGGTCCCCTCGCGGCCCGACAGCTTGTGATCGAAATCGGCGATTAAACAAGGGTACGTGATCATATAGACCACCAACCCCGTTTTAATCACCAAATAGCATCACCCCAAGCCAGAACCCCACCAAACCACGCGTCTGGCTCAAATGAAGCACGGGTGCATCTGCCTAAGGTGCACGCGCGGCTAGCGCAGAGGTTTTGGCAGGGCAAATGAGGTCGTTTCCTGCGTGGTTTGCACCGTTTGCACCTCATCGAACCCGCGTTGCGCCAACCACTCCAACACCTCGGTCACCAGGACTTCCGGTACCGAAGCCCCGGAGGTCACCCCGATGGTCTTGGCTCCTGCAAACCAATCCGGATTAAGCTCGTGAGCGCCTTCGACCCGGTAGGCTGCACCAGCTCCAGACTGCAGAGCGACTTCCCGCAGCCGCACCGAGTTCGAAGAGTTGGCCGAACCGACAACTACGACAACCTCACATTGGGGCGCCATAGCCTTAACCGCACCCTGTCGGTTCTGGGTCGCGAAGCAAATATCGTCCGATGGCGGGCTAATCAAACCGGGAAATCTGCGCTGGAGACGCGCTACGGTGGCCGCCGTCTGATCCACCGACAAAGTCGTTTGGGACAGCCAAATCAGCAAGGCATCGGGGTCGGTGCTGAGCCCAGCCAGGGGATCCGCGGCTGCGGGCGTGTCGTCCTGAACTCCGTTATCGGCAGTATTCCCGAATCCGCCAGCGGCATCGCTCCCGGATTCCTCCTCCGCCGCAGCTAAAGCCGAGGTATCGACCCAATCCGTGTCAATCACGTGAATCTTGTTGGGGGCTACTCCCAGGGTTCCTTCCACTTCCTCGTGACCGGTGTGGCCAATCAAAATAATGTCGTAGCCCTCGTTGGCATAACGCCGCGCCTCCCGATGCACCTTGGAAACCAGCGGACAAGTGGCGTCAATCACTTCCAGGCCGCGCTGCTCGGCTTCGGCATAAACGCTCGGAGCCACCCCGTGAGCTGAGAAAACCACTCGCGAACCCGCGGGCACCTCGGACAATTCATCAACAAAAATCGCCCCGGCGTCAGCCAGGGTGCGCACCACACATTTGTTGTGCACAATCTCTTTGCGCACGTAGATGGGTTGACCGTAAACTTCGAGCGCACGCTGCACCGCCGTGACAGCGCGGTCTACCCCGGCGCAGTAGCCTCGCGGTGAGGCCAGCAAAACTTTCCCCATCCGTCCTCACTTTCGCACTAGGTTCCCCGGTCGGATTTGTTAGTGGCGCACTAGGTGTCCCGCTCAGCAGTCCGGGTGGCACCCCTTCTCGGGCGGGTGTGCAACTGTCTTGAGTTTAGCGGTTTGCGCCCCGGGGCAAAACTCGAAAATTGTCACCTCCGAGGTCTGTGTCATGATGGAGTCATGGAAGTGAGAAAACCAGAACCGGCGCGACTTGCGCGTGAGACGACCCGGGAAAACCCCTGGCCGCTTAGCCGCCTGAGCGAAAATATGCGCAAATACGTCGACCGGGTCGATCCGACCTGGGTGGAAGCGCAAATCATCGAATACAACCAACGCCCCGGTAACCGAATGTCCTTTTTTGTGGCGAAGGACCTGGAAGCCGATATGTCTATGCAGGTCAAGGCGTTTGGTGGGGTGGTGGCTGCGGCCGGCTCGGCGTTGAGCGCCGGAGCGCGAGTGGTTATGCGGGTCAAGCCCGATTTCTACCTGAAAACCGGGTCGCTGTCCCTGATGGCCTCCGAGATTCACCCGGCCGGCCTGGGCGGGTTTCTCGAACAGCTGGAACAGCTGAAACAAAAGCTCGCCGCCGAGGGGATTTTTGCCCGAGAGCACAAGCAGTCTTTGCCGTTCCTCCCGCGACGGGTTGGGCTTATCTGCGGGCATGCCGCTCGGGCACAGGCCGATGTGATTGAAAACGCGACGCGGCGCTGGCCACTGGTACAGTTCGAGATTCGCGAGGTAGCGGTGCAAGGGGAACGCTGCGCGGCGGAAGTCAGTGCGGCCATCGCTGAGCTTGACGCCCTTGAGGGGGTTGACGTGATTGTCGTCACGCGCGGGGGCGGGGCCCTGGAGGACCTGTTGGGATTCTCCGATGAGAGCGTGGTGCGAGCGGCTTTCCTGGCGCGCACTCCCATTGTTTCCGCGGTCGGACACGAGGAGGACACCCCGCTGCTGGATTTTGTAGCGGACTTCCGCGCCTCCACCCCTACCGATGCAGGCAAGCGGATTGTCCCGGACTTAGCCGCTGAAATTGAGGGGTTGAACGGGGCGCGCTCTCGGATGACGGCGCTCATTTCCAACCGTATAGAGCTGGGCCTGCGTGAACTTGACGCGATTCGCTCCCGGCCGGTCATGCAAAATCCGCTGGCGGCTTTAGACGAACGGCGCCGGGACATCAACCACAGCTTGGAAATCCTGCGGTCGCGGGTCGCGGCGGTCCTGGCTAATCAGGCACGTGACCTAGCGGCGGCGCGGGCAACCTTGCGAGCCATCTCGCCCCAGGCCACTTTAGAACGCGGGTATGCAGTGCTGCGCAAACCCGACCAAACCGTAGTAACTGACGCTGGTGCAGTTCAGAAGGGCGACCTCCTGGAGGCCGTGCTGGCGCGCGGCTCCCTGGTCGCCACCGTTTTTGGCACGAATCCAAACACAGATGAAAGGTAAAGAATCATGAGCGCAAAAAATCATAAACCGACCCCGACTGACGCGGCGGGGACGGGCGTGGCAGGCAACGAAGATGTCTTTGAGATGAGCTATGAGGCGGCGCGCGCCGAACTCATCGAAACCGTGCAGGCTCTGGAAAATGCTGGGGCACCCTTGGAGGACACCTTGAAACTGTGGGATCGCGGCGAGGCTCTGGCCTCACGCTGCCAGATTATCCTCGACTCTGCCTCAGCCCAGCTCGCGGAACGGCAAGCACAATGAACCTGTTTCTGCTGTTCATTGTCATTCTGGTGCTGTGGGGCGCCAGGATTCACCGGCAGGGCGACAATTTCGAGGGATACCTAGACCATGACCACACCACCCGCATTAACGGTGTCTTTATCCTGATTGTGTTTTATGCCCACATCCGGTCCTACATGCCCTATAACCCGGCGTGGGACGGGGTGATGCACCACGTTGCCACGGGTCTCGGTCAGCTGATGGTGGCTCTGTTCCTGTTCTATTCCGGGTTCGGAGTGGCATATTCTCTGGCGCACAAGCCCGGCTATGTCCACACTATGCCGCTCAAGCGCGTGGCGGTGACCTGGGTAAACTTCGCTATCGCCCAGGTCTTGTTCATCATCATGAACCTGTCGCTGTCCCGCCCGTTCACCCCGGCACAGACCGCGTGGGCGTTCCTCGGCTGGAAGTCCATCGGCTCTTCCAGCTGGTACATTTTTGCGATTCTGGTGCTCTATGTCCTGACTTGGCTGGCGTTTAGCATTTTCCGGAATCGCCCGTGGCTGGCTTTCATCCTGAACTGTGTTCTGGTGGGAGGCTTTACCGTGTTCATGTGGCATTTCAAAGGAAGCGCCACCTACACCTACAACACGCTGTGCTGTTATCTGTTGGGCATGTGCTACTGCCTGGCTCGCGACCGCTTCGAGCGCGTCTACCGCCGTACCTGGGGTTACGTCTCCGCGCTACTCATCACGGCGGCGCTCTTTGTCCTCACCACTAAACTCGATCACTTGAGCTTCCTGGTGTTTGAGCTCGAAGCCATGCTGTTTTGCCTTTTCGTCGTGCAAATCACGCTAGTCATACACCTGAACAATCCCGTGCTGCACTGGTTTGGTAAACACCTGTTCTGGGTTTATGTGTTGCAGCGTTTGCCGATGCTGGCGCTGCGGGAACTCGGCATGGCTGATGCCGCTCCCTACGTTTACGCCCTGGTGTGCTTCGCGGCGACAGTGGGTCTGGCGTGGGTCATGGCGCGTCTCACCGCCCCGTTTGATGCGAAACTCGCCGCCTGGTCGAAAACCTGGGCGGAATATTGCACCAAACGAGAGAATCGAGAGAAAGAGCTTAGCCCTGGTAAGGGTGCGTGTCCAGCACCTGAACCTTGATTTTCTTGCCGGTCGGCGCAACGTATTCCACTGTGTCGCCAGTCCGGTGACCAGCCAGCGCCACGCCGAGGGGAGCGTCGGGGGAAAACACCTGAATATCCATCCCCTTGGCAGCATCGCGCGAACCCAGCAGGAACGTCATCTTTTTCGGTCCGACTTTTGCCTCCACTACGCTGCCCGGTCCGATAGTGCCATCGGCGGAGGCTTCGCCAACTTCGGCGTACTTGAGGATTTCTTGCAGTTCCAAGATGCGGGTTTCGTTTTGGGATTGTTCGTCACGAGCGGCGTGGTAGCCGCCGTTTTCTTTCAGATCGCCCTCGCGGCGGGCCGCGTCAATCTTCTTGGTGATTTCAGAGCGAATCGGGCCCGTGCGTTCGTCGAGCTCAGCTTGTAGACGGTCAAAAGACGCCTGGGTCATCCAGTTTTTTTTCGCTTCTTCAGCCATAATCGTCTCCTTGAAAGATTAAAAGATTAGCGCCTGCGTCAGGCGAGAAAGCTAGCTTGTTTCAAAAATCAGCCGCAACGCAAGCGTTCATTACTTTACCAGATATTAAAACCAAGTAAAACGCTGGAAAAAGCGAACACAACCCGGCAAAAGACCGCTGCTGCAAGGAAACCTGAACCGCCGGCCTTGTGAATCCCTAACCGAGAATAGCGAAATAAGCCGCAACGCAGTGACACGCCCAGGCCGCGACAGTCCAAGCGTGGAAAAACTCGTGGAACCCAAAAACGTTCGGATCGGGGTTGGGCCATTTTGTGGCATAAATGACTGCCCCGACCGTGTAGGCCAAACCGCCCGCGACCAGCATCCAAAAGGCAGGCAGGGAAGCCGTGTAGAGCTCGGGGAAATACATCAAAGCAACCCAACCCAAAACCACGTAGAGGATCGTGTTGACCCAACGGGGAGCGTGCGGCCAAATCAACGAGGTAGCAATCCCCAAAATCGCCCCCACCCACACTACTGAAAGCAAAATCGTTCTATCGCGCCCTTCCAGCAGACCGAATGAGATAGGCGTGTAGGTGCCGGCGATGAGCAGGAAAATATTGGCGTGATCGAAACGGCGCAAAATCGCGTCCACCGATCTCGGCCACGAACCCATGTGGTACACCGCGCTCATCGCAAACAGCACCAGGGAAGCCAGCATGTAGACGACGCACGCAAATTTAAGGGATTTTGGCGCCAGCACCAGCAACACGATAGAAGCCGCCATAGACAGTGGGGTGGCCACCGTGTGAATCCATCCTCGCAAGGCAGGTTTGCGGCGCATTGCTTTCCAATCCCAACGTTGGAAAGTGTAGGGCCGCCCGGTGCGAGGATTAACCAGACGCGGCATCAGCGTCCGGCCAGATTTCACACCCATAACGTTCCCCCGTTCAGCCTGCCCCACCCGCGCCAGTCAGGACGGGCAAGTTATGTGTTTAAATGTTTTAAACTGATTATGTGAGCAGCTCCGTAAAAAAGTCAAAGCCTGGAATCCTCTACCGGATTTACGCCAGACGTTTGATTCGTGAAATTGACCCGGCAGGGGTGCCGCGACATATTGGCATTATCCTGGACGGAAATCGGCGTTGGGCGAAGGCGGAAGGCGCTCCGGCGACTCGCGGACACCAGCGCGGAGCTCTGAAAATCACCGAAGTGTTGCAGTGGTGCGAGGAATGGCCTGTCAAAGTCGTGACCTTGTGGATGCTTTCGATTGACAACTTGGGTCGGAAAGCCGCGGAGCTCCAGCCCTTGCAAGATGTCATCGGCCATACCGTACAAGGTTTGCAAGCCTCGGGCCGCTACCATTTGCGGGTGTTGGGCGACACGTCCCTGCTGGATCCGGGCCTGGCCGCAATCCTGCGTGCGGCCAACGGAACCGGACCGGAAAATGCGCTGGTGGTCAATATCGCCGTCGCTTATGGGGGACGTCAGGAAATCGTCAACGCTGTGCGGGAATACCTCAACGAAGCGGCTCAGAAGGGGGAAACCCTGGCGGAGGTGACTGACCAAATCCGTCTCGAGGACATCGAAGCACACCTATACACCAAGGGGCAACCGGACCCCGACCTGGTAATTCGCACTTCGGGGGAGCAGCGGCTCAGTGGATTTTTGCTGTGGCAAAGCGCGAATTCCGAGTTCTACTTTTGTGAAACGTATTGGCCGAGCTTCCGTAAGGTCGACTTCCTGCGTGCCCTGCGTGACTACGGAAATCGGGAACGCCGCCTGGGGAAGTGAGTCGCGCCGCCCCCGCCCCGAGAAATTGAAATGTAAGAACCTCGTAAAACCGGCGCTTTAGCACGCTCGAACCCCGTGCTATTGATAAGGTCAAAACATGGCTACCCCTGCGCGCACCTATGTGCTTGATACGTCCGTGTTGTTGTCCGATCCGAAGGCCTTGCTGAAGTTTGCCGAACACCAGGTCATTTTGCCGGTGGTGGTTATCACCGAGTTAGAGAAAAAGCGCCACGATCCGGAGCTGGGATATTTCGCCCGTAAGGCGCTGCACCTGCTCGACGATTTGCGTATCGCCAACGGTCGGCTCGATCAGCCGGTTCCGGTCGGTTCACAAGGGGGGACCGTGCGGGTGGAGCTGAACTCTATCGACGACTCGGTGCTCCCCTCCGGGATGCGCCTGGGCGACAATGATACGAAGATTCTGGCAGTCGCCGCGAATCTGGCGAAAACCGGGGCGGACGTGACGGTCGTGTCTAAAGACCTGCCGATGCGGGTCAAAGCGTCCTCTATCGGCTTGGACGCCGATGTTTACCGGAACCCGCTGTCCAGGGCGGACACCTATCGCGGGGTCATTCGCGGCGAGATGAGTGAACAGGATATGTCCCGGCTTTATCAGGACGGCGCGGTGGACTTCGACACGATTGTGCTGACGAACGACCCGGAGGGCGAGGAAAACGATGTCGCGACTTACAGTAGCGACCCGGCGAGCCTGGTGAACGAGGACGACAACAGCGTCGACTTTGAAGAACCCGAAATCCCCTCGCTGGAGTACCAGCCTATCCATACCGGAATTATCTTGAGTTCCCCGCGAGGCTCCGCCCTGGCCACCATCTGGGGCGACAACAAAGTTCATTTAGTGCGTACGGATCGGGAACTGTTCGGCGTGAAAGGGCGTTCCGCCGAGCAGCGTATCGCGATGGATCACCTGGTCAACCCGGAAATTGGGATTGTCTCCCTAGGGGGACGCGCCGGAACGGGTAAGTCGGCTCTGGCTTTGGCGGCCGGGTTGGACGCGGTGGTGGAACGTCACGAGCACCGCAAGATTGTTGTGTTCCGTCCCATTTACGCGGTCGGGGGGCAGAGCCTGGGTTACCTGCCGGGCAGCGGCGAAGAGAAGATGGATCCGTGGGCGCAAGCTGTGTTCGACACTCTCTCCTCGATTGTGGCTCCCGAGGTTGTTGACGAAGTCGTGGCGCGCGGCCTGTTGGAGGTGCTGCCGCTGACCCACATTCGCGGGCGGTCCTTGCATGACGCGTTCGTGATTGTTGATGAGGCGCAGTCCCTGGAGCGCAACGTGTTGTTGACGGTGCTGTCCCGGATGGGTCAGAACGCCAAAATTGTGCTGACTCACGACGTTTCGCAGCGCGACAACCTGCGGGTGGGACGCTATGACGGTATCGCCGCGGTCATCGAAGATTTGAAAGGTTCGTCCCTGTTCGCCCACACGACCCTGATTCGTTCGGAACGCAGCGCTATCGCGGATTTGGTCACCAGTCTGCTTGATTATTGAGGTGCCGCACCCCAAATCGCACTCCGACGATCGCCGCGCTTTCGTGCGGCGCTCCCCTTTAGTGCGCCAGTTAGGGACAAATTGCGTTGATTTTTGGCGGTTTCGGGTGTTGATGCCGGGGAAATTCGCTCCTGAATGCTAGTTTGATACCCGTGCGTGACGACGAAAACCCGCAAAATCTCCCGTTTTCTCCGGAGGCGCAATCGTTGCTGATGCGTTCAGCCATCGCTGCTGCGCTCGCTTCCAAGCGCTTGGCGGAGGAAAAGGGCGTGTTCCGGCTGACTCCCTCGGAATGGGCTGAACTGGAGGCGTCCTCGCGTCCTTGATTCGCCACCGCCATTCCTTAGCTATGAACCGAGGGGTCAAAAGTTCTGATGATTTGCTAGACTGAATCTACGCGTATAGCGCAATTCCGATTTCCAAAGGACGACGAAAGAACAATGCCTGCGATAGTAGTTTTGGGAGCCCAGTGGGGCGATGAAGGTAAAGGAAAGGCAACTGATCAGCTGGCCAAGGACGTGGATTTTTCGGTCAAATACAATGGTGGTAACAACGCTGGTCACACCGTGGTGGTTCGTGGTGAAAAGTTTGCTCTGCACCTGCTGCCTACCGGCATCCTGTCTCCGCGCGTGACTCCGGTTATCGGCAACGGCACCGTCATCGACCCGAAAGTTTTGTTCCAGGAAATCGATGACTTGGAGAAGCGGGGCGTGCCCTGCGAGAGACTGCTCATCTCCAGCCGCGCCCACGTCATCACACCTTTTGCCATCGCCATTGACCGTTCTTCTGAACAGTACCGTGGCCCCCGCAAAATCGGCACGACCGGGCGAGGGATTGGCCCGACCTATGCCGAAAAGATGTACCGGATTGGAATCCAAGTCCAAGACCTGTTCGACCCCGAGATTTTGGGTGAAAAAGTCACCGCCATGTCCGAAATCCTTAAGAGCATTTCGCAAGGCTGGCCCCATGCTGAACCTATCGACCCCATCGAAGTCACCCAGGAACTGCTGTCCTACACGGAGCGGCTGCGCCCGATGGTGGCGAACACGTCTCTGGTGTTGAACAACGCGCTGGATGAAAAGCGTGTGGTGCTGTTCGAGGGCGGTCAAGCGACCATGCTGGACATCGACCACGGCACCTATCCTTACGTTACTTCGTCGAACTGCACCGCGGGAGGAGCCTGCACCGGTACCGGTATCGGCCCGACTCGCATCGACCGAGTGGTGGGGGTTATGAAAGCCTACACGACCCGCGTGGGCGAAGGGCCCTTCCCGACCGAACTGACCGATGCAACTGGTGAACAATTGCGGAAACTCGGTTCAGAATACGGGGCGACGACGGGGCGTCCGCGCCGTACCGGCTGGTTTGATGCGGTGGTAGTGCGTTACGCCGTGCGCGTCAACGGTCTGACCGACCTGGTGATGACGAAACTGGATGTCATGTCCGAGTTTGACAAGATTCCGGTCTGTGTAGGCTACGAAACCCCGCGCGGACGTACCGACCAGATGCCCGACTATTCGTTGGACTTTGCCGCGTCCCGCCCGATTTACGAAGAAGTTCCCGGCTGGAAAGGCGAGGATATCAGCGGCATTACCGATTTCCGGAAGCTCCCCAAGGCGGCCCAGAACTACGTCGCTTACCTGGAGGAAAAGGTAGGCTGCCGCATCTCCGTCATCGGTACGGGGGCTTCGCGTGAAGACGCGATTGTGCGTTACACCCTCATTTGAAGTTATTTCGTTTTCTTCTACTGTTAAACTGCGCAAAAGCGCGGGTGGGAGGTCTCTCGGTGAGGCGTGCCCGGGGCGGTAGTTAGCCATCGGGAATCTGTAGCACTCCGAGCAACGGGTGTACCGACCTTTTGACCGTGAAAAGTTGCCAAAATTCACCTCGAGGTAGGACTTAACTCCCTGCACAATATTCGAAAATGCGCGATAATTGCCGTGTTAGAGAAACAATCTATGTAGGAGGCCCTTTATGGCTGTTACTGAATCCGATGTCCGCTCTGCAGCTCCCGCCAATGCTCCTGAAGAGGTAGTTAAGTGGGTTGCTGAGGTCGCAGCAATGACGACTCCGGAAGCTGTGGAGTTCTGTGATGGTTCCCAAGAGGAATGGGATCGCTTGTCACAACTACTGGTTGATGCCGGAATCTTTACCCGTTTGAACCCTGAGAAGCGCCCGAACTCGTTCTTGGCGCGTTCGTTGCCGTCTGATGTGGCGCGTGTGGAATCCCGCACGTTTATTTGCTGCGAAAAGGAAGAGGACGCTGGTCCGACCAACCACTGGGCTGATCCCAAGGAAATGAAGGAAACCCTGATTGGGGAAAATGGCGTGTTCCAGGGCGCGATGAAGGGTCGCACCATGTACGTGGTGCCGTTCTCGATGGGTCCACTGGGCGGCCCGATCTCCCAGCTGGGCATCGAGCTGACCGACTCCGCTTACGTGGTGTTGAACATGCGCATCATGACGCGCATGGGCGCCAAGGCGATGGACCTGATTAACTCGGGCAAGCCGTGGGTTCCGGCGGTTCACTCCGTGGGCGCTCCGCTCGAACCGGGTCAGGCTGACACGAACTGGCCGTGCAACGAAACCAAGTACATCACCCACTTCCCCGAGACCAACGAGATTTGGTCCTACGGTTCGGGTTACGGCGGCAACGCCCTGCTGGGCAAGAAGTGCTTCGCACTGCGTATCGCCTCCACCATGGCGCGCCGCGACGGCTGGATGGCCGAACACATGCTGATTTTGCGTCTGACGGACGAAAAGACCGGCAAGCGCTACCACGTGACGGCAGCTTTCCCGTCAGCCTGCGGCAAGACGAACCTCGCCATGCTCCAGCCCACCATCGAGGGCTACAAGGTCGAAACCATCGGCGACGATATCGCCTGGATGCGTCCCGGCCCGGACGGCACCTTGCGCGCCATCAACCCGGAGGCGGGCTTCTTTGGTGTGGCTCCCGGCACGTCTTATGACACCAACCCGATGGCCATGGAGTCCATGAAGGAAAACACCATCTTTACCAACGTCGCTCTGACCGATGACGGCGACGTGTGGTGGGAAGGCATTGACGGCCCGACACCGAGCCACCTCATTGACTGGCACGGCAAGGACTGGACGCCTGAATCCGGCGAAAAGGCTGCCCACCCGAACAGCCGTTTCACCGCTCCGGCCGCACAGTGCCCGATCATCTGCCCCGACTGGGAAGCTCCCGAGGGCGTGCCGATTGACGCCGTGCTGTTCGGTGGCCGCCGCGCCTCGAACGTGCCGCTGGTGACCGAGCAAAAGAACCCGGCTCACGGCGTGTTCATCGGTGCGAACGTGTCCTCCGAACAGACCGCTGCCGCAGAAGGCGCGGTTGGTTCGCTGCGTCACGACCCGTTCGCGATGCTGCCGTTCTGCGGCTACAACATGGCGGACTACTGGGGTCACTGGCTGGAAATGCAAGAGAAGCTGGGCGACAAGTTCCCGCGCGTCTACCACGTCAACTGGTTCCGCAAGACGCCTGACGGCAAGTTCATGTGGCCCGGCTACGGCGACAACTCCCGCGTGCTCGACTGGGTGGTCAAGCGCGTGTCCGGTCAGGTTGACGCCATTGAGGGTCCGACCGGGTTCTACCCCAAGTTTGAGGACTTCAACCTGGAGGGCCTGGACATCGACAAGGCCGCCTGGGATGCCCTGTTTGAGATTAACCCCGAGGCTTGGCTGGCTGAGACTGAAGATACCGAAAAGTACTTCGCCCAGTTCGGCGACAAGCTCCCGGCTCAGATTCGGGCAGAGCTGGAAGGCTTGCGTGAGCGCCTCAAGGCCGCTAAGTAGTTAGTGTCTTGCCACACTGACCCATTAATATTTTGGCGGGGCGTAACCCCTAGGGGACCGCCCCCCCTTGTATAAATAGTGTTGGTTTTAACAAATAAAAAAGATAAGCGATTTCGCTCTTCGCGTCGTCTGACGGTTCAATGCTCACTACGGCGTTATTGGCTTCGTCAATCGAGAGTGTGACATTTTCCGAAGTCACGCCCTCCGAGCAAACCATATCCGCAATAGATGCCGTTTGGTCACCAACAGTAAAAGATGCGTTAAGGGTTCCTTGCCCGATGCAAAAAACTTGGAACCGGTAGGATCCTTTCTCCCACTTGGACTTATCTTCATCCCTGATGTTCATGATGGTCTTATGTTTCTCAGCGTTGAGTTGATAGCTCGGTTGCGGGCCAGACGCAGTTTTAAGCGAGCCATCGTAGATATTAGCATTTACCGCGTCGGTAATAGCTTTCACTTGCGGCGCCGACAAGATATGTCCTGTGCTTTCAGGACTACTCACAGGACTACTCACAGGTGTATCACTGGCAACATTTTCAGTTGCCGGTGAACAAGCAGCAACTCCCAGCAGAGCCAAAGCCAGTGCGGTGCCTGCACAGCTTCTGTGAAGTGTTCGGTATGCTTCGTTCATTGCGTACATCCTTTCCAAAGTCGAAAAAGTATGCCATTGCCCCCATTGAAGCAATAAAAATATAGTAATTTCGCGAGGATTCAACAGTCAAGACATTGCAAAGAAATGTTAACTGAAATTTAGTACACCGTGAGTTTGGCGTTGCCGTCCGACCAAGAAACGACCACGTCATAGCCGGACAGTTTGAAAATCTTGGAACGAACCACCAAACGGAACTGCAAGCCTTGATCGGCTAAAGTGACCCGGCTGATGGACAGACGGTTGGTGTCGGTGTCCTCAAAATGCCCGTCATCGAATATCCGCTGCCAGATTCCGGCGCGTTTCACCTGCCACTCATAGGTCGTGTCGAACAGGGAGCCGTCAGGGTCCATAATAGGTGCTGCCTCAAACGAGACGCGCGACCCCACCGGGACTGTTGCGCTGGACGGCATATTCTTTAGACCCTGAACCGCCACCCGCACCGGTTCAGAAGTGGCGGTACCTTCAGAAGAAATCGCTATCAGGCGGTATTCGGTGTTCTTCGACCGGTCCCAGGACCAGATTCCATCGGGGGTGTAAGTTTCCTGGTTCGCTCCGGGGATGTCCCTCCAGGTTCCGGCATGATCGCGTTCCTGCCACTGATATTTCGGCACCGGCCAAGCCGAAACTTGCATTCGGATGGGGTTGACGAGCTTGTATCCCACCCCGGTCAGGGGCTGTTCCATCAGCCGAATTTGAGGGGCGGTTTTCTCCAGTGGGGTAAGCGGGTCGAACAGCGCCACCTGATATTCGTAGGTGCTCTTCGGGGCGTGCTTAACCCCTTCAATCTTGACTGTGTACACCAGGTTTTCCTGACCGACTGGCAGTCTCTCGATCGTAGGAAACTTCATCAACAGGGTGGAATAATCCGCGATAGCACGAGGGGTGAAGGTAATCCCCCGCTCGCCGGGGTGAATGGTGTTGAGTGGAACCGGGTGACCGTTAGGGTCGATAATCGTTGCTTTTGCAGTAGACAAATCCGCATTGAGTACCGAAAAACTCCAACGTTCCACATCCATCCCCGATTGTGTCTCTCCCACCGAAGTCAACAGTTGTTTGGGGAAAAAGCCAGCGGAGGGCCAACTCATCCATTCGGGTGAGGGTGCTTGGGGATTATGCATGGCTTCAGCAGCCAGTCCTGGATAAGCCTCGCCGGTTCGCACCGAGATAGCGGTATAGCCAGCCGCTGCCCCGACGGAAGTCAGGGACAATTGCGGATCCATCATAAACAGGCGGTGTCCGAGCTGGTCATTAGTCGGATACTTGCGGTCGGAATAATCCATGTAATACCACAGGGCAGTTTCCGCCGAAGTTTGTGAGACAGATTGTGCCAGGTTGGAATGCCTCGCCCCGCGCACCGCATCATCGGTAGCACAAGCAAACCCCTCTACCGCTGGATAGTGCGACAGTTTACCGTTGCGAGCGCTGACCATTGCGGCGGCTTGGGTATAAGGGGCGATAGCTCCTGAAGTGTCCAAGGCGACAGCGTTTAAGCCGTTTAGCCCGCGCATAAAATTCCAGGCCTCCATAATGGGAAGAATCCCGTCCGTTACGGCTTGACCGGGAGTGCAGGTTTCTGCATCGACTCCCACGCTCATCGCGGGACGAACCATGTTCTTTTCGTAACGTGCCAGGTAGGCTTGGCGGACTTCAGATTTAGAAGTTGTGTCGATGATGTTGTTATCGGGGGCGGCTGGCTGGGTGAGTTCGGCGGAATGAACCTTGTTGTGTGTGCTCGCCATATTGAGTTCAGCGGCGTTATTGGCAGAGGGGGCTTCCGTTAGGCATGCCACGAAAATGCAGACTATCGAGATGACTGCCAGTACTGGCGTCAGTTTAGTGTCTAACGCACGGCGCATCGTTCAGCCCTCCCCTCGCAAAACGGCAACGCCCCGGCCTCCTTCCAATCCGACAAAGACCAGGTGATTTGGGCGCACTTTCCCTCTTTAATCGTATCGACCTTCATGAGTCGTGAATGAGAATTATATATCGCGACTTCTTGCAGGCGAGACCAGCGAAAGGGAGTTGGGTCCGCTTTTCCTCCGGCACGGGGTCTACCCTTGGTCTTTGCGCTGAGTGGGAGTGCAAAAGGTCGGATGTGCGTGGTGCCGGTGAGGCTTGTGTGATATAAATCACAAGCAGAAAGGGCGATTAGACCTGACAATTTCGATGGTGACAAAGCCCCCCGGAAAACCCCTGAATTTTACCCAATCGGGGAATTCGAGGTATCTTTCAGAAGGTAAACTCATTTTTTGCGCATTTAAAAGGAGTAAGACTTAGTGGCTGAAGCAAACCAAAAACTCGTGATTGTCGAGTCCCCGGCGAAAGCCCGAACCATTGGGAGGTTTCTTGGCGACGACTTCGACGTGGAGGCATCGGTGGGTCACATTCGTGACCTCGCGCAGCCCTCTAATCTTCCCGCCGCGTTGAAAAAGACCGGCTACGCGAAGTTCGCGGTTGACTTGGATCACGACTTCGAGCCGTATTACGTGGTTGACGGGGATAAGAAAAAGAAAGTCAGCGAGCTGAAAGCCCGGCTGAAAGATGCTGACGAACTCCTGCTGGCCACTGATGAGGACCGTGAGGGGGAGGCTATTGCCTGGCACCTGCTGGAGGTGCTGAAACCGAAAGTCCCCGTGAAACGCATGGTGTTTCACGAAATTACGAAAGACGCTATCAACCATGCCCTGAACCATCCCCGCGAGCTGGACACCGACCTGGTCAATGCCCAAGAGACTCGCCGTATCCTCGACCGCCTGGTCGGATACGAAGTCTCCCCCCTGCTGTGGCGCAAGATTCGTACCGGCTTGTCAGCAGGACGGGTTCAGTCGGTGGCGACCCGCATGATTGTCGACCGGGAACGCGAGCGCATGAGTTTTACCTCTGCTGAATACTGGGATCTGGTGGCCTGGCTGACTCCCGAGGCGGGCGGCACCGAGTTCTCCGCCACTTTGCGGGAGGTGGATGGCAAACGCATTGCGACCGGCAAAGACTTTGACGAGCACGGAAAGCTCAAGTCCGCGGCACAAAAGGCCGGGGTGTTTGCACTGGATGGCGCCACGGCACGAAAGCTGGCTGACGCCATCAGCACCGGCGCGACCTGGTCGGTCGACGACGTGGACTCCAAGCCGTATCGGCGCCGTCCCCCCGCCCCATTCACGACGTCTTCCCTGCAGCAAGAAGCGTCCCGAAAACTACGGTTGAACTCGCGAGACACGATGCGCGTGGCACAGTCTCTGTACGAAAACGGCTACATCACCTATATGCGTACCGACTCGGTCAACCTGTCTGAACAGGCTATTTCCGCGGCTCGGTCCCTGGCGGTGAGCCGCTTCGGCAAGGACGCGGTCCCGGCTAAACCCCGCATCTATGAGACAAAAACGAAAGGGGCCCAGGAGGCTCACGAAGCTATCCGCCCCGCTGGGGAACAGTTCCAGTTGCCCTCGAGTCTGGAAGGCAAACTCGATGCGCGCGAATGGAAACTGTACAACCTCATCTTCCGGCGCACTCTGGCTTGCCAAATGAACGATGCCATCGGCACCACCGTGTCGGTGAAGATTGCGGCGGTTCCGGTCGATGGCTCGGTTCACGCCGAGTTCGGGGCATCCGGAACAGTGATTGAAAATCCCGGTTTCCTCGCCGCTTACGAGGAAGGCCGTGATGAGGGCGATGAGCCCGCGGTGACTTCCGGTGGGGGCAAGACCGGGGAGGCGAGGCTGCCACGGATGCAGGCCGCGGATCGGCTGCAGCTTGACCACTTGGATTCCGGGCAGGAGCGGCAGCACTTCACGACCCCGCCCGCCCGCTACACTGACGCGTCGCTGGTCAAAGCAATGGAAGAACGCGAGATAGGTCGACCCTCCACCTACGCTTCGACCATTTCCACCATTGTTGATCGGCAGTATGTGTATCGCCGCGGGCAGGCCCTGGTGCCGTCATGGCTGGCGTTTTCCGTGGTGAAACTGCTGGAAGAAAACCTGCCCGGGCTCATTGATTACGACTTCACGGCTGATATGGAAGCCGATTTGGATAAAATCGCGGCCGGGCAAGCCGACCGCACCCAGTGGTTAAAGGACTTTTGGTACGGTCACGGTAAAGGCTCTGACCTGCAAGGATTAGGGCTACAGCGCGCGGTGGCTGAGCTGGGAGATATTGATGCTGCCGCCCTGAACACAGTGGAACTGGGTGAAGGAATCGCCCTGCGCGTGGGACGCTACGGCCCCTACCTGCAGCGCGGCGAGGAACGCGCTTCGGTTCCAGATACAGTGGCTCCCGATGAGCTGACTCTGGAGATGGCTCGGGAACTGTTGGAAAAAGGTGCCCAAGGCGACCGGGTGGTGGGGGTACACCCCGAAACCGGACTTCAGATTGTCGCCAAGAACGGCAGGTTTGGTCCTTACGTGGAGGAACTGGCTCCGGAACCGAAAGCCGAGACGGACAGCGAAACCAAAGCAAAAAAGACCGCGAAAAAGAAACCCAAGAATCGGACGGCCTCCCTGCTGAAAACCCAGTCCCCGGACACGATTACCCTGGAGGAAGCCCTGCAGCTGTTAAGCCTGCCGCGCACGGTCGGTCAGGACAGTGAAGGCGTGGACATTGTGGCGTCTAACGGGCGGTACGGGCCGTACATCAAGCGCGGTACTGACACGCGTTCACTGGAAAGCGAGGAACAGCTGTTCACGTTGACGACCGAAGAGGCATTGGCGTTGCTGGCGGCTCCGAAAACTCGCGGGCGGGCGGCGACGTCGCAAACGGTGATGATGGAGTTTGGCGAGGATCCCGAAACGGGCCAGAAAGTCACCCTTAAGAACGGCCGCTACGGACCTTATGTGACGGACGGAACCACGAACGCGACCGTGCCGCGCGGCACCGACCCCGCCACGCTGACCGAAAGCTCCGCGTTTGAACTCTTGGCCATAAAACGCGCCAAAGGTCCCACCAAGAAACGCAAAGCGCCCGCACGCAAAACTACGGCGAAAAAAACCACCAAAAAAACAACCTCAAAAACTCCGAAAAAGTAAGCGAAAACCTGGTCGCGACCCCCAACAGTGAGACCACACCTAGGGGAACCTGTGGAATAGAAAGAAGATGAGCATCTTGGCCAGTAAAACCTTCTATTCACTGCGGTTCGCGAATTTTCGGCTGTGGTTTGTCTCGAATCTGTTTGCGGCGACCGCGATCTGGATGCAGCGTGTCGCCCAGATTTGGGTGGTCCTGGTCGTTTTGACCGACAATGACGCGTTTGCGGTCGGGATGACCACCGCCCTGCAGTTCCTGCCCCAGCTGATTTTCGGTTTCTTTGGCGGGGTGTTGGCAGATTGGATGGATCGGCGCCGGATGCTGCAGATTACCCAATCCGGGGTGGCCCTGCTGGGGTTGGTTCTGGGGATGTTGCTGCTGACCGGCTCAGCTCAGCTGTTTGAAATCTACCTCATCGCGTTCGTGACCGGCATTTTTGATGCCCTGGCGATTGCGCAGCGCCAAACTTTCATCGCGGAACTGGTTCCGGCGGACTGCCTGCCTAACGCGGTGGGGCTGAACTCGATGGCTTTCAACATCGCCCGCCTGATTGGTCCCGCCCTGGCGGGGGTGCTGATTGCGGTGCTGGGTCCGGGCTGGGTGTTCGTCATCAACACGGTCATTTTCGTGATTCCGGTAGTGACTCTGGCGCTGATGCGCCAGGAAAATTTCTTTTCGGTCAAGCGCGGGGTGCGCCGCCGCGGCATGATTCGGGAGGGTTTCGCCTACGTGCAATCCCGCTCCGACCTGAAAGCCATCATCTTCCTGATTACCTTGACCGGCGCTTTCGGATTCAACCTTCAGATGACCCAGGCTTTCATGGCCACCGATGTGTATGCCAAAGGGCCGGGCGAATACGGTTTGCTGGGGACGATGCTGGCGGTCGGTTCTCTCTCGGGTGCGCTGCTGGCGGCGCGGCGCACTCACCCGCGTTTCGCGATGGTCATTTCCGGGGTTTTCTTTTTTGGATTGGCCGAGGCGCTTTTGGCGCTGTGCCCGAGCTATGGGGCTTTTGCGGTCATGTCCATGCCCGCCGGGTTCTTTATGATTACCCTGCTGACCGCGGCAAACGCCCTGATTCAAACGTCTACGCCCGAAAGTTTACGAGGGCGGGTCCTCTCGATTTACTTCGTGTTCAACCTGGGTGCCACGCCCATCGGGTCCCCGCTGGTGGGCTGGGTTGGAGAAACTTTCGGAGCCCGCTGGAGCATCGGTTTGGGGGCGCTGGCCTGTATGGGTGCGGCGATAGCGGTGTTTATCTGGGCGCTGTTTGCTTGGCAGCTGCGGTTTTCCTGGCAGCGCCGGTGGCCGTTCCTGCTGATGGAAGGCCCACGAGAACGCCACTACCATTGCGGACCGAACCCCATCCACACCATTTACCCCGTAGACCCCGGCTATTGCGGTCCCGAAGCGGAAGCGACCAGGGACGATAGCGAGAACACTTCGGAAAACCTGACCCAGGCGCCTTGTGAAAACCCAACCGAGAACACTTCGGAAAACCCCAGCGGTAACCCTGGTGAAAACCCCAGCACCAACTCTGGTGACGACGCTGCCGGAAACCCCGCTAGCGACCCCGACGAACAGTGATTTAGTCCAGGCCGAGTTCTTTGCGCAGGCGGGCGACATGCCCGGTGGCCCGCACGTTGTATTTCGCGGAAATCAGCGTGCCGTCGGGGCCAACCACGAACGTGGAGCGCACCACCCCGAGCTTTTTCGTCAAGGGTTTCACCTGCCATACGCCGTAGTCCGATGAGACTCTATGGTCCGGGTCGGAGCCCAAGGCAAAGTTCAGGGTCTGTTTGTCGCGGAACTTTTCCAGGGCAGGCATTTGGTCCGGGCTAATCCCGATGACCGTGTATCCCGCGGATTTCAGGGAGTTTAGGGAATCGCGGAAGTCACAAGCCTCCGTGGTGCAGCCCGGGGTCATCGCACGGGGGTAAAAGTACACGACCACCCCGGCTTTTGCGGCCTGGAGAGCCTCGGAGAGGCAAAAAGTGCCCTCGGTAGTTTCGATTGTAAAGTCCGGGGCCGCATCGCCCATGTTGAGTTTCTGTTCCATGTCTCTATCCTACGACCCGCCCGGCAGTTCGCCCCGCCCAGGGATTAGGGTGAGTGTGTGATGACTATCACATTACGAGAGGAAGACAGTGTGATACTATTATGAGTGGGGCGATTGGTGATTAGGTACTAGGTAAGGAGAACTATCATCAAATACAAGTCGCGTACACTTTTTGTGCTGGTCTGTTTAGTCGTTCAGGCGTTCGTAATGTCGTGGGCAATTCCTGCTTTTGCTACAGATTATGAAAACAAGATTGAAAATACTGTAGCTATTGATACTCCAGAATTTAGAGAGTATTTAACTGTACATGGAGTGCCAAATAATAAAATTGACAGCTTAATAAACAAAATTGAACAAGGAGAGACGTTAGACTCCGATTTGAATTACTCCAAGCCAGTTCAAATCGTTCCTATCCGTACCAGAAGTTACAATGGCTCTCGTTATGAGTATCAAGACGGATCATTTGTTGAACTAACATCTAATATTAACAATGACGTATTTGCGGACTCACCACATTTAAAAAATGCAAGTATTTCAAATTGTCACAGACAGTCAAAAAACCGCGATTATGTGTGGAGAAACTGTACTATTTCCATTAGTAAAACTATACTGAACTTCGGTTTTTCCTTCAATGCCTCTGCCTACTATGATTCCGGTAAATACCTAGGATACATAGACTCGACATGGGGTGAATTTCATAATTGTATCGGTTGTGTAATGAGTGAATTTGCCATGACACGTACCGCAAACTCAGCAAAATATGCAGGAACCCTTTCGTTGGTAGGAACATTTACACGAGATGTCTATGTTCAAGCGATTATGGAAGGAAGTAAGCTTTCTCCATATTGGCAAAGTTGAGGTAGATTAGTATGAATACATTATTTTACAGTGCTGTATATTCCATCTATTCAGCGCACGCCGTTCCATATATGTCTGATACTATGGCCGACCTAACGCTATGGGGTTCTCTTCTGCTCAGATTTGCTGCCTGTATTTTTACATTGTTGATAGCCATCCGTCTTTACCGGTATCTGGGTTATCGACTTAAAGAGATTAAAAAGCAGAACAAACCAAACCTAGATGATGTAAATCAAACTCCTTCATCTAGTTGAGAGTAGAAGTTGTGCTATCTCACTTTTTTGTTAGAGTGTGCGCACGCCGATAAGATTCTTTACTAGACATACAGTGGTTAACTGTTCCCGATATAGGCTATAGTTTTAGTTTGCGGTTTATTCGCACAGCTATCTCAATACCCGGAGGCGGACAGCGGCTTGATGTGGCGCAAAAACAACGCCAGGATGATAACCACAACTGCCAGGGAGCCAGAAATCGTCACCACTCCCAGCCAGCCCAGGGCGGTCCAACCAAAACCAGCTAGGGTGCCGAAAATCGAGCCGCCGGCATAGTAAACAATCGAGTAGGCTGACGAAGCCTGGCCGGTGGCGCCCACGCCGGACACCGCCCGAGCCGTGACCCAGCCGGTCGCTACGGAATGAACCGCAAAAAACCCGATGGTAAACACGACCAGACCCGCAAAAATCGCCCACAACGGCTTGGCCAACATCATCACAATCCCCACCAGATAGATGATGCCGGCGACCGGGACGACAGCGCGCCTGCCAAAACGTGAAGCCAAGCTGCCCGCTGTGGAAGCTGCAAACGAGCCGAACAGGTTGACCAGGAAAATCAGGGAAACAATCCAGGTCGCCATAAAGTAGGGTGCGCCGGTCAAACGGTAGGGCATCATGTTGAGGATACTTTGATAAGCGCCCAGAGCGGTGCCGCCAATCACGAACAGCAGCACCAAACCGGGTTCGGTCAGGACATCCTTGGTGTGTTGCAACAGGGCTTTCAACCCCGGCTCGGCCTTAGAGAAACCCTCTTGTTTGGGCAAAAGCAGCCACACCAACACCGTGCCGACCACGCCGATGCACCCCAGGATAGTGATGGTCATGTCCCATCCCACCAGGTGAGACAGAAACCCGGAGAGAATCCGACCCAACATACCGCCAATCGCGGTGCCGGCTACGTAAGAACCGGCCGCCTTGGGCAGCTCAGCTGAACAGATTTCTTCAGCCAGGTAAGCCGTGGCCACCGCGGGTAAACCCGCCAAAGCCATGCCTTGCACAAAACGCCCGACCATCAAAAAGCCCCAGTTCGGGGTAAAGCCCAAGATAATCCCCAGGAGGGAAGCTGCGAACAGGGAAATCAAAATAATCGGGCGGCGTCCCAGACGCTCCGAGGACGGCCCGATAAAGAACATCGAGATAGCTAACGCCAGGGTCGTCAGCGACAGCGCCAGCGAGGCCGTGACCGGGGAAATCGAGAAAAACTTCGAGATGTCCGGCAGCAGCACCTGCACCTCATAAATCTGGGCGAAAGTCACGAAACCGGCTACGAACAGGGCAAACTTGATGCGTCGGTATTCCGGGTCGTGACTGGTGTAGCCGGTGAAAGCCGCTTGGGCGTCAGGGCGCAGCGCCGTCAGGGGTAGTTTCTCAATCGGAACAGGAATGCCGCCCGCTTCGGTGCGGGCGGCATCAATCATGGCAGGGTCGGGAGAAGCCAGGATACTGTCGGGCTGGCGAGGACCAGGAGCCTTAGATTTGCGTGCTGACGACATATGGCCAGTATATTCCTCAGCTGTACGCACGCTGACATCGCTGATATTCCGAACCCGCGCTCATCGAGCCACGCCGCCGGTGCGGGCTGAGGGCGCCGGGCAGCGTGTTTGAGGCGGGGTCTGCGTGACTCGTGCGGGGACGAGGGACTACTCGGTGTACAGCGGAGCGAGCCGCGTATAGAAACGCGACGAGAAATCCGCGAAATCCTGTGCCATGCCCTGAGCGGTATCCGTGGAATCCACCAGGGACAGCGCCAAAACCGCGTTGCCCTCCGGTACATAACACACGTCCAAAGTCTGGCTGACCTGGTTGCTTGTCACGGTTTGGCGGTAGCCGTTCGTACAAGATGCCACGGGGTCGTTCGCTTTGAGAGTCATCTTAACGGTGCCGGTCGGGGCGCTCACCGTTACTTCCTCGCAGTTCCTGATCATGGTGTTGAGGTCATCAATCATCGACCGCACGTCCTGCTCGGAAGGCGCCAGGAATACCTGAGCTGCGGCCTTACCGTCAGGCGCTTGGGCCGCCAAGGAGGGCCAATGCAGCAGGGGAAGGTTGAAAGAATTGCGCATCATGGCTTGGCAGCCGGAACCGGCGGGATCAAACTTCAATCCGGCCGGGTTTTTCAGGTCGCGCACCTGATCCCCGGCCAGGTCAACCTGTTGGCGCAGCTGAGTGGATTCGTCCTCGTTGAACGGTGTGAGCGAGTGCCCCGCCAGTTTCAGGTCGGCAAAAATGGCGGCCGTCGCGCCGATGTCAGGAGAGCCGGGCGCCGGTTTCGCGTCGACTTTACTTTGATCTGAGGCGCAGCCGGTCAGGCTCAAAGTCACCAGGCCGGCCGCGGCAATCATCGAAATAAGCTGGCGTTTCATTGGGCACCTCCGGGGGTTTGTGTGGGGGGGTTGCGTACTGGGCGGGGGAGTTCCGGGTGAAGAGTCCTCCGTCGCTGTTTCCGCCTGGAGCTCGACGGGCTGGCCGGGCCTGGAGGGCGAAACGGACACGGAAACGTCCCCCTCAGGACTTGTGGGGTCGCCCGAAACGTCGGCAGGAGCGGAAACGTTAGGTGCGGCCTCGGGAGCCCGCCGTAATACCATGTGATTCTCGCGCACCGGCAGCAACAGCAGCAACCCCACCAGCAGCACCAAGCCAATCCCGAGGATGCCCCAGTATTGAGCCTGCTCGTGAATCGCCATCATCGGGCCGCCCGGACCCGTGGTCACGGACAGCAAAGCGGGCGGAATAAACGGGGTAAAGTGCTGGCCCAGGCTGATGAACAGGGTAAACATCAGGGGAGCCAGCCACGTCACCGAGCGACCCGTCGTCTGGTAGAGCCCAAACACCTCGCCCTCGTGACCCTCGGGAATGCGCCGCGCCAGGAAAGAACGGGAAGCCGACTGGGCTGGGCCGACCCACAGCGTCATGAACAGCCCGATCGTCCACATGATGATTTTGCCTTGAGCGTGCAGGGCGAAAACCCCCAAACAGCAGGCTACCAGCATGATGAGCGAGAAAATCATGACTTTCTTGGGGCCGATTTTATCGTCAAAGAAACCCATCAACGTTGTGGCGATACCGGCCGCAACGTTGGCGACGACCGCAAAAATAATGACTTCCCCCGGAGAGAAACCAAAAGTCACCGCGGCGATGATGCCTCCGAACGTAAAGACGCCGGACAGCCCATCGCGGAAAATCGCGGAGGCAAGCAGGAAATACAACACGTTCGGGGCGTTACGGAACAGCCAGGCGATGGTTTGGAACAGCTTTTTGTAGGAAGTGAAAATAGACTCGTGCGGCAGGTTTTCGCTGCCCGGTACAACTCGTCCGCGCACGGTGAACAGCACAGGCACAAAGAAAATCAGCGACCACACGGCCGCGACCAGCATCGCGACCCGTATCCCCATGCCGTTTGAGGTATCCAAACCGGTGAAGTTATTTTCCGAGATGAAACCGAAGTTCAGGAACATCAACAGGACGATTCCGCCGAAATATCAGCTGGCCCAGCCGATACCGCTGATTTTTCCGATGTTGTCGGCGTTGGAAATCCGGGTCAGCATGGCGTAATAGTTCACGGTGGCGAACTCGAAGAACATGGTCATCAACGCCAGCAGGCCCACGCCCAGCCACAGGAAGTTCGGGTGCGGCGCTACAAAGAACATCGCCGCCAGGCAAGCGATGATGATTGCCGAAAACACTCCCAGCCAGAACGTCCCTTTGCCGCGCCGATCCGCGCGCTGCCCCGTGATGGGGGCAGTCAGCGCTACGATAATCCCCGCGATGGTCATGCCGGCTGAAACGGCTTGTGAAGAGGCAGTTTGGTTGCCAAAAGCGGCCCCGGTCAGGTACACCGTGAACACGAAAGTGGTCGCGACCGCGTTGACAGAGGCGCCGCCGGCGTCCCACATGCACCACGTAAGTATTTGTATGAATCCGCCTGGTTTTGACATTGTTTTCTCCTGTGAGCTGGTTGGATTCTGTTTGTGGAGCTGCGGCTAAAACGGTCCCCCGGACCGTTTTTTGACGCCTACGCGCCCGGCCCGCGATGGCTCATGCGCTTCGCGCTGCCATCGCGCCCCCATGCACCACGTAAGTATTTGTATGAATCCGCCTGGTTTTGGCATGTCTCTCCCCTTTGATGACTTTACTGTTAACCTACCGGTTTTAAGTTAGGGATTTGTTAAGTTCTCTCGTGTTATCTAGGGGTCCGCCGCTCAAGCGGGTTGTTGCTCGCTAGGTCGGTCCGTGCGGCGTCGGGGGGATGCCTCTCAGTCGCAGAAATGGGGTCCCGTTCTGTTTTTCTAAGCGGGCAAGCCGCTAAGAAAAACTACGAACACCCGCAGCGAGTGAGTCCTGATACGCGAGCTTGCTCGCGTATCAGGACGAGCGAGCCAGGGGACGCAATCTCGCAGAGATTGCAAGTACCCATATGCTCCTTCGAGGCCCTCCACCACGGGACCTCTTACGACCAAAATATCGAGGGTACCCCGGACAATCCTGTTTACCCCTCAGAACTGCATAGTGTGCCATCAATGGGACATCAAGGTGTGCAAATAGTATCTATTGTCTAGAAATCGTGAGTTATTGTTGCGGCTCAGGAAAAATCTGGGACGTCAGTAATGTGGGGAATGCTGGGATTCGGCGAGGGCCAGGTCAGCGGGAGTGGTGATTTTGTAGGCTAAGCGATCGCCGTCCACGGTCACGACTGGCAGGCCCGCGGCTTCGTATAGTGCTGCATCATCGGAAAATGCCGTGGACTCCGTAAGCGATTGCTCGGCAAACCGCTCGTGTAGTGCAGCCAACTCGTGCAGGTAAAAGCCCTGGGGCGTTTGGACAGCCCGCAACGTCGCGCGGTTTGGGGTGGCGGTGACGATCTCGACTGGCTCGTCGGGATGGGTCCGCGGAGTTACGACCTTGATTGTGTCGGTGACGGGTAGAACGGGAACAACGGCCCGATGACCGTCCTGCAAAGCCGCCACCACGCGGTCAAACACTGCGGAGGGAGCGAAAGGTCGGGCCGCGTCATGAACCAGGACCAAGTCATCGTCTTGCACCGGGTCAACCATGTTTACCAGTGCCCGTATGGCTGCCGCTACTGAGCCTTGTCGCGAAGAGCCGCCGGGGACAACCGCAGCGGGGATGCCATCACTGGAAACCACCGACTTAAAACGGTCTAGCTGCGCTGACGGGGCGCTGACAACCACAAAATCGCACCTGGGTAGACCTTGCAAAGCCCACTCCAGCAATGGGCGGTCCGCTACGAGAACCAGCGCTTTGGGCATATCGCAGCCGAGCCGAGTTCCCGACCCCGCCGCAGTCAGCACCACAAAAAGTCTCACCCTGTCAATTTACCCCCAAAATTTTCCCCTGGTTTCGGGGTGTGCGTGGATTATAGGGGGAATATAGCCGGGTAGCTGCCAATAATGGCAGCTACCCGGCTATTCTCCCCTTATATCTGCAACCTAGCGAGTAGCTTTTGGTTCTCCCGGCCATTTAATCCCGGATTTCTGTCCTGTTTGGGAGTGAAACCTCCGTGGTTTTTCGGAAGAGTTGCACGAATGACCGATTTCAACCCAGAATCTGGACCATCATAGACTCCCTATTTTCTAAACCTGCAGGTTATGGCGATTCTAGTTCCTGCCGATAGGCTCTGAGCATAGCGAAATCGGTCATTCATGCAAGACAGGCCGGTTTTACGCGAGGGTGGTGAAGTGCCTCGAAGGCGCATATGGGTACTTGCAATCTCTGCGAGATTGCGTCCCCCGGCTTGCTCGTCCTGATACGCGAGCATGTTCGCGTATCAAGGCTCACTCGGTACGGAAAGCGTAGCTTTCCATGTCTTTCTGCGACTCAGAGCCCCCCGAACACCGCCAAACCTCACTGCCCGGCAGTTTGTGATCAAAATCGGTGATTAAACAGGGGTACGTGACCATATAGACCAGCAACCCCGATTTAATCACCAAATAACATCAACCCCAGCCCGAACCCCACAAGCACTCGCGGGCATACTGGCACCGCCTAACCTCGCGCGGCCGGCAGGGTGCTCTTCGGTTGGACAACTTGATAAACTGGCATAAAAAAGCCCCGATGTGAGGAGCCACTTTGCTTGCTGATTATTCTGCACCGCTGCGAAAGCTGAAAGAGACGCTGTTCTCTGTGACGCCTATTGTCGCGATTGTCGTGGTTTTGGCACTCACGCTGGTTCCTCTGGAAGGCTCGCTGCCGGCGCGTTTTGCCTTGGGCACGTTCGCAATTATCGTGGGTTTGGCGATTTTCCTGCTGGGAGTAGACATTGGCCTGACCCCCATCGGGCAGCTGCTGGGACACGCCATCGCTCGGTCCGGCAGGATTTCGGTCGTGATATCAGCAACCTTTGTGTTGGGCCTGTTCATTTCGGTAGCGGAGCCTGACCTGCATATTTACGGTGGCCAAGTCGAGCTGATCACTGGCGGGTTACTGGGTAAACTCTTTTTGGTGCTGGTGGTGAGCCTGGGGATAGCGGCGTTTCTGACTATCGGCATGGTGCGCATCATCCGTTCCATCCCTCTGAAATTCATCCTTCTGGGCGCCTATGTTTTGGTGGCGGTCCTAGGCTTTTTCGCTCCCACTGAGTACCTCGCGATTTCTTTCGATGCTTCAGGAGCCACCACCGGGGCGTTGACCGTGCCGTTCATCTTGGCGATGGCGGCGGGGGTGTCCGCGATGAAAAAGGACTCCCGTGGCGGTGAAGCTGATGCGTTTGGGCTGGTGGGAATTACTTCCGCGGGGGCAATTGTGGCGGTGCTGGTTACCGCCGTCATCTTTCGGCTGGGAGAGATTCCCCGCGACATTCCCGCTCCGGAAGTGTTGAATCTCAGCCCGTTGGCGGCGCTGGCACAAGAGGCTCCTCGTCAGGTTCGTGACGTGGCGCTCGGATTGGCTCCGATTCTCACCGCCTTCGTGGTAGGAGCTGTAGCAAAGTTTTTCCCCCTGACCGCGGAGAAACTGCGTCGTATCATCTTGGGCCTGGTGTTTTCCTACGTCGGCCTGGTTACGTTCCTGACCGGGGTCAACGCGGGTTTCATGGATGTGGGCCGCACTATCGGTGAAACGCTGGCCGCTAACCAGCATCCCGCCCTGCTGCTGGCAGTGGCGTTCGGGCTGGGGGTCGTGACGATTCTGGCCGAACCGGCAGTCTACGTACTGATGGACCAGGTCGAGGACGTTACGGCCGGGGCCGTGCACCGCAAAGCGGTGATGTTTTCGCTGGCACTAGGGGTGGGCGTGGCGGTCGTGCTGTCCACCGCGCGGGTCCTCGTGCCCACGCTGGAGCTATGGCACATCCTGCTGCCGGGATACGTGGTAGCTGTCATCATGATGCGTTACGCTCCACCGCTGTTTACCGGCATCGCCTTCGATTCCGGCGGGGTGGCGTCCGGGCCCATGACCGCTACTTTCGTGCTGGCTTTTGCCCAAGGAGCGGCGGCCGGGACACCGGGAGCAAACGTGGTGGTGGACGGACTAGGGGTAATCGCAACGGTCGCCATGACACCGCTGATTACCATTCAAATTCTCGGACTAATATATTCTTCTAAGACAAGGAAGGTTTCCCATGCTTGAGAAAGACTGGCACAAGGACACGGTGCTGCTCTACGTTGTGGTCAATCACCAGATGGCTTCCAAAGTTATTGCCGAAGCGAAAAAACACGGGATTCGCGGCGCCACGGTGATGCTGGGACGCGGCACCATCAAGAACAAGTGGCTCAACGCTATCGGCGTGGTGGATTCCCGCAAAGAAGTCCTCATCATGGGTGCCGACACCGCCACCGCCAGCACGGCGATGCAGGCGCTGGCAAAACGTTTCCACTTCGAGAAACCCAACCGGGGTATTGCTTTTGCGGTTGAGATGGAGGGCATCGCGGGAACGTCCGCCATTGAACGCTGGCCCGAACCCCCCGCGGACCACGCCGTGCAATCGGCACAGTGGCAGCTCATCACCATCATTGTCGAGCACGGCCGGGCCGAGGATGTGGTTGAGGCTGCGCAAAGTGCCGGAGCTCGCGGAGGCACCATCATTGCCGGGCGCGGCTCGGGGGTCGCCCAAATAGAACTGGTGCTGGGCATGGAAATCGAACCGGAAAAAGACATTGTGTTTATGCTGACCCCCGCTCAGAGCGCCCCTCAGATTGAGGACGCCATCGACCAGCGACTCGACTTGAAAAAACCCAACCACGGCATTCTTTTCACCCAAAATGTGGTCGCTGTCAGTGGGCTGTACCAGGGAGCGTAGATGAATACCTTAACCGCAAAGCTGTGGGAAACGACCAAGTCGGTCCTTCCCATAGCTGGTGTTGTGGTGTTGGTGCATCTCACGGTCGTTCCCCTGCCGGGAGTACTGCTGCCGCGTTTCGGTCTGGGCGCCATCGCGATTATCGCCGGGCTGTCGCTGTTCCTGCTGGGGGTCGAGGTTGGTATCGCCCCTATCGGACGGATTATGTCCTCGACCGTGGTGAAGTCCGGGCGGATTACGGTGGTTATGACGCTCACGTTCGTGCTGGGGTTCCTGTTGACTATGGCGGAACCGGATATTCTCATCTATGCGGCGCAGGTCAACATGTTGACCCGCGGGATAGTGTCCTCGATTCTGTTGATTATGGTGGTTTCCGCAGGGTTGGCGGTGCTGCTGTGTTTGGGTATGGTGCGGATTTTGCGCGGCTGGAAACTTCGCTGGGTGCTGCTGGCGTCTTATGGCCTGGTGGCGCTGTTGGCGCTGGTGGCACCCATGCAGTATCTGGCGATTGCTTTCGACGCGTCCGGCGCCACGACCGGGCCGCTGACTGTGCCGGTCGTGCTGGCTTTCGCCACCGGGGTAGCGTCGATGAAACGCGACTCAGCCCGCAGCGAATCCGACGCGTTCGGGCTGGTGGCGATTGCTTGCGTGGGTGCGATTTTAGCCCTGCAAATCACGTCTATCCTGCTGCACCTGGGTGCCTTGCCGACCACCGGACCGACCTTGACTCCGGACACGACCCACCTCTTTGAACCACTGGTGAAACATTTTCCGATGGAAGCCCGCAGCGTCAGCCTCGCCCTCGCCCCGCTGCTGGCGCTGTTCCTGATTGGAAACGTCACGGTGTTCAGGCTGCACAAGTCAGCTCGCCGCAGCGTCATCGCGGGTATCGTCATGGCGTTCTTGGGTCTGACTTTCTTCCTGACCGGCGCAAACGGTGGTTTCATGGACGTGGGACGCACGATTGGGGTGAGCTTGGCGCTGCGCGGCAGCGCGCCGCTGCTGCTGGGTATCGCTTTTGCGCTGGGTTTCCTGGCGGTGCTGGCGGAACCGGCGGTACACGTCCTGACCGAGCAGGTGCAGGAGGTCACTTCCGGGTCGGTGCGCGCCTCTGCCGTGATGGCGGCGATGGCACTAGGGGTGGGCTCGGCAGTTCTGTTGTCTACATTGCGCCTGGTGATACCCAGTTTAGAGCTGTGGCACATGCTGTTGCCGGGATATCTGGTGGCGGTCGGGCTGACGTTCGTGTCCTCAGAGTTGTTTGGCGGGCTGGCTTTTGATGGCGGCGGGGTCGCGCCTGGCCCGATGCTGACCACGTTTGTGCTGGCCTTTGCCCAGGGCGCGGCCGCGGGCACCCCCACTGCGGACGTGGTAGAGGACGGTTTGGGACTCATCACCATGGTGGCACTGATGCCCCCGATTGTGTTGCAGCTGCTCGGTATCGTGTTCCAGGCTCGCGCCCGGCGTCGCACCAACCTGCGGAACAGCGACCCGTGGGCGAGCTCCACCCCGACTGGTGAGACCAACCTCAACTCGACCCACTCTGCTGATGCGAAATCTACCCCCCGCGCTGCTGCCGTCTCGGCAGGGCACCAACCGGCTGAAACTGGCCACGGAAAGAAGGAAAACTCATGATTCAGGCGATATTGACCGTTGTGGAAAAAGGCCACGCCGAAGAGGTCATCGATGCGGCGGTGCAGGCCGGCTCGCACGGCGGGACGATTATTAATGCGCGCGGCTCTGGAGTCCACGAAACCGCCACCCTGTTCGGTTTGGGGATTGAACCGGAAAAAGAGTTGGTGATAATCCTGGCCGACCGGGCGAAAGCCCCGCAAATAGTGGAAACCATCTACGAAACTCTGGAATTGCGCCAGCCCGGGAACGGCATTGTTTTCGTGCAAAACACGGTTCGCGTGCGCGGGCTTTACCAACCGACCGAGTAGGACCGGCAAAGCGTCCGAAACTTCCAAAGTGTCCGAAGCGTACAAAACGGGATAATACAGGCAAAAAATAATAGTTGGAGGAAAACCTCCAACTATTATTTGTAAAAGTTATGGTGTCTTAGGAGGCCAGAACTTCGTCTAGGCGCAACGAAGCGTCCTCTTCGTTGGTTTTCTCAGCCAAGGCCAACTCGGAAACCAGAATCTGACGCGCCTTGGTCAGCATCCGCTTTTCGCCGGCGGACAGTCCGCGGTTCGAGTCACGGCGGGACAGGTCACGCACGACTTCGGCCACCTTGACTACGTCGCCGGTAGCGATTTTTTCTACGTTGGCCTTGTAACGGCGCGACCAGTTGGAGGGCTCATCGGTCTTCTTGGCGCGCAACACTTCAAAGACGTGCTCCAGTCCGGCTTCATCAACCACGTCGCGCACTCCGACCATCTCTACGTTCTCAGACGGAATCTGGATGGTGAGGTCGCCCTGAGCTACACGGAGCTTGAGATATTCGCGTTCCACACCTCCAATAACTCGGGTTGTGATCTCTTCGATCGTGGCGGCCCCATGATGGGGATAAACAACGGTTTCGCCAACCTTAAATGTCATATTGAAAATCTCCCGTTTTTGAGGTGGATATACTTATATTATCACGATTTTGTGGTAAAGAGCAATTAAAGCTACGCTCACTTTTGGCGCAATGGCGCGAAAAAATGCCCCCCGTAGCACGAATTTTTACCGAGGTAACAATGATTGAACCGAAAAGAAAAAAGAAGTCCGACCGTAAAAAAAAGCAGGGTATTGACCTAACAAACGCTCCGGTAAAACGGAAAGCAGTCAAGGCGGCACGTCGGGCGGTGGCTTCTCAAGCCGCGGATGTGGCGGCTTTGCACGGAGTCGAAGCGGAACTGCTCGACCCGCCGGTCTATCAGGTTCGGCGGCACGGGATTTTGGCGGAGCCTTCGCGCGGCACCGAGTTCTAAAATCCCCAACGACAGGCAATTACATGGGGCGCCTCGGTATACCGAAGCGCCCCACACATGTTTAAAATGAACTATTTGCCCTGGTTAGCCACCGCTTTGATGGCGTCGGCAGCTGCGTCCGGATCCAGGTAGCGGCCGTGGGCGACAGGCTTGAAGTCCTCACCCAGCTCGTAGTACAGCGGAATTCCGGTGGGAATGTTCAGACCTGAAATCTCATCATCGCTGATGGAATCCAGGTGTTTCACAATGGCGCGCAGCGAGTTGCCGTGAGCCGCCACCATGACGGTCTTGCCGGCCTTAAGGTCTGGAATGACCGCGTCTTGCCAGTAGGGCAACGCGCGTTCCAGCACGTCCTTGAGACATTCCGAACGCGGAATCGGCTCGCCGGCGTAACGCGGATCGGCGTCCTGGCTGAACTCGGAACCGAGCTCAATCTGGGGCGGCGGCACATCATAGGACCGGCGCCACTGCATGAACAGATCCTCGCCGTATTCGTCGCGGATAGCTTTCTTGTTCAAGCCCTGCAAGGCGCCGTAGTGCCGTTCGTTCAACCTCCACGAGCGGCGCACCGGAATCCAGTGCCGGTCGCACGCGTCCAACGCCAGGTTGGCGGTCATAATCGCGCGGCGCAGCAGGGAGGTGTGCAGGACATCAGGCAGGATGCCTTCCTTCTTAAGTAGTTCGCCGCCACGGGTAGCTTCGGCGCGGCCTTTTTCGCTCAAAGGCACGTCAACCCAGCCGGTGAACAGGTTTTTTGCATTCCATTCGCTCTCGCCATGGCGGAGCAGCACAAGTTTGTACGTCATAGTTTCATTCTTACACAGGCCTTTGCCCGTCATAGGGCTTTTGGTCCCGGTTTTCGGGTGTGCCACGCCATTGGTGAGTGTTCACGAAAGGGCGGGCAAGAACCCTGGTGCGACCTCACAAATCCACACCGTCAGTGCCGCGGCGACAGCCACAACGAACAGCGACTGACCTCGCCATGACAGCACCAGAGCCACCCCAATGCCCAACACTGCGGAAATCAGGGAACCGGTCGAGAGGAACGCGGCGGGAATAATCATCGCGGACAGCACCGCCCACGGCACGTAATACAGGAAAGAATTTATCCACGGGGATTTGATGTCCCGGCGTAACACCAGCAGCGGCAGGGCGCGCAAAGTGTATGTGACCAGCGCGGTCACGAGGATAGCTGTGGCCAGGTAGCTCATAGTTCGCCCGCTTTCTCCACTTCGCCGCCGGACAGTTGTGGGTCGGTTGCCACCTGACGATGCGGAAAGAACGTGGCCCCAATCCCCGCGGCCACCAGGGTGGCAATAATGATGTGCCAGCCGGAGGACAGCTGGGACACGACCGGGGCAAAAGCGAGGGCGACCGAAGTCCCCGCCGCGATGGCCACCACGATTTTTACCTGCGCGGACTGTTTAAACGGGGGCATGACGATGGCGATAAACATGGCGTAAAGCAAAATTCCCGCCGCGTTTTCCACCGCTTTGGGCAGCGCCTCGCCCACGAACGCCCCGACCAGGGTGCCTGACACCCAGCCCAGAATCGGCAGAATCATCGAACCCAGATAATGCGCGAAACCCACGTGAGCCCGCCCGATGTTGATGGCATAAATCTCGTCCGTGACCCCCAGAGCCATCACCATTCGTTTGAGACTGCCGACCGGGCGAGGATTCGTGCTGGTCAGGCGCTGGGACAGGGAGGTGCTCATCAGCAGGTAGCGCAGGTTCACCAGCGCCGTGGTTACGGCCAGCTCCACCAGGCCGCCCTGGGCCGCAATGATGGTGATACCGGCAAACTGGCCGGTAGAGGACATATTGGTGAGGGATAATATGGCCGAGGACAGGGGCGGCAGTTTGCCTTGCGCCCAATACATGCCGATGGCGATAGAAACCGCGAAATATCCCAACCCGATAGGAAGTCCCGCCTTGATTCCCGCGGTAAAGTCGTGTGTTTTCAACAGTCTGACCTGCTTTACGGGGCTAACCGAACGTGACCGGGCCGCACTGAGCCCCAGCGGGGGTGTCCACCACCGGAGCGACGTGGGCTTGCAACAGGTCGCGAATCGCGTCGGCACGGTCCCAATCCCGCTGGGCTTTCGCGTCAGCGCGCTGCTGCAAAAGGGCGGTGACCAGTGCTTCCAGGGTTTCGTTTGGGGCCTGCGCGGTGTCGGGGGCGGCACTGGCCGCCGGTGTTGCGGGCGCTGGCGTGGCCCAAGCCGGGTCGGCCGGGTCCAAACCGAACACGTCCAGCATGGCGCGCAATTGCCGGGCTGCCTGCTGAGCCGCAGGCGTGTCCCCGCTGGCCAAGGCCGTTTTACCGGATTTTAGGGTACGGTGCAGTGCCGGGAGGGCGCCGGGAACATTCAAGTCGTCGTCCAAAGCCGCCACAAAGTCATCGGGTAGCTCGACCGCAGCCAGTTCGCGTTGCCGAGCAAGGTCTGGCTCGACGTCGCCATAGATATTGCAAGCCTCCACAGCCGCCGCCCCCGCCGAAGCGGACCGAGGAACTTGCTGGAGGAAACTGGTGAATTTGTCCCACAACAAAGCCGCCTGTTTCAAGGAATCTTCGGAGTATTCCAGATTCGTTCGATAGTGCGTGGTGACCACGGACATCCGCACCACCGCCGGATCCCAGTCCTCTAACAGGCGGCGCACCCCGACCACGTTACCGACCGACTTCGACATTTTTTCGCCCTTCAGCGTCAGCCAGGCGTTATGCATCCAGTAGCGAGCAAACCCCCAGCCCGCCCCGTGAGACTGCGCCATCTCGTTTTCATGGTGAGGAAAGCGCAGATCCAGCCCGCCGCCGTGAATGTCGAACGTGTCGCCCAGGTAAGCCTGGCTCATGGCGGAGCATTCCAGGTGCCAGCCGGGACGTCCGCGTCCCCAGGGCGCGTCCCAAGCCGCATCGGCGGGTTCGTCGTCTTTCGCGGCCTTCCACAAGGCAAAATCACGAGGGTCGCGCTTGCCCGCCTCTGTGGCGGTGTCGATTTGGGATTCGTCCTCGGTAGAAGCGAGTTCGCTGACCGGCTGGTTCGTCAGCGCGCCATAGTCCGGCAGGGACGTCACCGAGAAATACACGTTACCGTTCGTGTCACTGTAGGCGTGACCGCGCTCGAGCAAGCGCTCAATCAGCGCAATCTGTTGGGGAATATGCCCGGTAGCGTGCGGGGTCACGGTCGGGGGCACGGTGTTCAAAGCCCGGTAAGCAAAGTCGAATTCCCGCTCGAAATGGGCCGCTAACTCCCACCACGGCACCCCGGCAGCGGCTGATTTAGTCAAAATCTTGTCGTCAATATCGGTGACGTTGCGCACGTAGGTCACCGCGTATCCCTGCCGGCGCAGCCAGCGTACCAGCACGTCAAAGTTCAGTGCGGCGCGCAAATGTCCCAGGTGAGGCGCTCCCTGCACTGTCGGCCCGCACAGATAGAGCCCCACCTTTCCCGGCGTGACCGGCTCAAAGTCGCGGACTTCATGCGTGGCGGAATCAAAAATCTTCATGTGCTAAGTCTACTGGCTCGGTCCGGCTTGGGGCAGTAATCGTGCAAATGCACGAATGACCGATTTCAAACCGGATTATTGGATTAGCCCCAGCATGTGCGATGTAAAACCACAGTTAGTGACGATTTCGATTTGGCGCGACTCTCTCGAAGCACAGTGAAATCGGTCATTCGTGTCAGGCAAACCCGAATCCCGGGAGAGTCGGCTCGCCTAGCCGCGCAGGGCGGCGATTTGGTACAGGGCGATGCCGGTGGCGACAGCGGCGTTTAGGGATTCCATGCGTTTATCAATCGGGATGGACACAATCTGATCGCAGGTTTCGCGCACCAGCCGGGAAATCCCTTTGCCTTCGGAGCCGGTCACGACCACCAGGGGCTGATCCGCCAGTGTCAAAGCGGGCAAATCCACTTCTCCCCCGCCGTCCAAGCCGATAGCAAACGCACCCTCCGCCTGCAGCTGCTGCAGAGCATGAGTCAAGTTCCGCGCTTTTGCGACCGGCACAATCGCCGCCGCCCCCGCCGAAACTTTCCACACGGCCGCGGTGACGGAAGCCGAACGATGCTCGCCAATGATGACCCCGTCAGCTCCGAACGCCGCTGCGGAACGCAGCGTCGCCCCCAGGTTGTGCGGGTCGGTGACCTGGTCTAACACAATGAACAAGGGGGGACGCTTCGGCTCGGATTTGGCCCGAGTCACCGCCCGGTCCCACAAATCCATGACTTCGGCGTATTCGTAAGCCGCGATTTCCGCCGCGATTCCCTGATGGGTTCCCCCCGCGGTGATACGGTCCAGGTCTGCGGGGGAGCATTCTCGCAGCTCCGCTCCCGAAGCGGCCCCGCGCTGCACCACTTTGGACAGGCGCTCGTCTTTCATGAGCGTCGCGGAAACGAACAGGCGCTTCAGCGGCACTCCGGCCGCGGCGGCTTCGACTACCGGGTTGCGTCCGAAAATGATTTCGCTGTCAGCAGCAGTAGCGGGCCGGTACTTGTTTTTCGCCGCCGCCCGCTGGGTCACCCCCGAGGTATGGGTGGCTTTGCGTTCCGCCTCCAGACGGTCGCGATAGGCCTGGTGGTAAGGGCGATTGACGGCCTTCGGGGTCGGCCCTTTGCCTTTCAAGCGGTGTCGGCGTACCCCGCCGCTGCCTTTCGGGGCGTGTGAAGCAGATCTCTTTGGACTCATGCCGACCATTTTACCCAAGAGGATTTTGCCGGGCGCAAACTCGCGGCGTTCCCGGGGCGGGCAGGTCGTTAGCGCTGGTTAGAATCCGAGCCGGAGCGGGTGTTGTCTGACTCTTCGGAGGTGTCAGCGGCGCGCTGCTCCAATTCGTCGAGCAGGTCACGAATTTCCGAACGCACAAAATCGCGGGTCGCGAGCTCTGACACCGCCAAACGTAGGGCGGCAATTTCCCTGGTTAGGTATTCGGTATCGGCCAAAGTCCGGGCGGCCTGCTGGCGGTCCTGTTCCGCAATGACCCGGTCGCGGTCGTCCTGCCGGTTCTGCGCAAACATAATGAGCGGCGCAGCGTACGAGGCTTGGGTAGAAAACATCAGGTTTAGCAGGATAAACGGGTAGGGATCCCACGGGTTATCCCCGAGGGATTGGGTCAATATCAGGTTCGCGATAATCCAGACCGCCACGAAAACAGTCATCCACAAAATGAACTTGGAAGTACCCATGAACCGGGCGGTACTTTCCGCCACCCGGGTAAACAGCGAACGATCCTGGGCGCCGATTTGGGAGCGGCGCCGGCGTCCGAATACTCCGCGGCGTCCTTCGGTGGGGGTCTCCAATCCCTTAGACATCGGGGCTGACCTCCTTACCTGCTTCTTTACCTGTTTCCTGGGGTGTCTGGGGGTGACGGACCGAATCCGCCGGGACGGTGCTCATCGGGTAGAGAGGTGCGGGGTCGTCGTCCTCATCGCCGGGAGCGCCTTCCGCATCATCAGAGGCCAGGGCCGAAGCGGTGTCTTGTTGTGTTTCCTCGTCTCCGGCGGCGGCTTCGGCTTCCGCAATAGCGGCTTGTTCGGCTTCGGCGCGGTCATCCCACCGCCAGTCGTCAGGTAGCAGGTGGTCCAAAACGTCGTCGACCGAGACAGCACCCAGCAGGGAACCGGAGGTGGGCCCCACGACCGGGATAGCGGTCAGGTTGTAGGTCGCCATGGTGCGCGTCAGGTAGTCTACTGAACGATCCGGGGTCACGGCCTCCAGGTCAGTGTCGACAATGTTTCCCAGCATGATGTGGGGCGGTTCACGTAAAGCTCGCTGAAGGTGAACGACCCCGATAAATTTTCCGGTGGGGGTCTCTAGGGGCGGGCGAGCAATCATCGCGATAGCGGCCAGGGCGGGGGGAATGTCTCGGCGCTGCACGTGCGCGAGCATGGTGGCGACCGTGTCGTCAGGAGCCAGCACCACCGGTTCGGTGGTCATCAGGCCGCCGGCCGTTTCCTCATCGTAGGCCAGCAAACGCCGCACGTCTTTCGCCTCTTCTGGCTCCATCAGTTCCAGCAGGTTCGCTGCGACTTCCTGCGGCAGTTCAGCCACCAGGTCGGCGGCGTCGTCAGGCTGCATAACATCCAAAACATCGGCGGCTCGCGCCGGATCCAGGGAGGAAACAATCTTAACCTGATCGTCCTCCTCCAACTCTTCCAGCACGTCAGCCAGGCGGCTATCGGGTAGCTGGGAAGCGACCGAAAGCATCCGCGAATCGGACAAATCGTGCAGGGCGTCAGCCATATCGGCGGGTTTCATGTCGCCCAAAGTGGCCAGCAGGGAATCCGCCGCTTGATCAGCGCCCCCCACGGTCAAACCGGTGACTTCCTCGATTCCCACATGCAAGGTTTCCCCAAGCCTGGTGCGGAAAGGCCCCCGGCGGGACCGAGCCACGTAAAGTTCAGTGACAGCCCAGGTCCGGTCCTTTTGCCGCTCGATACCCAAGTCCAGAATCTGAGCCTGACCCGAACCGTCCTTCAGCGTCACAACCCGATCCAGCACGTCTTGAATCGCGCAGGTTTCCAAGGGCCGGGCCTGGAAACGGCGCAGGTTTACCAGCCCGGTCGTAATCACGGCACCGGATTTGATGGCAGTGACCCGGGTGATGGGTACGAAAACCCGGTGAGCGCGCGTTACCTCCACCACTAAACCGACAGCGACAGGCGGCCGACGGTGCAGCAAAACCACCACGTCATAAACTTTTCCCACCGGATCCCCAATGGGATCGAACACGGCGGTTCCCCCTAGGCGTCCCACGAAGACGCGTTCCACTTCGTCTCTGCTCACGTGTAAATCCTACCTGTTTGTGCCGGTAGCGGTGGGAAACTTCACGAGGCGGGGTCGGGCGCGGTGTCCTCAGAAGGGTGGGGGCGGCGCTTTCCCCACAGGTAGACCACTATGAAAGCGGTCAGCAGCGCCGCGAGCAGCCAGAACAGCCAGTTGGGAATCCCGGAGAGGGTGCGTTGCACCGCGAACTCCAGATTGGACTGGGCACTGGCCGACAGCAGGGAAGTAGCTAGACCACCGGGACCCGACAGCATCATTATCAGTCCCAACAGGGTTATCAACAGTCCGGAAACCAGGTTTCCTACGGTGGAATCCCGACCCAAAACCTTGAGGGGGCGAGGGCGCAGCACCCGATTTGGAATCAGATTCCACAAGAATGACAGCACGGCGACCGGGGTAAACATCCCCAGGCCGAACGCAAACATGGTAAAGAATCCGGTCACCGGAGAGCCGCCGCTAACGCTGAAAGCGAGGATAGAGCCCAAAATCGGGGCTTGGCAGCCGGTCGCGGCGACCCCGTACGTCAGTCCTAGCAGGAAAATCGCTGCCGGGGAGGTACGTTCGACCGGGGTGTTCCCATCCCGCGGGGAGTCGCCCGAAACCGGGGCTCGCCGGGTGGCGCGTTGCGCGGCGCGGCGCTGTTTCCACAGCTGCCACCGGCTTTGCAGGCTCCCAAAGTTAGGTACCGGTAGTGCTAAGGCCTGCCACACCCCGAACAGGACGATGATTAGCCCCGCCCACACGGTCAGACCGCGCAGTTTCGCGTTCAGCACCGCTCCGATGGCGCCGAAAGCGGCCCCGGTGGGCAGCAATCCCGCCATGAGTCCCAGGAAAAACACGGCGGTGCGGGACGCCAGTTTCGTCTTTGAGGAAAAAGCGTAAGAAAAGAATGACGGAATCAGCAGTGCGGAACAGGGTGAAAACAGGGTCAGAATCCCCCCGGCGTACGCCACCGCGAAGGTTACCGAGTCCATTCCGCTTCCTTCCCTGCGGGTCTATCTCCCGCAGTGAGTTTAAAAAATGACGTGGCCAGCTGCCAGGACCTACTTTGTGGCCAAGAATTTTTGGTACTCGATAGAGTGCTCGAAGTACTCAATCGGGTAGGCTCCAGAAATCGTGGAATCTCCCAGCACGAAGAACGGGGTGCCGTTGACTCCTACCGAATGTCCCGAATCGGTTTCCTCGGAAACGGTAGCTTGGGTTTCCGGGGCATTCATATCGGACTTGAATCGTCCCAAGTCGGTGATGCCAACGGATTGGGCGATCTGGATGACCTTGTTTTCGTCATAAGTGGGGTGTTCACCTTCGGGTGAGGTCCCGTAAGCGGCCCGCACGAAATCCCACAGTTTGCCCTGTTTCATCGCCGCAATCGAAGCCTGCGCAGCCACGTCGGAACGATACTGGTCAGCAAATATCACCATGTTGTGCCATTGAATTTTGAGGGTGCCGTCGTCGACATATTTCTGTAGTTTCGGCAACGTATCGTTGCCCCAACTGGTACACATAGGGCAGGAAAAATCGCTCAGAACTGTCAGCGTCACCGGGGCATCGGGTTTCCCCAGGGTGCGTCCGGGCTCATCAGCCCCGTCCCGCAGGATTTTCATGGCTTCCAGCCCGCCTTCGTTAGTGACCGAGGAGGCGAAGTCTTGACCGGGGACCAAGCCCGTTTGCGCCACAAAGTCCGCCACGGCCTTTTGACCATCGCCCGCAGCGGTGCCGCTTGTCGTTGCGGGTTCGCTGGGGGAGGCTGCCGGGTTGTTTGCTCCCGGAGCCGTGGCTCGCCCCACAAAAAACGCGATGACTAAAAGCACCACAATGGCCAGGACGCCAATAATTTTCAAAGCCCACACGTTGGCGGCGCTACGTTCCACAGATTTGTCCTTATCGCTCATTGTCCCTCATGTTTCCAAATACTTCCTTTAGTCAAGCATAGCGGAAGCCCGGTATGCCACCGGGCGGCTACTGTCCGCCCGGCGGGGCGGCCGGGGAAGCGGACTCCGCGGCGGGAGACTGCTGCGGGGCGTCCGGTGAGGTCGCAGGAGAAGTCGCCGGGCTGGCAGCCGGTCGGGTCGCCTCCGCCCACGCCTTCAGGCCGTCGAACAAGGATTGGGCGTAACGTTCCTGACCGGTATCCGACTTCATAAGGGCGGCATCAGCGGGGTTGCGCATCTCGCCGAGTTCCACCATTGCGGCGGGCACCTCAGCAGAGTTCAACGTCGCCAAATCGGAACGTTTCCACACCCCGCTACTGATAGATCCTCCGGACTGCGGCGCGAATCCCCCCTCCTGGAGCGCCTTGACCAGTTTGGCAGCCAAATCGGAGGCGGGCTGCTTTTGGGCCTCGTTCAATGGCGGGTCGGAAATCATCACAAAGAATCCGTGCTGAGCCGTGTCCGTGGTCCCGTTGGCGTGAATGGAAACCATGACGTCAGCCCCGACCTTTTGTGCAAACTGACCACGGGCATCCACGCACGGACCCACTCCCTGATCCGAGTCGCGCGTCAGGAACACGGTGGCTCCTTCGGCCTCCAGCTTGGTCTTAAGTGCGTTCGCAATCTTCCAGTTGAACTCATGCTCGGTATAGCCGTCAGCGGTAGCGGTGCCGGTGGTGTTGCAAGGTTTTTGGCCGCCGCGCCCATCGGGAACATTCGCCCCGATTTGCTGCCAAGCTGCGGCGTTACCGCCATTGTGCCCCGGATCGAGGACGACTTTCAGCCCTTTCAGGCCTCCGGCCGCCCCGGCCTCGGGGTCTTCGGAAGGTTTGGCGTTCCCGATGGAATCGGGATTGTTTGGGTTCGGTTCGACAAAGTCGCTGGGGGTAGCTGTGACGGTCACAGTTGGGTGCGGCACCACGTTCATGCCCACGGTGACCCCTATGCCCACGCTGACCAGGGACAGGATAATTCCTCCGGCCAGGAGTACCAGCGGTGAAATCCCATCGTTCGGCCGCGGCTCGGGGGTTCCCGTGCCCACCCGGCGCAACCGTAACTTGGAGGGTCCTTCCGGGGTTTGGGCCGTGAGGGATTTCCAACGTGGTTCGGACAAATCCGCTCGCGTGGAGGAAGTGCCCAAAGTGCTCTGCGGGGTGCGCGGCGAGACCGAGTGGAGGTGTTCCCAGTCCGCATCCGGGTGTGCCGCGGCTCGTTTGGAAGTTCGCTGCGGCGTGTTAGTGAGGGGATTTGCGCCGGTCCCCAGAGCATCTGCTTTGGGTGGTGCTGCGGCTGCGGCGCTGGTCGCGCCCAGGTCGTCCCATCCGGACACCAAAGACTTCCATCCCTCGGAATGGACCGGTTCGGGGCGGCGTTGGGTGGGTTTGCGACCTTGCCCGGTTGCGCTCCCGGTTCGTGCCGGCGGCGTGGTCGGGGTGGCGGGTTCCCCCGGGGCGAGGGTGGCGTCAAGATCCTCGCGCATCGCTTCGGGGACTTCCGTGGCTGGAAGCTCCGAGGTTTTCGATTCAGTTGGTCTGGACAAGTGAGAATCCTGTTGTTCCGGCCCGTCCGCGTTTAACATATTTTGGGCATTCGCCAGCAGGGCGGCAATCCCCGGATTATCCCCGTAGGGAAGCTGGGGTACCTGGTTAGCGTTGGCCGCTCCAGCTGCTTCAGCAGCGGCGGAAAAATCTTCAAAAAAGTTGGCAGCGTTAGTATCCGCAGGGTTGTGGTCGGGGTTGTGGTCAGAATCCGGGACTGGGGGCAGGCGGCGGCTGGGGAGCTTACCCAGAGAGGAAGAGCGCGCCGGAGGAGCAGAAGGGTAGTCCTGGGTCGGTTCCCAGGTGTCGAATTCCTCCCAGTTGGGCATGTTGCTCCTGAATATGGTGACTTAGTGTTGCGTGGCGTCTTGTTGATGGTAGTCCTGTTTGGCAAAGAAAAAGCCTTTGCCGGTGACCGTGTTCCAACATCCGGTGCCGCTGTAGGTCGATTGGCAGGCGAAATCGCCGGAGGTCATGGCTGAATCGTGGGGAATCACCGAGCCGCTGGAGTTGTAATTCACATTGGGCTGGCAATAGATGAACGGGTCGCCATCCCGCAAGCTGATGACCAAAGATTCGAAATAAGTATCGCAGCCGCCCACGGGGTTGACCAGGTTACGGACCTGGCAAATGAGTTCATCGCCGTTTACCCGGCAGGTCGAGTCCCCTGTTTCGGTGACAAAAGACTGGATATTCTGGGCGCCGGCCGGTGCCGGAGCGATTGTCGGATGCGGTGATTCGGTACTCGGAGTCTTGTCCTTGTCCTCATCCTTATCTCTATCCTGGTCCTGGTCCTTGGCTGGGGGCGTTTCGCTTGCTGTATTGCCGGCAGCATTCGGGGAATCCGCGTCAGACTGGGTGTCGTCTCCCCCGATAACGCCGGTCACCACCAAAACGATTGCAACAATCATGCCAATCACAGCAACGAGCAATATTGAGAAAATGACCCATAAACCGGTGTTGGATTTTGGCTTCGCGGCCATCGGCGGATAAGGGGCGGGGGTCGGACTCATCACCGGGATATTGCCGGTGACGGGAGCCATGTACTGGGTTTGTGTCGCGGCTGGAGGCACGGTGCCATAGCTTCCCATGCCCGCGCTCTGGTTTGGCGCGGCGTTGGGCGGGTAAAACGAGGGCAGACCGGAGGTCTGCACCGGGGCTGATACGGGGGTGTTCAGCGTGGGCAGTACCGTGGTTTCGTCCGGTTTTTGTCCCATTATTGAGGTGCGATTGGGGCTCACGGAGGGGGTTTCCCCGGTGGTGGGGGTTGCCTCCGAGTCGGGTGTCGCCGGGGTTTCCGGTTGTGATGCGTCGGTTTCGGCAGGGACGACTGTCGCGGGTGCTTCGGGGTTTTCCGGCTCGCTGGGGGTCGGTGTTTCTGATGGACCGGGAAGGGGGAGGGAAGGCATGGGCATCATCTGGCCAGCCTCAAAAGCGGCCTGGCGCTCGCGCAGAGCGGCGAGGACTTCGGGCTCATTTTTGTTCACGAGCCAGTCGAGCAGTCCGGTGTAGGCCGCGGGGTTTTTCGCAATTAACGGACGCAGTTCCGCATTGGTCGCCAGCTGTTGTAGATCCAAGCCGGGGGTAGACGCGTCACTAGCTTGGGCACGCAGTTCATCCATACGGTCATTATTCCACAAATTCGCGTCTTTCCATCTGTAACTTGTGGTTTTTACGGGCGGTGGGGTCAATCGGCAAAACCGCGAAACTCAAAATGCGTAAACATTGCCTTGAGCTCCCCCGCCCGGTCCGCCAAGTCAGTCGCAAAAGATTGGTTTTGGTCCGGTGCGTAAAGTTCCTGAAATTCCGGTCGTGTTCCGTCGGGACGGGCCTGCTGCAGCGCCAAGCGTTGTACCCCGCGCTCTTGCAGGGCACGAGCCAAAGCGGGGAGGGCTGATGGATTCGTATCGCGTGCGTCTGTGCCGGGGTAGGCGGTGACGCGCACCTCGTAATCCGGCAGGGTTCCGCCCCGGTGCGCCGCCAACACCAGGTCCAGCGCCCGCCAAGCGTCCGTGCCGGCCCGGTGCGCTTGGGGACGGCCTACCACTTGTGGATAGTTTTGTGCCAAACCCTTTACGTCCAAGCCGACCCAGTCGAGCAACCCGGCCTCCAACAGCTGCGCCAGTCGCTGCGGGTAGGCCCCTCCGGTGTGCAGCCCCACCAAAAATCCGAGGTCACGCGCCTGCCGGGCGGCGGGCACCAGCGCTGCCTGACGAGTCGGCTCCCCGCCAGAAAACACGACGCCGTCGAGCAGACCGCGCCGCCGTCCCAGCAGCTCCCATAGGTTCGCCTCTTCGTAACCGGCGGGCGTCCGCGGGTCAATGATGGCAAAATTTTGGCAATATCCGCAGTTCCAGGGGCATCCTTGCAGGAACACGCTGGCGACCAGTTTCCCCGGCCAATCCACCGTGGAAAACGGCGTCACCCCGGCGATGACCAAACCGGTGAGCGGGTTGGTCGCGGGGTTATTCGTGGCTGCTGTGGACACTGGTGCTCCTCATTGATTAAATACGTGACCCAGGTAACCCAGCCGGGTTACCTGGGTCGGATAGATTCAGTTTATTGCTTTTCGTCCATGAGAATCATGAAGCCTTCCACCGGTACTTGGTACTGCACAAAAATGAGGTTGTTCGTATCTGCCGGCACGGTGTATTCCCAAGAGGCTGTAGCGGGGGTATCCACGCCGCAACCGACTTCGGTCAGCTGGCCCTTTTGGTCGTCAATATCTACATCTTCCAGATCCGGAACAATCCACACCTTTATGGTGGTGGGTTTCACCGTCTGGCAGGTGAAGTCGACCTTGACCTTATCCCCGGTCTTCCAGTCCTTGTTGTCGTTGAAATACAATTTATAAGACTCAATCTTGTCACTGGAGAAGTTCTGGAAGGTGGCGTTAACACGGTAACTGGAGTATCCCTTGGAGGCAGCGTATGCCTCGCCAGCATCCTCCCACTTTTTCGCCAGGGCGTCAGCGTCGTCCACGGCGACTTCCTCTGTCTCTTGCTCCGGCATGGCCACGTCCTCGGTCGTGGAAATCAGGCCGGTTTTCTGATCAGCAGTGGGTTCCTCGCTTCCGCCGCCGCAGGCGGACAGGCTCAAGGCCAGGGCGAACGCACCCGTCAACGCAAGTAACTTTTTCATGAGTATTCCTTCCATTTGTCAGGCTGAGGGGGCTGGTTGCCCCAGGTTGATAAACAGCCTAGGCAAACGGTTAAGGTTTGTAATCACCCAAAAGTACGGAAAATTTAGGTTCGCGGGTGGTGTCCGAAAACTGTCACCCGCGAACCCGGTAGACCCACGACCCTTGTGAAACCACGAGGGGGTGAATCTGGCCCTAAACCAAGGCCGCTTCCGCCAAGCGCGAATGCAGCTCACCGTGGGAGGCAGCCGCCGATTCGCTGAAATACTGGCGCTCGGCAAACTCGCCTTTCTTGCCGATGTTAAAGGACTGGACAGGACGGAAGTAGCCCATGACGCGGGTCCACACTTCGCAATCTTGGTGCCGGCCTTTCGCTTCGCATTGCGGGCAGGTGAAGTGTTCGCCGGAAATGTAGCCGTGCGTCGGGCAGATACTAAACGTTGGCGTGATGGTGATGTAGGGGGTGCGCCAGGTGGTCAAGGAGCGGCGCACCAGCTGTTTGCAGGCCTCCGCGCTGGATACAGCCTCGCCCATGTACAGGTGCAGCACGGTGCCGCCGGTGTACTTGGTCTGCAGTTCCTCTTGCAGTTCCTCGGCCAGGAACGGGTCGTTGGTGAACCCGACCGGCAGCTGCGAAGAGTTCGTGTAGTAGGGGTTCTCGGTCGTGCCGGCCTGCAGGATTTTGTCCCCAAAACGTTTCCGGTCAGCTTTCGCCAGGCGGTATGTGGTGCCCTCGGCCGGGGTCGCCTCCAGGTTGTACATATGTCCGGTAGACTCCTGGAGTTCAATCATCTGGTCGCGCACCCCGTCCAGGATTCGGGCCGCCAGGGCGTGTCCGCGAGGATCGGTGATGTCATAAGCGTCATCGGTGAAGTTGCGAATCAGCTCGTTCATGCCGTTGACCCCGATGGTCGAGAAGTGGTTGTCCAGCGTCCCCAGGTAGCGTTTCGTGTAGGGGAACAGGCCGTGGTCCATATGGTACTGGATAGTGATGCGCTTACGTTCCAAAGTCACCGAAGCCAACTCAATGAGTTCACGCAAGCGGGCACGCAAACCGTCCTCGTCGCCCTTGTGCAGATAACCCAGACGCGCCAAGTTGATGGTCACCACCCCGATAGACCCGGTCTGTTCCGCCGAACCGAACAGCCCGTTACCGCGCTTGACCAGCTCCCGCAGGTCGAGCTGCAGCCGGCAGCACATGGAACGGATCTGTCCGGGGTCAAGCTCCGAGTTGATGAAGTTCTGGAAATAGGGCAGCCCGTACTTTGCCGTCATCTCAAACAGCAGGTTGGCGTTTGGGGAGTCCCAATCGAAATCCTTGGTCATGTTGTAGGTCGGAATGGGGAAGGTGAACACGCGTCCGTCCGCGTCTCCCTCGGTCATGACCTCCATGTAGGCGCGGTTGATGATGTCCATCTCGGCCTGCAGGTCCCCGTAGGCAAAGTCGCACAGTTCCTCACCGATGAGCGGTACCTCGTCGCGCAGGTCCGGCGGGCAGGTCCAGTCAAAAGTGAGGTTCGTAAACGGACACTGACTGCCCCAGCGGCTCGGCACGTTCAGGTTGTAGATGAGCTCCTGCATACACTGTTTGACCTCGGCATAGGTCATGTCGTCCAGGCGGACGAAAGGCGCCATATAGGTGTCGAAGCTAGAGAACGCCTGGGCGCCGGCCCATTCGTTTTGCAGCGTGCCCAGGAAGTTCACGATTTGCCCGCAGGCCGAGCTGAAATGCCGCGGCGGATTGGAGGCAATGGCCCCGCTGACCCCGTTGAAACCCTGCTGCAGCAGCTGTTTTAGCGACCAACCGGCACAGTACCCGGCGAACATATCCAGGTCATGAATGTGGAAGTCGCCGTCGCGGTGGGCAGCACCGGCCGCGGCGGGATAAACCTTGTCCAGCCAGTAGTTGGCGACCATCTTGCCCGCCGCGTTCAAAATCAGACCGCCGACCGAGTAGCCCTGGTTGGCGTTGGCGTTGACCCGCCAGTCAGCCTGGCTCAGGTATTCGTCCACTGTCTCTATGGGGTCAACCGTGTGGTGGCGCGGGTTCGTTTCAAAAACGGGGGTCGTCTCTTGCTTCGTTGCAGTCATCTTCTTCCTTTCGTCTCCTCATCTCCCGGTATCGGGAACACAAGAAATTACTCTAGGGAGGTATTTCGCCAAATCAACTACATATTGTGCGTGTTGCTCAATTTTACCACTACATATTGTGTTTGCCCAGGTCTATGAGTTACGGTGATTCGTCGTTTTGCGTGTCGCGGTATCGTAGGATGGTGAAATTTTCTCACCGGGTGGAACTGAACGAACCCAACGCCGTGACTGTCGCCCAGGGCGCGACCCGACGCGACGGCACGTTGAAAGTGAATCTGGCGGATTCCAATCCGACGACCCCGGCATGGGAACACTAGCTCACGGCAATAATGATAACTAAGGCTATGATTAGCAAAATTGCGGCAATCGAGGAGAAAAGCAAGAGCCTCTTTTGCTCCGAGGTCAGCTCGGCGCGAGGTTGACGCGGGATTACGAAAGCAATCCCACTGACTAGTGCGAATTCGATAATCCATGCCCAAATCGGAATGTCAACCGACTTGATGGTAAACATGACAGCCGTAATCAAAGTCAACATTGCCCCAAAAGAAGCGGATTCCCCCATCCGCATGAACATATTTTTCGACGTATCTTTCATCCTGCGCCACCTCCTAGCAAGAAATCGCAGTTCCAATCGCCCCACCAGCGACCATACTACTAGCGAACTTCATAATGGTTTTCCTTTCTGAACAGACAGCGCATACAGCACTTTGAAGTGGATACTCTCAAGGTTAGGAATCGCAGAAGCCCTGCACATCACCCTCAAGGCTCACCCGATTGGGTGAAATAGCGAAGTAAGCCCCTCCCGACGTGGGCTAGTATGGTTTTGTGCGCGTAGCGATTGTCGATGATGATGCATTCGCCCGAGACGCAATGAAGACATTGTTGGGTCTGGTTGAGGGGATTACGGTTTCCTTGACGGCCGGAACAGCCTCGGAGGCTTTAGCGCGCTTGGATCAAGATGAAACCGCACAACCGCAAGTTTTTTTAGTGGATATTAGTATGCCAGGCATGAGCGGGATCGAATTGGTTCGAAGACTACGCGTTTTATCCCCAACATCAGCCGTGATTATGATTTCCGTACTAACCAGGGCTGACAAAATCCGTGAGGCATTTCGCGCCGGAGCCACAGGCTACTTCGTCAAAGAGGACGATCCGGCTCTAATCGCTGAAAACCTGGGAAAGGCTCTTGCTGGGGAGCTGGTTTTTTCCCCTACGTGTTCCCGGCAACTGATTTCTGTTCTCACTGATGACGCGACTTTTGTGGCTGTGAAACGTCACGCTGGCGAACCAAGCGATACAGTTTTGACTCAGCGAGAAAAGGAAATATTGACGCTTATGAGCGAGTCACGTACGAATTCTCAGATAGCCAGTCGACTCAAGATTAGCGAAAACACTGTTAAAACCCATATCAAATCCATCATGCAGAAATGTGACGCAGCCGATCGTGCAGGTGCGGTCGCGTACGGAATACGCCAAGGTATCATCGATTGAGGGAGACCGGATGACTATAAATAGCCCTTGGCTTCGCTATTTGGTGGTTACGATAGGTATCTTGCTGCAGGTATTGGCGCTGATACTGAATGCAAAAACAGTCCTGGACTTCATAATGATTGGTCTTTCTATTGTCTTTTTGGCTTTCGGGTTGAGGTTTCCCTCCGTTGCGGCGGTGCTGGTTTCCGTGTGGTTTATCGTTGCGGCTACTATTCCGCAAACGCTGGAGCAGGGCTCTGGTTTTTACCTTTCCCTGGTGTCGATTGGATTCCTAATTACTCGGCGTCCACCCTATGTCGGAGTCATTCTCGGAGCTGTCTCAGCCTTCGTTGTTTACTACGGGCACTCGTCGATAGCCTCGCTTTCCGGTAAATTTGGGATGGTTCTGTATTTAATTCCTATACTGGTCGGTTTTGGCTTCAATCAGCTGCGAGCGCAAAAGGAAGCCCAGGAAGCTACGGAGCGTTTGCGGATTTCCGCCCTACGGGAGAACTTGGCGAACCAACTTCATGACAATCTCTCCAACAAACTGGTACAACTAATTTTACTTTCGCGCCTGCTACCAGAAGTTAAAGACTCCGAGAGCGATTCTTTAGGCGTGAGAATTCGTGAAGTGTCGGCCTCGGCCCTCTCCCAGCTAAGCGACTTTACAGAGGATTTAGGGCGTGATGCGACCGGCGGAGAAGTCGGAAATTCTAAAGAATTTAACAGCCTGCCCCAAACCCTTGAACATATTAAAAACCAGTTGCAAAGTGTAGGGTTTATCGCGGAATGCACTTTGAGCGGCTATGAAATACAGCATCTCCAAACCGTTGAGTTACTCACCGAGCTAGTCGAAGAAATCGCTACGAACATCATGAAACACGGGCAACCGAATACTAAAGCATACATTCTAGTGCGCTGCACAGCGACGCAACTGCGTATATTTAGTGCTAACCGAGTTCGTGAAGATGCCTTATTCTCACCCAGCGGACGGGGTTTGCGCAGTATGCGGACAAAACTCAAAGAATTGGGAGGACAGCTAGAAACCAGGCTGGATTCCGGTCAATACAGTATCTCTATTTCTGTGCCTAAATCGTTAGGGGTGAAGAGCACGTGAAATTTTCTGACCGGGTGGAACTGAACGAACCCAACGCCGTGACTGTCGCCCAGCGCGCGGCCCGACGCGACGGCACGTTGAAAGTGAATCTGGCGGATTCTAATCCGACCCGCTGGGGGTTGGGCACACCGGGCCTGCCGCCCTACGAACCTGACCCGCGGGGGCCTCGGGCGGCCCGCGAGGCGTTGGCTGCCTGGCTGAGTGAGCGTGACGAACGCACCGTGAATCCCGACCATCTATACCTGCTAAGTTCTACTTCCCAGGGCTATGCCTGGTTGACGAAGTTGACCAGTAATCCCGGAGAGCGGCTCGCTGCCCCGACCCCGGGATACCCGCTGGTAGAAACAATAGCGGGGTTGGAAGACGTGGGGGTCGATTTCTATCCCCTGACCTGGGTGGGATCCCGGTGGGAGCTGGGCGAGCTCAATCCGGGGGCTGTTAGCGCGGTGGTGGCCATCAATCCGAACAATCCCACTGGCTCTTATGTACACGGGGAGGATCGTCAGCGGCTCCTCAGCTACTGTGCGGACCACGAGGTGGCACTCATCGCCGACGAGGTGTTTTTTGACTTCGACCTGCCCGGCGCCCCCACCCGACCCGCCGATCGCCGACGCCTGGCGGGAACCTCGGAAGTGCTGACTTTTGCCCTGGACGGAATGAGTAAAAACTTGAGCGCCCCGGGGCTGAAAATCGCGTGGCTGGAAGTGTCCGGGCCGGAGCCCGACGTGGCGGCGGCCCTGGCTCGGCTGGACGTTATCGCGGACGCCTACCTGCCGTTTTCCGATGTCTTGGCCCAGCGCCTGGAGCAATACTTGGCCGCTGTGCCCGCCGCGACCCGCGCCACCCGGCAACGCTGCCGCGAGAACCTTGCCACCTTGAGGGACCTTGTGCGCACGGAACCGAGCGGAACCGTGAGCCTGCTGGAACCCGAAGGCGGCTGGAACGCGCTGCTGCGATTTCCCGCCCACGTGGACGAGGACGCGCTCGTCACCGGGCTGATTGCCCAGCGGGGCATCACCGTGCAGCCGGGATATTTTTTCGATATGCCTTTTGCCGGGGTGGTGTCGGTGTCGCTGCTGCTCGATGCACCGGCGTTCCGCTCCGCCATCGCAGCCCTGCTGGCGGGCATTGCTGACCAGCTCTGATTGCCTGGCCGATGGGGAGACGATTCCCGCTCAGCGCGGCAGGAGGGCACGAAGGGTGAAACGTGGGGTGGTGAACACGGACAGCGAGCCGCCAAGGGCTTCGAGCCGGGATTCCAAGTTACTCAGGCCGGTGCCATAGGTCAGTGTGGTTTCCACGGTGCTGGGGTTAGAGACTTCCATCCAAAAGTTGGACGCATCCTGTCCCAGACGCACCTCCATTTCGCTGGAAGTCGTATGAATCAGCACATTCGTGATGGCTTCGCGCAACACTTCCGTAAACATGCGAGCCTTGTTGGCATCTGGGGGCAGGCTGCCCGAAATCTGCAGTTTTAGATCCACGGCTGCCGCCAAATCCCGCAGGGTATCCAGCCAAATTTCCGGGGTTGCTTCGACTCGATCTTGACTGAGTTCCGTAGGCAAATCCTCTAATAAGCTCTGTAAACGGCTCAAGCGTTCATCATCACTCACGCCGTCCTCCAAGAAACGATGCACGAAAGAAATTCGTTGAGAAAGGGTGTCGTGGATGGTAGATCGGGTAGATAAAACGAGTTGACGTGATAAGGCTTCATTCAACCGAGAAGTCTCACTGGCCAGGAGGTTTTGGCGTTCTTGCAGTGAGGCGATTTCCTCAGAAAGTTGATTACTCAGCGCCATGTAGTTGCTGACGTCTACAGCCAGGAGTTGATTCCATTCCCGTCTCTCATCACGAATAGTTTGGTGAGTCAGCAGCCAGGTGCGTCCGTCAGGTTCGCTGACCCGTAGACTGCTGATTCCATCATTGTCCTGTGTCCACTGGGGGTTTTTCCCAGCGTCATCGGCGAGGTTCGCTGTGTTCACCTCAGTACTCAATTGACATAGTTGTCGGCGCAGAACCCGATGATTTGTCAAGGACGTCAACCCAAGACGTCCCAACAGACCTTCCATAGTCGCATTGACTAACTTATGGTGTCCAGACAAACTGGCAAATGCCACCCCCTGTTCCAGCTGATCCATCGCATTTTTCACACTGAAAGCGTTAATATCGCGGTGCATGAGCTGCCAATCACGCCAGACTTGGATTAATAACCAGGAGGTGGTTAACGAGGCGCCGGTCAGTAAAATCCAGATTCCTCCCTGAACTATGAACGGCGGTAGCGCTGGAATTAACATCACCACCAGAGGTGCTTGGGTATAACGGTATCGGGTAGTCAAAGTTGCCAATCCCAGGCACAAGCACACCACTACAAACCAACCAAAATGGCGGTCACGTAGCAGGAAAATTCCAAAATGGGAATGAATAAATACGGTGGCAAATGCCCACATATAGAACGCAAACAAAACCTCCACACTGAGCAGGAAAAGCGTAGCCAACACCCGACGGTAAACGAGCCACTGACTCATCGTGAGTAAACTGGCTGCCAGCATCCCGATTCCCAGCAGGAGGGTTGCGACCCCGAGCTGAACAGGGGTGAGACTGTAGAGTTGTTCGCTCATTGGGTGACCTCTTTGCGGCTCAGAGGGCGGCAGGACTCACAACCCGCGTCAGATACAGTCATATTGAGATGCCCGACGCCATCTTCTACGAACAATTCGCTCTGTGCGCCCTCCCAGTGCAAAAGGGGCTCTAGCAGCTGAAAAGCCGCAGAGGGGCAGTCGATAATCCAGTTCAGCCAAGCGGTGCTCCCCTCTGAGCTAACCTCAAAATTCACGAAAACCGCAGCTTGGTCGACCCTAATCATTTGATTGAGTCCGCGATGCAGACCCTCCAAGCACCTTAGCGCAACCTCTAGCTGGATAACCCCGACTGTCGGACCGTGTAAGCCGGCTAGAGCCCCGGTATAGGAAAAGTCGGTACAGGATTGGCTCAGGAAAGTTGTCAGGGCGTTAACCGATACGCTATTTCGCTCAAAATGTTGGAGCGTCAATAAACTCGCCCGTTTGGCATAGCCCAAATCCATTTTGATATTCCGCAAAACTTGCGAGCGTTCGCTTTCCCCCAGGTGAGCGTCTAAGCGTGTGGCATTGGCTTGGATCCGCACCAGGGAGCCATTCATTAACTCATCGAGGCGATCAAAGAGCACAGGCGCTTCCGCGGATTCCTCCATGTTTAACGTAGCCATATATTCGGCACGCAGAATTTCAGTTTGATGAGCTTCTCGGGCGCGCAATGCTGCTAAGGCTTTCTCTAGATCCGTGACGGCGCTAACATCGGTCTCCCACAGTACATGTCCGGCGTCAATTGGGCGACTTTGACAATAGACGGTTCGGTTAGATTCCACCAAAGGACCGGTCACCAGCACCGATTTCTGACCATCGCGGAGCTGTTGACGGGTATCTTGATTGAGCCCGAGAGGTTGACGTGTGTGGTATCGAGTCAACCAGTCCTGATCGACGATTTCGACCGGAATCTGGGATTTTTCAAAAAAGTGTAAGTACCCGCGATTTTGTCCAATTGCTCCAATAAAGAACAAAATCTCCCAGGTCAACACGAAAACTACGCAATACATTTGGACGGTTTCCGTGGAGCGAACCAGCGGAATCCGCACGGTGTATGCCACCGAATAGGACACCAGCAAGACGAACAATAGCCCGATGCCCGCTACCAGACGCATGCGATTACCCCGTAGCGACCACAATCCTACATACATTACGGCGATGAAAACTAACAGAACTGCCCCGTAATGCAGGTAGTAGCCCGGACCGTAACTGTAATCCACGCCCGATTTACCGCTGCCAAAGCGCAGCACCCAGTGGTGTAAATCATTGGTGAACGCGAGCAGGATTAAAACTGTGCCTACAGTGATAATCAGGAAACGCAGATAGCGAAAACCGGGTGGACGACCACGCTGAGAATGTGCCAGGACAAAAAACAGAATTGCCATCGTGGTATAAATCGGCACGTAATAGTAGTACCAGGCATACCGCTCGAATACGCCGAGGGAAGCATGTTTGACAATTCGTGCCAAAATCCACAGTATCAATATCACCGCTTGAATCAGTACAGCTGTGCGTACATATGTGGAAGACGCGGTCCAAAACCGCCATCCTGCCCAAAAGCTTAAAAGGCACAGCAACACGATGAACCCGACCAGCTGGTAGCCCTCGTTTGTGTTTTCCCATTCCCAAGACCCGTTGTAAGTGTCGTTATACAGGCTTGCGTCCCAGACAAATTCGTTGAATCGATTGAGGTTTGTCACTGGTTCAGCATGTATCGTTTCGCGAAAACTGGGATTGAGAGAAGGGTAGTTTGTGGGGGTAAAGAACTCTTCGGGTACGTTGGCTAGTGACGAGGCTCCTGTCGAGTTATGGGGATTTCGTTCCCAGATGCCTATCCACGTGCTCAGTGTGGGGGCAGGGGCGTAGTAGGTTGGCGAACCTTTGGCGCCGGCTTGGGCTGCTCGACGATCTGTAGTGAGGCAATAGTGGCCAAGCTGTAGTGCCTGGGCTAATTCCTTTATTGAAGAACCGGTGTGTAACCGATGGTTGTGGTTGATGGCTTGTAGCAGTCCCTTTGCTTGGGGGGCGGAAAAGTCTTGGGTTCCGTCTGCCTGATGTCCAAGCCCAAGGGCGCTCATCAGTTCCAGTCTGGATACCCCTTGATCTAGGTAGACAGTTGCGAAGCTGTCGCCTAGTTGGGAAAAGTCGGTGAAGGATTGGACTGATTGTGATCGGGATGCCAACACGATTGATTCGGGATAGAGCTTGGTAAATACGCCCTTTGGCTCAGATATCGAAGCGGAATTGGCCATGACTTCGCTGGTAATCACATAGGCTGGACCGGCACGCAGTAGCTTCAACAGCGCCCATTCGCTGTGGGACTCTACCTTGACGCCGGTGATGCGATAGAAATCTGTTACCCGTTGATCAAAGCCGGTGGGAACAGCCATCGTGTATGCGGATTGGAAAGATATGCTGCGCAACGGGGCAAAAATGAGCAAGGCTACGGTCAGCCCTAAAACTAGAGCAACGCTCAGATGGGTTAACCAATCGTGAACCCACGTCGGTCCGACAGATTTAGCACCGGGAGAACTGGGTAATCTGTCGCGGGGCGGGACTGGGGAAGTGTCAGACATGCCAACCTGATTTAATCAGTGCAGTCCGTGTTATCGTCTTGCACCACGATGTAGCCGCTGGAAACCGCCCACAAAGCCAGACGGGCTACGGAAGAAAAACCACTCTTCGCCAGGAGCTGAGATATGTAGGACTTAATCGTATTTTCGCTCAAGTACATCTTTTTGGCTATCTCTCTGCGTGAGTAACCTGCGCAGACCAGCCGCAATACCTGCATTTCGCGTTGGTTTAATTCATTAGCCCCGAAGCGGGGGGCGCTAGCTGGAGGAAAACTGGATTCCCCCTGCATGGTCGAACGCAACAGAGCTAACAAATCGGGGGTGGAAATATTTTTGTAAACGAAAGAATCTACCCCGGCCTCTTGAGCTTCCTGGACGAAAGCCGCATCAGGCATAGCCGTGAACACGACGACTTTCAGGTGTGGATGGTTTTGTTTGAGGATGGCAGATTCCTTTAGCCCGGAGGAATTTTCCGTCACCACGTCCATCAACACCATCTCGACGGGGTGGATCCGCACCGAAGCATGGATTGACGCGGCATCTGTGAGCCGGTCGACAACGGTAAAATCGTCCTCGGCATCAATCGCGCCAGCCAGGGAATCCAGCAGGATAGTCTGATCCTCCACAATGGTTATCCGGGTCAATAGCCTCTCCTTTTGCGGTCTGCTGCTACGTCTGGTGATGGATATACCCGCGTTTGCGAAGCAATTTTACCAGGGCACAGAGCTATTTAGGTCGCTCTGGGGTAAGCATGGATTGGTGGGAAACCCCTGAGGATTTCCCACCAACACGAGACGAGTCGAAATAGTGCGTGGGCGCATTGAGTCGCCCAGATTATCCAACTGGAGCGACCACACTGGGACCGCCCTCAGTATTGATTACTGCTAGGTTCTGTTTGATTTGACCACCGGCAATGAGATTAAAAGATGGCTGAGGATCATTGGTGACTTGGAAATCCCAATCCCCGTTTCCTCCCCACAGGTAACCAACATAGGGGTGAGCGGGGTCATAGGGATTGTAGACAACCAGGAAAACCGCAGTTCCGTCAGGATCTGAGAGATATACGATGGCATCAGAGAAACCATCACGGTTGTAGTCGCCTTGATGGCGAATGGTGACTTGCTCGATGGACGAATTTGGGCGTACCCAACAGGAGTTTTCTGTATCCGGGGTGCTGGGCAGTAACCCGAGCGAATTTGTGGCATCCCAGGTTGCGCTGGCACAAGATTCAAAACTCCCCACAGGTAACAGCAGTTTGCTGACTGTTGCCTGATTTATACCGGGAGCCTGACCGCAGGCGGCGTTGTTTGCCGCGCTATTGGAAACCACGCCTAAACCGCCAATTACGGTTATTCCGTCAGCGTTAATCTGGGTAGCCCAATCATGGATACGTGAACCATCCGGCGGACTCAACAGGATGACCCCATCATTGAACGCTCCGGCGACCATGGCATCTTTCAAAGCGTGACCGCTGGCTAAGTACACGTGCGAGCGGGTCTTTGACTGCAGCACCCAATTGGCTATCGCCCAGGAGGTTTCATAGCGATCCGCTCCACTGAGGCGATGCAGTGGCAAACCACCTGCCAGGGTGACTGCTTCGGCATTGCTGACCACTCCGGTACCGCCCAGGACGACCACCCCACCGGAAGGATTGAGTTCTTTAATCTTTGCGGCTGCTGCCAGCAAACTCGCTTGGTTGGTAAAAGTGAGGATAGGACCGTTACGCACCCCGGAAGCCGCCACAGCATCGGGCGAACCCGACCCTGCATTACGGGTGACATAAACATAGGTTGGCTGTCCGTTGACATGTGTCCAGTAATCTGCAATTGCCGTGGCTGTGGCATTGCGATCGGGGCCTTGAATGCGGTCGTATTGGAAACCGTGTTCATCTAAAAACATTTCTGCCGATCCGGGAACAGCCCCTATCCCACCGAGGATAAAAGCTTTGGTCAAACCGGTCAGGTAGTCCAAGTTCCAGTTCAAACCGTCAGTCAACAGGATCGGTCCTATTCCGAGTGCTCCACCCGGTAGGGCATCAACGGGGTTACGTGCTGAAGCGACCAAAAAATTTGTAGAACCGTTCGGATAGGCCTGCCTGGCGACCAGGTCAGATGTTTCGATGGCATTTTGGCCCCCGAGCCGGTCAAGCGTCAAACAACCCTGGGACGATTGAGTCTCGCCCAGTTCGTTGCCTTGCGCCGCGGAAACCAGCAAACCGGCGACAGCCAATGCCGCCACCGCGAATCCTGCCCCGGCTCGACTGAACCGAGAGGGGAAACTTGGGAAAGAAATAATCATGGTTACCTCCTGATAGAACGGACCCTCACAGGGTATCGGCGCGCCGTGGGCGAGTAACCACCCAAAAGGGTGAAACCGCCCCGGTCGGTTTTAATGGCGGGCTTGCGTGTTGACCATCGCCAGGACCAGGCCGGCTAGGCCGATGATGGTCAGCACGGAGGCGGCGCCGGTCGCCAAACCGAGCGGGGTTCTGGAGGCGGCTTGCAGAGCGGCCTCGGACAGGGGAATGTCGGTCATCCGCAGCCAAATCACACCAATTCCGATAGCCCCGATGAGGGTGGCGGTCAGGGAAACCAGGAGGGTAACGCGGTGGGTGTGGCCGAAACGGCGGTCGGTGGCCTCCCGGGGAGTCAGCACCAAGCCCCAGGCGGCCGCAATGAGAATAGCGGTGAGTACATCGGAGAGGCGATGCCATTGGTTGAGCATCACGGCGATGCCGACAAAACTGGTGGTGAGCCAGCCGATAAACACGGCTACGGAACGCCACTTGGGCACGACGACCATGACGATTCCAATCGCCGCCGTCATCGCTACTGTCGTGTGTCCGCTGGGTAGCGAGTTTGCTAAACCTTGATAATCGACGCCCAGCGCGGGGCGGTGAATAATCCAGTGTTTCAGAATCTGGGTGGTCAGGTTCGCGCCCGCCACCAAAATCAGCACACGAATTCCCAGTTCGCGGCGTTTCCGGGCGGCGGCTATCAAAAAAACCACCCCGGTCAGGGCAATCAGCGCCCCCATCGAGATTGTGTCCAGGGCAGCCGTGTCCGCCCCGAGCAAGTATCGCTTGCCACGGCTGACGGCGAACCTGGTCAGACCGTCAAAGTTTTGTCCCTTGACGGTAGTGAGGGACTGCTGGGCGATGATCGCGGTGAGGATTGCGCAGACGACAGCCGCAACCAGCCGAAAAAACTGGTTGCGGGTTAGTCGCGGCGCTGGAACCTCACTCACGTGTCAATCTTAGGTCGGTCATGAGGGGCGTTGCCAGCGCGGTGCGTGTCGTGCCTGTTCACAAGCGGGGTCCACGGGCGGGTGTGGTGGTTGCCGGTGGGCCGCAGCACCACCGGACACGTAACATTGCTGGGTACGCCACGCCACCGGCCTTGAGCCGTGAACTTAGAACTTACCGCCGCCGGAACTAAACGACGTACCCCCGGAACTGAACGAGCCGCCGCTGTAACCGGAGTTGCTGCCGCTGCTCTTGGGACGCATGACTTGGGTCGTGTATTTGTTCACAAAGACATCGTTAGAGCCCGTAATCTGGTCCGAGCCAGGCACGACGTAATAGGTCGCTCCCGACTGCAGCTGCGCCGTATCGTGCTTTTTCCTGATCCGGCGCATCACCAGAGTCCCGGCACCGCCACCGAGGGCTGCCGCCCCGGCGGCACCGGCAGCGGTGGACTCCAGGGTCATGGGGTGGGGGATTGGATGGCCTTCGCTGTAGGGTGTTCCGGCTTTCCATTGTTCCAGATAATCGGTCACTTGGGTTAGGTAGACTTCTACGCCGCCGTCCCAATCATCGTCACCCAGCGGTTCCTTGACATGATTGTACAAACCCTCGATGCCATAGGGTGTAAAGGCTTTCTCGCCGTCCCCGTGACCCAGGAAATGCAAATCTCTAGACACTGGGTTAATAATCATTAACACGCCGTTAGCTTTTGTCAGATCTAAACCCAGCTCATTGGCGTTGTAATAGTCCGCTGCCCACTGCTGTACTTCTTTGTTTTGAAAATCATCCACCGTCACGATGTAGGGGGCGATTCCATATTTTTGTGCCAGGGAGGTTAGTCGTTGTTCCCAACCGGAGATTTTCGATTTGCTGAACACTCCGCTGTGATCGCGAATGAAAGGGGCGGCTGACTTTACGTCCTTTTGCCCACCTACATAGGCAATCTGACCGGAATCTGGAAACTCAATGATGTCGCCGTATTCTTTAGTAGGGGCTCCATCGGCAGAAATCAGGTTAGGTGTGTCTGGATCCGTATCGGCTGGGGTGGATTTCCCACTCGCGGGAGTCTGAGTTTGTGGAGGAGCCGCTTGATTAATCGGTTTGGAGATGAGGTAACTCGAAAACGTTGAAAAGAAAACTTGAGCAATCTGGAATTCGTCTCCATCGGCGGCATCTATCGGCTGTATCAGTGTATCCCATTGGTCACCAACGACATCTAGAGTTTGACCGTTGAGGGCATAGTGGTACTTTTCGGTTCCAGATACGAAAATGGCGTAGTTCTCACCGATTTCATCATTGTGGGCGACATAGTTATCTGTCCATTTTTCGGTATCGTCATTAAAGCTTGGGTCTTTGGTTGACACGTAAATCAACTGATGCCCCGACGCATTATACGTGGTACGGGCGATTTTATCCAGAGCCGATTCCTGTTGCTCACCCAGATAATCGCCGTCTTCATCAAAGATAAAGAAAACGTTCTTTTGGGTTGTGGGTAGAGGCGCCAGCTGCTCAGTCAATGAGGTAAACGATACGTGTCTCGAATTCATTTCGGGTGTGACGGCTTGAGCCGCGGGCAGGGCGAAACCAACCGCCGGAGCCAACGCCACCGCTAGTGCGCCAGCGGAAAAAAGGATTTTTTTACGCATATTCATGATTTCTAACCTCAATCGAAAAGCCACGGCATCAGGAACGGAATAAAGATGGCGCCCAAAATGATGGTGAGGGGGATGGCAATCCCCATCAGGCCGCCCCAGTACTTGCCGTTGGATACCGGGAACGTGCCCACGAACTTGCCGGTTTGCCCGTTCATGGCATAGTTGTAGTTTTTCCCCTCGAAACCTACGTTCATCAGCCAAATCGGCAAGAACACGTATTCGAGTTCGCCGAAAGCTGGTTGAATGGAAGTGCTCACGGTGCTGATTGTGTCATATCCATTGATAGAATCCCGCAACACTTGCTCAGTTGATTCCTTCATGCGTTCCAGTGCGCGCGGATTGGCTGTTTGCGCGTCGACATCGTATTTGTTGGTCATAAAGCCCGTCAGATAGGCGGGGGAAAAGGCTACTGATTTCGTGTAGTCGAAAGGCTCAATGGATTCGGTCAATTCGCCGGTGACTTTTGTGGTTCCGGAAACGGGAACATCCAGGAAAGCAACGTTACCACTGCGGTATACGTCAAATACTTCGTGTTCGGTATAGTCGTAATCGCTATCTGACCAGGTGTGCGTCCGTTCGCATGAATACTTACCTTCACCCGCGACGGTAGCATCGTATAGCCAGTAGGGGACATACACACCTTGAATATCATCCACGCTGACATTCTTAAACGCTTTGGGGAGCAGCTTTAGCCCTTTCATCTGGTCTTTGAAAGACTTCAGAGCCTGTTCCTTGGTCATCGCAAACGGAATCATCCGGTCGGGGACGCGGGTGCTAGTCAGCTGTCCGGTCGCCACGAAGTTGTTATTGCACCAGGGGCACCGGGCGCTGACCATATCGGGCGAACCGATGATTTCCCCACCGCAGGAATTACATTGGAACTGAGCCATTTGCTGTCCGGTCGCTTCGTCCAGATAGGTGGGCGGGGGCTCGACCCAGCCGGGTTGTCCCTCGGCAGGAGTGGTGGAAATCTGCGTTTCCGGGGTTGCGGTGTTACCAGCCCCGCCTCCAGCCGCGGTTCCCATTGTCCCCGCCTGTTTAGCGTGGGCGGCATCGAGTTCCGCGTTGGCTTGGGAGATACCGTTGAACTGGTTGACCTCCTCGACGGTGAATGAAGCCCCGCAAAAGCTGCACTTCATCTTGCCGCTGGGCACATCAAAATTGATGGGAGCACCGCAGGACGGACATTTTAGCTGCACATCGCTCACGATCGACTGGCCTCCTTAGCTTGTATCCGCTGGGGATGAATAAAATTCGCTACTGTTCTCAGACTAAAGTGCTGGTCAGGGGAATACACCACCCAAAAGGGTTAAATACCACCAACATTCCAATTAGGATTTTATTCATGGATTTCCGAGTTGGCCAGGGTTTTGACGCGCATCGTTTTGCTGCCGGTGAGCCGGTGGCGGGCCGCCCGCTCAAGGTGGGAACCCTGTCTTTTCCTGAGCATGCGCCGCTGGAGGGGCATTCGGACGGAGACGTGGCCGCACACGCTTTGGCCGATGCCCTGCTCTCAGCCGCCGGGTTGGGCGACTTGGGCACCAACTTTGGGGTGTCTCGTCCGGAGTTTGCCGGAGCCGGCGGGGAAGTGTTCTTAAGCGCGGCGATGCGGTTGTTGCACGAGGCCGGTTGGTCGGTGGTTAATGCCGGCGTGACCGTTATCGGTCAGGAGCCGCGCCTCGGTCCGCGTTACGCTGAAGCCGAGGCGGCGTTGGGCAATATCCTGGGGGCGCCGGTGTCGTTTTCGGCAACGACGACTGATCGCATGGGTTTTACGGGGAATTGCGAAGGACTGGCCGCCCTGGCAATCTGTTTATTGCGTTGTGAATAAAGTTTCGCCGCAATAGGCCGGACGGTCAGTCCTTACGTGTTGTGAAGTTTTTAAGCGGAATAGCCTTTACTTGTCGCCGGTGGCGGCGCGGTATTGGTCGATGAGTTTTTGCGGAACTCGGCCGCGGTCATTGACCGGGATTCCTTTTTCGCCAGCCCAAGCGCGCACGCGGCGGTTGAGTTCGCGGACTTCGTTGTTGGCCGCCGGGCCAGTTCCGCGGCGGCGGCGGCCCGAAACTTTACGTCCAACATCGGCCCAGCGCTCCAGGCTGTCGCGCAGTTCCTTAGCGTGGGTTTCATTTAGATCAATTTCGTAGTTGACGTTGTCTAAGCCAAAGGTGATTGTCTCGACCGCGTCTGAGCCGTCAATATCGTCAATGAGGATGGTTTTTACTTTCTTGGCCATGATGGCGCCCTCCAAAAATATGAGTGGATGTACGGTTCTATATTAGACATCGAAGAATAAATAATTCAACCCGGCTGGGGGTAATGAACCGCCAGAACGAAAGAATTCATACATTAGGGTTGTGTGGCGCAATTACCGACCAAATTAACGTTTAGTTCCCGGCAACTAGCCGTCATTATTATGAAAATACAATTCGGTTATGAGCATTTATTAAGCCCGAAAGAGGATTGTCAGACGAGCTTGATTTTTCGGCCTGGAAAGGTGTGAAAGCAGAGTTTACAGCCGATTTTGAAGCAATTGCTTGCACTGAGATTGCGCAGAAGTACCTCTAGTATGTAGAAACTGGAATTTTTCTAAGCGCACAGATATACAGCTATCGAAACGAACCCCGCGTCAGCCGAATACCTACCGAGACTCATGCCACGAATCAACTCCACCCATGCGGGCTGACCAGCGTTTTCCTTGTGCTCACCGGAACCTAAACAACATATCGGCGTCACAACGACATAACGGGCTAGAGGGCGACTAGCGGCTCTACGCTGGGGGTCCCTTTACTGCGAGCCTGAGCAAGTTCATAGGCGGTCTGCATATCCAGCCACAGACGGGCATTGCCGATTCCCGCAAGCTCAAGGCGTAAAGCCAGATTAGGGGTTAGCGCCGCTTTCCCATTTAAGACGCGCGAAAGCGTAACTCGAGACACCCCCAACTTTCGACTGGCGTCACTGACTGAAATGCCAAGTTCATTCAAGAAATCCTCACGGATTACCGCTCCGGGATACACCGGATTTTTCATACTCATTTTTCATCCTCCTCAGTGGTAGTCAAGGTAATCAACAAGTTCCACATCTTCACCCGCGAATCTGAAAATCAATCGCCGGTTTCCACTGACTCGAAGCGACGAATAACCCGCGAAAGATCCTGTCAGTTTGTGCGCACGATATCCCGGAAAAGTTAGCAGTGGTGCTGGACTATGCACCTGATCCAACACCGAAAGCATCCGTGCAAGTTTGTCAGCGTGCTCGGGATTTATACCCGATTTCACCCCAGATTCATAAAACCGCTGCAATCCCGCGTGTTTAAAACTGACAATCACCTTTTAAGTGTATCGCATAACTTTACAGCTCGAAAGGGGTAAACCTACGGCATGGCTCAGCTAGCTAAAGACACTCAGGTCGTCCGGGAATCTCTACAAATCATTGTCCAAAGATGACGACCCATCCTTTGGGAATCATAGAAGTAATCATGAAACGATTTTGCACGTCAGCGAGGTTTAGGGGGCGTTTCGTTGCGGTTCTACAACGGTAAGAGGTGCCTCTCCGGGGTAACATTGTGAGGAATACAGCAGCGTTTTTAGGCCTCTTATTGGCTGGGTATTGGCATTTTGTTTTTTTCGACTTAATCGAAAGCGGTTTTCATTGAAATATCAACGAAAGACATGGGGCCGCCTGCGGGAATTGAACCAATTCATTGCGGTGGTGGGGAGTTCCGCTGGAGCCGCCTGAGAGAATCGAACTCTCGACCTATTCATTACGAGTGAATCGCTCTGCCGACTGAGCTAAGGCGGCGGTGCGCAAAATGCGCGGGTTTCATTTTAGCCTGAAACACGGGTCGTTCCAAACTGTGACAGACCGGTGACAGACCCTGCTGCCGGCGTCAGCGCGCCGCGGGCGTACCTAATCCACCTGGCAGGTTCCGCTGTTTGCGGCCTCGATTTTGCCCGAAACCAGGTAAGTGTCGGTGATGGTTTTGACGCAGCCCGGCGCGTAGGAGTTGTATGCCGTATGGTTCCAGCCTTGCACGGTCAACAGCTTGGAATGGTCCATCATCTGGCGAGTGTGCTGAGCCATTTTCAGCGGAGTAGCGGGGTCTCCGGTGGTTCCAATCAGCAGGATGTCCTCTTCCAGAGGGGGATTGACCTTGCGTTTCGCCGTGGTCTTTGCCTTAACTGGCCAGTTTTCCGCGCCGAGGGAACTGTACGAGAAAAATTCCCCGACGGTGGGATAATCCGCTTCCAGCTTTGCCGCGTTCGCTTCCCATTGCGCCATATCACCGACCGGCTCATAGTCCAGTGAGTTAATCACCACGAACGCATCGGAGGAGTTGTTGTCATACGTGCCGTCCACGTTGCGTTCGTTGTAATAATCTGCACTGTTCAGAAGGCCGGTGCCGTCAGCCTCGTTTAGGGCTTGGTTCAGGGCGGGCAACAGCTGTTGCCACCAGGAGGCGGTATTGTACATATTGCCAATCAGCCCGGTGAAGGCTAGAGTGACGGTCAGTTCGCGCCCCCTCTTGGCGGGCATCGGGTTGGTTTTCAGGGAGTCCAGCAGGGATTTGATTTGGGCCATTCCCGAATCAACATCACCGTGCAGTGGGCATTGTTTGGCGTGCTTTTGCTGGCATTGGGCCACGAACTCCCGCAGGGAGGCTTCAAACCCGCTGGCTTGCATGGCGGAAACTTCGTTCATGTTCAAGGACGGGTCGAGCACCCCGTCCAGCACCATGCGTCCCACGCGGGAGGGAAAAAGGTCCGCGTAAATCGCACCCAGGTAAGTCCCGTAGGAAAATCCCAGGTAGTACAGTCTTTCATCGCCGAGCGCGGCTCGCATAATATCCAGATCGCGGGCGGTGTTTTCAGTACTGGCGAACCGGGTCATCTGCGGGGAATTCTTTAGGCACTTTTCCCCCAGAGCTTTATTGTCGGCGACATCGGCCGTGCGTCCGGCTTCGGTGGAGAGGTCGTAATAGGTCGAGTTGTCTTGATCGAGTTCCTGGTCGGTGCGGCATTCGATGGCGGGCTGGGAAGCCCCGACTCCGCGGGGGTCAAATCCCAGCACGTCATAGTAGTTCCGCACCGTGTCGCTAAAGAAATAGGCCACGTTTTCGGGTTTCATGTTTTCCAGTCCCGAGCCGCCGGGCCCCCCGGGGTTCATAATGAGCGTCCCGATACGGGTCTCACGATTGGCGGTGTTCAGCCGTTTCATCGCGATTTTGGCGTGTTCGCCCTGTGGATTGTCATAGTCGAGGGGCACTTCCAGCATGGCGCACTCGAAGTCGCCGCCGCAGTTCTTCCACTGCAGGTCTTGGGCGTAATACTCGGCAAGTTTCGGTTGGTCCACAGTTTGGGTGGGGCTGGGTGGTTTGGAAGGTTGTGCCAGGGGTTTCTGCGGGGCGCAGCCGGTCAATCCCGCTAGCGCCAGTCCCACGGCGGCCACAATCCCGAAACCTTTTGTCAGCTTGTTCATGTCTTCCTTCCGTTCGCCTAAGCTCATTTTGCCCTATTCCGGTCCACCAGTTCCACACAAAGCGCCTCGATGTCCAGGGTGACGTTGCCGTTTCCCATCAGGCGGCGCCTAGCCCTGCGAATCGCCTCTAACCGGGCTGTGGTTTGGGCTAGGGGCTGCGGTCCGGTCCCGACCCGAGCCACGTAAGCATCGACCAGCTCACCGGCAGGTCGCGACAGATTGATACGCGGCTGGGGCGACCCCGCTTGTGCCAGCATGACATCGCGGTAAAAACCTGAAATGTCGCCCAAAACTCGATCCCAAGTGTCAAAGCTGGCCCGCCGGGCTCGCCGGTGCGCATCGGTCTCGCTGAGCTTAGCTCCCCGCAGGGCTGACTTCACGTCCCGGGGCAGTCGGGAATCGGGCGTGTCGGCCGCCAAACCAAAAGCCTCCAGGACTTTCGCGCGTTCCTCCCGGTCGTTGGCACCGCGTAGGGCCTCGGCTTGCTTGTCTACCAGTTTCACCAGGGCGGCGGCGGTCCACATCGCCTCGGCGCTGGAGTTCATCTGAGCAATCATCCGCAGCACACCCAGCCGTTCAGAGCGCAGCTGCGGGTCATAAGCCAAAGCCCGCGCCCGTCCCACATGTGATTCGGCGGCCGCAGCGACTTCAGCCGCTAATTCGGGACTGATGGAGGCGTCTTGACGAACCAGCAGTTCCGCCACGGCGGCAGGGCTGGGCAGGCTGAGTTGCACCAGGCGGGTGCGGGAGCGAACTGTCGAGAGCACGTCGGCGGCACTGGGGGCGCACAGCACCCAGATGGTGCGTTCGGGGGGTTCCTCAATGGATTTCAACAGCAGGTTGGAGCTGTATTCGCTCATGCGGTCGTAGTCTTCGATGATGATGATGTTCCATTCTCCGCGGACGGGCCGCCGGTAGGCCTGCTGGACCAGGGCTTTCACATCATCAAACTTGATTTCGACCATTTCGGTGGTCATGACGCTGACATCAGCGTGGGTGCCTTGGCGCACGTCGCGGCAGGCCGCACAGATCCCGCAGCCGGGGTTGTTCGGGTCCTCACATTCCAAGGCGGCGGCGAAGGCTTTGGCGGCGGTGGAGCGTCCCGAACCGGGCGGGCCGACCACCAGCCAGGAATGTGTCATGGCCGCGAGGTTGGTGCCTGTGTCCGTCCGCGCAGCTGGCGCGGCGTTTTCTGGAGAGGTTACGGGGTCAGCAGGGCGGTCTTGGGCCGCGATGAGATTCCGGGCGGCCACGGCCGCCTGGGAGAACTGTGAGATAGCTCGGGTTTGTCCGGCTACCTCGGCCCACACGCCGCCGCTGGGGTTGATGCTCATGGGTTCACCGCAACTTTCCGGCTCACCAGGACTTGATGACTGGCAGGAGCTGAGCCAGGCGTAGTCGCACCTGGGTGGCGATTTCCTCTACCGGGAGGCTCGCGTCAATGACCAGCCAAGTATCCTGGCCGTCACTCATCCGCAGGAAATCCTCTCGGACGCGCTTTTGAAAGTCGAGTCCGGCGCGTTCCATCCGGTCCGGGCTGCCCAGGGAGGCGTCGGCAGCCTGGCGAGCCGCCGCGACCTCAGGGTCCAGGTCCAGCAGCACCGTCAGATTCGGAACCAATCCCCCCGTCGCCCACATGGACAAATCGCGGATTTCCCGGGCACCGAGTTCCCGCCCGTGCCCCTGATAGGCGATAGAGGACGCGAGGTAGCGGTCAGTAATCACGACTTTGCCATCGTTAATAGCGGGAATGATGAGTTTGTGCACGTGTTGGGCACGGTCAGCCGCAAACAGCAGCGCCTCGGCACGAGCCGATACGTCCCCCGCGTCCAGCAGCAGCTGGCGCAGAGCCACCCCCAGGTCGGTCCCGCCCGGCTCACGCGTCTCGATGACTTCCCAGCCCTGTTCCCGCACCCACGAGGCAGCCCGCGCGATCTGGGTGGTCTTGCCCACTCCGTCGCAGCCCTCAAACGCCACAAACAGACCCTGGGTGGGACGAATTTCGGCCACGCGTCCAAAATCAACGTTAGTTTGCGGGCGAAACTCGCCCATTCCGAGCGCTTCTGTAAACGACATACCCACATCCTAACAGTCGCCCCGAAAGCAAAATTTTACTCCTATTATTGAACAGCCTAAAAAGCTATTAAACTGAAATTGTGAAGGTTTTACTTTTGGGAAGCGGCGGGCGTGAACACGCGTTGGCCAGGGCTATTGCGAAATCAAATCTGTTGGAGAAACTGTGGATTGCCCCCGGTAATCCCGGTACCGCCGCGGTGGGCGAAAACGTGGAATGCGTGGCTGATGACCCGGCACAGGTGCTGGAACTGGCCCAGTCTCTGCGTCCCGACCTGGTGGTCATTGGGCCGGAAGCCCCGCTGGTCAAAGGCGTTGCTGATGTCCTACGTGAGGCGGGTTACCGAGTTTTCGGTCCTGGACGTTTGGCCGCCCGTTTGGAGGGTTCCAAAGCGTTCGCGAAGACGATAATGCAGCAGGCTCGGGTCGCTACCGCCGCCTCGGTAGCCTGCCGCACTTTGGACGAGGCGCGCGATGCTTTGCAGCGTTTCGGGACTCCTTACGTGGTGAAGCAAGACGGTTTGGCTGCCGGCAAAGGCGTGGTGGTGACGTCTGACTTTGATACCGCCGTGGCCCATGCCGCCGCCTGTATTGAGGCTATGGCGAATCCCCACGAGCCCGCCGTCGTGATTGAAGAATTCCTGGACGGGCCCGAAGCCTCGGTGTTCTGTATCTGCGATGGTCACGACGCGGTTGCTCTGCCCGCTGCCCAGGATTACAAACGTGCTTACGACCACAACGAGGGGCCCAACACGGGCGGTATGGGCGCCTACTCGCCGCTACCGTGGGCTCCAGAGGGCCTGGAGCAACGGGTGGCCCAAGAAATCGCCCTGCCGGTGTGCAGCGTGCTGGCTAACCAGGGCTGTGAATTTATCGGTTTGCTGTACGTAGGTTTGGCTTTGACTTCACGCGGTCCGCGGGTGGTCGAGTTTAATGTTCGGTTTGGAGACCCGGAGACCCAGTCGGTGCTTGAACGCCTGGACACGGATTTGTTAGCGCTGTTGGCGGCGGCGGCAGAGGGTAACCTGGCGGCGGCCCCGCAGCTCAAGGTCAGCGATGAGGCGGTGGTGAATGTGGTGTTGGCTGCCTCCGGCTATCCGCAGGCACCCGTGAAGGGCGGTGTCATCACCGGTCTTGAGGCCGCGAGTCAGGTGCCTGGGGTTCACGTTATTCATGCGGGTACGAAGGTCGATGATTCCGGTCAGGTCGTTGCCAACGGGGGGCGGGTACTGTCAGTAGTCGCGCGGGGAAGTGACTTGAATGAAGCCCGGCAGCGCGCTTATCGGGCGCTAGAGAACATCAACCTGGATAATTCGCACTACCGCACCGACATTGCCGAGTTTTGAAACCACCATAGCGCCACGGCTCATGCCGGGGCGCTGAAAGGTCATCGTGGTACCGAAAACCGAATTTTAGGATTCCTTGGGGTCGCCGATAGGTGCCTGCAACGGCCAGTCCTGATCCTCGAGCACGACCTGTATCGCACTCATGTTCTCTGGATTAATGACCAGGGGTGCCAGCAGGTTTGCCGTGTGGGGGTACGAACCGGATGCCGGGTGCACGATGACCAGGATAAAGGGTTCTTCGCCCTCTTTTATCTCGACACGTTCCCTCGCGGAGGAGGGAATAATCGGGGTGTATCCGTCAAAGAATGCCACCGGGGGAACCGCGAACAGACGAACATTGGGGTCAATGATGGACTTCAGTGTCCACAAAACCCCAGTTTCGTCAACCGCAGAGAGGCTAAAATCCAGGTGGCTTTCCAGGCCTGGCATGGGCCGAACCATCCGGATTTTGAGCGTCGGAAATTCCTCGCCGTCGCCGGCTTGTTCAGTGTTTTCGGTAACTTCGTCGTTGGTGCTCATCGTAAGTAGTCTAGCAAAGTTGGCTGCACGACACGCTGCGTTGAACTGAGAGATGCTTGATAAGCCATCGAAGCTAGGGACATGTCAATCGTGACCTTTTGGATGTCGATATCCTCTACGTCAGAAATCTGGCCTTTGACCTGCTGCAGGTCAAAAACGACGCTGTTTTGCGCTTCCAGAACCTGCTTGTGCCGGGCGCCGACCGCGGATTGTGCTTCCTGGAGTTTCGCGAAACGTTCGCCCAGTTCCTTTTGGATGGACTCAATCTTCTGGCGGTTCTCGCCTGCCGGACCGGCCGGGGATTCCAAAATTTGGGCAGCCGCAATCAGAAGGTTCATGACTGACGGGTTGTTGTCCGTTTTCAGGGTGGTGCCATCCCATTCAATAGTGCCGGTGCCGAACAGTTCGTTACCGTCTACGTTGGCTTGCACAGTCGTGTCCGCATCGATACGGCGATCAACAGTCTTAGCGGTGATTTCGTCTTTCTCGGCGGCGAGGAACAGGGTGTCCCCGTCCGCGTCCTGACCCGTCTTAAACACCAGGCCCTTATCCGAGTTACCGGCAAAAACGGTGCGTCCCAGGTAGGTTGAGTTAGCCTGTGACATGATAGATTCGGCAATCTTGCGCAGTTGCGCGGCCAGAGCTCCTTGGGATTTGTCTCCCAAAGCTCCGTCAATAGAGTTAATCAGCAAGGTCCGGGCTTCCGTGTAGCGATCCGCAACGGATTGCATGGCGGCGTCCGAAGTCGCCAGCCAGGAGTTCGCGTCACTGATGTTGCGCTTGAACTGCTCGGTCGCGGCCAGCTCCTTGCGTAGGCGCATAGAGGAGACGGAGGAGGCCGGATCGTCGGAGGCGAAAGACATGCGCTTGCCCGAGGACAGCTGCTTGTTTACATCAGCCAGGCGGTTAAAGTTGCGCTGAATCGTAGCCAGCGTAGTGCCAGCCATCATAGAGGTTGTCATGCGGGTAATCATGTCAGTCACCTACCTAGGTTGATGAGGGCCTCAAGCATCATGTTAACAGTACTCATGATGCGTGCCGCGCCCGCGTAGGCGTGCTGACCCTGTATCAGGTTAATAACTTCTTCATTCATGTCAACAGAGCTTTGTGACTTTTGCCGTTGTTCGGCGATAAGTCGCGTTTGCTCCGCTAAAGTGTGCTTGTCGTCGGCGCTCTTGGCGTGAACACCGATATCTACCACCGATTTAGACCATTCGTTCATAGCCGAGGTCGGCGCGTCTTGACGGTTGCCCAAAGCCAGGGAAACCGAGCCGTCATAGACCCCGTTGGTGTACTGGCCAGCAGCAATCATCTGGGGGTCTTTGATGGCAACGGACAAGCGCATGGCGGCGGGCAGACTGTTGTCGGTGGCGGCGAACTTAAAGAAGTCCCCGCCGTCTTCTTTCATGTTTTCGTACACTATGGCAGAGCCAGGATTCGCAACTTCCAAATCGGATACGGCCTTTTTAACAGCCGCATCGTAGGCTTCGTCAGTCTTGAAATCGCTACGCTGTAGCGGAGTACCGATGTCAGTCATGCGGTTCGGGTTCTTCACGAAGGTACCCGAACCGGGGGGGTTTTCAATAGTTTCGGGCTCGGACAAATCTACCTTGAAGAACTTGGTTTCTTTGGTGACCAGGGTCTTGGTGTTGTTCGTCCCGCCTTCGCCGGTGTTGTTGGCGTGAATCGCGTTAATTTCGGTGGCGATATTGGTCGCCAAGTCGTTGTAGAGCTTGCCGGTTTCCGCCCAAGCCCCGCCGTTGCCGATGGTGCCGGAAATGCCGGGGAACTGGGCCGGCTTCAGGTTTTGCATTAACCCGCCGATAGTCCCGTCCTCAATGGCGACCATGTGTCCGCCGAGTGCCCAGCGCAGCCGCACCGGACCCTCGTCCTTCATAAACGTGAATTCGGTAAAGCCTTGCTCGGTGCCGCCTACTTTGGCATCTTTCAGTTTCGCGCCGCCCTCTTGGACAGCTTTCATATCGTAAAACGCCACATATTTGGTGCCGACTTCGGGATCGCCGGAGCCCAGAGTCTTTACCACGTTGCCGGCAGAGTCCAGAATCTTGTCGCCGACTTCGTAGCGCTGCACATGCGCTTGATATTGCTGAATTTTCTGGCCGTGGTAGTCAAACGTTGTATCGGTACCCTTACCCCCGGCTATCAGGGCATCAACCGCGGCCTTGTACTTGTCTCGTGGAGCCGAGTCAATGCCGGCCATATCGCGGGCGCCTTCCACCTCAAAGTGGTTCACGTAGTCTTTACCGACCAGGGAGTTCCCGCCGAGCATGACTTCCACGGTGCCGTCGTCGTAGGCCTGTCCAATCATATTGGGGTGCGGTGCGTTTTCTTTCGTGTACACCGAATAGCCCTGCCGCACGGTAGCGCCGGTCAGCTCGGAAATATGCAGGATCAGCTGGTCACGTTCATCTTTCAGGTGGTTGACCGCGCCGCTAATGTTGCCGCCAGCCACGGTAGCCTTGCGGATACGGTCATTGAGCTTTTGGACAGAATCCATCGTGGTGTTCAAGTCGGCCACCAGCGCGTCGAGCTGTTCGCGCCCGTTCTTCCACAGGTCGTTAATGTGCGTGTAGCCGGTCTTAATATTGGTGACCAAGGCTTCGGCGGCCCCCAAGGTGGCGGCGCGCGCCCCGCGGTTATCGGAGTTATTGTTGACGTCTCCCCAAGACTTAAAGAAAGTACGCATGGAATCGGAAACCGACATCCGACCCAGCTCGTCCATCGCGGACTCGATGCCTTTCCAAGCGATGCTGGTCTCTTTGGTGCCCGCGGCACGGCCGGTCTCTAAACGCAGTTTCGCATCCAAAAAGAAATCGTCGAGCCGACGGATACGGGTAATCTCTACGCCGCCGCCCTGGGGGACGGAACCTGCAAAGATAGACGGTTCCGAACCGATACCGAGAGCCCGCTGTTCGACACGCTGGCGGGTGTACCCAGGAGTATTCAAGTTGTTGATGTTCTGCCCGGAAACCTCGATGAGACGTTGGGCTGCGTAAAGACCGGTCAGTCCGGCGTTCAGCGATGAAAACGTTGAACCCATCGGAGTGTCCTTTCCCTAGCCTGTTTGCTTACTCAATCTTTGTGACGCCTCACGCGTCCACGTTTAAGCTCATCGGCTTGAAAGGCTCGGATATGAGAATTTTTTTCAAAACCCCGTGTTCTTGTTCTTACATTGAAGTGTCAAGCATGGTGGATTCGCCCGTTCCCGAAGCGTGGATTCCCCCGTCCTCACCATAGGTTTCTTCCGCCCCTTGCATACTCATCAGGGTTTCTTGGGTGGCGCGCTGGAGGGAGGACAGGACTTCTTGGTTCGCCTTGGACATATCGGCAATTTCAGAAGTCAGGGAGATGAGGGCTTCGCGATGTTGGTTCAACAGGGTCTGCCACGGCTCGTCCGCTGCCTCAGCAATTTCTTTCAGGGATGCCTCGGGGGGCAGTCCCAAGTCGACCGCCACGGCTTCAGATTCCATGGAGCGCTCCAGTTCCATTGTTTGCGCCTGCGCAATGACGGCTTCCAGTTCACGAGTGGCGCGTGGCAGCCACCGGGACGAGGCTGTGGAAGTAATCAAACGTTCTTCTTCCAGCTTAAACAGCATGACCTCCAGAGTTTCACGTTGTTTCCACAGTTGGCGTGACAATGCGTCTAACGACATAGCGCTCTCCTCCTCAGTCAGCCCAATCGTCAAAGCCTGACGGCTCTTTAGCTAAACTTACCCGCAAAATTGCCAATCACTCAATCCTGCCGATTCCTCATTAATCTACCGCTAATTAAATGGTTTAAAAGGTAAACTGGCTGGGACTGCACCTGCAATTTTTTCTGAGGAGAGACACGGTGGAGGCTTCACTCGGCGAAGTGAACCGCAACGAGCTAATTGAAAAAAACCTCCCCTTGGTTGGTTACCAAGTGGCGGAGTTGATGCGCCGTGTCCCGTCTTTTGTACAGCGCGAGGACCTCGCTTCGGCGGGTTCTTTGGCCCTGGTGCAAGCCGCTAATTCTTATGACCCAAATACCGGAGTGCCGTTCCATCGTTACGCGGTTTATCGGATTCGCGGAGCCATGCTGGACGAACTGCGTTCCATGGACTGGGCGACCCGCGGGGCTCGTCAACGCACCAAACAGCTGGAGGAAATGACCTCTACCCTCACGGCTGCTGCGGGACGCGCTCCTACGAAAGAGGAACTCGCTTCGGCTCTGGGGGTGGACGTGGAGTCGGTGGAGTCCGCTCAGCAAGATGCCGCTCGCCGCGTTGTTTCTATGGATGCACCCGCCGGTAAAGAGGACGACCGGACTTTGGAAGTCCCCGATGAAAGCCCCTCCCCGGAAGACACGCTGCTGGACGACGAACGACTGGTGTATCTGCGCGCCGCGGTTCGAGCCCTGCCGCAGCGTTTGCGCTTTGTGGTGGAACAGGTATTTTTTGAGGAACGTCCGATTCAAGATGTGGCCGACGAGCTGGGCGTCACTCAATCTCGAGTGTCTCAGCTGCGTTCGGAGGCGCTCACCTTGATGCGTGAGGGGATGAACCGCCACCTCGATCCCGAAGCGGCTGCGGAAGAAAACGAGGAAGTCACCGGCATCGTTAAGAAACGCCGCGAGAGCTACTTCCAAAAGATTGAAGATCACGCTGATGAGATGTTGCGTGCAGACCCGGACATGGACCTGGAGATAGAGGACACGCTCATTGCGCCCCCCGTTTCTGCCTCAGCACGGGGTCGCCCGCGGGATTCTTCCGGGACACCTCGTCCTCGTTCATCGTCTCTGCGTGATTCGTTGTCACAAGTTTCGTCCGGCACGTCCGCGGGGTCGTCTCGCCGTAAGGAACCGGAAGAGTCCGCCGTCGAGGTCGCGCCGGGTACTTCCACCGAGAGCTTCCTAGCTGGTCACGCCCGTGGCACAGCGCAGGCAAAGGCTCGTCTCGAAGCGGAGCAGGAAGCCCAGCGCGCCGCCGAAGCCGCCGAGAAACCTAAAAGTAAAGACAAAGCCCGCTTAGGTGGTGGGGAATCCACAGCGGAACTCCCGGGGGAAGAAGAAAAACCACCGACCCCACCAACCACCTCTTACCTGGGAGGATTGTCCATTCGGCAACAGAATATGCGGGCGGAAGCGCGCCGGAATCGACGAAAAAAATAATTTCCCCTTAATTCTCAGGGATAATGACCGACAATTAAGCATGAGGTAGTGTCAGTGGGACACCTGTCGGTGTTCTGAACCTCGGCGTTATCTCAGGATGGGATAACACTTTTTATTCCATGGAAGGAGCACATCATGGGAATTGCATTACCAGGACTGGGCGGGTTCAATACCCAGGGCATTGTTGAACAATTGATGTCCTTGGAAAAGGTTCCGCTGATAAAGCTGCAAAGAAGGCAAGCGGAATACAAGTCCCAGCTTCAAGTATTCCAAAATATGAACAGCAAGTTCGCCAACATCAAGCGGGCGGCTTGGGACGTGTATGGACGTGTGGGCAAGGAGAGCGTTCGTTTCGATACTGCCCAAATCTGGGAAGCCGCCAAAGCGACGTCTTCCGATCCGATGGTGGGAGTGACTACTTCTCCCGGAGCTCAAGTTGGCTCAGTCGAATTCGATGTCCTGCAAGTTGCGCATGCTAAACAGGTCACTCTCGATCAGAACGCCATCCAAAATCTGTATGATGCTGCCAAGGCAAAGGGTGAGCCACCCAAGATTTCCATCATGATTGGTGACAAAATCACCACGATTTCCCCCTCATCCGCCGAGGCTCCCGCGATTGCCCGAGCCATCAACGCGGCTTCTGAATCTGCGGGCGTGACCGCTACTGCTGTGCGCGTGGGCGATAAGCCGGACGGCACCGGTAAATACATCTTGCAGATTACCGGACGGGAAACGGGTGCAAACAAGGGCGATTTTAAGCTGTATGCGGGTGACATTACCAAGGGACTGGGGCTGACTGCCAAGAGTTCCACGACCGATGCGGCTACCGAATCCGCTCACTATGTCTATGATGACGCCGCGGCTTTGGCGGCGGCAGTGGCAGGTAGCGGCGCCGTGGAGCAAGCGGTGAACGTAATTCACCAGTCCTCGGATGCCAAGATTCGCCTGCTCGGTGAGGAACGCACCTATGGATCGAACAAGATTCAGATTATGGATAACGTCACCATTGACTTGTCCAATGTGGTGCAAAAGACGAATGCTGACGGCACCCCGGTCTACACCGATGCCCTGCTCAAAGGCGTTAAAGTTAATGCTACGCGGGACATGGACGTGGCGTCAGGCAAGATGGAAAAGATGATGAGCGCCTTGACGGATGCCCTGACCACCTTAAATAAAGGTATGGAAAGCGTCACCAAGCAAGATGTTGATCCGACCACCAACAAGACCTTTACCTATACTGCTGCCGGTCCTCTGGGTAACTCCGAAGGACGCGACCTCAAGAACAAGATTATGGGTCTGGTTTCCAATGGAATTACCATCACTGACGCGGAAGGCAAGACTCAGACCTATTCCTTGTCCACTTTTGGAATCGGCTTGGGTGGCGGTGTCGAAAAGGGGTCAGACGGAAAGTTCCATGGCTCTCAAGTAGACATCAAGTTTGATGCCGAAAAGTTTAAGAAGGCTTTGGAAGCTGACCCCGAAAAGGTACAGCGGGTCATGGTGGAGTTCGCCAAGAAGGTCGGAGACATGGCGTCTAAAGTTTCTGACTTTACCGAAGGTACTTTAACCAAGACTATTGAGTCGAAGCAAAGCACGGTGTCTTACTATGGCAACCGTATCAGCGAATACGACGATCGTCTGGTACGCAAAGAGGCTCAGCTTTACAAGCAGTATTCCTCTCTGGAGACGATGCTGGCTCGGATGCAACAGCAGCAGACTTGGCTGGCTGGACAGTTAGCCCAGCTGGGAGGCCAGTAAAAACCGCATAATCTAACATTCTTCGGCTGGGTTTCATACATTGTGAACCCAGCCGAAGTATGGTTAAAGGGTACGTTTTATTTAAGTGGAGGAAAGTATGCAGACCGCCATTAATAGGTTCCAGCAGGACTCTATTGTCACGGCTTCGCCGGCCAGGTTGTTGACGATGCTCTACGACCGGCTGCTGCTTGATATTGGACGGGCTGAGAAAGCCCTGCGCGGTCAGAACCGGGTTGAAGCGCATAAAAATCTGACTCATGCCCAGGACATTATCGCCGAGTTGATGTCGTCCCTGCGGATGGACGTGTGGGACGGCGCTGAGGGTTTGATGGCTTTGTATGTGTATGCCATGAAAGAACTGGTCAACGCCAACGTGCAGGGAGACGCTGATAAAGCTCAAGAGATTCGGGAGCTGTTTGAACCGCTGGCGGACGCGTGGAAACAGGCGGCCACACAGCTGGAAGCGGAGGAAGCAAAGTCTGGGGTAGCAGCTAAGCCCGGTGAGGTGAAGCGCAATTCACGAGGTGATTTGGGTGTCGGCTAGGCGCGATAGCTCCTCGGGCTGGGAGGACGAGCTGGATCGGTTGGAAGCCCAGATTGCTGCGGACAGCCGGATGCTGGCTGCCGGTCAGATTCCTTCCGATGAGTCGGGTTGGCAGCCTCCGCGGTTGGGGCCGTTGCCTCCGGATTTGGCTCCGCGAGCGCGTCAGGTACAAAAGGACTTGTCGGAGTTGGGGAAACAAGTCACGTCTGCCATGCGTAAGAATCAAGAAGAGCAACGCCGCGCCGGGGAAGAACGCGATAAACTCCGCAAGATTCCTCCTGAAAAGAAAATCGAACCAGGTCCCCGGTATTTAGATTTAGAGGGGTAAAAGCGCGGGGCTCACTCAGGGGTGTCGCCGCCGTTTGCGTTCACGGGGAGCTTTCAGGAAAGCGTCTTTTCCTGAAAGCTCCCTGAGTATTTGGGCAAAAGAGCAGTAAAACAGCTGTGTAAATGCGTACAAATTAGGTAGTGTGACCAACATCACACCCGGGATGAAAGTCCTAACTAGGTTCAGTCTATGAACGCTAGTGAATTAATTTTGCATCGAAACCTACAAGCTAGCAAAAATTTGTACGTCCGGGGAAGTTTACCCTAACGCTCAGCTAAGCCTCAGAATGTTACCAGCTCTAAAGAATTTGTATTTGACCAGGTCGTGTGGGAATTTCACGTGAATATACACAAAATTGGCGACATTTTGACAGTGGGAGAAATTGTCGGGGCGCGAACGAGTCGCAGAATAAGCTGAAAAGAAACTGAACGAGGCGCCGTTTAGCTTTATAGATATAGATACTTTTGGTGAACGAAACCTGCCGATTTGAAAGCTGACAAGGTGGTAAAAATATGATGCTGAAAATACGGTAAGTTACAGCTGTGTAATCTTCCAGAAACCTTATTTACTAGGGCATATAGTTCGGACATTTGTTCTAACAAAAACCTACTAAATGTAAAAATCGCGGGGTTCGCAGAAACTTCCCATGAACCCCAAAACAGATTAACAAAACTCCTCGACAATTCCTTGGTAACTGCCGATACTGAATATGTCAGCGCAAAAAGCACTGAACCGCAAGCAGGAAGTTATGCGGGTAATGAGGATCGAAGGAATGATTCAGCGAGAGAACATGTGAGGTCGTCATGTTTGATTCTGTTGGTTACGTAGCAATGCGAACCGCGCTGGATGGATTGTCTATGCGTCAGCGAGTCATCGCCGACAACATTGCCAATATTCAGACGCCGGGATTCTTATCCGGCAAGGTATCGTTCGAAAGTGAACTGGCTCGCGCCGTCGAGTTCGGACACCCTGCCACCACGCATATCGCCACTGCCCGCTCTTTGGAGCCCACTCGCATTGACGGTAACAATGTCAACTTGGACACTGAAACCATCTCGAGTGTCGATACGGTTCTGCGCTTTCAGCTGGCCACCCAAGCAATCAGTGGGGAATATACCAGCATTCGCTCGGCAATGAGGACGACATCATGACCACGTTTGGAGCAATCGGTATCGCTGGAACCGGCATGACGGTCAACCGCAAATGGTTGGACTGCATCTCGGATAATATCGCCAATATCAACACCACTAAGCCCATGAACGAAGAGGCCTTCCGGGCTCGCTACGTGGTGGCTCAGGCTGTTGATTACGGACGTCCAGCAGGCACGATGGTATCGGGCATTGCGCTCGGTGGCACCGACGGCCGGATCGTGTACGACCCCCGCGATCCGAACGCGAATGAAGAAGGGTATGTCCGCCACCCTGATATTGACTTGGGATCACAGATGACCCAGTTGATTATGGCGCAAAGGGCTTACCAGGCAAACGCTGCCGTGGTGGACCGTGCAAAGTCCACCTACGAAGCAGCATTGCAAATCGGGAGGTAAGTAAGCTATGCCTTACTCTGTAGATGGTATTGGTAGCAACCTGACCAGTTCCTTGACCGGAACCCAGCAGCTAACCAATAACTTAGTACAATCCCTTGGGTTCTCACGTTCCGCAGCCACCCAAGCCGGTCCGGCGCGTCTTGGCACCAATGCCACGCACATCGTCCCGACTGGCACCGGTCTAACCCCGTTGGGTGGAGATATCCGCGACGTCGCGGAAACCTCTTTCGGCAACGTTTTTGCCGATGCGGTGTACAACATGCAGCAACGTCAGAGTACCGCCAAGAAGCTGGGTGTGCAGGCCCTGACCGGGCAACTCAATGATGTCCACCAATACACTATTGCAGCCGCAGAATCCCAGCTGACTATGGAACTGACCTCCACTATACGGAACAAGGCAGTTGACATGTTCAACGAGATTATGAGGATGCAAGCATAATGCCACCGGTCATCGTAAACGCAGTAGATAAAGTCAAAAGTACCGTCGGCCAGTTTTCTTTAGGCCAAAAGACCCTGTCGATTATCGGGGTAGCCGTGCTCATCTTGGGCGGCGTGGTGCTTTACTCTTGGGTGGCACGTCCCGAATACACCACCCTGTACTCAGGTTTGACGGATAAAGATCAAGCCGCCGTCACCGAACAGCTCGATTCACAAGGCATCAAATATCAGGTCACCGACAATGGGGTGGTCAAGGTGCCGGCGAAAGATGTGCAGAGCGCACGCATGAGCTTGGCGGCCGCCGACCTGCCCGCACAGCCCACTGCCGGTTATGCCGTTTTGGATAACCTGGGCGTGGCGGCTTCCGACTTCCAACAGCAAATGGCCAAGAAACGCGCCCTGGAAGGCGAGCTAGCCAAGACCATCGACACCATGGACGACATTGAAAAATCTTCGGTCGCCCTGGCTATTCCGCAGGAATCCGTATTTGCCGACCCGAAGAAACCCGTTGCTACCACCGCCTCTGTGACCATAACCCCGAAGAATCGCAAAGACGTCTCCAATGACACGGTGCAAGCCGTTATTAACATGGTTTCTGCTTCCGTGCCGAACTTGGACAAGTCGGGAGTGACCGTGGTAGATACGCTGGGCAACAGCCTGTCCGACAAGGTCGAGGGCGGTACGGCCGCGGCTTCGGAAATGGAAAAGAGTTTGGTCGCCAAGGCTTTGGCGGTAGTGGAGCCCCTGGTTGGGGTCGGTAATGCCCGTGTCTCGGCGCAAGTTGACCTCTCACAAGATAACCAGGTAAAGACCACTCGTATCTTTACCGATCCGGAAGGCGGGGTCAAGCAGTTGTCTGCCTCGAACGCGGCCGAACAGTACAGCGGCGGCGGGGCCATCGTTGGTGGCGTGCTGGGGCCGGATAACATTGCCAACCCTTATGAGCTGAACGGCAATAACGGCGGTAACTACTCCAACACCCAAAACGTGCAAAACAACGCGGTCAACGAAGAAGTGACCCAGTCGACTCGTGGACCGGGAGCGGCATTGCGCAAGTCCGTGTCGGTCGTATTGAATCAAGATACCGCCCGGCGCTTGGACATGGCGCAAGTGCGCGACATGGTGGCGGCGGCTACCGGTATTGATGCTGCTACCGGAGACGTTGTGAATATCTCGCGTTCTCCGTTCGACGACACGGCAAAGAAAGCGGCTGAAAAGGCTGCTGCGGCTGAAGCTGCCGCGGAGGCCGCGGCAAAGACCGCCTCCTTGATTCGTCAGGCGGTTATTGCCGGATTGATTATCCTGCTGTTGATTATTATCGCGGCGGTGGCCAAGAAGCGTGCCAAGGCTCGCGAACGTGAGGCTTTGGACCTCGGCGAGCTGGATCAGCTGCCTGATCCTTACACCTTGAGTGCTCCGGAGGAAGAAGCTCTGGAGATTGAGGCGGCCACGATTCCGGAACCCGAACCGGAGCCCGAGCCTGAACCAGAGCCCGAACCTGATCCAATCCTGCTAAAGATTGAAGCCAAGCGTGAGGAGATTGCCGAACTGGCTCTCGACAAACCGCAACTGGTTGCTGAGCAGCTGCGCGCCTGGATGGGAGGTCACTAATCATGGTAATGTCACAAGCACTGACTTTGAGCGGGTTGCAGAAAGCCGCCTTGCTGCTGATTCAAATCGGTAAAGATCGCGCTGCCCGCGTCATGAGCGAAATGACTGACGATGAGGTCGAGGCGCTGTCAGCTGAAATCTTGCGGATGACCAACGTACCTCGCGAAATCACCGCGGACGTCATCGATGAGTTCTATGAAAAGTCCATAGCATCGGCAAGTTTGCAACTGGGACATGGCGGTCTGGACTATGCTCAGAAAGTTTTGGAACAGACTTTCGGCAAGGAAAAAGCCGCCGAAATCATGGAACGCCTGATGCAGGGCATGCAGGGGCAGCCTTTCGATTTCCTGAAATCCGCCGATCCGCGTGAGATCGTGACGTTGGTTTCCTCCGAGCACCCCCAGACGATTGCCCTGGTGCTGGCGCACCTGCGTCCGGATCACGCCGCGCGTGTCATGGCTGGTCTGGGTCCGAAACTTCAAGGCGATGTGGCAGTGCGCATTGCCCAGATGGAACGGGCTAACCCCGAAATGGTTACCCTGGTGGCTGCTTCCCTGCAAAAGAAGGCTGAGCAGGTCATTAACTCTGAAGAAATGCAAGCTATCGGCGGTGTCGAGCCGCTGGTCGACATCATCAACCGGGCCGATCCGGGTACTGAAAAGATGATTCTGACCGGGCTGGAAGAACGTGACGAGGATCTGGCTGATGAAGTCCGCTCCCGGATGTTCGTCTTTGAAGACATCGTTATGCTCGAAGATCGCGGTATTCAGCTGGTGCTGCGTCAGGTCGACGGGGCTCGCCTGGCGATGGCGTTGAAGGGCACGAACGAAGATTTGCGTTCTCGCCTGATGAAGAACCTTTCCGAGCGTGCTCGCCAGAATGTCATGGAAGAAATCGACATGCTGGGCAGCGTGCGCATGAGCCAGGTTCAGGAAGCTCGTTCCGAAATCGTCCAGCTGATCCGCAAGATGGAGGAATCTGGCCAAATCGTCATCCGCCGCGAGGAGGAAGACGAATATGTGGCTTGACCAGGACCTCTTGGAGGTCAAAGAAAACCAGCGACGCGGCGGTGCGCCCAATCCGGTGGCTTTGTCCACCGCGGCTGGGTCGGCTACGGCGGGTGCGTTCCGTTTGGCGGGCGCTTCCAACCAAGCCAAAGGCGACGACAAATCCACCCAGGCATTCGGATACGCCAAAGGCTTTTCTTCCGGGTGGGCTGCCGGTCAAAAACGGGCGACTCGTGAAGCTGAACAGGAGCGCAACATCCTCAATGAGGACGCGCGCCTGGCCGAAGAAGCCCGCACCGAGGCTTATGTGGACGCGATGGATGAAATCCAGGCTATTGCCGATGCGGTTTCCTCCCGGGACGCCCTGGTCATCGAAGACATGAAAGCCGCACTGATGGAAGCGGCGGTGGATTTAGCGGAAGCCCTAATCGGGGCGGAGCTATCCGATGAACCGACTCGCGCCAAGGCGGCGTTAAAGCGGGCTTTGTCGATGAATGACCCGAAAGACATTGTGAAGGTCAATATGAACCCACAGGATGTGGCTACGCTGACCAGCTTGGGCGTGGATTGCCCGGTACAGCTGGTTCCCGATTCGGAACTGGATCCGGGCGACGCAGTGGCTTACATGCCGGAGGGTTTGCTGGACGCCCGGCTGACTTCGGCTGTGCGGCGTGCGCGAGAGGCTCTGGTGTCCGCTCAAGCAGCCGAGGAGTGAGCGTCTTGGAGCTGGCCACTTTACCCTCTTTTGTGAGTTTGCTGAACGCCTCGCGCCCCCAACGGGTCGGTGAGGTGGAGTCCGTTGTGGGCCTGTCTGTGCAGGTCCGCGGCTTGCAATGCTCTGTGGGTGAAGTCGTGTTGGTTGGTGATGATCCGGGAGTTCCCGCCGAAGTGGTGGCGCTGGACGCGGGTATCGCCTCGTGTATGCCCCTGGACAATCTGGACGGTTTGCGGATTGGTTCTCCGGTTCGCGGTACCGGTCTGCCGGCCACAGTTCCGGTCGGTCCGGCTCTGCTGGGTCGAGTCATTGATGCGGCGGGTCGCCCGCTTGACGGTAAAGGCCCTATCTATGCGGCTGACCGGGTGCCGATTCACGGGGCGGCTCCCAACGCGTTGGAGCGCGCCCGGATTGATATGCCCGTCGCGATGGGGGTGCGGGTTTTGGACACCCTGGTGACTTTGGGGCGAGGCCAGCGCATTGGCCTGTTTGCCGGTTCCGGGGTCGGCAAATCGACTTTGATGTCGATGATTGCTCGCGGCACGAATGCCGAAGTCTGTGTCATTGCCCTAGTGGGCGAACGCGGGCGGGAGGTCCGGGAGTTTTTGGAAGACGACTTGGGCGAGGAGGGTCTGTCCCGTTCTGTCGTGGTGGTGGCGACTTCTGACGAGTCCCCGATGTTGCGCAAACGTGCCGCTTTCACTGCCACCCGGGTCGCTGAGTACTACCGGGACGCGGGCCGCCACGTCCTGCTGATGATGGATTCCCTGACCCGTACCTGCATGGCCCAGCGCGAAATCGGCCTGTCCGTAGGTGAACCGCCCGCCACTCGCGGTTACCCGCCCTCGACCTTCTCGATGATGGCGCAATTGCTGGAACGGGCCGGTTCTGGCGCGGTCGGGTCCGTGACCGGCATCTACACGGTGCTGGTGGACGGGGACGACCACAACGAACCCATCGCTGACCAGGCGCGCTCCATTCTGGATGGGCACGTGGTGTTGGATCGGAAACTGGCGGTGGCTGGCCACTATCCGGCTATTGATGCCCTGGGCTCCATCTCCCGGGTGGCTTCCAAAGTCACTACACGGGAACAAAAAGAGGCCGCTACCGCCCTGCGTCAGATTATGGGGGCGAAGCGTTCGGTCCAGGACCTGCTGGACGTGGGGGCTTATCAGGCGGGCACGAATCCCGAAGTGGACACGGCTGTGAAATATGATGCCGACATCGAAGCGTTCCTGACCCAAAAGACCGATGAAAAGGTCGAATTCGACGCGGCTTGGTCGCAACTGTTTGATCTCTATCAGGCTTTCAAGTCTGAGAAAGCGGCGTAGGGGGTGTAGTCAATGGTAGATCGCGCGTTCCGTCTTCAGGGTTTACTCAATTTACGCCAGCTCCAAGAGGATCAGGCGGCGGGTCGTCTGGCCTCGGCTCACGCGGACTTAAACCACGCGGATCAGCAGCTGTCATCGGCCCGTGCCCGGCTCGGTTCTATGCAGACTACCGGGGCCACAAACCTGGCTGTAGCTGCGGCGATGCGTAACGCGGCAATGATGCAGATTCAGGAGGGTATTGCTCGAAAAGAGTACGCGCAAGCGGTGGTGGATCAACGTCAAGATGAATGGCAGGGGGCTCGTCGCCTCACTGCAACCTTAGAAAAACTTGAAAATCGTCATGCGGAAGAAGTTATTGCCGATGATTTGCATAAGGAACAGGTTGTTCTTGATGAGCTTGCGTCTCACATGGGCAACACTGGCAGTGCCACGGAGGGCAAAACCGGTGCGGAACCGCGTGTTCGCACGATAAGGGAAACGCTCCCGAGTGAGTCTGTGACAGGCTCAATCGGTCAGCAAAGCCCCGCTTTTGCCAAGGGAGGTCAATTGTGAGCCTGGCTAGTGTCCAGTCAAGAATCAGTGCGATTCAAGACATGATTAATGCGTTGAATAATAACGGCCGTCCACCGGTCTCGGTGACCGAGAATGGGGCGGCAAAATCAACGTCTAAAAATTCCGAGACTACGGGAGATTTCAGCACCAAGTTGGCCAGCCAAATTTCCGCGGCCAATAAGGCCACTCCCACCCGGACTTCCGGGAAAGGGCAGATTCAAGGAGCGCCCGGGACCGCTGAGGCTTTCGTAGAAAAGGTTCGGTCCTATATTGGGGTGCCCTACGTGTGGGGCGGTACCGACCCCGCCAAGGGGCTGGATTGTTCCGGATTGGTCCAAACTGCCGCCCGGGAAGTCGGCGTGACTCTGCCGCGCGTCACTTACGATCAGCAGCACTCCGGTGTGGAAGTCGACGGTATTGAGAATGCCAAGCCCGGCGACCTGCTGATTACGCGCAACTCCGGACACGTGGCAGTGTATGTCGGCAACGGCAAGGCGATTCACGCGCCGCGTCCGGGCAAGACCGTAACGGAAGCCAACGTTTCTGACTTGGGTCCGATTGTGACCATTCGCCGCGTGATGCCCTCCGCGGGAGACGCTCCGGGGGCACCCGTTTCGACTGTAAACGCGCCAACGGCTCCGGATACCGCCAAGGCCGCTTCCCGCGTCACCCCGTCCGTGGAAGATTCCGATAAATCCGCGGCTCCGAACGGGGTCACCGCGAACGCGGCTTTCCGAGACAGCGGCGGCGCGGTGGAGCCTTCGCCGGATGCCGTGGCGGCGGGCTTGGTGAGCTTGCTGGGAGCCTTAGGTAATGCGGCTTTGGCTCAAAATAACGCGGCTTCCGGTCCGGCTAACCGCAGTGCGGCGAACCCGGGTAATCCGTCCGCAGACCTGGCTGCCGCGCTGGTGGGAGCCCTGTCAGGAGCGGGAGCGGGCACTGCCGGTGCGAATCCGCTGACTGCCTTGATGGCAACCGCTAACTCGAATAATTCTTACAGCTCGACCCTACTCAGCCAGTTCTTGGGCGGCTCCTCACTGTACGGCTCTAACGCGGCCGGCGGCTTGGGGGCTTTGGCCGGGAACCGCGGCACTATGGGAGCCAACGCGAGCTTGAGCAATACCGCGTCGTCCTTGAGTGCGTTGGGCGCCCTACGTTCATCTTTGGGGGTGTGACATGATTGATATTAAGAACACGAACGCGGCCGCGGTGGCCGCCCAAGCGGCTTCGCAGGGTGCGAAAACAGCCGACACCACAGCTTTTGAGTCCCTCATGAGTGCGTTGGCGACCGAAGCTCGCACTCCCGATGAAGGCGTGGCGCGCCGTGGGGAAAACCACCCCGGCTCGGCTCGTGATTCCCGCCCTGCTCCGGCAAAGCCTTCCCGTGTCGGGGCGGCTGAACCGGGAGCGTCGGTTCGTCCGTCCCTTACGCGTCATGACAACCCTGGTCAACCTGGCAATGTCCGGGTCGACAAGCCCGAGCGTCCCGAACGCCCGGAACGTCCGGGGCGTCCCGAAAAAGTTGCGGCGAAGGACTCGACCACCCCAAAGGACCGCGCCGATAAAGCGAAACCCGCAGATGAACCGGCAAAGGACACCACAAAACAGGTCGATACTGAACAGACTTCGGAAACCGCCCCCGCCGCGAATACCGCGGTTGCGCAGCAAACCGGGACGGATGTGGCCGCAGAGATTGTGGAAACGCTGACGGAAACCTCTGAAACGACCCCGGAAGTGGTCCCGGAGGAGTCTGCTGTCCCCCTCACCCCGGAGGAAACTACGGCACAGACCCCAGCGCCAGCTATAGAAACGGAGACGGCGGCGCCTGAAACCGGGGAACCGACCTTGGCTCAGCCCGAGGCTGCCCCGGACACTTCGGAGCCCCACGCTACCCTGGTTGAGACGCCGCAGGCAGAAAAACCGATAGATGGGGCAGACATTGCCGCCCAGCTGAAATCCGGTAAAGCCCCGTCACTGATTCCGGCAAAACCTGAGGTCGCAGCTCCGGTGGTGCCTGAAGAAATCGAGCAGCCAGCAATAATGTCCGAAGCCTTGGCGGCGGCCGGGCAAGCAGCTGGAAACACCGCGAATACCACCGCGGCGGGAGCGTCCAATGCGGGTAGCTCCGCGGTGAGCGCTGTGTCCGGCACTTCGGCTCAGACGACCCCCGTGGCATCCGCCGCGCCGGCCGCTGCTCCGGCTGTGTCCACCCCGAACCCGGTGGCCCAAGCCGCCCCGACTTACGCCCCGAACTTGAGCCAGCAGCTCTTTGACCAGATGCAGCACCAGCTGTCGCGGTTGAAAGTGTTGGGTCAGGGTCAGCATCAGTTGAAGTTAGCCATCAACCCCGAGACCTTCGGTCCGGTGCGGGTGGCGGCGAACTTCCACGCTGACGGCACCGTGCATCTGCAGCTGTTGGGAGCTTCGGAGGCGGCGCGCGACCAGCTGCGCCAAGTGCTCAGCGACTTGCGCCGTGACCTGGCTTCCACCGGGTTGCAGGCGGATTTGGATGTGGCGGAAAACGCTCAAGAGTTTGCCCAGTTCACGGGCGCTGGAACCGGTTCTTCCGAGAGGGAAACCGGTCAGGCTGGCCAGGCAGGCGCAGCCAGTACGGATGGATCCGAAACTGAACCAGAAGACGTTGTGTCCAGGCCGAAGGTGGGTGACGTCCTGAAGGACGGCACTGACGGTTCGGTGGATATGTTCGCGTGATTGTGAGGAGAATACTATGCCAGTTGATGCAGTAAGCGCCGGTGCCAATCCGATTGTGGATAATTACACAATCGGGGCGAACGCCAAGGCGAAAGAGGACGCGAAAACCCTCGCCACCACCAAGGAAATGAGCGATGCCGAAAAGCAGGCCCTGTTCCTTAAGAAAATGAACGAGGGACAAAAGACCGATAAGGCTGCTCAAACGAAGGAAAACCCCGGCAAGCTGGGCAAAGACGACTTCATGAAGTTGCTGTTGGCGACGTTGAAGTACCAGGACCCGACCGAGCCGATGGATACCGCGAAGCTGCTGGAACAGACCTCGACCATGACGAACATGGAACAGATGATTCAGATGACCGAGGCTTCCAAGAAGTCTTTTGAGGCTCAGCAGCGCGCCCAGGGTACGACCATGGTCGGCAAGACCGCCGTGTATGACGCCATTGATGCTGATGGCAACGCCGTGACGACCGCGGGCAAGATTGAAGCCGTCGAGTTCCTGGCTGACGGCAAAGTCTTGGCCCACATCGGCAACCAAAAGGTCGACATGAGCGACATCCTGGGTATCGCCGACCCGACTGACGACACGCCTTTGGATAAAGCCATTAAGGATGCCGTGCAGGAGGGTCAAAAGACAGGCACGGCCACCGAACCCAAGAACACGCCGGCGGCTTCGGGAACCGCCACTGGAACCACCCCGAACCAGCCGGGAGCCAATTCCGCCCCGGCTACACAGACCACTAATCAAGGAAACAACACTCCAGCCCCCGCGGCTTCATAGAGCAAAGGAAAGAGAAAATGTTACGTTCACTATTTACCGGAATCTCGGGCTTGAGTGTCCACCAGACCATGCTCGATGTGACTTCCAACAACATTGCTAACGTCAATACCACCGGGTTTAAGAGCGCGTCGACTCGTTTCGAGGACACGTTCAGTCAGCTGGTGCGTTCCGGGGCGGCGCCTCGACTAAACGAGCGCGGCGGTATGAACCCCGCGCAGGTCGGTTTGGGTGTGAAGCTCCAGTCCATCACCCAAAACTTCACCGGCGGCGCGGCCCAGATGACGGGCCGTAACCTGGACACCATGATTAATGGCGACGGGTTCTATGTCCTGCGTAAAACCAACGGTTCCAGCGTGTACACCCGCAACGGCTCCTTTGGTTTGGATGCCCAAGGTCAGGTCGTGGCGGCGGACGGCTCGTTCGTGCAGGGCTGGATGGGCAACGAAGACGGCACCATTAACGCTTCGGGTACCCCCGGCAATATCACCCTGCCCCTGACCCAGACTGTCAAAGGCAAGCCGACCACCAAGGTCATTTATGGCGGTAACATTCCCGCTGACCAAATTTATATGGATCCGACTCAGTCCAAGACTTCGCCGGATAATGCGTTCCAGCGTTCCCAAATCGTGCACGCTTACGACGATAAGGGTAACCCCCACGACATCCTGCTGACTTTCGCGCGTCACGACTTTGCCACACCTGGTTCGGAACCGGTGTGGGAGCTGCGCGCTTATGACGCAAAAGCATACTCTGAGTTAGACGAGAAAAAGCGTGAAGAGTTTACTAAGTCTACAGATGGTGGGGCTCGTATCAAGCTGGAAGTCGATGCCAGTACTGATGTCAAAATTGGCGATTCGACTGTTAATCTGGATGCTAAAGGTGGCGTATTGCTGTTCAAGTTTAAGACCGACGGCACCTTGGACGAGGAATCTCAGAAGGCTCTGAAGACCGTCAAATTCAAGCTGGATCAAGTAAACGTGGACGAAACAACGACCCCGAAGTCAACAAAAATCCTCACCCCGGATGTTACAAAGCAACCGGTAAACCTGGACCTGTCCGCGATGACCGGCTTTGGCGGGGTTAATAACTTTGGTCAAAAGCAGGTCGATGGCAATATGGCGGGCTACATGACGGGTTACTCGGTCGAGGCTGACGGCACGATTCGTGGCACGTTCTCGAATGGGGATAACCGCCCATTGGCGCGTATCGCGGTGGCGAGCTTTGCCAACCCGCTGGGCTTGGAAAAGGCCGGCAGCTCTTACTTCGTGGAATCCGGTAACTCCGGGCAGCCCCAGATTGGCGAAGCCGGCACCGGCCAGCGTGGCGCCATGACGGGCGGCGCCATCGAAATGTCGAACGTAGACCTGGCTGCCGAGTTCACGAACCTGATTCTGTCCCAGCGCGGCTTCCAGGCCAACAGCCGCGTTATCACCACCTCGGATGAAATCCTGCAGGAACTGGTGAATATGAAGCGCTAAACCAGGGGTAAACCGGGACTGAACTCAGGGTGAAAAATCCCGAGAAATTCCTTGGAAAATCCCTAAAAGCCTTTCAATTTCAGAAAAAACACCGAAGTTAAGGAAAACCGCGCAGAGGAGGAACCATGATTGCGTTGACACGCTTGGGCGGGTCGGACTTTGTCCTGAACCCTGACCTGATTGAGCGCGTCGAGTCCACGCCTGACACGATTATTGTCATGGTGGACGCAACTCGCTACGTGGTTTCCCAAACCGTGACCGAAGTCATCGAACTGATTCGTGAGGACCGCGCCCGCCTGCTGGCTCGCGTTGAGGAACTCATCCAAGACGATTCCCGGATTTCGACGCCTGCGGCGAGGCTTACCGTGGTGAACATTGAGAAAGATTCGGAGGACTAAGTATGGATCCCGCATCAATCGTTGGCATCGTTGGCGCGCTCTCGGCAGTAGTAGCCATGCTGTATATGGAGGGTGCCGAGATTACAAACATCCTGTTGCCCCCGCCCATGACCCTGGTCTTTGGGGGGACGATTCTGGCGACCATGGCGTCTTTCACTATGAGAGACTTCCTCTATGCTTTTGGCCAAGTTCCGAAAGCATTCACAGCTAAGGTTCCCGATGCTACCGACGCGATTGACACCATCGTGTCTCTGTCTGAAAAAGCCCGCCGCGAAGGTCTGTTGGCTTTGGAAGACGCCGCGAAAGGCATTGAGGACTCGTTCATGCGTGAAGGTTTGATGGCTGCCATCGATGGCATGGATCCCGAAGATTTGCGTTCCATGCTGACGGATAGAATTGAGGCTCGCAAGCAGTCAGACAAGACCGCTTATGCCTGGTTCCACGCCGCTGGCGGTTACGCTCCGACCATTGGCGTTATCGGTACCGTGATTTCCCTGGTGCACGTGCTGACGCAGCTGTCCGAGCCCGAGACTTTGGGTCCACTGATTGCTTCGGCTTTCGTGGCTACCCTGTGGGGTCTGCTCAGTGCGAACATGATTTGGCTGCCGATTTCCTCCCGTATGGAGAGAATCTCCAATCTGGAGTTGGCACGGATGGAAATCGTCATGGAAGGGCTCATCAGTCTGCAGTCCGGGGCGAACCCGCGTCAGGTTGGCGAACGTCTGCGCTCGTTGATTCCGCCGAACCAACTAAAGGCCGAAAAAGCGGCCTAGCCCTGACCCGTCGTTAGGAAACGACTTTTCCGCAAACACCGAGAGGAGGAACTTGTATGGCAAAGCGTAAGCATGAATGTCCGGAACCTGACAACACCGAGCGTTGGTCAGTGTCCTATCTGGACATGATTACCGTCATGATGTGCCTGTTCCTGGTGCTGTACGCGATTTCTCAAGTTGATCAGGGCAAATTGGCCAAGCTGCGCGCGTCCCTGGCGGCCGGTTTCAACGCCACCATTCAGATTGCCAATCCGCTCCAAACCGATGGGGGACTGGGCGTTTTGGCCGGTTCCACCTCGGCGGTGCAGCTGGGCAGTCTGATGGGTAACCTGAACCAAAATCCTCAATCTCAGCCCGAACGCATGCAGGCTATGAGGGAAGCCAGTCACCTGAACTCCATCAAGAAACAGGTTGAAGAACAATTGAAAGCGGCTGGCAAGGAAGGCGCCTTGGCGATGCGAATCACCGACCAGGGGCTGGTGTTGGGCATGGTCGCCAACGACACCTACTTTAAGACTGGAGAGGCAACGATTCAGCCCACCGCTCGTGAGGTACTCAGTGCGGTGACCCCGGTTTTGGCGTCTCTAGAAGAAAGCATTGCCATCGAAGGTTATGCCGATCCGCAACCAATCGCTAACGCGAGATTCCCCTCTAACTATCACCTGGCTTCAGCTCGTGCCATTGAGGTGCTGATTGCGCTAAAGGACGGTGGAGTGCCGGGGGCGAAACTGCGAACGATTTCGTATGGAGCCGATCACCAGACTGAGGCTACAGACGGTCAGGATGCTTGGGCTTTCAACAGGCGTGTGGATATTGTCATTATGTCAACCGCAAAAGATTCCGTCCGCGCCTTACTGCCCGATGCGGCGAAACAGCTCGCGGGTGGGACAAATGCCAACATCGCCCCGCCGCCTCCCAATATTGCCCCGTCCCTAGCGCCCCCGCCGCCGGAAGGCACCGCGGGTGAGGCAGGCGCTACAGGCGACGAGAACTAGGCTGGGCGGGTTTCATCGAATGATGACATCGAAAAAGCTAGATTTTCGGGGTCAAGCCGCCCCGAGAGCAGGACTTTACAGGTAACGTAGGAAAAGGATAATACGAATCGTCCCGGTGCAGGTCAATTGCAAAGTCTCTGACGCGGTCCGATTCTAAACACAGACCGGAACCGGCCATGCTGGTCCGGACCTTAGGGAGGAAATATGCCAGTCGGTGTTGGAGCGAAACCAGCGGGAGGCACCGCCGCAAAACCGGTCCCGGCAGCCGCTAAACCGGCTATGCCCCCAACCGCGCCTCCGGTGGGAGCGGAACCGGGCAAGAAGGGCGGCGCGAAAAAGATTCTGCTCGTCGTCCTGATTGTAGTGCTTCTGGCCGTATTAGCGGTGGGCGTGTTCCTGGCGCTGAAGCTGCTCGGTGTCATCGGGGGAGGAGACGGTGAAAAGGAATCCCCGAAACCCGTAGAGACCACTAAGGCTCTGGTGATGGGCAAGCAGTCGGTGTCGACGGGGGAGCCGCTGAGTATCAACCTCGATGATGGATTCATGTCGTTTGCGGCCACGATTTACTTTGACGAAGAAATCAAGCCGGAGGGCGAGGGCAGCTCGGACATCGATCCGTCCCCCGCTCGCGACGCGGCTTTACGGCTGTTCAAAGGCATGAAGAAAGAGGATTTGGACAAGCCCGGCGCGATGCAGGAGCTGCAAAAGAAATATACCGCCGAGTTGAACAAGAGCCCGATTCCGCCTTATAACGGACACGTGGTGACTGTCCAGTTCACCACTTTTGCCTACCAGTAAAGCTCAAACTTGCTGGCGGGGAACACCCGCAACTGAAGGCGATTCTTTCTAACAACGCAGGAAAACCCCAAACTCTAACGGTTTACCTGGATAAAATGGAAAACGATGGCAAAGACAAGTACCGTTCAGACTGACGTAGATGCGAGAGTTTACGACTTTAGTAAACCGATGAAACTCCCGCGTGAGTACGCGCGCATTATGGAGATGGCTCTGGAAGCCTTTACCCGGCACTGGGTCAACCAGCTGGTAGGACGCCTGCATGTGGTGATAACCGGTGACGTCGGGGATTTGTCCATGCGGTCTTATGACGATTACATTAAGACCCTGCCGACCCAGACTCTGATGGTGATTATTGATTTCCAAGGGGGGCGCAACAAGGGAGTTTTGCAATTCCCTCGCCAAACCGCTCTGGCTTGGGTCGATCACTTGCTGGGCGGAACCGGAGACGTGGAATCGACTCCTGACCGGGAACTGACCGAGGTCGAGGTTTCGGTCCTGATTGACTTCCTCAAGCGGGTGCTTTCTGACCTCGATATGGCTTTCCAATCGATGCTGCCGCTGGGTAGCCAATTCCGCACCATCGAGTATGCTCCTCAGTTTGTGCAGGTCGTGGACGGTTCCACTCCGGTGCTGTTTGCCCCGATTTCTTTGACCGCCGGGGAACACCAGGATGACTGCTCCATTATGATGCCGGTGTCGATGATTACGGATGCGATTCATCAGGGCGATGTCCATGACACTCGTACCGAACAGCAAAAAGCGGAAGCCGCCGCGGTGCGTCAGCTCCTGGTGGATTCTATCGAAGACGTGCCGGTTGAGGTGGCGGTGCGTTTCACTCCCCGGAAGGTCAATCCGCGTGAACTCGATGGCCTGGCTATCGGCGATACCTTACCTTTAATCCACCCGACCTCTCGTCCATTGGATATGGTGGTTGGGGATTTGATTTTGGCAGAAACGGCTGCAGGAACTTCCGGGTCGCGTTTGGCGGCGATGGTGGTTTCGGTTAACAAAGGAGAAAAGAAATGAGCGTGACCCCGAATCAGGTTCTGGATGCTGCCCAGGCGGTCATACCACTACTACCCTCGACCACTGAGCTTACCGCATCCTCATGGGAGCCCGGCGACCCGATGCCGGGTGCTGATTCTCCCGCAGTGGTCACGACTCTGTCCGCCGAAGAATCTCTGCAGGTGTGCTTGGTCGCCTCCTCGATTATTGCGGAAGCCTTGGAGGGCGCGGAGGGGTTGACCCAGACCCAGGCGTTGTTGCCGGCTTTGGAAGCGGCCACTTCTGCCCTGGGGACCGGGGTCATGGAAAACACCACCGAGGGAACCGTAGACGACCTACTGGACAGCGAAGACTGGATTAAGGCCACCTTGGAGGCTGACGGCACGGTGCAGGGCTGGTTAGCGGTGCGTCCCGCGCCGGTCCAGGAAACCGCCGCCGAGGACAAAGCCCAGGAGACTCCCGAAGGCCCGGTCACTCAGGCCACTGCCACTCCCGAGCAGCGCGCCGAGTCGATGAAACTGCTTTATGACGTCGAGATGACTTTGACGGCGGAAATCGGGCGCACCAAGTTAGCGGTGCATGACGTGCTGGATTTGTCCCCCGGCTCCGTTATCGAGTTGGATCGTTCCGCCGGTTCAGCCGCTGACGTCATGGTGAATGGCCGCCTCATTGCTCGCGGTGAGATTGTCGTGGTTGACGAAGAATACGGTATTCGTATTACGGAGATTGTGTCTCTGGCCGATCAACAGAATCAGAGCCAGTCCTAGTGAATGGATCAGTCGAAAAGGGGTGAGCGGTGAGCTTACTGGGCGTCTTACAGACCGGTGTGGCGTGGACAACGCTCGGTTACGTTCACCTCAATAACCTTGCCGCGGCTCTGAGCGCTTCCGAAACCTCAGATCCGGCCAGCCCCAGCCCGACCGGCAACACGAAGCTGGTCGGCTCCACTCCAGCTTCCCGTCCGACTACACCCGCAAAGAACACCCCGCCGAGTTCCCCTGCCTCCGATACGCTTACCCCGGACGTGCCGTTGACCGGTCAGCCCGCCGAGAACCCCATGATGATATTCCTGCGCTTCATCGTGGGAATCGTGGTGGTGTTCCTGCTGATGTGGTTGCTGTGGCGTTGGTTCAAGCGCACCAACCTCGGTGATTACGAGGGTCCGGGCTTGCGTTTGGTGTCTCGGCTGCAGCTGTCTCGGGTTTCCCAAGTCGCCCTCATCGAGATTGGCGGGCGAATGTTCCTGGTGGGGGCGGGGGATTCCTCCGTCACTCCCATCGCCGAGATTTATGACACGGAGGAAATGTCCGCGGAACTGAGCGCTGCCGCCGAGGCTTTTCAGGAGCGGGCTAATCAGCCGGTGTCCCGGCCTTTTGGAGAGCTGTTGGCTCGCGCCACGAAACGTGTCGAGCGGGGCTCGCGCCCCTCGCCGCAGTCGGCGAGCCCGAAGCCTACCGAGACTCGTTCAGTCACGCCAAGCCGTACTGCTGTGCAGGCCAGGCTCGCAACGCCAGCCGCCGCAGCCAAGGCCAAGCCGAAGTCGCAGGTCACTGAGGAACAGATGGATGCTCTAGCCTCTCAGATTGCCGCCGAATTCGGGGCCAAAGGACCGCAGAAACCTGCCGCGGACGGTCAGCTCGTCCCCACGAAAACAGCGCCTACGAAACCCGCGGCGAGCGACAAAAAGCCCGCGGAGAAAACTTTTCCTGCCGCCGCCTCGCAGACTTCGGCGGTGAGTCCGCATGAGTGACATGCTGCTGACCCAACACGCCGCTTCGGTGGCGGAGTTTCATGCCTATACGCGGGAGCGCCAGGCGCGCCAAGCGCGGCGCCAAGCTGCCTTCCGTCAGGCTGTTCGCGAACAGTATCGCGCCAGCGCCGCTCACTGGGAGCGCCTGGGTGTCACTTTCACCTTGCCCCCCGATTTCAGTGCGGACACCATCGGTTCCGGGCGAACCGCTGTTGATGCCGCCAGCCTGGAACGGGAAAAACGCGAACGTGCCCGCAGCTCTCGCTTCGGATTCGGCTTGAAACATCGGGAGTTGAGCCCGGAACAGCGCTTGGCTCGTCTGCGCCTGCAGCTGGCTTGGTTCCTGGCTGTCGTGGCGGTTTTTGCCATTAATTTTTCCATGCCCCACGCTTCAGCCGACCCCGCAGTCGCCCCGGCCGCGTCAACCGTGAGCCAGTCGGCAGACCCCGCGCTCAGTCAACCAGGACAATCCGCCCTTGTGAGCTCTGCAAATGTAATCCAACCTGGGCAACCTGACCCGTTAACGGATCCGGGAGACATCATCGGTCCCAATGACCCGAACGCCCCGGTCAATCCAGAAAAACCCGGCATTCAACTGAACGTCAACGGCTGGGATAAAGCGCCCTCCACCGCCGTCCTGGTGTTCCTGCTGATTACCGTGCTTTCAGTGGCGCCGTCACTGCTGTTGATGATGACGTCCTTCACCAAGATTTTCATCGTTTTGGCGATGGCACGTAACGCTTTGGGCTTAAACCAGATTCCCCCGACCCAGGTCATTTCGGGATTGGCGATTTTCCTGTCCCTGTTCATCATGAGCCCGACCATCACGTCTATCTGGCAAGATGCCGTGCAGCCGTATATGGACGGCAAAATTGAAGTGCAGGACATGCTCAAGCTCGCGGAAAAACCGGTGCGTGAATTCATGGGACCGCTGACCCGCGAAGAGGACATCGCCCTGATGACCCGCGCTGCTGATCGCGCTAACCCACCCAGTCTGGAAGAAACCCCCTTTACCACCCTGGTGCCGGCGTTCATGATTTCCGAAGTTCGTTCCGCCTTCATCATCGGGTTTGTGGTGTTTATCCCCTTCCTTGTCATTGACCTGGTGGTCGGCGCTGCCCTGATGAGTATGGGTATGATGATGCTTCCTCCCGTGATGGTTTCCATGCCGTTCAAGGTTTTGCTGTTTGTCATGGTTGACGGTTGGGGCTTGTTGACCAAGACCTTGATAGGAACGTACCGATGAATTCCTCCGCTGTTTTGGACCTCGCTTTGACCGCCATGTTGATGGGGGCGAAATTGTCGGCACCCATTTTGATTACCTCGCTGGTCGTGGGTTTCCTGATTTCACTGTTCCAGTCCATCACCCAAATCCAGGAAGTCACCCTGACCTTCGTGCCAAAGACCGTGGCGGTGGGCATCGCCCTGTACATCTCGGGCTACTGGATGCTGCAAACCCTGGTCACCACCACTCAGGACATGATGGCGCGGATTCCGGCTCTGCTGAATTCTTAAGGCAAGGTGGGGCTATGACCATCAATCTCGCTCTCTTTACCGCTTTTGCCCTGGCCACCGTGCGCGCTACCGTTTTCCTGGCGCTGTGCCCGCCCTTCAACAGTCGCGCCATTTCCGGCCGGGTTAAGGCGCTGCTGGGCGCCGCTTTGGGGTTCGCTTGCATGAGCCGGGTCGGGCCGATAGAGCAATCGGACGTATTCCTATTTGAGCTGCTGATTCAAGCCCTCATAGGCTTTTCTATGGCCGTCATGGTGCGCATCATCATCGCGGCACTCCAGATGGCCGGTTCGCTCATAGACTTTGAAGGCGGTTTTGCGATGGCCCAGGCCTTCGACCCGCTGACCATGACGAACCAGGCGACTTTCGGGCGGGTCTACGAACTAACGGCCATGGCCATGCTTTTTGCTACCAACGGCTATCAGCTGCTGATAATGGGACTGGCGCGCTCTTTTAACGCCATGCCGGTCGGCGCGGTCTTTGACATGGCCAACTACGCCGACCGTCTGGTGTTTCGTTTCGGTGAACTGATGGTCGCCTCCATAGAGATTGCCGGGCCGCTGCTGCTGGTGCTGTTCCTCACCGACATGGGTCTGGGTCTGTTGACCAAGGTCGCGCCGGCCATGAACGCCTTTACCTTGGGCTTCCCGCTGAAGATTATGATGACCGCGTTCACCGCCCCCCTGATTATGGTGGTCATTCCTCAGGTCGTTGAGAAACTGATGGATAAGGTCATGGTGAGTTTCCAGGGGGTGTTCATGTGAGCGATTCCGGCGAAAAGACTGAAAAGGCCACCCCGCGGCATCTGAAAAAAGTTCGTGAGGAAGGTGGCCTGCAAAAGTCCCAAGATCTGACCGGGTGGATTTCCTTGGCCGCCGGGGCAGCCTTGCTTCCGTTCATGATGGACACGGCGTTCCAAAAGGCTCGCCATCAGACTTTGACGGCGGTGACCCTGAAAGAGGTTCCCTCTAAGCAAGAAATCGTGGGTTTCCTGGCCTCCTCGTTGGGCACGATTGTGTGGACTCTGCTGCCGTTTATGCTGGCCATTTTGCTGGTCGCCGTGATGGTGAACATTATCCAAGGTAAAGGCGTGTTCCCTTCCGCCAAACACTTGAAGCCCAAACTGCAAAACCTGAACATTGTCAAGGGCTTTAAGAAAGTAGTCGGCATCCAGCCCTTGTGGAACGGTTTGAAGGCCCTGCTTAAGACCATCGCCGTGGGCATCGTGTTGTACGTAGTCATTTCCGGGGTCGCCGAGATAATGGGAGCGGCCGGACATATCTCGTTGTGGGATTTGATTGCCTACGGTCAGGGCAAGATGTGGCTGCTCATTTGGGCTTCGGTTATCGCCGGCATCGCGGTCTCCGTGCTGGACGCTCTGTTTATCTTTAAAAAGAACCAGAAACAGACCAAGATGTCCAAGCAGGAAATCAAGGAAGAATACAAACAGGACGAAGGCGACCCGTTGATTAAGTCCCAGCGCCGCTCTCGTGCCATCGCCATGAGCCGCAACCGGATGATTGCCGACGCCGCTAACGCTGACGTAGTGGTGGTAAACCCGACCCACTACGCTGTTGCTCTCAAGTACGAAGCGGGTCAGGGCGCCCCGAAAGTCCTGGCGAAAGGGGTGGACCATATTGCTTCGCGGATTCGTGAAGTCGCCCAAGATTCAAAGATTCCCCAGGTAGAGGACGTTTCGCTGGCGCGGACTCTGTATTCCACAGTCGAGGTCGGTGCGGCGATTCCCGAGGAGCTCTACACCGCGGTCGCCCAGGTCCTTGCCTTCGTGCTGATTCTGAAAAAGCGCGGGACTCGCGGCGGGGTTCACAAGATGCCCTCTTACCTCTTTGAGAAGGAATCCTGATGAACCAGTTTTGCCCCTAAAAAGTTGGAAAAACTAATGTAAACGACCCTTTTGCCGATGGGGCAACGGTAAGATAAGTGAGGAATGGAGTCCATGGCCGTGAGGAGACCGGCACGTGAAGGGCAAATTTGATGCCACAATGATACCGAAGCTGATAGTCCCCGTGGGGATTGTCGGCATCGTCATGTTACTTGTTTTCCCGCTGCAGCCGTGGATGATGGACGTCCTACTCACCATGTCCATCATGCTGTCCATGATTTCCTTGCTCACGACCATGTTCGTTGCCAAGCCGTTAAACTTTTCGGTGTTTCCGACTCTGGTTTTGGTGCTGACACTGTTCCGGCTGAGTTTGAACATCGCTTCGACCCGGTTGATTTTGACGCCCGGATCCGGGGGTGGTTCCGCGAAAGCCGGCAAAGTCATCGAGGCATTCGGGACTTTCGTGGTGGGCGGCAACTTTGTGGTCGGCATGGTGGTATTCGTCATCCTGGTCATCATCAACTTCGTCGTCATTACCAACGGCGCGGGACGTGTGGCGGAAGTCGGGGCGCGTTTCACCTTGGATGCTATGCCCGGTAAACAGATGGCTATCGACGCCGACCTGAACTCCGGTCTCATCGATGAAGAAACCGCTCGTGCCCGGCGTGCCGAGATTGCTTCCGAGGCCGACTTTTACGGCGCTATGGACGGTGGCTCCAAGTTCGTCAAGGGTGACGCTATCGCCGGTATCGTAATCACCATCGTCAACCTCATCGCCGGCTTCATCATCGGCATGGTCGTGGAAGGCATGTCGGTTGGCGACTCCATCGCGACATACTCCCAGCTGACGGTCGGCGATGGTCTGGTTTCCCAGATTCCGTCCCTGCTGATGAGCTTGGCTACCGGCGTTATCGTCACCCGTTCCAAGGACTCTCCCGAAGGCGGTATCGGCGGAGACTTCTCTCGCCAGCTGACCCAGTCCTTCGCCGCGCTGTTTATCGCGGGGATGGCCTGCATCTTCATGGGGATTATTCCGGCCATGCCGAAGGCTCCGTTCTTTGTTATCGGCGCCCTGCTGCTGTATGCCGGGTGGCGCTCCATGGCGAAACTCAAGCAAGTCGAGGCTGAGGAAGAAGTTGTGGTCGAGGAGGACAACTCCAAGCCCGCGGGCGAAACCCCCGAACAGCTCATCGAACAGATGCGAGTCCCCGCCCTCGAAATCCTCCTCGCTCCTGACCTCATCGACCTGGTGGGAGCAAACACCGACACCGACCTGCTGGCGCGAGTGCGCGGCTTGCGCCGCAAAGTGGCTCTCGAATCGGGCTTCGTCCTGCCCCCGGTGCGCACCCGCGATTCTGTAGACCTGCCCGTGTCCACCTACGTCATCCGCATGTCCGGCGTGGAAGTCGGCCGCGGCATCGCCCCGCCTGGAAAGGTTCTGGCCTTGGGCGATATCCTGGACGACCTGCCTGGTGAAATCACCAACGAACCCGTATTCGGCTTGACCGGCAAATGGATTCCCGTGGAGTTGCGCTACAACGCCGAGCTGGGTGGAGCGACCGTAGTAGATCGTGTTTCTGTGCTGATTACCCATCTGGGGGCGCTGGTCAGCGAGAACGCGGCGCGGCTCCTGTCTCGTGAAGACGTGCGTATCCTGGTAGACGGGGTGCGCCAGACGAACCCGAGCGCCGTGGAGGAACTCATCCCCGCGATGCTGTCCCTGGGTGAAGTCCAAGTTGTGCTGCAAGGCTTGCTGGAAGAACAGGTCCCCATCTTGGACCTGCCCCGGATTTTTGAGGCACTGTCCGTGAAAGGCAAGCAGACCACCGAACCTGAGCAGCTCATCGAGGCGGCTCGAGCGGAGTTGGGTCCCTCGATCGTGGCAAAGTACGTGATGGACGGGGTACTGCGGGTCATTACCTTGGATCCGATTTTTGAACAGTCCCTGCTGGAGAGCGTACGTCCCGGCGATGAAGGCTCCCAACTGGCTCTGGATCCGGATCGGATGGAGACTTTCCTGAACCAGACTCGCGAAGTGACCGAGCAGGCGGAGCAGACCGGATTTTCTGTTGTTTTAGTTTGTGCGCCTGTCTTACGCCCAGCGCTGCGAAAACTTGTTAACCTTGGTATAGCGCGTTTGCCGGTGCTGTCGTATACCGAAGTGTCGGGCGCGAAAGTAATGATCGAGACGATGGGAACGATAAGTGGCAGCCACGCGATATCTGGTTGAAGGCGATCGCCTTGACGTCCTCATCGGCCAAGTAAAACGGATGGGCCGACGGGTCACCGTGCTCAAAGCCGAAAAAGTCCGCAAGGGCGGCCTGGCTGGGATGTTCGCCAAGGAACACTATGAAGTCCTGGTAGAGGTCGAGGGGGTCGGCGAACCGCCCCAGAGTTTCCGCAACGCTACCGGCACTGCGGCTGCCGCTGCGGCGAGCGCCAAACCCAAGCCCACCCACAAGACTCTTTCGGAACACGCTGACGAAGCCGGCTTAGGAAAGAAAAAGCAGGCTCCCCCGGATACTGGTGAATCCGCCGATTCTGCCGCGATCGGTAAAGGCAATGTGCGAGACGATGGCGGCACCGCTTCCCCTACCAAGAAAGATCCCGATCTGGAACACCTGCTTGACGAAGCGCGTTCCCAGCTCAGTTCCAATACCGAAGCCGCTCAAGCCCAGCTCGAAGCCCAGATGGCTCAGATGGGAATCGGGGATGCCACTTCCCTCATCAACGAAACTCAGACTGAACCGAATGCCGCTCCCAAGGCTAGTGAAACCGCCGGTTTAGCCGGCTCGATGGGGGCCATGCCCCGGCCTGCCGGCGGGGCTTTCGATGCGCGCCTGCAAGGGGCGGCGGCGCCGGGTGCGAGTGCCGGGCGTGTTGTTACCTCCGCTCCGCGCGTTGCTTCCGGTCCGAAATTGCCGGCGGCGGCTTTGAGCGAACTGGGATTCCCGGCGGAGTTGTTTGCTGGGGTGCCGGGAGGCGAAAACCTGGCTGAGGCCGTCGCCAGCGGTACCGTGGACACCAGCGAGATGGCGCTGGATGATGTGCTGGGGGCTTTACCCGAGCCAGTGCCCCTGCTGGAAAAGCCTGGTTCCACGATTGTAGTGGTCGGTTCCTCGCCGATATCCCTGTCGATTGTGGAAACCGCGCAGCGTTTGGCGGGTCGGCTGGGCGAGGACGCCTATTGCGTGCTGGGCGGGCCGAAAACCACTCTTCCCGGTGAGGCTTTGCGGGCTCGTTCCGGGGAAGAATTGAAGTCCCTGATGGAGGCTCATCCGGGGCAAACTTGTGTGTTAGCTTTGGCGGATTCGCTCATCGAAGCCCACCGGCGCACCATGGCGAAACTCATCTCGGTTATCTATGTAGATCAAACCTGGGCGGTAGTCGATGCACGTAGCCCCGCGGACAAAATCGAGAGCTGGATCCGCGGCCTGCCGGACGCGATACGTCCTGATGCCCTGGCAGTTCAGCGCATTTGGGAATCCGACCATCCCGGCGCTTTGTTCGAAGTGGGCATTCCCATCGGCATGTTGGACGGGGTTCCCGCGCGCGGCGAAGCCTGGAAGATGCTGCTGGAAGACATTTTCGCCGGCGCGCACTGATTTTTCCGCCTGAAATCCGGGTTCCGCTGTCTCCAATTGGCATTGCTGCCGATGATTCCATTCCGTTTGGTGAACAGAGTTTCCATCGTTTCCGGATTGGAAAGCATCGCGATAATCCCATACCGTTTGCCAGACTGCGGTCTTGCTTTGTTTGTCAGTGCCAAACTCTCAACCCCTGAGACAATCCCGGCCCGGGCGTTAATCCTATTAATTCGCTTCGGTGTGCCATATATGGCACACCGAAGCGAATTAATAGGTTTTATTGCGGGTTATCTGGGGATTTTAGGGGCTGTTTGTTACCGGATTTCTGTCCTGTTTGGGAGTGAAACCCCCTTGGTTTTTCGGAATAGTTGCACGAATGACCGATTTCAACCCAGAATCTGGACCATCATAGACTCCCCATTTTCTAAACTTGCAGGTTATGGCGATTCTAGTTCCTGCCGATAGGCTCTGAGCATAGCGAAATCGGTCATTCATGCAAGACAGGCCCAACATGGGGTTCATGGCTAGGGTGTCGGGGTTGTTTTTTCGCGGATTGTGTGCAAAATCGTGAGTTTGCGGGTTTATCTCATGTAGAGTAGTCCCGTGTTGGTTTTATCTAGGCGCATAGGCGAAAAGATTGTCATCGGTGACGGCATCGTGGTTACCGTTGTGGAAGTTCACCGCGATTCGGTGCGTTTGGGCGTGGATGCCCCGCGTTCCGTTCCAGTCAACCGGGCCGAGTTGCTTCAGGCAGTTTCTGAAGAAAACCAGGCCGCCATGTCGGGCACCGAAGCCGCCGCAGCCCTACAGTCCCTGCAGTCCATCAAGCCCAAATCCGGCCAGCCTTTGGACCTGTGCCGGTTGATGAAGGGGTCAGCAGCTCTGCCAGGCGCTGCCCAATCTCAGACACCCAAACCCTCCCCGAATTCACCAGCATCGCAGACAAATCCAGCCGCTAAACGGGTTCCGAAACCTAGCCCGCCGCAGACGAATTAATCTCCGCAAGCCCGCCTCCTGAGCTGGATAAAACCCCATAAACCTGAGCAAACCGTCCAAATGCGCTCCTGAAATCAAGAAATATCGCTGAAAATTCACTGAATTCGCTAACAAACTCATTTAAATGCCCGAAACTGGTGCGTAGACGGTGCCGCAGGCACCACTTATTTGGGAGGTCGCTTTATGGGCGAAATGGATGAAATTGTCCGCGAATTCCTGGTCGAGTCCTATGAGAACCTCGATCAACTGGAACAAGACATGGTGTCCTTGGAATCCGAACCGGGTTCAAAAGAACTCCTGTCCTCGATTTTCCGGACTATTCACACGATTAAAGGCACGTCAGGATTCCTGGCGTTCAACCGGCTCGAGAAGTTGGCACACCGTGGTGAAAACTTGCTTTCCGAGCTGCGTGATGGCGTACGTGAGATGGATCAAGACACCGCTGACGTACTGCTGTTGATGGTAGACCGAATCCGCAACATTATGGGTTCAGTGGAAGAAACCGGTCAAGAAGGCGATGTGGACATCGAATCCGTCATCGCTCAGATTGAAGCTATTCAAGGCAAGACGTTGAGTGCGCCAGTGCCGGCTGCTGACAGCATGTCTGGCGAACCGGCTCCGGCCGCCGCCGAGGAAGCTCCGTCCGAGATTCCGTTCTTGACCAATGTGGCTGATGAGAACGGCAATGTGAACCTGGGTGAGGACCCGGCGACCCCGCCGGCCGCCGCCGAGGAAGCTCCGGCCGAGATTCCGTTCTTGACCAATGTGGCTGATGAGAACGGCAATGTGAACTTGGGTGAGGACGCCGCCCCAGCCACCCCGGCTGCCCCAGCCACCCCGGCCGCCCAGGCCACCCCGGCTGCCCCCGCCCCGCAATCGAAACCGGCGGCATCCAAGAAGGACGAAGCCAAGCCGGCGGAACACGGTTCCTCGCGTTCAGCTGCGGATTCTTCCATCCGCGTGGATGTCGACCTGCTAGACGTGTTGATGCGCGAGGTCTCCGAGTTGGTGTTGGTGCGTAACCAGATTGTGCGCCTGACCGATTCGATGACCGACATGAACCTGGTGCAGTCGTCTCAGCGCTTGTCCATAGTCGCCACCGAGCTGCAAGAGGGCATTATGAAGACCCGCATGCAGCCCATCGAACACCTCTGGTCCAAGATGCCGCGCGTGGTGCGTGACCTCGCGAAACAGACTGATAAGAATGTGCAGCTGGTCATGATTGGCGGCGACACCGAACTCGATCGTTCCTTGCTGGAAGCCATCAAGGACCCGCTGACGCACATGGTGCGTAATGCGGTTGACCACGGGGTAGAGCTGCCCGAGGTCCGCCAGGCTGCCGGGAAAGACCCGAAGGGCACGGTGACCTTAAAGGCTTACCACGCCGGCGGCCAGGTCGTAGTTGACATTATCGACGACGGCGCGGGCATCGACCCGGTCGTGGTGGCGAACAAGGCTCTGGATAAAGGCCTGGTCACCCAGCAGCAGCTCGGCGAGATGAGCGACAAGGAAATCTTTAACCTGCTGTTCCTGCCGGGATTCTCGACCGCAAAGACAGTTTCTAACATTTCCGGGCGCGGGGTCGGCACCGACGTGGTCAAGACTTCCGTTGAGGCCATCGGCGGTACGGTCGACGTCGAGTCTGAACTCGGAAAGGGCTCGACTTGGCGGATGCGGATCCCGCTGACGTTGGCGATTCAGCCGTCCTTGACGGTCGAGTCCCACGGCGAGCTCTACGCCATTCCGCAGGTGTCCCTGCTCGAGTTGGTTGTTTTGGATTCGTCTCGCAAGGAAACTTCGATGGAGTACGTGAACGCCTCGCCGGTTTACCGCTTGCGTGGCATGCTGCTCCCGCTGATTCGCTTGAGCCACGTGCTGCATCCCGAGGAATCCAACGACCGCGGCTCCGAGGCCAACGGCGTCATTGCCGTGCTGCAAAACGACGACCAGCGTTTCGGCCTGGTGGTTGACAAGGTCATCAACAACGAAGAAATCGTGGTCAAGCCGCTGTCCTCCAAGCTCAAGTCCATCGGCCTGTACGCCGGTGCGACCCTGCTGGGCGATGGCCGCGTGGCGCTGATTCTGGATATCGGCGCGGTGGCGCGCAAGTCCCTGACCGGCGCGACGACCCAGGCTGCCCAGAAGGCTCAGATGGACGCGGAAGCCGCACAGGCTCGCAGCTCCGAGGTGACCGGTCAAGCGCTGGTGGTTGGTATTGGCGACGGGCGCCGCGTGGCGATTCCGCTGGCCGCCGTTACCCGCTTGGAGCACATCAGGGTCGAGGCGGTGGAACGCGTGGGTGGCCGCGAAGTCATCCAATACCGGGGCCAGATTCTGCCCATCGTCCGCCTGGATCGTTTGCTCGGGGTCATGGACTACGAGGAGCCCAAGGATCTGCAGGTCGTGGTGTATCGCCGGGGCGATCGTTCCGTGGCGATGGTGGTCCGCGAGATTCTGGACATCGTGGCCGACGACAAGCGCAAGCACTCCAACATCGAAGACCACGGCTTGCTGGGCTCTGCGGTGCTGAAGGACCGGGTTACCGAGCTGCTGGACGTCGAACAGGCCGTCCGCGCCGCCGACCCGACTTTCTTCGACGAAATCGAAGACTTCAACGCGGAACTCGAGATGAACTCTCGCCTGGACATGGTCGGGGCGTGATGAGCGATGACGCAGTACGTAACTTTCCGCTTGGACGGAGCCCTTTACGGCATTGAAGTCAATCAGGTCACCGAGATTCTGCACGGTGAGGACATCACGAACGTGCCGCTGTCGCCGACCGCCATTACCGGCCTTGTGAACCTGCGCGGGCAAATCGCGACCCTGATTGACCTGCGTAACCAACTGCACCTGCCGCCCCGCGAGGATCCCCGCGAAGCCATGATGGTCGTGGTGGTCCTGGACGGCGAGACCCTGTCTCTGATGGTGGATTCGATTGGCGATGTTCGCGAGGTCGACGAGTCGGATTTCGAGGCTCCGCCGGACACGCTGGGTCAGGACATGCGCGAACTCATCTTGGGTGCGTACAAGTTGAGCGATGACCTGCTGTTGGTCCTCGACGTGGAGCGCGTCGTCGCTATCGGCGCGGAAGCCCGCGGAGCGTGAGGTCCAGCCGTAGCTTAGAAATTGCAAAGTCGGAGGGGGTCACTGCGGTGGCTCCCTCCGATTTGTCCGCACAAGGGTGGGGCGCAACAGTGTGTTTCGGGTGCGGCTTTTACGGGTAAAATGTACGTAAAGCGGCACGCGGTCTGACTTTGTCACGTCGCAAAAACCGCCGTCCGTTGTCGGGCGAAGAACTGTAAAACCAGTTAGCCTTAAAAGGTAGAACTCGCAGCTGAGGGAGAGAAGATGTCAGGCATTAAAGTCCTCGTGGTGGACGATTCCGTTGTAGTGCGTAAAATCGTGACAGACGCGCTTAACGCCGACCCTAACCTGGAGGTTGTGGGTACTGCCCCGAACGGCAAACTGGCGCTGATGAAGTGGAAACAGCTGAAGCCCGATGCCATCACTATGGACATCGAAATGCCCGAAATGAACGGCATCGAAGCCGTGCGGGAGCTGCGCAAGATGGGCTGCAAAGACCCCATCATCATGTTCTCCACCTTGACCCAGCGCGGCGCGAGCGCGACTTTGGAAGCCCTGTCTGCCGGTGCTACGGACTACGTGACGAAACCGGCGAACCAGGGTTCCGTCCAGCAATCCATTCAAAGCGTGCGTGAACAGCTGGTTCCCATCATTCTGGGCTTGCTGCCCAGTAAAGTTCGGGCGATGGGGGCCGTGTCCTCCAGTTTGTCCCCCGAGGCTCGGGCCAATATCTCGTCCGTACCGTCCATGTTTGCCGGTCCGCTCAAACTGCACGACCGCACCGGTATGCCCGACAAGCCGATTCGTATCGTCATTCTCGGCTCCTCCACCGGTGGTCCTGAGGCTCTGACCAAGGTCATTTCCGGGCTGAGCCGTCCCATGCCGGTGCCTATGGTCATCACTCAGCACATGCCCCCCGTGTTTACCACCCAGTTGGCGGCCCGTTTGGACAAACTGACTTCCGCAACCGTGCAGGAGGCTTCGGAAGGCATGATGCTGGCTCCGGGCCATATTTATCTGGCACCGGGCAACTTCCATATGACTTTTGCCGGCAACGCCGGGGCTCCGCGCGTGAAGTTGACCCAGACCCAGCCAGTGAACTTTTGCCGTCCTTCCGTGGACGTCATGTTTGAATCCGCGGTGAATCTCTATGGTGGAGACATGTTGGCGGTGGTGCTGACCGGCATGGGCCAGGACGGCAAGAACGGCTGCGGCAAGGTTCTAGAGGCCGGGGGCCGTACCCTGGTCCAGGACGAGCAAACCTCCGTGGTGTGGGGGATGCCGGGGGCGGTAGCCAACGCCGGCTTTGCAGACGAAATTCGTCCACTAGATGAAATCTCGACCCAGATTCAGCGTCACGTCCAGACTTATGCCCCGGAGGCCCGACGATGAGCCTGACCCGCCAAACATTTGATTATGTGGCGGGATTGGTCAAGCAACGCAGCGCTATCCAACTTCCCGCCGGAAAGGAATACCTGGTTGAATCCAGACTCATTCCTTTGGCTCGGGAAGCCGGATTCACCGGGCCTGCCGCGGTGGATAAGTGGATTCAACAGGTTATCGCGACCCACCGGGCTGGTGACCTGCAAGACATCGCCGAGGCTCTGACCACCAACGAGACTTCATTTTTCCGTGATGTCACCCCGTTTAAGGGTTTGACAGAATCCGTAGTTCCCAGCCTGATTGAGGCCGGTCACCGCAACCTCTCGATTTGGTCCGCGGCTTGTTCCACCGGTCAGGAACCCTATTCCATTGCGATGAGCCTGTTAGAGATGGATCAGGCTCCGAATTTTTCCATCGTCGCTACTGATATTTCGCGGGCAGTTTTAACCAAGGCTAGGCAGGGTTTCTATACCCAGCTGGAGGTGAACCGAGGCTTGCCGGCGCCTATGCTGGTGCGCTACTTTGCCCGCGAGGGCGCAAACTGGGTTGTTAGTCCGTCGCTGCGGTCGCGGATTAACTTCCAGGAACACAATCTTTTGTCGCCCCCGCCCAAGGGCGGTCCTTTCCATATCGTGTTTATTCGCAATGTTTTGATTTATTTCGACATCAACACAAAGCGAGAAGTCTTGCGTCGTGTGGCGCATTCTATGGTGCCTGGCGGATATTTGTTCCTAGGCGCGGCAGAAACCACGATGGGGATGGATCCCGTATGGGAGCGCATGACGTTGACAAAAGGTGCGGTATACAAATTGAAAGGGGGCGGGAAATGAAAGCATTAGTCGTTGACGATTCCCGTGCTATGCGCAAAATTATCGGCGGTATCCTGCGCCGTGAAGGCTTTGAAATCCTGGAAGCCGCTGATGGTGAACAGGCCATGGAAGTCTTGCACGACCCCGCCACGGGGCGCGTCGACTTGGCAACAATCGACTGGAATATGCCGGTGATGAACGGGTTGGATTTGGTGGTGAATATCCGCGCGGAAAAGGAACTGCGCAATATCACCCTGATGATGGTAACCACCGAGTCGGAGCACTCACAGATTGTGCGTGCTTTGGCGGCCGGGGCGCACGAGTACCTCATCAAACCTTTTACTCCCGAAGCGGTCAACGAAAAACTCATGCTGTTGGGTTTGGGAACTTGAGGAACTTCAAAGCCCCGCGGGACAGCCGGTGAAACCGAGACCCCGGAGTCTTTCGCCAGTAAGGAACACAAGGAGAAATAATGGATCAGGAAGTTCGGGAAGCGGTGCTGAACATCGCTAACGATGTCTTTTATGCTCTGATTGATAAACACGAAGGCACTGTGACGGAGTGGCTCGATGAAATCGAGCCCTTTCAGAATCCGGTTTATGCCTGGGTGGATTCACAAGGGGATAAGCAGCTGCGCGTCATGCTAGAGATGGAAGATTCCACGGCAAAGGACCTGACCAGGGCCATGTACAGACTGGGTGAAACCGATGAGGTCACCGAGGAAGATCAACAGGACGCTTTTGGGGAAATCGTCAATGTTATTGGTGGAAACATGAAATCTATTGTGGAAGATTCCGGAAACCTGATTCTTCCACAGGTGAGAAAGGAAAAACCGGGAGAACCAGAATCGCCTTTAATTAGCGTAAACCTCTACTGGAAAGGCAAATTCCTGGTAGTCTCAATAAGTGATCTTAATGCCACTCGGGATGCGGCATAAGGGCGAACACGGAGGTAGTCGATGCGTATTATTGTTGCAGACGATTCGCGAGTGATGCGACAGATTGTGGTGCGTACCCTGCGCCAAGCGGGATTTGATTGGGAAGTTATGGAGGCCGAGGATGGCGCCCAGGCTTTGCAGTTGGCGCTATCGGAATCCCCTGATCTGGTTCTTTCTGACTGGAATATGCCGAATATGCTGGGTATTGAGATGCTGCAGCAGCTGCGGGCGACCGGGTCAAAGATTCCGGTCGGGTTTGTGACTTCCGAGGGTTCCCCTCAGATGCGGGAAATCGCACAACAGGCGGGTGCGAACTTCCTGATTCAAAAACCTTTTGATGCCGCCACGTTCAAGTCGATTTTAGGAGCGTTTAACCGATGAGTGCCACCCCTTTGCCTACTGGAAAAGAAATCCGTGACCTGTTTGAAATGCTGTTGGGGCGAACCGTTGAGCTTTCTCCGGACTATGAAATTTTGAAGCCTGATGAGGAATTCGGTTGCTGCGTGGCGTTCTTTAATGATGCTATGGACAACGTGTGCGCCGCCTGCATTATGGATCTGGATTTGTGTGCCTACGCCGGCGCCGCCCTGCAGCTCATTCCCGCTGCCGGGGCGCAAGACGAAATCAACAACGGCACTCTCTCTGACAGCTACATTGAGAATGTCTACGAGATTCTCAACATTTTCTCTGGCCTGTTGAACAAGGACGATGCCCCGCACGTCACCATCGGTTTGATGTATACCCCTGGCGAGGAACTGCCAGCTAACGAGTACAAGATGGTTACCTCCTACGTGGAACGCCGCGATTCCATCCTCGACATCGAAGGCTACGGCAAGGGCCGCTTCGGCGTCATGTGCTTTAACTAGCGGCGTTGTCCTGGGTTTTCCCGGGGTTCACATATTTCACACTATCCCCGGTGCGGAAACTTCAAGGTTTCCCCCGGCACTTAGCCGGGGGAAACCTTTTTTACTGCTCTTAATCGGTGCCCTGCCTGGAATTTTTCTGAAATCCCGGATTTCTGTCCTGTTTGGGAGTGAAACCCCCTTGGTTTTTCGGAATAGTTGTACGAATGACCGATTTCAACCCAGAATCTGGACCATCATAGACTCCCTATTTTCTAAACCTGCGGGTTATGGCGATTCTAGTTCCTGCCGATAGGCTCTGAGCATAGCGAAATCGGTCATTCATGCAAGACGGGCCGGTTTTACGCGAGGGTGGTGGAGGGCCTCGAAGGCGCATATGGGTACTTGCAATCTCTGCGAGATTGCGTCCCCCGGCATGACACGGGTGTTCGTAGGTTCTCTAAGCCACATACTTGCTCAGAGAGTAGAACGGGAGACCACCGCGACCCAGACTTTGTTAGCGCAAGCTCGCTTGCGCTAACAAAGTCCCCGAGGCGGCACAGCGCAGCATTCCAAGTATTTCTGCCACTCAGAGCCCCCGCACGCCACCAAATCCCGCCGGAATCCATGTCTCCGCCAAACCCCCCGAACCCGAACCCGGCCAGAATCCGTGCAGGCCCCAGCCAAATCTCAGCGTTGAGTAGGCCCAGGCACATTCACCGCCACACTGTCCAACAGTTCGTGACCGAAATCGGTGATTAAACAGGGGTACGTGACCATATAGACCAGCAACCCCGATTTAATCACCAAATAACATCAACCCCAGCCCGAACACCGCCGAATCTCGCGGCAAAATCTGGGCCAGACGAGGGCAAGCACAGTGGTTTGAGGGCGCTGGCGCATGTGTGAAAGAATGAACGCATGGCTGATTTTGTAGCTCCAGATTATGTTCCCAGCGACGTTCTCGAGCACCCAGTGACTGAGATTCCAGACATTCCCGGGTGGAAAAAGGCAGCGGCAGGCAAAGTCCGGGAAATCTATATCCCCGAAGACGCCGCCGGAATATCCACCGCAGATCGCTTGATGTTGGTGGCGACCGACCGGATTTCGGCTTATGACTTTATCCTTGATACTCCGATTCCCGGTAAGGGCGCAGTGCTGACGCAACTGTCTCGCTGGTGGTTTAACCAGCTCAATGGCCTGGTTGATACGCACTACTTGGATGTTGACGTGCCGGCAGAAGTGGCGGGACGGGCGATGATTACCCGCCGCCTGGAAATGTATCCGGTCGAATGTGTGGCTCGCGGCTACCTGACCGGTTCTGGACTGGCGGAATATCAACAATCAGGCGCGGTTTGCGGCATTGCTCTGCCGCCGGGGCTGCGTGAGGCCTCGAAACTGTCCGAGCCAATTTTCACCCCCGCAATTAAAGCTGAACTGGGCGAACACGACGAAAATGTTTCCGCTGGCCGCATTGCGCAACTGCACGGCCGAGCGGTAGCCAAGAGCCTGACGGACCTGACCTTGCTGATTTACCGCAAAGCCGCCGAAATCGCAGCTGAACGCGGGATTATCCTGGCTGACACCAAGTTCGAATTCGGGGCGCTGCCCGGACATTACGTCCACGGCGATACCCTCAATGACGCCGCCGCGTCCTTCGTGCTGGGCGACGAAGTCATCACCCCGGATTCTTCCCGCTTCTGGCCCGCCGATGCCTGGGTGGAAGGCCAGGTCACCCCCAGTTTCGACAAGCAGTATGTGCGGGACTGGCTGACAGGTCCCCAGTCCGGGTGGGACCGTCACGGCGATGCCAAACCTCCGGCTCTGCCCCCTGAGGTGGTCCAGCGCACCAGCGAACGCTACTTGGAGGCTTACCGGATTCTGACCGGTGAGCCCCTCATCTAAAACTCTGAAATACTTTCCGGAACCCCGGAAAGTCGGCCCAATACCTATCCAAGGAAAAAAGGAAGAAAAATGGGAAAAATCGTTGTTGAGGTTATGGTGAAACCAGAGATTCTCGACCCGCAGGGCAAAGCCATTAAAGGCTCGCTGTCGCGGCTGGGAATCGACAACTTTGTGGACGTGCGCCAGGGCAAACGTTTCACTTTGGACACCGCTGGTGACGTGACCGAAGCGGACCTTGAGGCGGCTCGCCAGGCCGCGCAAACCCTGCTGTCCAACCCGATTATCGAGGATGTTGTGGCTGTCAAAGCCGTCACGGAGGATCACGCATGAGTGCCAAAGTTGGGGTCGTGACGTTCCCGGGAACCCTCGATGACCAGGACGCACGCCGGGCGGTGCGCTTGGCCGATGCCACGCCGGTGCAGTTATGGCACCAGGACGCGGACTTGCACGGGGTTGATGCCGTAGTCTTGGCGGGCGGGTTTTCGTACGGGGACTATTTGCGTTGCGGCGCGATTGCGCGTTTCGCTCCGGTGATGGAGTCTATCGTCGAAGCTGCCGGTCGGGGTATGCCGGTGTTGGGGATTTGCAACGGGTTTCAGGTGCTGACCGAAGCGCACCTGCTGGACGGGGCCCTGATGCGTAATGAGCATAAAAAGTTCATCTGCCGCGACCAGGTGTTGCGAGTCGAAAACACTCACACGGCTTGGACCAGCGCATTTAGTGCAGGCGAAGAAATCCTTATTCCGCTCAAGAACGGGGAGGGCAATTTCCGGGCCGACCCGCACACTGTGGAGCGCCTCGAAGGCGAGGGCCAGGTCGTGTTCCGCTATGCCGGTCCGCTGGGCAATCCCAACGGTTCGTTGAACGACATTGCCGGGATTACGAACGCAAAAGGTAACGTGGTCGGCTTGATGCCGCACCCGGAGCACGCCGTGGAGTCGGGTTTCGGCCCCACCCCCGGCCAGCAAAATCGGACCGGAACTGACGGTCTTAAGTTCTTTACTTCCGCCATTAGCTCAGTGCTGGGCTAAACGAAAGTCCAAATCGAGGAGTCGTAGCAAAACGCACCGCCCACCCAATCAACTATTAAAGGAAGCCACTCATGACGACTTATGACACTGTTGAAAATGCCCAACAGACCCCCGATGAACCGCAAGATTACCGCGCTTTGGGGCTGAAAGATGATGAATATGCCCACATCAAAGAAATCCTGGGACGCCGACCCACCGCGGCGGAACTGGCGATGTATTCCGTCATGTGGTCCGAACACTGCTCGTATAAATCCTCGAAGAAACACCTGAAGGAACAGTTCGGCGCGAAAACCACCGCAGAAATGAAGGAACACCTTCTGGTCGGTATGGGCCAAAACGCGGGGGTGGTCGACATCGGAGACGGCTACGCGGTGACGTTCAAGGTCGAGTCACACAACCACCCCTCTTTCGTGGAGCCGTATCAGGGCGCTGCCACCGGGGTTGGCGGTATCGTCCGTGACATTATGGCGATGGGCGCGCGCCCGGTGGCAGTCATGGACCAGCTACGTTTTGGGTCAGTAGACCACCCCGACACAGCTCGCGTGGTTCACGGCGTGGTCGCGGGCGTGGGCGGCTACGGCAACTGCCTGGGGCTGCCCAACATCGGCGGCGAAACCGAGTTCGACTCCAGTTATCAAGGAAACCCGCTGGTCAACGCCTTGTGCGTGGGGGTAATGCGGCACGAGGACATTCACCTGGCTAATGCGACCGGCGTGGGTAACCACGTGGTGCTGTTCGGGGCGCGCACCGGCGGGGACGGCATCGGCGGGGCGTCCATCCTCGCGTCTGAGTCTTTCGAGGACGGCATGCCCACGAAGCGTCCCAGCGTCCAGGTCGGCGACCCCTTCATGGAAAAAGTCCTGATTGAGTGCTGTTTGGAACTGTTTGACGCGGGGGTAGTGGAGGCAATTCAGGATCTTGGCGCGGCGGGGATTTCCTGCGCGACTTCCGAGCTGGCCGCCAATGGAGACTCGGGAATGCACGTAGACCTAGAGAAAGTCCTGCTGCGCGACCCGACCTTGACGGCTGGCGAAATCCTCATGAGCGAATCCCAAGAGCGCATGATGGCTATCGTCTCGACCGCCCACCTCAGCGAGTTTGAGGACATTGTCCGCAAGTGGGACGTGGAATACGCCGTGATTGGCACGGTGACCGGGGACGGACGCTTGACCGTGGACCATCACGGCCAACGTATCGTGGACGTGGACCCGAAAACTGTCGCCATTGACTCGCCCGTTTATGACCGTCCTTACGCGAAACCGGCTTGGCAAGACGCACTGAACGCGAACACGGTGCTGGAAGCGATGGCACGTGGCGAGCTGGAGATGCCGGGAGATAACGACCCGGAGAAACTGCGCCAAGAAATCCTCGATGTGTGCGTAACCAACCCGAACGCGGCGGCAAAAAACTGGGTGACCGACCAGTATGACCGCTTCGTACGCGGCAATACCGGCCTTAGCTACCCAGATGATGCCGGGGTCATTCGCGTGGTCGAAGAGACCGGGCGCGGGGTGGCGCTGTCTACGGACGCGAACGGGTGGTACACGAAGCTGGATCCTTACACCGGGGCGCAGCAGGCGCTGGCGGAGGCTTACCGCAACGTGTGCGTGGTCGGAGCGCGTCCGGTGGCGATTACGGATTGCCTGAACTTTGGTAACCCGGAGGACCCGGATGCGATGTGGCAGCTGGTCCAGGCAATGACGGGCTTGGCTGACGGCTGCGTCACCCTGAAAGTGCCGGTGACCGGCGGTAACGTGTCGCTGTATAACTCATCAGGAGACACGATGAGCCAGCCGGATTCTTCCATCAACCCGACCCCGGTGGTGGGGATGCTGGGGTTGATGGATTCGGTGACGCGGGTGGTGCCCGCCGCTTTTGTGGCTGAAGGGCAACAGATTTTGCTGCTCGGTGCCGAAACCACGGCGGAGCTGGACGGTTCGGCTTGGGCGCGGTTCCACGGGCATTTTGGCGGGAAACCGCCGGTGGTGGATTTTGCCGCGGAGCAGGCTTTGGGCGAGGTCTTGATTGCCGGCGCGGATAGTCTGGCTCACCTCGGTGCGCACGACATTTCTAACGGCGGTTTGGCCCAGGCCCTGGTGGAAATGGCGTGCCGTTTCCACATCGGGGCGCGCCTGGATTTGCGCCAGCTGCAAGCCGAAACCGGGTTGGGCGCGACGGCGCTGCTGTTCAGCGAGACTCAGGCGCGAGCCGTGGCTTGCGTCCGTACGGACCGTGTTGACGCGGTGTATCGCGACGCGGCGGCGGCCGGTATCGGCGTGTGGCGGATTGGCGAAAGCGGCGGGTCCGACCTGGCAATAACCCTGCAACAGGGCGAAGTGCGTTTCTCGGCGCTAGAACTGGTTCACGCCAGCAACCAGGTGTTGCCTGACTTGTTCGATTGAGCCTTGCCGGCCAGACTGAGCCCGTGCCGGCCAGTAAAACCGCTTAAGCCTGCATAATTTGCAGCTTTCGCATACAATTACCACGTCAACGGTTGATGCTGACTCTAAGTCCAGAGGAGATAAACGATGGCGATTTTGACGATTGGCGATGAGTTCCCGGAGTACGACTTTCAGGCCGTAGTGGGCGGCGTACTCTCTGAGCTGCCCGTGAACAAGGAAGACGACTACTTTACCCGGGTGCGCTCCGCTGACGTGGAGGAAGGCCAGTGGCGCCTGTTCATCATGTGGCCCAAGGACTTCACCTTTGTGTGCCCCACCGAACTGGCTGGCATCGCCGGAGTGTACGAGGATTTGCAGGAACGCCACTGTGACGTGGTGGCGGTGAACACTGATTCCGAGTACGTCCACCTGGCTTGGCGTTCCAAGGACGAGCTGCTAAAGAACGTGCCGTTCCCGCTGTCCAGCGACCTGACTCACGAATTCGTGAAAGCTGTCGGGGTGTTGAACCGCGAAGGCGTGTGCGACCGGGCGTCGTTCCTGGTCGACCCCGATAATCGGGTGCGTTTCGTTTCGGTTGATGACGGCTCGGTCGGGCGTAACGCTGAGGAACTGGTGCGTCAGCTCGACGCCCTGCAGTCCGGCGGCTTGACCTCTTGCGGGTGGCATCCGGGCGAACCGACCCTCGACGTATTCAAAGCGGCTACGAACCTCGTGTCGCTGTCTATCTGAGTCTGTTTTCATCTTCTCGACCGGGGAACCTCACCAGGTTTCCCGGTCACTTTTTAGGTTTGTGGTGCGCACAAGGTCGGTGGTGGGGGTTTGTCGGGAACGTGTCGCTACATGTCCAAGATGCGGAACGATTCGTTTGCGAAATGAGACCGATGGTATATTTGGCGCGACAAATAAATTAAACAAAGGAGCGTAAACCCATGCATCCTAAACTAGAAAAAGTATTACAAGAAACCGATCATCGTAATCCCGGCGAACCGGAGTTCCTCCAGGCCTTGACTGAGGTGCTAATCTCGCTGGATCCGATTATCGAACGGCACCCCGAATACGCTGATTACGGCCTGTTGGAGCGCCTGACCGAGCCCGAACGCCAGATTATTTTCCGGGTTCCCTGGGTCGACGACCACGGTGAAGTTCAGGTCAACCGTGGCTACCGCGTAGAGTTCAACAGCGCGCTCGGCCCGTACAAGGGCGGCTTGCGCTTCCACAAGTCGGTGAACCGCAACATCATCAAGTTCCTGGGTTTCGAGCAAATCTTTAAGAACGCCTTGACGAACCAGGGTATCGGCGGCGGCAAGGGCGGTTCGGACTTCGACCCGCACGGCAAGTCGGATAACGAAGTCATGCTGTTCTGCCAATCTTTCATGACCGAGCTGTACCGTCACATCGGCGACAAGACTGACGTTCCCGCTGGTGACATCGGTGTGGGTGGTCGCGAGATTGGCTACCTGTTCGGTCAGTACAAGCGTCTGACCGGCGTACACGAGGCCGGCGTTTTGACCGGGAAAGGTTTGGGCTGGGGCGGTTCTCTGGTTCGTACCGAGGCGACCGGTTACGGTCAGGTCATGTTCGCCCGGTTCATGGCTGAGGACCGGGGAGAATCCCTGGAAGGCCGGACCTGTGCGGTTTCCGGTTCGGGCAACGTGGCGATTTACGCCATCGAAAAGGCCCAGCAGCTCGGCGCTAAGCCGGTGACCTGCTCGGATTCTAACGGCTGGGTGTACGACAAGGACGGCATCGACCTGGATTTGCTCAAAGAGATTAAGGAACATCGCCGCGGCCGGGTTTCCGACTATGCCGCGCAGCGTCCCAGCGCGGAGTTCCACGATTCCGGCCGAGTTTGGGCCGTTCCTGTTGACGTGGCTCTGCCCGCCGCGACCCAAAACGAAATCGATGCCAACGATGCGAGGACCTTGGTGAAAAACGGTTGCAAGTATGTGGTGGAGGGCGCGAATATGCCCTCGACTCCCGAGGCGATTGACATCTTCCAGGCTGCGCCCGGCGTTTCCTATGCTCCGGGCAAGGCCGCTAACGCCGGTGGCGTGGGGACTTCCGCTTTCGAGATGGAACAGAACGCCTCGCGTTCCCGCTGGTCTTTCGAGTATGCCGAGGAACGCTTGGAAGCTATGATGCGCGACATTCACACCGACTGCTTGGCGACTGCTGAGGATTACGGCAAGCCCGGCGACTACGTTTACGGCGCGAACATCACCGGTTTCCGCCGTGTCGCTGACGCCATGCTGGCTCACGGCGTCATCTGATCTCCGCAGCTTATACTAAAAAACTGCTCGGTATGCCGTATGGCATACCGAGCAGTTTAAACCGTATTGAATGCTTAAACTTTGAGCCGTTTTTGGCCAGGTTATCCGGGGCAGATTTGATTTATAGGGTGAGATATGCCGGGTAGCTGCCAATAATGGCAGCTACCCGGCATATCTCCCCAGTTAGCCACACCCGCGCGGGTATCGAACGAATTTTCCAGCGTCGGGTTACAGGTTACGCAGTTGCGCCAGGGCGGCCGCGGGGGATAAGTCCGAGGGGAAGTTGAATCCAGCGCGGGGCGACAGCGTCATGCCCTCCCAGATGACCGGCCCATCGACCGAGGTAGAGCGCTTGTACTGCTGGGTCAGGAAGCGGCGGTAAAACACTTCCAGCCATTTCAGGACTTCTTCGCGGGTAAAGTAGCGGCCCTCATTTGACCAGCCGCCCTGGGAGCTGCCCGCGGAACTTTCCGTACCCGTGCTGTCCTGCCCGGTGTCCCCGGCGTCCTGACCCGTACACTCCGCGGGTTTGGTGAACGCCGCCAACGCCAGGAATCCGACCAGGTCCGGTCCAGCTCCCCGCAGCGTGTGATACAGGAAGAAATCGTGCAACAGGTACGGTCCGATAGACCCTTCTGTCGTCTGGTGTTGAGCCGTCCCGCCGCTGTCGTGATCGGGAATCAGCTCCGGGGTGACATCGGTGGCGATAATGGATTCCACCGTGTCCAGCAAGGCCGCGGGGTCAGCGACTAACTCCCGCTCGATGAGCACCTCGGCGGCTTCGCGAATCAAATCGGGCATCATTGACTTGGGCACGCCGCAGTTCACCGAATAGTGGCTCATGTGGTCCCCGACCCCGTAAGTCGTCCATCCCAGCGCACTTTCGGACAAATCCCCGGTTCCCAGCACGAACCCGCGGCGCTGATTGGCCAGCCGGAACAGGTAATCGCTGCGCAACCCGGCTTGCACGTTCTCAAATGTGATGTCATAGACCGCCTCGCCGTGTCCGGCGGGGTGCCCCATCGTTTTCAACATCTCGGTGGCAGTTGGCCGAATGTCGATAAGTTCGCAGCTCACCCCCACTGCGGCGGCAAGTTTTTGGGCGTTGCCTTTCGTGTGTTCCGAAGTGGCGAAGCCGGGCATGGTAAAGGTGAGGATTTCTGGCCCGCAATCGTTGCTTTCGCTGTTCGGCTGTGCCGTTTGCCGCGCCGACTCATGCGCTAAAGCGCTGTCGCGGGCGGCTATTGCAACCAGCAGGGCCAGCGTGGAGTCCAGACCGCCGGAAATTCCCAAGATAATGTTCGCATTCCCCAGCGCACGCAAGCGCCGCACCAGGGCATCGCGCTGTATATCAAAGGCTTCGCGCAGGTCAGCCCGGTAGCGCCGGTTCGTCACGGGAACCAGGGGGCGCTGGGCGGGGGGCTCCAGCAGGGGAATCTCGGTATACAAATCCAGCGCCACTTCAAAGTTTCCGTACCCGGTCAGTTCGGTATAGCCCGGGCCGGTGTAGCGCACCGCCCGAGCCAGTTCGGGCAACACGATGTCGGCCAGGGTCAAACCGGCACTGCTCAGGTGCGTTTCAGCAGCCAGGACCTGACCGTCAGCGGCAATAAATCCGCTGGCACTGTAGGCCCCATCGGTGGAGGATTCACCGTGAGAGCCAATCGTTTGTACGACTGCCAGGTGCAAATCGCGAGAAAGGGCGCGAGCCGCGCGGTGTAGGTGGCGAGTGGAGCCGACCGTGTGTGCCGGTGCGGCCAGGTGGGCGATGACTGTGGCAGAGGGCAAAGAATTCCCCGACATGGCGGCGCCGAAAGAGTTGCGGGTATAAAAACTGACGGGAGCCGGGTTGTCGGCTGCGGCCAGCCGGTTTAGCGAACCGACGACCGGCAAAATATGCAGTCCGGGCAGGTTCGTGGCGGAAAATCCCCAGCTCTGGTCTAAGTCGTCGTGGACCTCTCCGCCCCAGATTGACACCGCTCTCGACACCCCGCCGAGGCGCGCCCCCACGATAGTCACAATCGACAAATCCGCGGTCTGGGTCGCAATCCAGTGCAGCGCCGAAACAGTGGCGTTGGCGACCGCAGTGTTCGCGCCCCAATCCCCGAGAGTGACGCCGGTCAGGCAGTCTTGGGGAAACACTACCAGGGCGGCGTGTTGGGTGGCGGCAGCCCGGGCCAATTCGACGATTTGGCGGGCATTGGCGTGGGGGTCTCCCAGCTGAATCGTAAAAGTCGCGCTGGCTACGCGGGCGATTCCATGAGCATAGATGTTATCCATAAAACCAGTTTAGTCGCCCCGTGCCGCCCGCGGTCTCTCCGCCGATTCGCCAATCCACCAATCCGACCTCGACCGCACGTACTGGCACTCCACCGTTCGACCCGACTGACCCAGATATTGGTGCATACCCCCACTTTGGCCGCGCATTCCGCTTAGAATTAACCCGAAAGGAGTACGTGATGGAACACCTGGTACGCAAAACTGCGATAAAACTGGCTGATGGCCGCGATTTGTTCTACTTTGACGATTCTGAGCCCTATGTGTCCGGGTCGGCGACTCGCCGCAGTGATGACCCGCGTCCGCTCCCGCCTCGGTTTGAGTCGGTGGATGGAACGGCGGTGTCGGGCCCGATTATGCGCCGCGACCCGTTGACGGGGGATTGGATTCCGATGGCGGCTCACCGCATGAACCGCACTTTCCTGCCGCCCGCTGACGCCAATCCGCTGGGTCCGGCGCGTCCGGGCGCGACCTACCAAGACGGGGAGATTCCCGACACCGACTATGACGTGGTGGTTTTTGAAAACCGTTTCCCCTCCCTCATGGAAGTTCCCGGCGTAAACAACGCCGAAACTCACCCGGATGGCCAGGACTTGTTCTGTGAGCGTCCCGCCGACGGACGCTGCGAAGTCGTGTGTTTCGGCCCGGATTTACACACGAACCTAGTTTCGATGGGACCGCACCGAATGCAAACCGTCATTGAGGCCTGGGCGGACCGCACCGCCGCGCTCTCAGCGTTGCCCCAGATCAAACAGGTTTTTGTGTTTGAAAATCACGGCGAGGACATCGGGGTAACCCTGTCGCATCCCCACGGGCAAATCTATGCTTACCCTTACTTGACGCCGAAAACAGCGGCGATGTTGCGCCAGGCCCGCGCCCTGGGGGATAAAACCGGCGACCCCGAGGTGAACCTCATCGCCTCGGTGCGGGACGCAGAAGTCCGGGCTGGGACTCGCGTGGTCGCGGAAAATTCTCACTGGGTGCTCTACGTTCCGGTTGCGGCCCGCTGGCCCATTGAGTTTCACTTGATGCCGCGGCGTATCGTGCCGGATTTTGCGGCTCTGGACGCGGCTCAACGTGAGGCGCTGGCCGACATTTACCTGAAGATGATGATTGTGGCGAACCATTTTCATCGCGAGCCGGCCCGCGGCGAGGACGCTCAGCCAGGGGCGTATCTGCCGGTCAACTACATTTCGGCGTGGCATCAAGCGCCGGTGGCTCCCGCGGACGGTCGCGGCCAGCTGGGCTTGCACTGCGAGTTTTTCTCTTTCTTGCGCGCGCCGGGGAAACTCAAGTACCTGGCGGGTTCCGAATCGGGAATGGGTGCTTGGATTTCTGATACGACCCCGGAACGGATTGCCACCCGCGCCCGTCAGGCGGCCCACGAGTGTATGGAGCTGGACGCTTTTGCGGGCCTGGATTACCCCACGACTTTCCACTAGACCGCCACCCGCGGTACGCGCCCGGCAGGTAAACCAAGTCAACCGCCCTTCACAACTCAATCCCCAAATCCACACCACGAAACGAGGCAAAACATGAGCGACGTCAACCCCGCCAACCCCGCCACTCCGCGTAACGCTCCGGCCATCCCGGACCAATCCCAGCCGCTATTCATGAACCCCTACACGTTGGAACAGGGCCGGACCCGCGCCGCCGGCTTGTTTTGGAAAACGTTTGGCGCCGAGCCGTCCGGCGTGTTTCGCGCCCCGGGGCGGGTCAATGTCATTGGGGAGCACACGGATTACAACGGTGGGGTCGCGCTACCGATGGCCCTGCCCCATGCGACTTATGCCGCGATGCGCCCGCGCCCGGACCGCCGGTTACGCCTCATTTCGGCCCAGTTCGCCCCCGGCAGCGAGGCTCTGGAACTGGACTTGGACGAGTTTTCCCGGGGACTGACGGACGCGATTCCCGAGGACGGTTCGCGCCTGGTCCGCGGCCCGGCGGCTTACGTGGGCGGCACGATTCTGAGTCTGGAGGACGTATTGGAACAGCCGGGGTCGGCTACCGGTTTCGATATTGCGGTGGATTCCTGCGTGCCGCTGGGGTCGGGGCTGTCCTCATCGGCGGCGCTGGAGTGTGCGGTGGCAGTCGGGATTGACGCGCTGTGCGGTTTCGGCTTGGCTGATTCGATTCCGGGCCGCCACCAGCTGGTTGACGCGGGTCGGCGGGCGGAAAACTTTTATGTCGGGGTGCCCACCGGCGGGTTGGATCAGGCGGCGGCGCTGCTGAGCCACCCCAATCAGGTGTTCCTGCTGGATTGCCGGACTTTCGAGACGATAGATTTCCCCTTTGACCTGGCGAGTGCGGGGATGGAGCTGCTGGTCATCGATACGCGGGCGCGTCATGATTTGGCTGACGGCCAATATGCGGCCCGACGCCAGACGTGTGAGATTGCGGCTGCGGCGATGGGCGTGGAGTTTCTGGGTGAGCTGGTGGGTGTGCTGCAGCCTGCAGATTTCGACCGGCCGCTGGAGAACCCCGATATTGCCACGATTTTGCCGCGTTTGTCCAAGCGTCTGGGTGAGGGTGAAGCGGCCGTGGAGGTGTTTCGCCGGGCGCGTCACGTGCTGACGGAAATCGTGCGGACTCGCAACTTTGCTTACGAGTTGATGCGTCCCACGGTGGAGTGGCGCAAACTGGGACGCATGATGAACGAGTCTCACGAGTCTCTGCGGGTCGACTATGAGGTGAGCTGCCCGGAGTTGGATTTGGCGGTCCAAGCGGCGCTGGACGCCGGAGCGCTAGGGGCCCGTATGACGGGCGGAGGTTTCGGCGGTTGCGCCATCGCGCTGGTTCACCTGGATGACGTAGACCGGGTCGCGCGTGATGTGACTGCCGCGTTTAGCCAGGCCTGCTGGGAATCGCCGGCGTTCCTGGTAGGTGAGCCTTCCGCAGCCGCCGGCCAGGTTTAGTTCACGGTAGGGTCGTCACTAGGCCGGTGTGTCACGAGCCCGGGTCGTCACCAGGTCGTGTTCGCATCAGGTCGGTTCGGCGGCTGGGGCGTGTTTCGGTCAGCCCCACCAAAGACTGGGCCCGACCCGGGCTTGGACCCAGCAATACGCAGACAGCAAAAGGCCGGCCACGTAAAGGACCGGCCTCGCGTCTCTAAAGTCTTAGTTCAGCAACAAATTCTCAGCTACAGCGGTACTGACGCTTTGCGCCGCGGTCGCGGCTTGCGGTGCGGCAGTAATCGCGGACTGGGTGCTTTGCGTGGCGGCGCTAGCCTGGTCGGGGGTCATCGCAGGACCGCCGAGTTCATCAAGGCTGCCGGTCAAGGAGTTGAACAGCCCGCCCAGAGCGAACGTTTGCGCCGCGATTTGAATCTTGGCGTGGGACAGCAGCAAATCGGCATGTTCCACGGATTTCATCGAGGCGGCTTTGTCGTCCAGGTTAATGGCATTGATTCCGCGTCCGCCGGTGGCCAGCAGGGAGGCCAGGTCGCGCAAATCCGGGGAGCCGACCGCAACGGTCACGCCCGCGCCGTGTGCGCCGGGAGCAATGGAAAAATCGGTGCCGTCCAGGACAGCTTCGCCCTGGTAGCGCGCCCCGTGCAGGGTTTGATCCAGCTTGGCCAGTCCATCAGCCAGTGCCAAGCGGGCGGAGGGATCGGATTTACCGGCGGCGACGACGCTGTGAATCCACTCCAAGTGCTGCGCGGCGGTGTCCAGGTTTTCGTTGGCGACGCGCAAAACTTCCACCCCGCGCTGGGCGGCTTCTAGCGTCTGGTGGGTCTGGCCAACTTTGGCGGCCAGCGGATTTGCCCGCAAATCCAGGGAATCTACGCGTCTGGGTGCGGCGGCCTCATGTAGAGACTCGGCGTTCCGAGCCGGGGCAGTCCGAGCCGCCTGTTGCAGTGCCAACAGACTGGCATTGGTATTGGTAGTCAGTTGAACAACCATGATGGCCTTCCTTAGCGTCTCATCGTTCCGATAATCCTGGGGACTAGGGGCTTCCTGGGGTTTATTTTGGTGACCAGCCTGGTCGCCAATTCACCACCCATGATAACATCCTGAGAGCAACCTGGGAATAGAGAGTTTTTAATTGTGGGTAAAAAAATTTCTGATGCAGTCGGTCGGGCCGCGGTTTCTGCTTGGATTTCCGGGGTTTACGGCGTCTCCGAAGCCGGGTCTGAGGCGACTGTGCCGCCGCGGCATTCTCAGGATTTGATAGGACAATTGTCAGGTTTGAGTGCTTCCGTGCCCCGGGCCACGGTGGCGACCGCGGTTCGATTTACCCTGCAGCTGTTGGAAGCGCGGGCGCCGGGTCAGGCGGTGGAGGTGCGGGTTCCGCCGTTCGGGGCGGTACAGATTCTGCCGGGGACGACGCATCGGCGCGGGACTCCGCCGGCGGTCGTCGAGATGTCTGCTGAAGTGTGGCTGGCGTTGGCGGTTGGGATTTTGCCCTGGTCAACGGCTATTTCACGAGGGTTGGTGGCGGCTTCGGGGAATCGTGCCGACTTGGGGGAGCTGTTGCCGCTACGAATCTAACCCGCCGCGGGACGACTTGTGAACGTGACGGGGCAGCCGCCCACTTAGGACAGCAACCGCAGGGCGGAAGACGTCGCCGTGTTCGCTTGGGCGGTGAAAGCGGCGACACCGGATTGGGCCAGCTGGGACATCGTGCGGGTGACCAAGTTCTGAGCCAGGGCGGGGGTGCCGCCGATGGTCGCGCTCAACAGCTTGGAGCTGGAGGTCATCGCGTCTACGGTCGAGGCGGTCGCGTCGTTCAAACCGGTGCGGACCTGGGCGACTGCGTTCTGGGCGATGTCTAAACCTTGTGAGATTGCGGGGTTGGCGTTCGGTGCGGCCAGCAGACTGGCGAAGCCCTGCAGCCCCAGGCCTTCGGTGTTGAAACCCTTGCCGTTGGGCAGGGTGGCGTCAATGGTGATGCGGGCGGTATCGCCAACGGTAAAGGTGGCGCGGAACCGTCCGTCCAACGTCTTGTGACCGGCGAAAGATTCGTTGTCAGCCAGGCTATCCAGGCGCTGTGCCAGCAGTCCGAAGGCTTCGGCCAGTTCGGTGCGTCGAGCTCCGGTCAGGGACTGGTTGGACAGTTCCGTCACGATGGTTTTCATGCCGGCCAGTACTTCATCGGCTTTGCCCAAGGATTCATTGACCACGTTGGCTGTGGTGACTGCGGCTTGGGCGGTCTGGGATTTAAAGTTTTCGGTGGCGACTTCCGCCCGAGTGTTGGCGGTGGGGGAAACCTGTACTTCGTCGCCAAAGTCGTCAACCTTGGCTGTATTGGTGTTGACATGAGTGTTTGTGGGGGTAACCGGGGCGGCCTTGGTGGCTCCGCGTAGCGCGCTCAGACCGGCGCTGAGACCCGAGGCGCTCGGGTGTGCGGCGGCGAGTTCTTTGGAGGTTGCGGCATTGTTCCACGGGGTGCTTAGGTTATTAGCCCGGTAACTGCCCAAACCATTTAGCTGCATCTACGACTCCAATATCGATTTGTTCGGCATTCATTAGCTTCGGTGACTTACACCTGACATATTCGGCAGTTTTCGCCGCCGCATTAGAAATATTACGGACCATTTCTGCAGGAAAACGCCATTTCAGGGAATTGTCAGGACAATTGAACTCGGCGTGTCGCCTTGACCTTTACTAACGCTCGTTGTTGGCGGGAAAAATTACCGCCCGGTAAGGGGCAAAAATATTGTAAATTCAAGGAAAACTCGGATTTAATTCAGCATTTTTTCAGGCGTGGGCGCCCGTCTCTCCCTCCCGCTGGTCCTCCTGGTCTGGTGCGAGTGGGGCTATCCGGTCTATCCCTCGCGCGAGGTGGTCATTGCGAGTACAATTTTGTACAGATTCTATAAACTTTATTGACCTTTTCATGGTCAAGTTTCACCGAGGAGTTTGCGATGTCTCAGTCAGCAAAGGGAATGGGAATCAAAGTCAGCGAGGGTGGGCCCTACCTGGTGACCGGCGGGGTGCCGCTGCGAGAAGCGCGGATTCATCCCGATGGGTCGGGCTACACCTGGGATCCGGGTCGCGCCCTGCCTCAGGGCGAAACTTACGCCTTGTGCCGCTGTGGACTGTCGCATGACAAGCCGTTTTGTGACGGTTCGCATCATCAGGCGGACTTCGTGGGGACAGAAACGGCCAATCACCAGCCCTATACCGAACGTATCGACATTGTGGAAGGCCCCCAGCTGCGGATGGGCGACGATGGGCGCTGCGCCTACGCCCGGTTCTGTCACGGGCCCGCCGGGGACGCCTGGACGCAGGTCGCCACGGCGCAAACTCCGGCTCAGGTGGCGGCGGCCGCCAAGGTCATTGACGAATGCCCGGCGGGCCGTTTGACGCGCCTGGACGCGCAGGGCAACGTGCTGGAACCGGACTTGGAGCCGCTGGTGGTCGTCGTCCAAGACCCCCAAAATGAGTGTTCTGCCGGAATCTACGTCCAGGGCGGGATTCCGCTGACGGACGCGAACGGGGAAACTTACCCGGTGCAAAATCGCTACGTGCTGTGCCGCTGTGACGACTCCAAGAACACCCCGTTTTGTGATGCCAGCCACGTGAATATCGGCTTCGATGACGGGCATATCAACGGCTGACCCCGGGCGTGCGGCATTTGTCCTGTCATTTGCACAATTGAAATGGGGCTGTTCACATTTCGCCCGCCGCGCCTTACACTAAATTTTGCGGTGTGATTTCGGGAATAATCGAGATTCGCCCCGTGCGAGGGCAAGGAATGTTCCTCGGTGATGGGTTGACGCGAGGTGTCTGACCCTTCAAAAAGACCCCAAGGATGGTGGGAGCGATGACCGCGTTAATTGTGGATAGATACTCCGTCGCCATGTCGCCAGGCATGTCAGCGGCGGTTTTTTCTGCGCCCGACACCGATGATTTTGCTGAGCCTTTTCAGAATCGGTCTGCTGGTACGTACTCGTCCGGCACTGAGTCCCGCGCTGATGCGCCTTTGTTACTGGGGGAGTCCTCCGATGCGGATTTTTCCCTCGACTCTCTGCCTGGATTTTCCCGTTCCGGTGCGCCCGGTTCGCCCGGTGCGTCCGGTTCGCCTCGCGCGTCCGGCGCAGCTGGTTCGCTCGGCGCGGATTCTGTTTTCGGTGCGTCCAAGTCTGCGGCGGGGGTCTACTCGCGTTACGCCGTGCTGGTCCCACTGGGGGGCGCGCCGCGTGCCAACGTTAGCCGCGGGGGAGCTCCGCGCAGCATTGCTACCAACGTGATGGCTCTTAATGCTTACCGCTATAACGTGAACGCGGAACAGATCTTGCACCAATCTCTGCAACGTCTGTCCTCGGGTAAACGCATTAATTCGGCCGCCGATGATGCTTCCGGCTTGGCGCTGGTTCAGGGTCTGAAAACCCAGGTCCTCGGCAACCGTCAGGCGATTAAGAACGCTCAAGACGGGATTTCCCTGACCCAGACAGCAGAAGGCGTGCTGTCAACGGTTCACGATATGCTCCAGCGGATGCGGGGGCTCGCGGTTCAGGGCGCTAACGACACGTATTCCGTGTCCGCCCGGGTGCAAATCGGCTCTGAGATGGACGCTATCCGCGTGGAAATCGGGCGAATCGGCCAGGCCACCGAGGCGATGGGACGCCAGATTTTGGGTGGAAAATATGTCCAGCCCGCCGATGCGCTGCGTTTCCAGGTTGGCGCGAACGCCTCGGATGCGGAAGTCATCGCCATCACCTTTGTTGATGTCACTGACATCGCCCAGAATCAGATTGGCCACATTCCCCAGGACGCCAACCATGAGGCATTCCAGCGCTCTATCGAGAATATAGATACTCAGATTCAGGTCATTTCCGGGGCTCGCGCCACGCTGGGAGCCTTGATGAATCGCTTTGAACACACGATTAATAACTTGAACGTCTCGGTGGAAAATCTCTGCGCCGCCCAAAGCCGCATGCAGGATGCGGATCTGGCGGCCGAGTCCGTGAACATTATGCGGGGCCGGATCCTGAGCCAGTCTTCCCGCGCGGTATTGTCCCAGGCGCTGTCCGCTCCCCGCGGAGTTCTGTCGTTGCTGAGCGCTGCCTAGCCCCGAATCGGGGTGTTTCCCCGGTTTGTCCTGCCCCAGACAAACGAACGACGTGAGTTTATCGGGGAATTTTCCTTGATTGTGCAAACAATTGCAGTAAAATTAAATATCGGAAATGAATTTCCTAAAGTTTCTTGTCTGCCATCCGATTGAATGGTTTGTCGGACAGGAAGTCTGACGCAAGGCAACCAGGACGGTAAATTGCCGACTGGTCTAATCAGGAGGATTTTAAAATGGCTTTGTCTATCAATCAGAACATCATGGCTATGAACAGCTACCGCAACTTGAGCTTGACCCAGTCCACTCTGGGCAAGTCCTTGGAAAAGCTGTCTTCTGGCTTCCGGATTAACCGGGCTGCCGATGACTCGTCCGGCTTGGCGATTTCTGAGGGCTTGCGCGCTCAGGTTCGTGGCAACAAGCAGGCTGTTAAGAACGCTCAGGATGGTATCTCGGTGGTTCAGACCGCTGAAGGTGCCCTGAATGAGGTTCACGACATGCTCCAGCGTCTGCGTGAGCTGGCTGTCAAGGGTGCTAACGACACCAATGATGATAAGGCTCGTGCTTACGTTGAGCAGGAAATGGCTCAGCTGAAGGAAGAGATTTACCGCGTTGGCACGTCCACCAACTTCGATGGTCGCAAGCTGCTGTGGGACGGCAAGGAAATCAAGGATAACACCACTGTTGGTGAAGGTAAGCCTGAAATCACGGCAGACACTGTTCAGGACAAGTGGTGGACTGCTGCCAAGGGTGCAGGTGGCGCTGGTAAAGGCGGCATCATGCAGTTCCAGGTTGGTGCAAATGGTGCGTCCCGCGTGGATGACATTGATGTCCAACTCGCCGACCTCGCCACGATTTTGAAGGATGCTGGACTCAAGGCTTACAGCCGTGACGGCAAGCCTGAAAATGACGCTGCTGGTCAAGCAACTGGCGCAAAGCCGGTTTTGACCACCCACGCCCTGTTCCAGGCGGAACTCGGCTCCATCGATAAGGCGATTGCGGCTGTGTCCAAGCTGCGTTCTGATTTCGGCTCGGTTCAGAACCGTTTCGAGCACACCATCAACAACCTGAATGTGGCGGTTGAGAACCTGTCCGCTTCCGAGTCTCGTATCCGCGATACGGATATGGCCGAGGAAATGATGCAGTTCACTCGCAGCCAGATTCTGCAGCAGGCTGGCACTTCCATGCTGGCCCAAGCCAACCAGGTTCCCCAGACCGTTCTGTCCCTGCTCCGCTAAGCGCTATGACAGACAGGCTGGCTGTAACCCGGCTCTAGCTTATTGGGAACCCCCGCTCTCGCGGGGGTTCCCCCATTTAACCCACCCACTAACTCCCCGACCCGTGCCCGCCGATTTGGTCGCGGGGTCTTGCTCCGCCGCCCGCAACAACCTCATGGCCGTCCGGGTTATCCGAGGAATTTAGGGGCTGTTTGTTGCCGGGTATCGGGGCTTGCGTGGATTATAGGGGGAGAATAGCCGGGTAGCTGCCAAAAATGGCAGCTAACCGGCGATTCTCCCTAGTTATTTACAAACAAGGCAACAATACCCAAAATTTCCGGGGCAGT